>NZ_BAABJG010000065.1:0-867 GCF_039543185.1 Paenibacillus vulneris | reverse complement strand
AACAACTCGCTCTTCACCTCGCGACGGTTGAACCGATAGCAAAACTCATCCAGATAAGCTTGTAAATGCTTCGAGTCAAGACCGTGGAACGTACCACCAATAAACGCTTTGGCATTGGAAATGACCGTATGAAGCCACTTGAGATGATCCGGATTTTCAACAGGGTTAAACAGCTTGGCTTCATGCTGGTATCCTTGTTTGGACAGTGCCTGGTAAGACCGATACTTGTCGCTGGAAATGGTGGACCCGGCTTCGATATACTTCTGTGCGAAATCCACCAGCGTGGTACCTTTCACGTCAGGAATCACTTGCATTTTCAGATATTTCGGGCAGCCCTTCTTGTCTAACGACAGGGCTACGAGAACGGGAGTTTGTTCCGTGCCGCGCCCGCGTTTCCCGCCCTCCGTGGGCGCTCCGAAAAAAGCGTCATCAAGTTCAACTATGCCGGCAAGCGTATAGGAGGCATCGCGCTCGCCCATGGCCTTTCTCACTTTATGTTGGATCGTCCATGCAGTCTGATAGGCAATGCCGAGCTCCTCCGATAGATACGTCGCCGAAACGCCTCGCTTATCGTGAGCGATCAGAAAGATGGCCCAGAACCATTTCACAAGGTCAGTACGCGTTTTCTCGAAAATCGTACCTGCAATGACAGTAGTTTGATGGCCACAACGGACGCATTCAAACAGTGGCAGCTTACGTGTCGTGATCTCGTAAGCCTTGTCATGCTGACACTTTGGACAACGGAAGCCTTCAGGCCACTTCATTTTCATAAGATGACGATGGCATGCTTCTTCCGTCTGGAATGCCTTTTGAAACTGGATGAGATTCATTGCTTCCTTCTTTGCCATCAAAACCACTCCCGAACGT
>NZ_BAABJG010000064.1:0-2349 GCF_039543185.1 Paenibacillus vulneris | reverse complement strand
GCGTGCTCGTACAAATCAGAGCGCAGAAGACGACGCAATATCTCGCATAATAATCGAGCAGATGGCAGCGGATACCTCACTTAGCGATCATGAACGCCACCTATTCAATTTCTTGTGCGAATCTCCAGATGCAACACTTCAAGAGATGGCAGACGAATTAGGACTCCGAGATAGAAAGCAGGCGTCCCGAGTCAAGGAGCGACTAGCTATTAAACTCCGAAAATACTATAGCGGTTAACGTTAGGGAGGATGCGCATGAACCTATATACATTTTGGGACGAAAACTATCGGATTAAAGACGAAGAACTGCGCGTTCAGATAGCCGACGCAGTAATATCCGTATTAGAAGAGGCTGGCTGGGACCGTGGGAAGATCCAAGCCCGTAAATACCGCCACCCGATGACGCGCCGAAAGAGCTGGCGAACATTGTGCTCGATTGTCGACGTGCTCGCCGACTTTATTATGCGTCCTGAACAGCGTGTGGAGCAAGTGAAGGAGTATCCAGTTAAGAACGCTGATGCGGAATGGTACGACGGAAATAAGCGTCGAAATCGCGAGATATCTTATGAAGGTTTTGAGGAGGGAGGCGGGAGTGTGGACATAGATAAGAAAATATATTTACCGAAAGAGGTCGTGATGGCGCACTAATTTTTTTTTACATATGTACCTGTATTTTTGCATCGTGGTTTCCATTTATATATGTAGGCAAAGAAGCATCACGCGCGTATGCTAATGCCGAGAAATTGCGTAGATCGAAGACGGTCTAGGCTTTTTTTTATTTTACTGTTCAGTCAAGAAAACTAGACAATCAAACACAGGAGGGGTTGAGGTGCCGTTAACTGTAGAATCGCTATATAAAGTTCGCTCTATGCGAGGGTTGTCGCTGTACGATATCGCAAGGTTAGCCGGCGTATCAGAGTCCTATATATCAAAGATTGAAAAAGGACAGCGACCGCTGACGGCAAAGCTTGCACGCAAGATTATTGAAAAACTAGACTTAACGCCGGATCGACTAGAGCAGTTAGTCCGCGCATATGACGAGTTTAATTACGGGGGGCTTCGTTATAAACGTAAATAGTGATATCCGAAGATTGGTACGTAAGCAGTGCGCTAACTTTATTGGACATAACGCTTGTTTACTCGAACCAAACGGTCAGTCGATTTGTAACTTCTTTCGTGAAGATGAGCAAGCACGGCCATTTATTGAAGCTGGAACGATGCAATGTGATTATTTTCAGCGATCGGTATTGCCGAGTGAACCCGTTTTAGGACTTCTGTATTGGCGGATTGATAAGAAAACATTGGAGAAGTGCGATCGGTGCGGGGATAAAATCGTTAGACGAAGTAACAGGCAAAAGTATTGTGAGCAGTGCGCTGTATTATCAAAACGCGATTCAAACCGCGAATCAATGCGAAAATCAAGAGCAATTGTGGGAATTTAGACGCCAAAAAGTACGCTTATCATGCGGCTTCTGGGCGTCTTATTTATTCATATAAGGGGTTTATACAGTTTGAATGTTTAAATACCCACAGATAGAGGGGTGACTGTTTTTACTTGAAAGAAGACGCTAAGACCTATTGCGAGTTTTATCGGCCCGGCGCGCTTTGTCTACTGATGGAAGCACTCGCTACTGAGACTGATCCGCGGTGCAAGCCCTACCGTGATCGGCCAACTGATTGCCGATACTTGCGGCTTGTGGTCGCGAAACGGAGGTCGTCACGATGACCCACGAACACGAAGTTGATTATGGAGCACGTCGGCCACTAAAATTCCAGACTTATGTACTCGATAGCGAAGTGAAAGAGTGGTTCCTTGATGCCGTCGGGCAGTACATCGCCAGCTACGTTAACACCGATACAGTCAAAAAAATGGATAAAGTGCAGTATTATCGGCTCGTTGAGAAGACCGCGATTCTAATTTGCAAGGCGTATGCGCCAACGACAAAGTACGGGATTACGAAGGCAGAGGTACGGTCGGCGGTCGTGTATTGGATACGTTTCATATCGGAGGCGGTGCAGAATGGCGAACGTGAGCAAGGTCGTGGTGACAGCGGTTGAGCCGTACGATCACGGTTACAAAAGGCGGGTACACCTGCTTGATACGGAGTCAGGCGAGACGTATTTGATGACATTCGGCAGTAGCATCACGGAGGGGAGAGCGCGGTTTATGGCGCCGCTGCTCGTAAAGAAAATTAAACGGGGGAATGCAAAATGACACACAAAGGGACTGTAAAGTGGTTTAGCGATGATCGTGGCTACGGAATTATAGCCGGAAGTGACGGCCAAGACGTTTTTGTCCATCAGACAGTTATCAAAATGGACGGATTCAGGAAGCTCGAACAAGGACAA
>NZ_BAABJG010000063.1:0-20092 GCF_039543185.1 Paenibacillus vulneris | reverse complement strand
ACAAGCCCGATATATGATTGGAACGAACAACCTTATACGTTTAATGATACAGATTTTTCAAAAGGCGATTTAATCGGAGTCACAATGAATAATAACCAATTGGTGCTGGATGACCGCAAACGAAAATGGATCAATTTTTCGCCAATTACCACATGGAATCAAGTGTGAAAGGAGTGAAGGTGGTTTGTCTACAATCACAAGTAAATTGCAACTAACAGTCCCTTCCTTAGAGGATGAGGTTCATCAAACGATCCAAGATTTAGCTAATAATTTTCAGAAAATAGATACCTTAGCAGAGAACTACGCTCATGATTTTCCCACTAGTGGCTATTATCGACTAGGTAACAAAGTATGGAACAATAATCCTCAATCAGGGAATTACGTAGGATGGGTTAATACAAGAGAGGGACAAGCAGCCCCTGTTTGGAAAACATTGACTACATATGTCGTAGGGGACTATGTGTTTCCCATGAACAATAATGGTCATTATTATGAATGTATACAGGCAGGAAGGAGCGGAGTTACTGAACCTTCGTTCTCAACTGTTGCTGGAGATATTATTAGCGATACTAGAAATGGAGAGACATGGAAAGCATCGCGGCTATATCAACTAAACGATATTGTGTTCCCTTTTGTAGATAATAACCGTTTTTATGTATGTGCAACTTCAGGTGTTTCTGCTTCTACCGAACCCTCTTGGTCGTTAACTGATGGAGGGATTACATCAGATGGCTCTGTAATTTGGAAAGGTTATCGAATTACAAAGTGGCAAACCAAAGGAACGTCTTGCCACTTCAAGCCTTTTGGGAAAATAGAATAGCGGTGAGTCAATGAGTACATGGCAATATTTTTCTTCATTAGCAGGTTATCGAACCTCCCCCACCTTCCCACTTAACTTAGATGGGGACGGGGCAATAACATCAATTCAGTGGAACGCCAAAGAACCTGCTGGAACCAGCGTCTCCATTGAAACAAGAATTTCATTGGATAATGGGGTTACATGGACGAATTGGAAAGGTTGCGTTAACCAAGGTACTATACCTGATATTACATCACAGACACCTTTGAAATATGCAAAAATTCAATATCGGGCCTTATTGAAAACGAATGATAAGAACACTACTCCGTCATTAGATGAAGTAGTGTTTTCGTTTGAGCCTGTGATTTCATTTGTAAATGAAGGCGATGTCAGAATACGACCGGAAATATGGATTACTAAAGTTGGAAATGGCGACTTTACCATTATCAATACTTCAAATGGTGATGATGAGTTCAAATTTTCAAATCTAATTGATCAAGAGACCATTTATATTCATGGTGAGCGTGAACTGATCGAAACAAGCCTAGCCGCGGTTTATCGATATGAGAATTTTAATAATAATTACCTCGAACTCCCTACTGGAAATAATGTATTACGGGTACAAGGAAATGCAAAATTACAGTTTAGATACCGTCACAAATTGTTACAAGGATAGGAGGTGGAAATAATGCCAAGGCTAAGTTATCTAGGAGAAATTGATCCATATAAGAAACCAATAAAGCCCCACATTTTTTTGGCAAAACCTAATCGGGAAATCATTGCAAAGATTAGTGAAGCCTATAACGTTAAGTATCGTGAAATGATCCTGCAGTTAAATGACATCACATTTGATGTACCCTATGATCTGGACTTTAATCATAGTATTGAAAGAAATCGTAACACTGATTTGTTCAAAGAACGGTATTTATTAAAAGTTGTTCGGGGAACAAGGGTCGAATGGTTCACCATCACAAAGATTCACGACAACATGGATGAAGAGAAAGACTTTATGAGCATTGAAGCTTCTTCATTAGGATATCAATTAAGATCGAGACTATTAAAAAGTTATCATAATGATTCTGCTCATGCCAAAACGGTACTAACCGAAGTACTTCGTGGAACCAACTGGACTACAGATTACATTGATGCCGACTTCCAACTGACTTATCGTGAATTTGATTTCCCAGATACCAATGTTCTAGATGCGGTGTATCAAATTGCAGAAACCTATAACGCAGTTATTCAATGGAATACGACAAGTCGAACCATTAGTATGATGAAGCCAGAATTATTTGGTGTAAATAAAGGTCTAAAATTTTCATATGGGCATTATTTGAAGACACTTGGTAAAGAATCTAACTCCGATGAGATGGTAACAAGATTAAAGGCGTACGGAAAAGATGGTCTATCCATACAGAACGTGAATCCAACAGGGCAACCGTTTATTGAAAACTTCAGTTATTTCATGTTTCCATTTGAGCGTGATTCCAATCGGAATGTAATAAATCATAGTGAGTACATGAGTGATTCTTTGTGTCACGCGCTTATTGATTATAGTGAACTTATTGAAAATAAAAAAGATGAGTTCGGCAATTTACTAAAGCAAAAGGAATCTTTGCAATCTACCCTATCTTCTAAGGATAATGAGCTTAAAACATTACTGAAACAGGAAGCTGCTGTAGATAATATTGTTACTTTGCAACAAGCAGACAACAATATGTGGTTTTATAAATATAACCATAATGCTTCCCCTGTATTGAATACAACAAAACTGAATCCGCTTAATGCTTATGTGTTAATGATTAAAGTGAATAGTACCGATAATCTCACAGTAAAAGTAAATGGAATTGTTGTGAATGTTGTTTCTGGGGCATGGGTAACCATTGGGAAATCAAAGTTTTCTAGTTTCGAATCCATTGAAACTTCCGGTTCCTCTACAGGAAACGAAATATATATTCAAATTGCTAATATTACTGAGTTGGAATATTCAACTTCGAATAATGAAGGGGTACTAATCGAAAAGTATTGCATTGATAATAAAAAAATACAAATTCAAGCAAAGAAATCAGAAATTGCAGAACTCAATAAGCAAATCAATGCAATTGAGACAAGCATCAGCACATTGCGTCAAATGATGGCTGCTGAAAACAACTTTACTCCTGAGCAACTTGGCGAACTTAATGACTATATTTTTGAAGGAACATTCTCCGATGAAAAATATATTGATGAACACGATCTGTTTAAAGATGCCAAAGAGAAATTTATTGAACTTCAAAAGCCACAGTTAGTTATCAATATTAGTGTGGTTGATTTTCTTCGTATTATTGAAGAGCAACATAACTGGAGTAAGCTTGTTTTAGGTGACACAGTAACAATTGAATATGAAAAAATTGGAGTCAAAGTTACTGCCAGAATCATTGGGATTGAGTTTGATTATGAGAATTTCGATATCAATTTGACCATTGCTAATGTGAAGGATATTACAGATAATCGCAAGTTATTTGAGAAATACATTTATAACTCAAACTACACCTCAGTTGTGGTCAATGGGAGCAAAGATCGATGGGGTCAAGCGGTAAAAGATTCGAGTGAAATGAGCCAGCTGTTTGAGAACTTTTGGAATAAAGTAACGAATGAAATCAACATGGCTTCTAATGAATATGTAACTATTGATCGTAAAGGGATCACGATTATTGACCCTAATGACCCATTGAGGTTTTTACGAGCAACCCATGGCACTCTAGGATTAACACGTTCTGGAGGTTTACGCTTTGAGACCGCAATATCACCAGATGGAATAATTGCGGAGATGGTACTCGGAAAACTTATTCTAGGCGAGCGTGTAACAATTGGAGATCCAAACGGAGTATGGCTAACCGAGGGGCCTCGAACCACAATTACAGATCGTTGTGGACGTGAAGTCATGAAATTGGGACTATATGATCTTAATCCTGATAAGTTTGGAATGATATTGAATCGTTTTGCTACCCCTGATTGTAGCGACACGACGATTATTAACCGAGTTATAGTTGATCGAGATGAGGGTTTTTTAATTGAACGCAAAGAAGGCTCCGGTTGGAATAAAACAGCATGGTTAGATATGGACGGTTACTTTAATGGCCGTGGTATTAAGATTGATTATATGAGTGGAATTCTAAATAACGGGATTCTCCTTGATAATCTCAATGGTCTTGTCATCACTCGTAGTGACAACCAAGTACGGACTCGTCTAAATGCCACCGAAGGATTTAGTATTGAACGTTTCGAGAATAATCAGTGGAAAAAGAAATTTTTTGCTGATATTAATGGACAATTTTATAGCAATGATTTAATTGCTCGAAGACTACGCATTGTCAATGATCTAGATGATTTGTTGTTAGATTCAAATACTAATTATATGAACATCGGTCGGTTTGAAAATATAATCACAGATGGCAAACTAACCGCGGTGGAAAAACTTACACTCAAGCAAGAATGGGAAACGATACAAACTGAATACCAGAAACTCAAATATCAAGCAGAACAATATGAATATTCGGATCGTGACCATCGAACAGTAAGTCACATTAATATCCCGCCATTTGTAAATGCATTTGTTGCTCTTGGTAATTATGTGAATCCTTTACTTGCTGATATGTCTGCAACAACACCTATTGATAGGGAAGAATTTAAGACGAAGTTTCAAACTTACTACGATCAAGCCAAACGGATTATCAATGAGATTACAGATGCTTTAAAGTTTAGTTCGTGGCAGTTTGGCATTCCCTACAATCGAGTCACTATGGATGTGGAAAATGGCTTATTGGTTGAACGTTCTGATAATAAATTCAGAAGCATATTTAATGCAACCTACGGGATACTTCTGCAGAAGAATGTGAATGGCAGCTGGATAAATCAGTTTTCAGTCAGCAGCAGTGATGGAGTCATTGAGGCTAGAGGGCTAAGAATATTTGATACTGATATTGATATGATGAAAGGCAAGCTAACAAATGGCATCACGATTGATCCGTCAAATGGAATAGTTGTAACAAGAAGTGATGGAGTAACGAAAGTTGGTATGGACTCGCTTAAAGGAATGTACATTCAGAGGAACGGAAGGGATGTCTTTTGGGCTGATACCAATGGGATTCTTCATGCTGTTGATCTTATTGCTGAAAGATTGATTTTAAATGGTCAAAATGGAAAACTTCTAATCGATGCGAACAAGAACCTTATCGACTTTGATGCTTTTGATATGAAATTAGGAACTCTAACAGCTAAAGATATCCTTTCGCAGATGATAACATCTGACGTTGGTTTCATAGCTAATCTGACAGCTAACCGACTTAAAACCATCGGAATTAATGCAGAGAAAGATTGGTCTAATTACATCTCAATAATTGGCAATGAGGCTAGATGGATAACAGGTAAAGTAAAAGATGGTACCAGTGGTGTTCAGGAAATAGCCCCTGATGGCAATCCATTGTTCTGGAAAGATGCACAAAGATCTGGAATTACTACAACTAACACCGGAATGCCAGTAATGAAATTCGAGTACGACGAAAAAGTTAAAATGAGACAGTATTTCGAGAATACAGGCATAGATGCAACACCTGTTATTGAAATGGGCGAAGGAGATAGTAACACAAACCCATTAAGTGCTAGAGGATTTATCAAGAAACCTAATGGTAGTTGGGATTTCACATATTATAGTAGCAATTATGCCAAAGAGAGAAGCATTGTTCATAGGGATGATGGACTTTATCTTTTTTCACAAGAAGAAAAAATAAATATTGACTGTAATGATTTAAATGCCAATGTTACTGGAGGAGTAAATATCAATCACGCTTCAGGGTTAAAACTAGAAGTTAATCCTGCTGGGAATATATTTAAACTAACGATGCCAAACGGTTCTTATACTGAATGGAGTTCATCAGGTAAAAAAGAATATATTGTTGGTGACATTTATTCTGAATGTACAGGAAAACATACCACAAAAGCGTCTGAAATTCATCTTGATGCTTAATGTAAACTTTTAACAACTACCTACCGATATAGTAAGTAGGTCTATTCTCATAGTTAATTTACTATATCGGAGGTAATATATATGAAGAAAATCGGTGTATTTGCAGTTGGAGCCGTATTTGGAATTGCTCTATCTGCAACAACAGGTGTATTTGCTGACAGTAGCAATCTAGTGAGCGGTGTATTCTCAGATTTCAAAGTGAAAATCAATGGTAAAGATACAACAATTGAAAGCAAAATTGTAAATATTGATGGTAGTACCTTCTTGCCTGTTCGTGAAATTAGCAACAAGCTTGGATATGAAGTGCAATTTCAAGATGAAACAATATCGTTATCTAACGATGGTAAAAAATACTTGAAGGGGGATACTATCGTTCAAGCACAGCAACCAACGAAATCGGAGGAACCAAAGCAAGTGAGTGAAGGGAATTATGTTAAGGATTTGAAGTTGAAGTATTCAAAAGATGGAAAACTGAATGTCGATCTTATTAAAGAGGCAATTGAGAAGAAAGAACTCTCAGTAAATGCTCAAGATGAATCAACAGGCGATTCATTGCTCATATTAGCAATTAAAGAAAACAATTTTTCTGTATATCAAGTTCTTAAGGATAACGGAGTAGATCCAGAGTTGACAAATAATGAAGGTAAGACACCATTGCATATTGCTGTCATTAACAAGAATAGTTTCTTTATGAGTGAACTTATTAGTCATTTCAGGGTAAATGCAAAGACCACAGATAAAGATAATAAGAAGGCGATTGATTATACAGAAAAAGACTCTATAGACTATAGAAGTTTAAAACCATATTCATTCTAAGCATCAACAAACAAACCACTCACTACAATGGGTGGTTTTTATATTTTCCAAAGCAATCATATGGGGGGAAAAATGAAAGCGACAATTAAAAATCTTGAGTTAGAGGGAACGCCAAGAGAGTTTTTTGAACTATTATCACTAATGGAGAATTGCAAAAAAAATGCTCCAACAATCTCTTGGTATTACTGTCCGAATCCAACAAAATGGGATGTTGGATCAGTAGATGTTGGTTAAAGAATAAAATAACACTGATAGTGTATCGTATTGATGCAAGGGAAGAATCCGATTCGTAAACATATTCTGTAGAAAAATATCTAGTGTGCATATTACTTCTACTAACTAAAATACTTGGTAATTGTATATATGCATATTTACTTTGAGCAAGTAAAAGTGGTATATTTAGTATAGACAAAGATTGACAACTTTAAACAACTTTGAACAAAATATTTTTCATGAAGTGACTTACAACCCCATTAAATTCCTCTATGATTTTATTGGAGGTGTTATATGGGCAAAAAAAAGAAGAAGAAGATTAGAAAAGGAGGAGAACAGATGAACACTGTGATTCCTATTAAGCCAATACGACCAACCCAAATATTCTTTAATTCCAATAAAGAAAAAGCCCAGTTTGAAAAGTACATTTCTTCCTCCGAAAAAACAGAGAGTATTGGCATGGAAAAAATGAGGGAAAAAATGAAGGAATTTAAAGAGAAAAGGACGTAGTTGTTTTTGCGAGAACTTTTTGGTGAGGATATTAATGAAGAACATATTGAATTAATTAATAAATTCCAATGTGATGATGAAGATACAGTAAAAGAATTTTTGGTTAATGAAGCGTTAGAGCTTCATAAACTAAATTTGGCAGTCACAAAACTTTTTTTTAACGACAAAGATAAAAAAAATCTTATAGGCTATTTTACCTTGCACAATGACATGATGCAAATTGGGAAAGCCAAGAGAAAAAAACATGGTTATCAATTGCCCTCATATAAATATTATCCTTCAATAAAGCTTCATTATTTGGGAGTAGATTCTCGTTTTAGAGAGCAAAGATACGGTGAAACGCTACTATTTACTGTTCTAGATACAGCAATTAATATATCCAAAACAACAGGTTGTCTTTTTCTTACTATTGAATCTTTGCCTAAAGCTGTTAGCTTTTATGAAAAATACGAATTTAAGCGACTCAACATTAACAGACCTTTTGTGAACATGTTCTTTAAATTGGATGAATTATAGAGACACTCACTTACTAGTGGTGGCTCTTTTTTATTTACAATGAAATTAGTGTTTTATTAGTAGATAATTACTACACCACTTCCAATTACCTATGAGGAAACGCATGTTCTATAGGATTATTCTACCATTTGTCGTATAATGGTAAAATATAAGAGAGTTAAAAGCATCTATTCATACAAATATAAAACCATAGAGAGGCAAATAAAATGTCTGATAGTTATATGAAACACTTAAAAAAGGATAAATGGTATCACGGTACAACTTTGGAAGGGTGGAAAGGCATCTGCGAAAAAGGAGTTTTAGCAGCATATAATATTGGACATGAACTTGATTTTGGTTATGGTTTTTATTTAACACCTATTAAATCTCAGGCTGAAAAGTTCATTACTACTCTCCTTAGAGTAACAAAAGAGGATAATGAAATGTTATCAGAAATCGGTTCTATGTTTTCTTTTGAGGATAATAAGGATAGTAAGATCGCAGTAGTAGTTGAATTTGACTTTACCCCACTAGAATGGATGGCTCGTAAAGACGAATATACTTATAAAATCTTAAACGCATATGATGATGAATTTGCTGAATTCGTCTTTTACAATAGAACTGAAAATGATGATGGCAGCAAACAACATTCTTATGACTATATTTTCGGTGTTATGAGTGACAGCAACCCAATCATTGATATAGCAAGGTATAAAAATGGAGAAATTGGGAAAGAAGAAGTTATTGAAAGTTTTAAAAAAAGTACGAGCGCAAAACAATTATCTATACATAACCAAAAATTGTGTGATATAATAAAACCAAGCAGAGCATATGTAATTGATACAGGAGAGGAGTTGGATATAAATGAGTACCTTAACAAAAGAAAACAAAAGTTTATTGGTAGATCAGCTATCTGAGGCTTTAGTAAAGTTTTCCGATAAAAAAATGTCATTTAGCATTGCCAAAAAAGTTGCTGACATTGCTTTGAAAAATATTGATTTTTCTAATTCAACTTTATCTCACAAAGGTATTAATTGGTATGCTAAAGATCTGCTTAAAAAGATTCGATATTAAAGTATTTAGAACCATCCAAAACTTCAGTTAACTCAAATCTCAAGATCTCGCTTAAATAGTGAGGTCTTTTTTATTTGCTTTCTCACTAAACTAAGGTTTTTTTATTTACAATGAAATGAGAATTTTATCGGAGGTGATATTGTGTCATACCAAATAGCTACAGTGGGGTCAACAATTGAAGGAACTACGACGAATCGTCATTGCCGAAGAGCATACTCGTGTAATTGCGGTCTTAATGGTTGTTCAACCTGCTATGATTATGATTCTGGTGACGTTAGTGGAACAATTTCCTCTGGTGCAAGTAATGTTTTTATTAATGGATCGCGAGTTGCTATTAATGGAAGCACTACTTCAGAACGAGTTACTTGTCCATCTGGCTACTCTGCCGTAGGTGGTAGTAGTGGATCTGGAAGTGTCAGTTCTACTTCTCGAAATGTATATATTAATGGCACTCCCATTGCTTGCAATGGGGATACTGTTAGACATTTTAGTGGGGCAGGATCGGTGACATCTGGATCTTCAAAAGTACTTATCGCATAGGGGGTGACTTTTTGAATTATTTAGAACACTTAACGACCATTACTCATGATTTGGAAATAAAAAATGATAATCTTAATCAAGAAATTCAGTATTTACTCCAAAGACTTCAAAATGAACCTCACATGTCCATGGTTAGAAGTTTTCACGGAGATGCAGAAATTGTTGTTATGAAAGAGTTTCATTCTGACAATAAAGAGTACTTACGAATTACAGTAAATCGAAACCGTGAAGAGCTTTTAATGAGACTTCCAGATTTTAATTTACTATTTGATTCAGCAATTCCTTCCTCCTTACCTGAAGGCGAATGTGAAGAGTGCAATAAAAAGAATGAGTAAGGAGGTGAAAACTTGATTCAACAATATGTACAATATAATGATCCTGTACTTATCGTTTGGCGAAAGGGTACCCCCGATGATCCTTTCCTAGATAAATCTGACTCATTGAAAGTAATCAATAATATGATTGTATTGTCGGAGATTCCTTCAGACCAGTTTAAGGTAACCATTGCAGGACTTACCGAAATAGACAAACTCACATATGAACGTAGGAAAGAGCTGCAGCCTCATGAGTTCCTTGTTAATTATTCAAACGGTATTGTGCAGTTTCACCCTTCACAAGAGTTCAAAACACTATTTCCGCAGTATAAAGGAAGAGGACAGATTCTTTATCCAGCATCACGTATCTATTCTTATAATAAAGATGCACCATATGCTGAGAAGAATTTACAGGATATTATTAATGAGATGTTTCAGAACATCAGGGATACAGAATATCTTATTGAGGATTTAAGGGTAGTCACTACTCAAGCAATCAACGCAACAAATTCGGCAAACTCAGCTACGAATAATGCTAATCTTGCTACTAATGAGGCTATACAAGCAAAAAATGAAGCGTTGGATGCCGCGGCTAGTACGATTATGATTTACAAAGGATCAGTACCTACCTACGATGATTTAACTACTACTTATCCTGTTCCTGAAAACGGTTGGAGAGTAACTATCAATGATACTGGTGATGTTTATCGATATGATGGTGTGGTTACTGGAACATGGGTGTTTCTTGGAAATTCCATTGGTTCAATTCCAGTTGCATCAGATACATCTACTGGTTTGTTGGATAAGGAAAACTACAAGAATTTTACCGTTCGAACCATTGCTTTTGTCATGCCTATGATATTGAAGACAGGGATTCAAAACTATGTCATACAATTTCCATTTGACGGAGTCCTACATAAAGTAAGTGGATTCTGTGTTCAAGCAGGGACGAACTCACCATTGGAATTACAGATTGAAAAGGTAGACGAGAACGGATTTTTAAACAATGCTGATTGGAAAAGTGTCCTAAAAAATAATTTTGTTCTAGATGTGAATTCAAATATAGGATTGAGTCCACCTATTCTTGATAATGTGGTCAAGAAAGGCGATTATTTTCGGATTAATGTTTTAAACTTGGATAACAACATCAAGGGAGTAACAATTCAACTAGATATAAAAATATAAAATATGGTAATGGGGGTATATATTTATGCCAAGTCCAGTTGTAAGTTGGATGGATAGTACGAATACAAAACAGGAGACAATATGGCCGATTGGAACAGTTGATGCAGGCAGTGTTTCCTCTGATAAGACGTTCCTCATTTGGAATAACAGAGGAGGCACATCAGCCGTTTCGGATATGACCACATGTAGTATTACTACGAAGGATAATGCTGGTGGTAATACAGGGGAATTAGTTCTTGATAAGTGGATTGAGGTCAGAGTTGACACAATGTCTGAAACAACGTTCACTAAAATCGGTGGTACGACAACAAAGACGATTAAGGCAGGTGGAACCTCACCTGCAGCAACAATTAAAGGATCTACGAATGATGGAACACTAAACGCTCTTGAAAACTTTGCTCAAGTAACCCTTCATGCAGCACCTTTGCCTACGGCAACAGCAGGAAATGTAGACTTTTTGACTCGTATTTCTTATACATACAATTAATATAAAATATAAAATTATAACAATAAAAGCTCGCCTAATGAGGGTGGGCTTTTGTATTTTCCCAATACAATGCGGAGGGATGATTCGTGAATCTAAATATTTTTCAAAACAGCCCTGTAGAAAATCAAGATTTTATATGGATTGCTGCTTATGCTGATGGAACTTTCTTGTCTGAATATAACTATGACACAAAAGCGGAAAATTCATTTTATTTCATTGATCGAAGTCAGTTATTGAGGTTTGGACTTATCGGTTACGGAATGAACATGTACTATGAAGTGTTTGGTGGTGTTTATAAAATTGCTGGTCAAATGATTGAGATCTTTTATCGTGTTAATGACAAGGAATATGCTCTTACAGGACAGCAAATGATGTATAACGATATCATCACCTATAAGAATGCCGAAGCAACTTTTGATTTAATGAATCGAAACGGAGCAGCTACATCTACCATTACACAATATAACTTCGGATATAAACAAAATATTTTAATAGACGATGTGCAATTTGGCTTTAAAACGATTTGCTCGGTTCCATATGGTCAACCTGTATACTT
This sequence comes from Paenibacillus vulneris, assembly GCF_039543185.1. Classification (NCBI taxonomy): domain Bacteria; kingdom Bacillati; phylum Bacillota; class Bacilli; order Caryophanales; family Paenibacillaceae; genus Paenibacillus; species Paenibacillus vulneris. The sequence goes on along the minus strand of NZ_BAABJG010000063.1, from coordinate 8,098 downwards.
GAATGTTCGGCTCGTTGCCAATCAGGATATGAATGGGGTTTTATGTATAAAAAAAAACGGAGTATATGTGGCAGAAATAGACGCGCCGCTACAAGAAAATATCCACAGTGAATTGAATTGGCAGGTGGTTATCTAATGGCAATTATAGTCACAAGTGAAAAAAAAGTTGACATAAGTCAGGCCACTATGACCAGTGTAGAATTAAATAATGGAATAATGCGACTTATTGTTACTGGAAGTTCGTTAAAAGATCAAGATATAACACCCACAATGACATCAAATACAGCTCCAAGCCCATATGTTGCTAGTGCTTCATCCACTCTCAGTGGTTATAACCCTTACGCAGTTTTCAATAAAAAAAATGCCATCAATACGGACTCTTGGTTAACCACAATTCCAACCGAATTGAATCCACAATGGATTCAATTATATTTGGGATCTGGTAGAGTGGTAACCAAATACACTCTAACTTCCCCTTATTGGGGAGGGAGTATCATGATTAAGGATTGGATATTCCAAGGAAGTCTTAACGGTACCACTTGGGTAAACCTCGATTTACAAGTTGGTCAAACATGGCAAGCCAACGAAAAACGGTCATTTTCTTTCGCGAATACAACACCTTATTGGTATTATCGTATCGTATTCACATCTCACAATGGTTATAGTGATTATGCAGGTATAGCTGAAATCGAATTAATGGAATCCGATGTATATTTTTCGGAATCAGGACAGTCTCTGTTCCCAGTAATCGATTTGGGAACTCATTTTCAAAAAATTAATATCGTCTCTAGCTCCATGTTAGTTCCAACAGACACCCAACTTAAAATATACATTTCCTCATCTAATGATAATATTACATTCTCTGAGTTTTCTTTGGTGGATAGTGGGGGAAACACAACCTCTCAAGGTCGCTATATTAAAATAAAAATTGATGTATTAGGAAACTCCGTTATGGTGAATCGGATGTTGAACGATTTTACTCCTGACGAAAGTGGGCTATTTCAACCAAATAAGCAAATTATTTTTGATGGTTCACTTAAAATCAATACGAATCACTTAGAAACAATGGAGAAAGATACCACGTTTTTAGAACAAGGAACATTGTTCAGAAAATCACTTAGTAAAGACAACTATAAATCAATTGTTAAATTATATGTTCTAGATTAGTCGCGTGGGAAAGGAGTGAAATAATGTCCTATTTTGATAACTTTGATGGTAACGTATTGAATACACAATTTTGGGGTGTATATACAAAGGGCAGTTCGAATGTGAATGTAAGTAACGGTACACTACGGCTTACAAACGTAAGTGGTTATACTGGAATTGAAGTATACACAAACAACAGCATTAATAAAACCCTTGTAAATAAAATAGTTGTGGAATTCGACTATAAAGCTGGTGCCCAGTATTCGTCTGCATATATGCCTACCGCGTTCTTTCGCTCACCAACGTCTACAAGAGAGGGAACTTACTATGGATATGCGAATGATAAAGTCATTCATATCCAAACATCAACATACAGCAGCGTTGGGAATTTATTTACCTATAAAAATGGAACTTCCACAGTATATGTTTCAGGAAAAACTGTGCCAGTAGCAACTCATATTAAAATTATTCTTGATTGTACGAAGAGGAATATTAAGGTGTTCTATAATCAAGATGAAGTTGCATTACTTGACTATACCATCTCACAAACGGACTGGGATTATCTTGGGGATGAATTAGTGTTTGGTTTTTTTAAGCCAAACTATAATACAGCAACCTATGAGGAATACGATAATGTGTATCTTTCTGGTCCTTTCGGAAATAAATATTTATTCCAAGATGGAAATGATATCAAAAAATATGTTTTGTACCCAGCTGTAAAACCAACAAATGCAGTTGTTCCCATGACTTCAAATACAACCCCTACAGGTTATGTGGTGACGGCTAGTTATGATAGTCAAAATAGTTATTCCCCATGGCATGCATTTAACGGGGTAATCGCACCATCTGGTGGAAATGATTGTTGGATTTCTAATAAAAATAACAATGAGTGGATTGCTTACGAGTTTCCAGCACCCATTGCAATTGGCAAATATGCGATAGCAACAAGAGGAGTTAATGGCCCTGCATCAAATCCTCAAAAATGGACGTTTGATGGTTGGGATGGAACTAAATGGGTGACATTAGACGCTCAGTCAAATATAAACAATTGGTTAGCTAATGCTGATATGAAGACATTCCTTGTACGAAATTCAACTGCATATAAAAAATATAGATTGTATGTCTATGAAGCAACACCTAATGGAGGGTTTCCAGCATCATATATTCAAATCGGTGAATTGCTCATGTATGAGGTTCTCGAAGGAAATCAAGTAGGTTGGTCAAAAGTAGGACAGACACCTGTTACCAAAAGTATGTTTGATACGCATGGAATGAGTGATCTTACGATTATTCAAAAAGCGGAGTTAGAACAATTGTCATCTGACTCGCCAGAATTGCTCTGTTGGACACAAGGTAACGAGCAAAGTAATAAACAAGTTGTTGTTACAGCAGTTCCTAAAGCAAAATTAGTAATGCCGATTAAGGATTTAAATATACAAGGTGAACTGCAACAATTGAGTTTATCCGCGGTAGAAAAAACAACCTATACCGCTAATTTAATACCGACTATGACCTCCAACTCACAGTCGAATGGTGTTGCCTTTGCTAGTAGCGTTGCTGGTAGCGCAATACAAGAATATTTTGCTTTCGATAAGGTATTAACAAACTATGGATGGCGATCTAAGGGGAATGCTAATCAATGGGTTGGGTTTGACTTCTTAGAGAAGAAAGTAATAAGTAAATATGCTATCACAGAATATTATATTGATGGGTCAAGCCCTAAAGATTGGACTTTTCAAGGAAGCAACGATGGATCTGATTGGATTACATTGGATACTAGAACGAATGAGCCAGAGTGGAAACAGGCAGAGAAAAAGGAATTTGCATTTTTCAATGAAACCCCTTATTCGAAGTATCGGTTATATGTTAGTGCAAACCATGGAAACTCCAGTGAAATTGATATTACAGAACTTGAAATGTACGGAAAAATTTCCGAACCTATTTTGCGTATCGTTGTAAGTTCGGATCTAGGAAGCACATGGAAATCCTTTATTGATAATACATGGCAAAGCGTAGACATCTCTGACTTTACAAGCATTCGGAAAAGTGGGATGAGTTCAACACTACTTAACTCCTTAACTAAAGATCAGTGGAAATTGTTAACGAGTAAGAAATCGATACGCATTGCATATTATTTAGAGATTGATTCTATGATTGATACTTTGCAAATCGATAGCCTAACATCTAGTGAGAAAGTAACAACAGTATCTCCACAATTACAAACATTAACAATTGTGTACGATGAACTTGACAAGAAGTATTCTGGGCTCATGTTTATGGATACGAATCGTAATTTTTATTCAACTTCAATTGGAGAACTATTGAAATACCTTGAATTTGGTACACTGATTGCAGGACAAAACTCGATTGATATAAAAGTAAAATTAACTAATACATACCCTTTCAATGTTAAAAACATTAGGTTATGGTCAGAACATAACATTGAAGGATTAGATGTTCAGTTTAGTAAAAATAATAGTCCATTCATACCGCAAGCAGAATTAACGTTTAACGAACAGTTGAATTTTGATGAAATAATTGAGTTCTATGTTCGACTCTCTGTTGACGTTAAGGCAGAAGTTGGAGGAAATTTTGATATAAGAGTGAGCGCTGATCCTGTATTGTAGGTTCAATACAATGGACTAGGAAGTGATTTGTGTATGTCGGAAGAGACAGTTGACTTAGGCAGTTACATAATTATTCAGCCAAAGAATAAAATGACTGCTAAGGTTAGTATTATCGCAATTGGTGAAGAAAATCTCCTTTCTAATATAATATTAACTAGATATGATGAAATGCGATCAAATGTTAATGTTTATAGTGATTCGGTTATTGAGGATATTGCTTATCCACCAAGGTTTGGAAACCAAAGAAAAGCATCAATAACCATAACACATAGAAGCAACTTGAACAGTTACATCACCATCTCCCCAAGAAATAGAATGGTTGGTCTAGTTGATATTACACAAAAACCTAAGAAAACAGTTCGCTTCTACCCAGTTAAGGACGCTTTTGTTCGAGAGGGAATCAAGACACTTAACTATGGTTCTGAACAGTCTATGTTGGTTGGTTACGATGGATTAAACAATCAAGAGAGATACCGTTCATTCGTTGGTTTTGATCTCACTGGAATCCCTAATAATATAAAAATCGAAAAAGCAGAAGTTAAGTTATTTAGTTCAACAGTTAAGAACATTGATCAACAAATTGGGCTATATTCTCTTAATGAAATTTGGACAGAGTATGGAATCACTTGGCAAAACCAACCAAGCGCCAGCAGTATAATTGATATTAAGAGCGTTGGTCGCTCTGCTGGATATGTATCATTTGATGCAACTGATTCAATTACCTCACTAATCAGTAATAAATTCTTAGATTGTAGTTATGAGTTGAAAGCACTCACCGAAACAACAAAACAGTTCGTGTCCTTTGAAACAAGAGAGGGAACGAACAAGCCATATTTAGAAATAACATATACAGAAGACATAATATATAGTGTTGGTAAAGCAGAGTTATCTTCTAATGTGTTTCTGCGCTCCGTTGGCGCAATGGAACTAAAGTCAAAAATTACGATACCAAGCATAGATGATAACGCATTATTATTATCAAGAATTCATATCTTGAATCCCAACATGATCGAATCTTCAGTAATAGTAAATCATCCAGACATGACCTCCAAAATATGGATTCGACAAAATGATACATCAAAACTTGCATCGTCAATTACATTACGTCAGAAAGCACTAGAACAGTTACAATCACATGTGGCTATCAGTAGAAAAGAAATATTAATTAAAATCAATGTGATGTATAGAGCAAATCTAAGCTCGTCTCTGACTATTAAGTCTCGTGGTAATTCTTCCCTTAATTCAAAAATCACTGTCAGTAGAGAATATATAAGTGGAAGATTGAATGTTAGACGTAAAGATCAAAAAGAATTAAATGGATCAATAAATATAAAACAAAAAACTTTTACAGATCTTAACAGTAGAATTGGTGTCAATAGACAAGAAATTCCTTCCTCAATCATGGTTGTACTAAGCTCTTATTTAGATGGGACATTGTCGGTTCGGCAAACAAAGGATGACCCAATTGAGTCAAAACTTTATGTTTTACATCGAAAGGACTTACGATCGACAATCGATGTTGTGGGGGCAAGTATGTTACCGAGTAGTATATACATTAACTCAGGTAACTTGAAATCACAGATTACTATACCCGCTTATGAAAATAATGATTTATTGAGCCGCGCTACTATTAGAGTTAAATGGGCAAATGATCTTAAGAGTACAATATTTGTTGGGGGAGACAATATTGAGGGTGGTTTTGTATTTATTATATAAGCACAACATGGAGACCATTATTCACGAATGGTCTCTTCATTTATATGAAGGGTGGGGTCACAGTGAATGACCATAGTATTTGTCAGGTACAAATTGAGGCTTTGAAAGAAGATATAACTGAGTTTAAGCGAGATGTGAGAGAACATTTAAAAGAGGTTAAAGAGAGCCACAAAATATATACAGAAACCATTTCTGTTTTAAAAGAGAACGTTATCCGACTTACAAGTATAGCGGAACGTCAAGATGAAAAACTGGATGCCATTAATAAGGATATCGCTTTTTTAAAACAGAATAAACCTGTAGAGCAGCCTAAAACAACAGAAACAAATTGGTACCAAAAGATGCTCGAAAATAAAGAGAAGTATTTTATGTACGTGCTATTGGTGCTATTGGCATTCTCTCTTGGACTCAAAGTTGAAACATTAACAGGATTTTTAGGAGGTAAATAAGATGCCAGAAATGACAAATGAAATATTAATGTTAGCGGCTGTGGTTACATCCTTTGTGGGAGTATTCAAATCATATGGTATTCCAAGTAAGCACAATCATGTCATTTGTCTTGCTATCGCGGCTATTTTTGTGCTTGTTCCAGAGAACATCAAACAAGTGCTTTTAACGATTAGTCTAGTTGGATTAACGGCAAGTGGAGCTTATCAATATTCTAAGAGCCCCAAGCAAGAAAATGGTGGTGAAATTGATGTCAACAAGAAATGATATGATCATGAAAGGCATCGATTGTGCTACAGCATTAACCTCAATTAAAGCTCAAACCTTCTATAATCAAGGATATACATTTGTTGGTCGCTATCTTGCCGATCAGAATTCATGGAAGAGACTAAGCCCAAGTGAAGCACAAGTATTAAGTGATGTGGGGTTATATATCATTTCATTCTTCGAACGTTACACAGATCGTGTTAGAGAGGGTTCTATAGCTGGCAAAGAAGATGGAAAATTAGCATTACAGTACGCGAAAGAGGTAAAACAAACTGAAGGATCTACAATTTATTTCTGCGTTGATTACGATGCTCAACCAAACGATTATAATGCTATTGAAGCATATCTTCGTGCCGCTGATAAAGAAATCGATGGTTATGAGTTAGGTGTGTATGGATCATATGCTGTTGTAAAAGAAATGTACGAACGCGGAGTTTGTAAAAAACTTGCGCAAACAGTTGCATGGAGTAGAGGTAAAAGATATGAAAACGCTTGTTTTTATCAAGCTCAAATTGATACTTTAGTTAATGGAATGAATGTTGATTTAGATGAAACAAACGGAGATGCAGGAGGTTGGAAAATCGGTATGGCAGCACAAAAACAATATACTTTAGATGCAGATGTAGCGAATACAATAATTAATACTTGGATGTCTCCAGCATGGTTTGATTCCCAAGATGAGAACCAAAGAGATTATATTAAATGGCTCGCAAATCAATTGCGTGCTGCTTCTGGTCAAGATGCTCAATAATATGGAGGTGTAATATGGAATTTTTATATGAAAACTATACTAACTTAATGATTGTTGGAATTGTATTATTGGCTTTAGTAATTGGATTTGGTGTTATTTATGCAAAAAATAAAAACATTCTTAGTAACGATGATATTCAAAATGCTCAGCATATTTTAGAAATTACACAGGGATTAATTAGTTTCTTTAAAGTCGATCCGAAATTTACTCAAGAATCAGCTACAATTTTTGAAGCATGTAGGAAAGCACTTGATTATGTTAATAGCATAATGAATGTAACTGAAGATGAAGATAAAAAGAAAATTGCTTATGACGCTGTAGAATCTGCATTAAAACAGTTGAATATTGAAATTGATGATCATAAGAAAAATATGATTAAAATTGGGATTAGCTATGCCATTGAGAAGTCAAAAGCTATTGATATTTAAAACAAATAATAATAAATTCAGAAGAAAATTCATGGGTAAATTTGGTCAATTGGGGCTAAATTTACCCTATTTTTTTCATTTTTATGTTGCCCCTGCGATTTATTAAAACTCTAGGAGTATCAAGTATTAAGCCTCCTCCCCACCAATTTAAGAAAATGCTCGAAAATTGGAGATTGTTGCCCCTAATTCAACTTTATATGTATATTCACTTGAGGGAGGCTAATATTTGAATTTTGTTCCATATGGAGAACTGCGATCATTAACAATACTATGATCTCCATCATGATAATAAATTTTATATCCTCCATTCTCCACTTCTATAACTCTAACATAATCCCCAAGTGAACCATCCGCTTTTCCCCCATTTAATTGTAGATGAGTTGATACAATGTGGACCAACTCTTCTTCGCGGATTTTAAAATTATTCGAACACTCATCTTTCCCCTTTTTTTCATATGTAGAACAGGAATAAGCCAACTTATCTCTCAACTTTTTGCCTCTGTAGTTTCCTTGGCAGTGTAGACATTTTATCTTTGATGTGAATTGGTACATTTGAACATCATCCTTGTAAATAAGTAATTTCAATTTGTATGATAACATATAAAAGTTACCAAATAAATTAAATGTGCTCATAATTTATCACCTCACTGGATAGCTTGTCTTAATTATTTTATTAAAGCCTGAGAATAAATATGAGTAGAAATATAGGCTAATAC
>NZ_BAABJG010000062.1:0-3043 GCF_039543185.1 Paenibacillus vulneris | reverse complement strand
GGACGAAACCGTAGCGGAAGCAGTGTGTTTTGAGTTGCTCGACCTCAATCCAGCGCTATATCCGTCTCTATGCAAAACAACAAAGCGTATTATGCGGCGCTTCAGTTCGTGCGAACTCGGCACATTCAAAAAGGATGAGTCTGACGCCTCTCCGGAAGAAATCGCAGTGGTTGACGAAGCTGTAGACGCGTTGGATCAGGCACGCTCTATTAGCGGTTTGCTCAGGCATTATGCCGACATATTGCTTAATCCAATAAAAATAATCCGATAGGAGACGATTAAATGACTAAACTACCCGAGCGAGTACAAACGGCAATTGCGGCTTATCAGGAGACGGTCCAAACGGCAACTGAGCAATCAAGGCGCGTTAACGATCGCGCGGCCGAGATACAGGCAGAGTTAGAGCGTGCAAGAGCGGAACTTGACGCGGCGGTCGATAAAGCAATCGAGGACCCGGCGCTGGCAAACACGAGGAAGGAATCCGAGCTCCGCAAAAAAGTAGCAGAACTGACGCTAGATTTATCCGGATCAGAGCAAAGACAACGGCGTGCCAGCATGATGGGCATGGACAAACAGCGCGATCTCGCACAACAGGCAATCAAGATAGGTCGCGAAGAAGCGCGTAAATATTTCGATGAACATTACGCCGAGGCATTGCGCAAGATCGCTGACGCTAAATATGCGTATCTCAAGGCGGTTGTCGATTATCATGATATGCGAAAACAAGCGTTTAACATTTGGCGCGAGTCTGCTGAACAGACAAATGCAAATTTCGCGGGTGAAAAGCCAAGTTTCCCAGAAGAATCGTTTAGCTATCGCGGAGGTAATCGCCAAGAATACGGCATTGTCCAGCAGGAGGTAGACAACGCACTAAAACACGGCATTATCCGGAAGTATTCCGTCGCTGACGGACGCGAGATCGAAGAAAGATACTAAGACTAAAAGAGGTCGCCCTACAAGGTGGCCTCTTATTTTTGTATACAGAGGGGTGAGCAGAGGATGAGCAATGATCTACCAACGCTGCGGCGAATATCCGAACTAACCGGTATTTTAACCGTGGCGACAAAACATGTGCATCTCGTACGGTTTGCCGATCGATGGCCGTTAGAGTGCGCTGAACTGCGGAAACTGGCCGGTGAGCTGAGGAAGTTTGGGCCGGACCACGCACGATTAGGCTACCGTTTAAACGCTGTTATCGATGCGCTACACGAGTGCTACGCCCAGCCTACGCGTAAACGGTTGGAGATGTTGAGTAAGAGCTTCCGCAAATTTGAGAAGGCAGCACGCGGCCTGCAGGAAAGGAGGCTGAACGCTAATGGCGTTTGATTTGATAGCAAAGTTGAAGTTAATCGACAACATGAGCGCCCCGTTACGAAGGGTAGAGCGCCAAATAAGCAGCGTCGATCGTGCTACTAAATTGTATCAAAGCGCTAATGATAAGCTGAGCGCATCCCAGCAGCTTGTATCGCGGACTACGGCGGGTGCATCATCGAGTTTTAAAGGATTTGCCTCATCAGTCAGCAGCGCGGTGACCGGAGTTGTATCAAGCGCCGGCAAAGCGTCCACCGCGATAGTGGGCATCGGGACGGCGGCCGCGTCGATTGCGGTTGGTACCGGACTATATAAAACGTCTAAGGCAGCGCTGAAACTCGCTTCTGATGCGGAGATGGCGCAAATAGCCTTCGAAACCATGCTTGGGGACCCACAGAAATCGCAAAAATTTTTACTCGATCTGAAAAACTATGCCGCTGACAGCCCGTTCGATTTACAGGGCCTTCGGACAAGTTCGCGCCAGATGCTCGGATTCGGATTCGCTGCGGAAAGTGTTATACCAATGCTGCGTAACTTTTCGGATGCATCAGCCGGTCTCGGACTCGGCACGGACGGAATTAAACGGATGACGGTGGCGTTCGGTCAGATGAAAGCGAAGGGCAAGATACAGGGAGATGAGATCCTGCAGCTCGCCGAGATGGGGATTCCGTCGGTTCAGATTCTCGCTGATAAAATGAAGATCACGCAGGCGGCTACGCTCGATCTCGTTAGTAAGGGACTAGTACCCGCCGATAAAGCGATTAAGGTCATTCTTGACGGCTTGGATAAGAGATACGGCGGCCTGAGCGAGAAACAGGCGAAGACTCTTAGCGGCATGTACAACAAGCTAAAGGATACGTTTGAGAATGATCTCCTTGTCAAATGGGGCGAGGGAATCAGTAAGGCGTTAGCTCCGCGCTTTAAACAGCTTACAACGTGGATCGATAAGAACCAGGACAAGATAACGAAATGGGGAGATTCGATCGGACGTGCGGCCTCGTACGCGTCAGACGCGATCATACGTAAGGTTGAAAAAGCGTTTAATTACGTAAAGAAGAATTTCTTCGACAATCCTGACTTTGCAAAGGCCGAGACATTAGGCGAAAAGTTCAGATTCGTCATCGAAAGCTTTAAGGATACGTTTGACGAGTGGTATAACAATGGTGGTAAAACGCAGATTGACGATACTGTAAAAACGTTAGTTGGATATGTCAGCAGCGCCGTTAAAGCGTCATACACTCCGTTTAAGCAGATCGGAATGGATATAGGTAGGCCATTAGCGGACGGTATGTTAGACGGCATGAAGGCGTTTGCGAAGGAAAATCCGGAAGCGGCATCTCTTGTAGCACTTCTTGTAACACCAGGAGGAGCCAGACTAAAACTAGCTGCCGCGTTGTTTACTGGCACTCAGGGTTATTTGGATAAATACTTGGGCTCGCCGACAACTGACACTCGGGACGACGGATCTAAAAGGTTCTACTACAAGGACGGGAAACTCATGGAGGTTCCGTGGTTCAACTCCATGTACAACGCATTCGCTGAGATGTCAAAATCGATCACACCAGATAAGTTAGGCCTTAAGACGTCCGACCAATTTTTCGATAACTTAAAATCGACCTCGAACGGCGTTATGTCAAACGTATGGGACGGAGCACCGAAAAAAGCAACAGGAATTTCGGAGGTCCCTTATAACGGTATGCCCGCGATTCTACATCGTGGCGAAGCCGTATTA
>NZ_BAABJG010000061.1:0-547 GCF_039543185.1 Paenibacillus vulneris | reverse complement strand
GAGACGGTGAAAGCCGAACTTCTCGCGGGAACCTACAAACCTATGCCTGTCAAACGGGTGGAAATCCCCAAACCCGGAGGCGGAGTACGGCTACTTGGTATCCCGACCGTAATGGATAGACTCCTTCAACAAGCACTTCTGCAGGTCATGAACTCGATCTTTGACGCTCACTTTTCATGGTACAGCTACGGCTTTAGACCGGGAAAGAGAGCGCATGACGCGGTAAAGCAAGCCCAGCAATACATACAAAACGGTCTTCGGTGGATCGTGGATATGGATTTGGAGAAATTCTTTGACCGGGTAAATCATGACATTCTCATGGCAAGAGTGGCAAGGAAAGTGGCGGATAAGCGAATCCTGAGACTAATCCGTGCCTACCTGAACGCCGGAGTAATGGAAGGTGGAGTTTGCCAGAAAACGGAGGAGGGAACACCGCAGGGCGGCCCTTTAAGTCCATTATTAGCAAACATCCTGCTGGATGACCTAGATAAAGAACTAACCAAACGGGGGCACAAGTTTGTCCGCTATGCGGACGATTGTAACATCT
>NZ_BAABJG010000060.1:0-822 GCF_039543185.1 Paenibacillus vulneris | reverse complement strand
CTTGAGACTATCTCCGCCTGAAAGAGAGTCGGACGGCAACCGACCGAAACCTAAGCGCTAATACGGCGCCGATGGTCGCGGAAAGCCAAATTTCCGCGGTTCGAGCGTACGATCGTGCCGTAACAATAGCCTGCCACGAAGGGAGGTGCTATTTGCCATGCGCAAAATTACAGTTGACGGTATGGACGCGATCTTGCTCCTTGATGACCTAGCGTTAGTTATCGATTTAGAAGAAGAGGCGGTAATCGTTACTCGATTCGTAAACCGTGGGGACGGCGAGATAGAGTACGATCACAAGCGCGGACACTTTGAAATACCGATCAAACTTCGTGACTATGCCCGAATCCAGTCCGCCAAGACTGAACTCGAAGCACTAGTCGCAGCACTTGCCGTTTAATCTCCGTCCGTACTGTAGATGCGGCGCCAACCGATCTGCGGACCTCCATACGGACATGTTTTAATGATCGGGGACGCTGCAGAGTCCGTTAGGTACCGATCAGGCAGAAACGCCGCGCCAACGGTGGATCTGCGAGGGGAGCTCGGAGCGGTATAGGTGGCTGCTTCGGGCTCTTTCGGTTTTATATAAAGTAGTACGTATGTTCCCGTTTGAAGGTTTCAAAAATATTTTCCTCAAAAGTGCGCCATTTCTCGTCGACCGTCGACGTAACTATCGAAAGCGAAAATGAAAAATTTATTTCCGCGGAAGTGTGCGAAAGAAAACCACGTGGATATAATCCGGTATAAACGCAAAACGATAGGAGGTTCGCAGGCATGTCGCTAGTTAAAGCCGCAGATACTTCGTTGTCAACGGACATCACCGTC
>NZ_BAABJG010000059.1:0-774 GCF_039543185.1 Paenibacillus vulneris | reverse complement strand
CTCGACTTGGCCTTCTCCCGCGCAGGGCAGACTATCCGTTCAGAGCAATTGGGCGGGTATGCGCCAAGATATATTGCGCTTCCTGAAGGCATCGACCCGAACCGGATTACGACCGGAGTGATCGTGAACCCGGATGGAACGGTGAATCATGTACCGACTGTCGTTACGAAGATCAGCAACCGGTATTTTGCTAGGATTCAGGATTTACGCAGCCATGGAAATTACTCCGTCATTTGGAATCCGCAGGACTTCAGTGATGTGAAGAGCCACTGGGCTCATATGACGGTTAATAATGTAGCCGCCAGACTCATTCTTGCCGGAACGGGGAACAATGACTTCTCGCCGGATCGCAACATCAACCGTTCGGAATTTGCGGTAATGGCCGCGACGGGCATGGGGTTACTGGGTCAGAAGGCCGCACAGAACACGTTCCATGACGTTACTTCCACCGCCTGGTATCATAATGGCGTATCCGTTGCCAGCGAATTCGGCATCGTCGAAGGCTACGAAGACGGTATGTTCCGCGGTGACCAGCAGATCACCCGTGAGCAGGGGATCGCGATGATCGCCCGGGCTTACAGCCTGGTTAGACCGCAGGATGCGGCCTTGAGCCAAGCGGAAATCGCAGCGGCGCTTTCGGTATACGGCGATGCGGCGAATCTGTCCGATTGGGCACGCGAGACAGTGGCACGGATGATTCGTGCCGGTGTTGTCGAAGGCAGCGCAGGTCAATTGCTGAAGCCGCAAGAGAGCATGACGCGGGCGGAAGCTGCA
>NZ_BAABJG010000058.1:810-40384 GCF_039543185.1 Paenibacillus vulneris | reverse complement strand
AACCGCCGTATGCGGACCCGCATGTACGGTGGTGTGAGAGGACGGGGGTTAATCACCCCCTCCTACTCGATGTGATCAATCTATAAGGACCGATGAATGGTTACGCATGGATGTGCTGATAAGCGACAATCAGAACAAAAGTCAGCAGCATGACGCCCGTAACATAAATCAATTGCTTGTTGGATAAATGAGTCATGGTCAGCTCTCCCTTATTGACGGCGCAGAACCGGAGCCCGCGCTCTTTTCTTTATTTTATAATATCATAACGATGTCCGGTGTAAAAATATTGTTAAAATGACCGCACTTAGCGGCGCATTTTTTTTAGCTCGTCCAGCGAGTAGTAGGTGCCTCTCCAATGAATTCCATCCTGGCGAAGAGTGAGCCAGACCGATCGGATTACTATGTAGCTCAGCAGTCCGACCGTTAGCGGGAATACCAGCACTTCGCTTCCGACAGTCCCCGTCAATGAATGAACGAGCCGGAAGTAAACGAACAGCATCACAAGAATCGAAGCGCCGAATAGCCACGAAGCCCATCCGCCGGCAAGGAACAGGGCAAGAAAGGGGAACAGGAACAGCGCCAGCTGGCCGACAACCCCCAGGAACGCTAATCCGAGCTTATAATGAAAGCCTGAAAACAAGTTTTTCTCCAGTCCCCGGATCGCTTCTCCCAGACTCTTGTACCATTCGACGGCAATGTGCTCCCGGCCGGAAGCGAGCCGCTGCCTCAGCCGTGCCTGTTTAACCCGTTTGCCGAGGACCAGATCGTCGTCGGGCCGGAGCGCGAAAGCGCGGTGAGTGCCGATCGCTTCATAGGCTTGGCGGGTCAGCAGATTGAAAGCGCCGATGCCCATGCCATGCTTGTGCTGGCTGTCGATATTGGAGCGCCATGGGCGAATATACAGGCTTAACGTAAAAAAGAAGTAACGTACAAATGCCTTCAGCCAGAAGCCTTTTACGATCATGTCCGGAGCCAGTGTCAGATGGTCGACATCGTTGGCTTTCATATAATGAACGGCATCGGCGATCGTATCGGGCCGAAACAGGACGTCTGCATCCGTGAACAGCACATATTGACCGCGGGCCTGAAGATAGCCTTGATACAGGGCATGGTTTTTACCGAGCCATCCTGCGGGAAGCGTCGTGACATGAATAATTTGCAGAGGAATGCGGATGCTCTCCTTGCCTTCCGACCATTTGCGAAGCTCCTCAAGCTTGCGGCCCGTCCCGTCCTGCGAACGGTCATTGACCGCTATGATTTCGAGTCGCGGGTAAGTTTGATGAAGCAGATGCCGGACCGTTTCCGCGATGGAGGCTTCTTCCTCCTTGGCGGCAATAACGACAGATACCAGCGGAAAATCCTGTGAGCTAAACGTCGGGTTCAGCCTCGCTTGGTGACTATTGGAAGCAGCAGGGTATGCATCCGGCGGCGCATGCGGAAGGCTCAGCATTCTTTTGCGAGCCTGGAGCGTATCCCACAGCATGAAAATCCAATAGGCGAATGTCAGAATGGCGAGCAGCTTGATGATGGGCATTAGTCAGATCCCCGTCCTTTTGACAACCGTTTGGTGGCATTATATCATGGGCTGCGGCAGAACAACAAATGTTGGTTCCGCTGTGATACAATGAAAAAAAGACTAGAAAATATACGGGAGGGGGGAGGACATGAACGGAAACGGGGAAGCCATACCTGTCCTGCGTAAAAAGGTGAAGGGTCAGGAGCTGGCTGAATTCCTGCTTTCGATACGTGAGCCGGAGCTGGATGCCGGCGAGGTCCTGTTTTTATGCATCGGCACGGACCGGTCTACCGGAGATGCGCTGGGACCGCTAGTCGGGACTATGCTCACGGAAGCGGGCTATCCGCATGTGATGGGGACGCTGGAAGCTCCGGTAGACGCCAGCAATATGATCGAACGATTGGCCGATATTCCTCCGGGATGCAAGGTGGTCGCCATTGACGCTTGCTTGGGCCAGCATGCCTCCGTAGCGTCGTACCAAGTGTCCAATCAACCGATGGAGCCCGGGAAATCGCTCGGCAAGCAGCTTCCGGCCGTCGGCGATTATTCTATAGCAGGCATCGTGAATGTAGACAGCGGACAAAAATATTCGACTCTGCAAAGCACTTCGCTTCACCGGGTCATGGTTATGGCCAAGGAGATTGTAGCCGCAATCCGGGTGGCGTTTCCTGTTGATTCGGTATCCATAAAGACATGTCAGGAGGACGAGAGATGAGAGGAGAAGGGGCGCGCTGGGAAGCGGGCAACCGTCAACTATTGCAAAGCCGGGGCAAGGCTTCCTTCAAGGAGGTATCGGTCAAACGCATTTATAGCTTGTTTCGGGGGTATCGCTGGCAGCTGGCGGCTATTCTGCTGCTGGCCCTCGTTTCCTCCATGATCGGTTTGCTTCCGCCGCTCATCATGAAGGAAATTATCGATACGGCAATTCCTCAAGGCAACAAAATGCTGCTGCTGGAAATGGTGGGACTTATGGTGCTGCTTCCGCTGCTTGGCGGCTTGCTCGGCGTATGGCAAAACCATGAGAATACCAAGGTAGGCCAAGGGGTTATGCGCGATTTGCGCCGTTCCTTATTCGCGAACCTGCAGCGCCAGTCCATGGGCTTTTTCACGGATGCCAAAGCGGGGGAGATTATCCAGCGTCTGACGGGCGATGTGCTCGCCGTACAGAATGTGGTAACGACGGTCGTCGTATCCGCCGTTACGCAATCGGTTATCGTGGTTACGACCGTGGTGATATTATTTGCATTGGATTGGCGGCTAGCTCTGCTGGCGTTAGTTATTCTTCCATTATTTATTTTGCCGGTTCGGAAGGTTTCTGAGGTTCGTAAGCGCTTACGCGGGGAGACCCAGCGGGTAAGAGGAGAAATGTCGTCGCAGCTTGGAGAAATTTTCGGCGTATCGGGGGCCCTGTTAACCCGGATTTTTCAACAGGAGCAGCAGCAGGAAAAGCAGTTCGGCGAGCTGAACCAGAAGGTCATGGATCTGGAGCTGCGCCTGAATCTGGTCGGACGCTGGTACGGGATGATGCTCGGTATACTGGGACCGATCGGGACGGCTCTCATTTATATGTACGGGGGCTGGAACGTAGTGACGGGAGCCATGACGATCGGGAGTATCGTGGCGTTTACCCAATACTTGGGGCGTTTGTACGGTCCGGTCTCCACGCTGCTTAACCTTCATGTTGAGGTAGCTACGGCGCTGGGCGTGTTCCAGCGGATCTTTGAATATGAGGATATGGAACCGGAAGTGACCGATTCGCTGACGGCCCGCGAGCTTCCCGCCGTTCAAGGGAAAGTGGAGTACCGGCACGTCTCTTACGCGTATCAGCCTGGCAAGTATGCGCTGAATGATGTATCCTTCGAGGCGCTACCGGGGGAAGTCGTCGCTATCGTGGGTCCTAGCGGGGCAGGCAAATCTACTCTGATCGGTATGCTGGGCAGGCTGTATGACCCTACCACCGGAACGGTGGAGATTGACGGCTTCGATATTAAGGAGGTCACGCTGCATTCGCTTCGCAGTCAGGTCGCTTTTGTTACGCAGGAATCGTTCCTGTTCCACGCCTCGATCCGCGATAATCTGCAGTTCGCCAAGCGGCATGCCGCTCAGGAGGAGATCGAGTCTGCCTGCAAGCAGGCTTACATTCACGAGATGATCCTGTCTCTGCCGGAAGGCTATGATACCATGGTCGGGGAGCGGGGGCATCGGCTCTCGGGCGGCGAAAGGCAGCGGCTGGCGATAGCCCGTGCCATTCTGAAGGACCCGCGCATTCTGGTGCTGGACGAAGCCACCTCGCATCTGGACTCGGAGTCGGAGGCCTACGTGCAGTCTGCGTTGGATGAGTTGATGAGAGGGCGGACGACGCTCGTCATTGCCCATCGTCTGTCCACGATATTATCGGCCGACCGAATTGTGGTTATGGATGCGGGACAGGTGGTTGAGAACGGCCGCCACGAGGAGCTGCTAGCTCTCGACGGATTGTATGCGCGGCTGTATCATACGCAATTTGCCAAGGCTTATGAGTAAATGAAGAAGACCGGATGATTTCCGGTCTTCTTCATTTAAGGGATCACGCAGTGACCTTCAAGCCGACAATGCCGCCGATGATCAGCAGCAGGAATAGAATGCGGATCGCATCTCTCGGTTCACCCAGGAAGAACATTCCGATGATGACCGTACCCAGCGCGCCGATTCCCGTCCAGATCGCATAGGCGGTACCCATCGGAAGCGACTTTAAAGCTTGGGACAGGAAATAGAAGCTGACAGCCATACCGGCGACGGTTACCGCGGAAGGCACAAGCTTGGTAAATCCGTTCGTATATTTAATACTTACGGCCCATACGACCTCAAATAAACCGGCAATGATCAAATACACCCATGCCATGAAACCAAGCTCCCTTTACTCGTGATGTTGGACTATGATGCCCTGCCAATATAATCGCCAAATGCTTTGGATTCGGCGTTCAAAATCGTTGTGGTTATAGTAATGCTTCTGAATGAAGGTACCATCCAGCAAGCAATAGTAAGATGCCATAAGCTCGTCCGTATTCATCCTCCGGATGACGCCCTGCTGCATGCCTTCCTCGAAGATGGTTCTAAGAACTGCAGACAGCGCAGTCTCCGACACAGGGAATCGCCCTTGCAGCTCCCGCTGAAGCGGCTCGGGAGGAAACAGCATCGCGCGTTTCAGGAAGGTTACACTGTCCTCGCTTAGCAAGTAGGTCTGGCACGAATCCTTGAGGATAGTATACAGCTTTTCGTGAACATCCATCCCGTTAATGAGTTGTTCCAATGCGGCGACTCGACCCAGATGCTCTTGAAGGACATCCTCGAAGACGGCAAGGAACAGATCCTCCTTGCTTCTGAAATGCGCATATAGAGAAGGAGTCTTGATTCCCACTTCTTTAGCGATTTCGGATAAAGGGGCGGCCTCGTATCCTTTTTGGGCGAATAGGCGCAGCGCCGCCTCTTTGATCTTCATCATAGTCATGGAAGCACTCTCCTTGATTTTGTTGTTAACCTAACTAACGTTAATTAGGCAAATCCCATTCTACTTCCTTTTTTCGGCAATTTCAAGCTTTTTTTGAAAGCCTGCCGGCTCTGGCCATTTATCTGGATTGTGGAAAGCAATTTTAGAAAAGCTTAATAAAATGGGTTCATACAATTAACAATCGGTTTATATAATAAATATTACATTCAGACTTCAGTCTCGAAGGGGTGGAATTTATGAAAACCATTAACCATGTTAACTATAAGGATCAGGATGGAAATATTTATTGCTGTCTTCGCAACAAGGTCGTCAAGCTCGATGAGGACCAGCGCCAATCGTTTTGCCAAGGCTGCAGCATGTTTGCGGGAAACGCGGGAGGTAAAGGCGTGGAGTGCATGTGGGCTGACATGCGCAATGTCGATGATCCTTATATTGTTACCGATCCGCTGCAGGAATTTTTCCGCAACCAGGTACGTCATGTCAGGATGAATTATTTGAATACTATCTCCGTTTTCTGCAGCTAACCATGAAATCGGACGGTATTTCGCCATATAAACCAAGAACGGCCCGCCGGTCCTTTAAGTAGAAAAGGAGAACCGGGAGCCGTTTTTTTGTTTGTTGCCGGAAGAGCGTTATTCTACTGCAGTAAATCCCAAATTTGCTTGCCGATCAGCAAGACGGTTACGCCGATGAACAAAGGCTTTACATAACGGGAGCCGTGCCGGATGGCCAGCCTCGAGCCTACAATGGCCCCTACAATCATAGCGAGTCCCATAGGTACCCCGTACCCGAGATGGACCGAGCCGAGCAGGAAGAAGCAGGCCAGGCTTGCAATGTTGCTGGCCATATTCAGCACCTTGGCATTGGCCGAGGCGCCGACAAAATCGAAGCCGAGCAGCAGAAACAAAAATAGCAAGAAGGAGCCTGTGCCGGGACCGAAGAACCCGTCGTAAAATCCGAGTACGAAGGCGCACAAGGCGCAGACCCATTTGGCCGCAGAGGTTAACGGGCGCGGAGTGGCGTTGGCCCCCCAATTTTTTTTGAACAACGTATAAATAAGTACAACGACAAGCAGGATGATGACTAACGGCTTGAGAAAAGCGGAGGGCAGCAAATGAACCGCATAGGTGCCGAGCACCGAACCTATAAACGACAGCGGAAATAAGGCGAGCACCAGCTTGCCGTTAATTTTGCCCGAGAACAAAAACGAGATCGTGCTCGTAACCGAGGACAAGGTCCCGCCGAGCTTGTTGGTACCGAGCACCATGCTGGGAGGAAGTCCTGTAAGCAGCAATGCGGGCACAGAAATAAGCCCGCCGCCTCCGACAACGGAATCGACAAAGGCTGCTATGAAGCCGACCGCGATTAAAAACAACAGCATATCCATTGATGGCAGATCCATGGTGAAATGTCTCCTTTGTTCCGATAAACCTCGAAAGAATAGGCTAAGTATATATAAATCGACACGAATCTACAACACTTTTTTTATACCAAAAATTAGGAGAGATGGTTGGATAGAAGCGTGTGCAAATCTGCTAGAATGACCGCTGAAAAACACGCTTTCATTAGGAACGGAATAGATTGCGCTTAGGGCTTGTCCATGATATTCTTCAATCGAGAACAAGTAATGATTGACGGAGATTTCCACATTGAGAGAGGTGTGTTCAGAATGATTCATAAGCTGGAGCATATTGGAGTCATGGTAAAGGATATGGACGCTTCTATCCGTTTTTATACGGAAGTATTGGGAATGAGATTGGTAAAGAGGGTAGCGCTGGCAGACGGCGCTGAGCTCGGCTTCCTGTCCTTCCCGGGTTCTGAGCAAATCGAGATCGAGCTGGTCGGCCGCGGCCGCGAGGGGCTTCCGGATAACGGCGTTGTGCACCATATTGCTTTTACCGTCAGCGATATTCAATCGGAGATCGACCGGCTGAAGTCGTTGGGCGTCAAGCTGATGGATGAAACCCCGCGCAGAATTCTTGATGGGGATTTGATTGCTTTCTTTTTCGGACCGGACGGAGAACGTCTGGAATTTTTCCAGCCTGCTGCCAAGTAATTGTAGGCATTAGAGAAGGCTGTCGGGACGCTCACCCGGCAGCTTTTTTAATCTGATTGACGAGGGAAAGGGGATCGGCTTATGACCAAGAAGGCAATAGTCGCCGGGGCCACGGGGATGGTTGGGAAGGCGCTGGTGGATCGGCTCCTCTCCGATTCCGGCTGCCAGGAAGTGTACACAATTGTCAGGAGAACGACCGGACTACGGCATGAGAAGCTGACGGAGCTTGTCGTCGATTATGATAGATTGGATATCGCCTCATCCCTGTGGGAAGGGGCGGACGTCTTTTGCACCTTGGGAACGACGATCAAGAAGGCTGGGAGCCAGGAGCAGTTCCGCAAGGTGGACTGCGAGTACCCGGTGAAGTTGGGCGAGCTGGCGGCGGCGAACCGCGCTCGCCACTTCCTGATCGTGACGGCGATGGGCTCCGATCCGTCCTCCCTGTTTTTCTACAGCCGGGTCAAGGGAGACGCCGAGGCACGGCTCCGTCAGCTGCCGCTTCCCGGGCTATCCGTCTTTCGGCCGTCCTTGCTTACGGGGGAGAGGGAAGAGGTGCGGCGCGCAGAACGGATGGGGGAGGCCGCCGCAAGCCTGCTGCCTTTCCTTTTTAAAGGGCCGATGCGCAAATACAAGCCGATTGCCGGATCTATCGTAGCGGAGGCCATGATCCGGGCGGCCCGCTTGAACCGTCCCGGCGTTACGGTGTACGAGTCGGATGCTATTGCCGACCTGTCCGGTCGCTGATCTCCGTATGGATCGGCAAGAGTCAGCCGCCGAATGCTTCCCTGAACGCTTTGCCCAGCACAGCGGGCTCTACTTCCCACAGCTCGGCGATCTCGGGGCATACGTTTTCATCCCACCAATCGGATAACAGCTTCCGGTTGCTGCTGTTTTCTGTTATCCAGGTTAGATTCATGAGCACCTTTTTGTAATAGAGCTCATCGGCTTTCTCCACCAAATCGGGTGCGATCCATTTGTTGATTTTTTTGCGGGCACGGTATAATTCCCGGGAGCAGGCCCGGCGGATTTTGCGCGCGGTAGGATATGACTGGTCATGTCTAACTTTGTTTGCAGGATTCATGGGCATTCATTCTCTCCTTCCTACCGTATCGTATGCGGAAGAAGGTGCATGTGCCCCTGCCGGGCGGCAACGCATGGCGTGAAAAAGCCCTGAAGCATGCGCGTGCTTCAGGGCTCTAGTCTGGCATCTCAGGCGTCCACAATGATATATCCGACCATAGGGCCGTTATGCGCAATATCCGGGTGGGACAGACAAACGATGCGGTACGTGCCGGGCTTATCGGCATGGAAGGAGACGACGGTTTCCTTGCCTTTCTTGACCTCGCCTTTTACATTAAGGCCGTCAATGATAAACGGGTGACTCGCCCCGTTGACGCCAAAAATACTCAGATTGATGTTCTCGCCCTGCCTGACATGAATGGTGCCGGGGTCCCAGCGGTAGGCCTCAATGGTCTTGCCGTTCGCGTCGGTCGATTTGAACTCCCCTGTGACGAGGTGGATCGTCCGCGTTTCCCCCTGAGGTGCGATAGAGCCGCCGGTCGTCTTCGCCTCGCTGTAGCCCCAATACCACGCCGCACCTAACGTGCCCAGCGCCAGCAAGCCTATAAGAGCCCAATGCCGGAGCTGCTTTTTACTGACTACGACTATTTTGGACATGATCATCCCTGCCTTCTTGCGGCGCCTCAGTAAGCCCAGTGCCTTACTCCGCTTTCGCGCCTTCCCTAGTTTGTACTAAATGTATGC
Organism: Paenibacillus vulneris; assembly: GCF_039543185.1. NCBI lineage: Bacteria > Bacillati > Bacillota > Bacilli > Caryophanales > Paenibacillaceae > Paenibacillus > Paenibacillus vulneris. The sequence goes on along the minus strand of NZ_BAABJG010000058.1, from coordinate 31,561 downwards.
TTCGGCTTGTCTCTTCATGCCGGCCAGTTGGTTGGAATGAATGAACAGCTTTGTGATAGAATAGGATAGATTGGAGACAAGTCGGGCTTGCCCGAAAATGAGAGGAAGAGGCTGGAGAAGAATGTTAAAGGATCTGATTCACAGTGCGTTAATGTTTATTCAGGATTTGGGCGTATGGGGAATACTGATTGGATTGATGCTTGAAGTCATCCCTAGTGAAATTGTGCTCTCCTACGGGGGGTATCTCGTATCACAGGGAAGCGTTTCTTTTCTGGGTGCCATCATTTTTGGTACGCTGGGCTGTCTTATTCAGCAAGTGTTCTTGTATTGGATCGGCCGATACGGCGGAAGACCGTTTATAGAGAAATACGGCAAATATATTCATCTGAAAATGCGCTATATTAATATTGCAGAAGACTGGTTTAATAGATACGGTGCGGGAATGGTGTTCACGGCCCGGTTCATTCCTGTCGTAAGACAGGCGATCTCCATTCCTGCGGGCATGGCTCGCATGCCTATGATGAAATTCCTGTTTTATACCTTACTGGGTACGATACCGTGGGCGGTCCTGTTCGTCTATTTGGGCAACACCCTCGGCTCGAATTGGGAGCATATCGATGAGTACGCTTCTAAATATACGACGCCTCTCATTATCGGTTCGGTCGCATTGACGGTGCTTTATGTGCTGTTCAAGCTGCTGCGGCGCAAAAAAAGCGAGCCCAAGTACGGCGACGAAGGGGAGAAGAGCACGGCTCATCAGCTTAAATATATCGGCAGCGAGTACCGTGTGCTGAGCAGCCGGCATGTGCGGGCAGGCGGGAGCTCCCAGGAGTTCGATCATATCGTGATCGGCCCGAACGGAGTCTTCCATATTGACTCCAAGCATTGGTCAGGCGAGATTGTGTTTACCTCGCAGGGCGTAGAGCGCAGCAAGGAAGGGCATTCCGCCGACCCGACTGCTCAGCTGTACCGTCATGAGCATATACTCAAGGAGCTGTTCCGCTCGGCGAAGCTGAATCCGGAGCTGGTCGGTGTGCTTTGCTTCACGCATCCGAACTCTCATATTGTCGGCAAAAGCCCGGCCTTCGCTACGGTAAAGCTAGATAGACTGGCGCACCTGATCAAAACACATAAATCGAAGAAGTCGCTGCTTACAGCCTCGGAAGTAACAAGGATTGAGCAGCTTATTAAAGAAAACAGCCACAGCAGCAAATAGATGCAGCCCCGCTTCCATTCGAAGCGGGGCTTTATTGCCTAGCCTCTCTTTTTTATATAAAATGAAAAGTATACCAACCCATAAGGAGGGCTTTATGCTATGAGTAAAAATTTGTCCCATAAGCTCCGTACCGGCTTGACGCCGCAGCAGTTCATCGACGGGATGACGAAGAACCAGGAGAAATTTATGGAATGGTATGACAGCTTTGCTTGGCAAAACGAGGATGACAAGGAGTTCTTCGACTCGCTGAATAACCGCGACGACCTTCGCTGTCTGATCCTCATGGCCGACTGGTGCGGCGATGTGGTGCGTAACGTGCCCGTTGTATTCCGCGCGCTAGAAAATTCGGGTATTCCGGTAGAAGTACTTATTAAGGAAGAGCATCCGGATGTCATGGCCCAGTTTTTGACCGGCGGCGGCGAAGCGATTCCGATTGTTATTTTCACCGATTTCAGCGGTCATGTGCTAGGCCATTGGGGACCTCGTCCTAGCAACGTTCAAGCGGTCATGACGAAGTTCAAGCAAGAGAACCCGGATCGCAACGCGCCGGATTATGATGAGAAAATTAAAGTGGCGCGCCAGGAAATGGCACGTGAATATGGGGAAGGCACAGGCTATCATGCCGTTATCGTCAAGGAATTGCGCGACCTTCTTTCAACATTTTAAGGTGGAGTGACGGATGAGCTTAGAAGGATTGAAGATCGAAGCGTTCTCCTTGGGACCCCTTGGCACCAACGCATACTTGCTGTCGAGGCCGGAGGAGGGCAAAGGCATCATTATTGATCCCGGGATGAATCCCAAGCCCCTGATCAAGCGGATTGAAGGCTTGCAGATCGAGGCTATTCTGCTGACACATGCTCATTTTGACCATATCGGCGGTGTGGATGAGATTCGGAAGCTGAAGGGATGTCCGGTTTATTTGCACGATGCCGAGGCGGATTGGCTGACCAATCCGAAGAACAACGGCTCCTCCAGATGGCCGGAGCTTGGCGGCCCGATTGTAACGGAGCCTGCCGAGTATGCGCTGGATGAAGGGCAGGTGTTGAAGCTGCTCGGGCTCGAAATCAAGGTAATGCATACCCCCGGCCATTCACCGGGCAGTGTAAGCTTCCTTATCGGACCGCACTTGTTTGGCGGCGACGTGCTGTTCAGGCTGTCCGTAGGCCGTACCGATCTGCCGGGCGGGCGAACGGAGGAGCTGATGGATTCCATCCATCTGAAGCTGTTCGAGCTGCCGGACGATACCATCGTCTACCCGGGCCATGGCGTCAAGACGACGATCGGCTATGAGAAGGAAAACAATCCGTACGTATAAACAAACGATATGCCATACATACAAGCTCCCCGGTTACGCCGTTCGCGGCGGTAGCCGAGGAGCTTTTTCTTGTCCTTGAATAAAATGCTATACAAGCAGTCTTACTCAAGGGAGGGATAGGTATGGGCGGTAAATGGATGACGGACAAGGCGATTTTCCTGGCTGCCGCTGTGTATCAAGCGGTAGAGCAGTACAAAAATAACGGACGCTGCGTAACGCCAAGAGGGTTTCGTTTGGCAAAGGTGTTAGGAAGCCGGCAAAATCCGTACGCAGGGATGATTCTTCAATCGAAGAGCACGGTGATCCTAGTATTCCGGGGGACGGAGACGATCTCCGAGTTGCTGGCCGATACGGACACGGCTCAAGTCGCATTCCCCTACATGTCTTCGGGCGGACGGGTCCACCGGGGATTTGCACGAACGTATGGCCGGTCCATAAGAGCACAGGTGCTGGCTCATCTTCGCGGCGTATCGCCGGGCAAAGAAATATGGATCGCTGGCCATAGCCTGGGCGGGGCCATTGCCACGCTGTGTGCCTTGGATGTCGCGGTGAATACCAGGTTCAGCGATCCGCTGCTCCTTACCTTCGGTTCGCCTAAGGTCGGGAACGCTGCCTTCGCTGCCGCATTCTCCCGCCACATTCGCCGCTCCGTCCGAATCGTGAACAGCTCCGATCTCGTTCCGGTGCTGCCCCCTTCGTTGAAGGGAGCGGAATACAGCCATGTCAAAGGGCTGTATCGAATCCGGTTCAACCGTTCCACAATTATGAGCAATCACACGATCCGCAACTATTATGAAGTGCTGTCTGGGAACGATTCCGATTATACCCTCAGGCTGAAAAAGCAAAGTCCGGGATTTGGCCCGGACTAGCTTAGTGTCCCCTTTTGCGGAAGGATTCGCGGTATTGCCCCGGCGTCATGCCTTCGACCTTTCGGAAGGAGCGGATAAAATTTTGCGAATTCATGTAGCGCAGCTTTTCCGATATTTCCTTGATGGTCATATCCGTCTCCGTCAGCCATCTCTTCGCAATGGTAAACCGGTAAGCGGATAAATAGTCGCTGAAGGTCGTGTTGGTCTCCTTGCGGAAAATCCCGCTCAAATAGTTGGCGTTATAGTGCAGCCGCGATGCGCATTCCTCAATCGTCAGATCGGTGTCGTAATGCTTGTGAATCATATCGATAATTTTTTCCGAAATGCTGTGGTATTGCGAATTTTGGCGGTCGCGGTATATCGAAATCAGCGGTGAAATGATACGGGTCCAGAACCAGTCCTGGATTTCAGTCGTCATTTGCAGCCGGTTCAATTCCTCGTAGAGAGAGACGTCCCCGTCTCCTTGCTTCAGCTGATTCAAGGTTACGCCGGATTCCTGCATCGCGACGATCAGGCTGGTGAACAGGCGGACCATGGATATTTGATACTCTTGCGGCGTCATTTCATGCTTGAAGATGGTTCTCATGAACTGGGACAGGTGATGCTTGGCATTCTCCTCGTCGGCCAGCAGGATAGCGTCAAGAAGATCGCTTTCGGTTAAAAAAGGATAGTCCAGATGCAGCTGATGCTTGCCTTCGTTGATGTTGGCGTAAGAAATAATGACCTGGCCGCCCAAGTGGATGCGCTGCTTCAATGCTTCCAAGCCTTCACGATAAGCGACAGACGCCTTTTTCGGATCATCGAACGGCAGGCTGATGCCGATGCTGATTTGCAAGCCGAGAACGCGCTGAACCGTCTGCTGAATCGATTCGGTCAAGGAGTACATGAAGCTGTTGAACTCCTCCAGCGATTGGTTCTTGCTTCCGATCATCGTCACCTGGGTCTGTTCGATGAATACCGGCGGAAAGCGGACATCGGCAGGAATGATTTCTTCAATAATGTTGTTGATGGCGAACAAGAGCAGCTCCAGGTCCTCTTTGCCGTAGCGCGTATGCTCCAGCGTATCGATCTGCAGCGTGATGACCGCGGATGCCTGCCATTCATTAAGCTTTTCGCTGAGCCCGAACAGCTCCATTTTTTCCGTAAGCTCCGCCCGGCGCACCTTCCCCTGGAACATTTTGATCAGAAAATAGGCGAGAGCCTGCTGGAGATGCTGCTGCGCTTCTTTTTCAAGCTGTGTTTTGGAGCGGAACAAATCCTGGACCTGGTGGCTGATAATATCGAATTCATTATTGCGGAGCCTGCCGCCGTTCGGAAGCTTGCCTCCTACTTCTCTCATGAGCCGTTCGATAGGGTTATACATCTGTCTCGACAGAAGCCATGCGATGATAAGAAATACGGCAACGATGATAAGACAAACCGCTAGCGTATATCGGCCGATCTGCTTGGAATCCCGCGTCAGGCTGTCGATGGAGATAATGGATAAATAAATCCAGTTATTATAGCTCGAGCGCAGATACGTGGCCGTATATTTTTTGTGGTTCACTTCCGTTTGGAATTGTCCCGAAGGCTGTGAGAATATGGAAGGATCCTTGATGAACTCCGTATTAATGGCGTACTTGCCTATCATAGAAGGATCGGAGTGATACAGAATGCGCTCCTGATCATCCAGAATGATAACGGTTTCCGATTCCCTCGGAACATAATTTAACATCTCCGCCAAGCTGCAGGTGGTCAGGTTCGTAAAGGCCAGGCCGAATTTATCCGAGCTTTGGTCCGGAAGCTTTTTGACAAGACTGATTGTATAAGGGCAAGTGGCAGCGTTTGCTTTTTCCTCACTATAAAACCAGATGCTCGGGTTTAACACCCACGAGAAGGAATTGGGAAGCAGCATCTGATTGAGGAGCTGAAAATGATGCAAATAATTGCTGAACGTATAGAAGCCGGAATTTTTAATCATCCAGTTTTGCTTGATATTGATGATGACGACATCTTCGACCTTCGTATAGAACGACTGGGTATTGCTGATTTCCTTGCGCAGATCCTTGTACAGCATGAAATCGTCCGTCGTAAAAGGCTCATTTAATACTTTGGCCATAACGGGGGAGTTCACCAGCTGATCGAAGGCGTGGTTAATAGTTCTTAGTACCTGCTCGACATTGGAATTCATTTGGGTCAGCAGCTGAATTTGCCCGCGGTTGACCTGCTTTTGAATTTCGTTGGAGGATTGCAGATTGGAAACGATGCCAATAAAGATGACGGGAACGGTGCACAAGATGCATCCGAATAAAATGAGTCTGGTTAAATAGCTGAATCTATGCATCCTGCATCCTCCTCCTTTCGACATGGGATGACGATTCTATCTTACCAATGGAACTCCAATGGAGCAATGATTTCATACAAATCGGCAATCGTGTATAATGAAATCAGGAGTAACGCGGGGAGGATAGCATGGTTATGCGTATAAAAAGCAGAACAAAGTCGATTTTAGTTGTAATCGCTTTCGCAATAATGGCTTTCCTATGGAACGGCTGTATGCCGCAGGAACAGCAGCCAGGCACCCAAGACATTAGCACTAAGCCTATAGGCATCATGGTGCCCCTGCATCAGAATCAGGCTCCCCCGCAGGAGATGCTTCGGGCGATAGAGCAGGCCGCCCAGGCGAAGCTCGAATTGGACTGGATTCCTAATGACAACTATAAGGAAAAAATGATAAACGCACTGCAAACGAACTCCTTAAAGCAAGTGACTTATGTGAACCAATCGGACTATATGTACGTCAAAAATGCGATCCGTTCCGGCATGTTCTGGGAAATCGGCCCTTACCTGGAGTTTTATCCGAATTTAAAAACGTTGAGCAAGAGTATCCTTAACGAATCAAGTGTTCAAGGTAAAATCTATGCTTTGTATACGGAAAGGCCTGCTTCACGGCAGGGGGTTATTTTGCGGAAGGATTGGCTTGAGCGGCTGTATCTGAAGGAGCCGGCGACTATCGAGGAGCTGTACCAGGTGCTGAAGCAGTTCACTGATCGGGACCCGGACGGGAACGGGCTCCATGATACGATAGGCATTGCAGATCGTGGAGATCTTACTTACGGAGCATTCAAAACCTTAAGCTCCTATTTTGGAACTCCGAATAATTGGGGACTGCAGGACGGGACCCTGGTTCCGGATTTTCAAACGAAGGAATACCTCGATACGATGAATTTCATGAAAAGGCTTGTCAGCGAAAATATGATCAATAAGGATTTCGCCGTAACCAGCAAGCAAATTCAGCGATATATGCTGATCAACGGGAAAGCGGGAGGCTATATCGGCAGCATGGCGGACGCACCTCGTCTGCAAAATGAGCTGAGGAAGTTTGATCCGAACGCCGAGCTGACCCTGATCAACCGGATTCGCGGTCCGAAGGGCGAAGGAGTATGGTCCAATCCGGGCTACAGCGGGCTGTTCCTGTTCTCGAAGAAAGCCATCAAGAACGAGGAGGAGCTGCGGCATATTCTTGCTTTTTTTGATCGCAGCATGGGAGCGGAGATCAGCAGCCTGCTTCAATATGGAGTCGAAGGAAGGCATTATGAACTCGTTCAGGGGCAAATCACGGTAACGGCAGCCATGAATCAGCTTCATGACACGGAGGTGCTGCCTTTAACTTCTCTTGTCATCGGGGGGATGCATAACCCGAATTTGATGAAGGTGAAGGATGAGGAGGATCCTTTGGTGCTCAAAGCGAACCGGTTGATTAAGGATAATGAACAAATGCTGATTCGTGATGCTGCGGAAGGGTTGTCCTCGGAGACGTATGATCTTATGGGAGCCAATTTATCGGACATCATCACCGATGCCACACTGAATTATATCCTTGGCAAGATCGACCTGACGGCTTTTCAAAATGAGCTTCAGACATGGGAGAGCCGCGGCGGGGGGGATATCATTAAGGAGTTTAACGAAGCGTACCGGAAAAAACATAATCCCTAGTATTTTTGGCTGTCATCTGTGATGACGGTCTTTTTTTTGCGATATAATGGTTCTCCCCACAAAGCAACTGAATCCGTTTCGCTAAGGCCCTGCTTTGTAGGGTTATTTTGCGCTAGGCAAGGATGAATACCATTCGATATGCCCGAATTACAGCCATTTTAGGGGATGTGCAGAATTTAACCTGCCTCGCCCGAGATGCCCAGAAACCTTGATAGAACAAGGATTTCATGCGGGTGTGAGTCAATGATTGTAGTTGTAATGACGGTTCCCGTTATATGATAGCTCCAGCAACGAAAACATACAAAAAAACAAACGAAAAACAAACGGAGGTCGAAGCATTTGAAGATGAATCCGAAGTATGTGAAAAGAACCAGTATGGCCTGCGCCACGGTACTAGCCCTTTCTACTATCCTGGCAGGCTGCGGCGGTGCCAAAACGGACAACAAACAGGCGGCAGATTCAGGAGCTGCTCAAAATGAAGGACCGCTTAAGATTACGATCATGGCCAACTTGTCTACACCTGAAGTCCCTTCCGATAAAATAAAGAAAATATTGGAGGAGAAGACGAACAGCCAAATCGAATTCCAATGGGTTCCGGACGGGTCCTATGACGAGAAATTCCAAGCCGCTTTTGCAACCGGTTCCTTGCCTCAGGCAGCCTACCTGAAAAACCAGTCCTCCTTCGTGCTGCTCCGCGATGCGATCAAGAACGGACAGTTCTGGGAAATCGGGCCGTATCTGAAGGACTATCCTAACTTAAGCAAGTTGAATCCGGACGTTCTTAAAAATACGGCGGTTGAAGGTAAAATCTACTCCTTGTATCAAGAAAGACCGATCGCGCGTCAAGGGGTTATCTACCGGAAAGACTGGGCCGACAAGCTTGGTTTGCCTGAGCCGAAAACAACCGACGACATTTACAATATGCTGAAAAAATTCAAGGAAGCCGACTTTGCGGGCGGCGGTAAAACGTTAGGCCTTGCAGACCGTAACGATCTGGTTTACGGCTCGTTCAAAACATTAGCTTCCTACTTCGGAACTCCGAACGGGTGGGGCGTTCAAGACGGCAAGCTGGTTCCTGATTTCATGACCAAAGGCTACATGGATACGATGAAGTTCATTAAGAAGCTTCGCGATGAAGGCCTGATCAACCAGGACTTCCCGGTAACGAGTAAAACCGACCAGCAAAACATGATGTATACCGGTAAAGCGGGTATGTACATCGGTTCCATGCAGGACGTGCTGACGATTCAGGATAAAACGTCCAAAAACATAAAAGAAGCTCAATATGATGTATTGAACCAATTTACAAGCCCAAGCAACAGCAAACCGACCACTTGGGGGATTCCAGGCTACGGAACTTTGGTTGTGTTCCCTAAATCCGCTGTAAAAACAGAGAAGGAACTGAAGCAAATCCTGGCGTTCTACGACAAATTCTTCAATCCGGAAATCGCTAACCTGTTGAAATACGGCGTAGAGGGCACACACTACACGCTGAAAGACGGTAAGGTACAGCCAGGCGAGGATGAGAAGCTGAAGGAAAAAGAGCAAAAACCTTACCTGACGGTAGCTTTGGCGGACACCACCAATATCCTTCCATCGTTGTACACGCTGAAGGCACAAGAGAAAGCCGTCAACCTGTCCAATGAAGCGGTGAAATTCGCTATCCAGGATCCGACGACACCTCTGGATTCCAAAACGTATAACGAAAAAGGCGCGAGACTGCAAGACATCATCAAGGACGCTACGTACAAATTTATGCTTGGCAACATTGACGAAGCCGGCTTCCAGGCAGCCGTCAAAAAATGGCAGGATGACGGCGGCGCCAAAATCATGGAAGAATATAACGCATCCTATAAAGCGAGCGGCGGTAAATAAATAAGTGCTACCAGGGGAGGGCCTCCTGATCATGTCAGGAGCCTCTCTCCGCCATTACGTTACCCCGGAATCCGCTGATCTTGATGATCTTATGGAAGGAAAGGAAGTTAATCACTATGAGCAATACTGTCGCTGAGCCTAAAGTGATGGAGGCTCCCAAAACCAATAGCGATTTAATGAAAAGGCTTGTCCGGAACCGGTACATGTATTTCATGATCATTCCCGGCCTGATCTATTTCATTATCTTCAAATATTTGCCCATGTACGGCTTAATTATTTCTTTCCAGGATTACATGCCATACAAAGGGATTCTGGGGAGCGAATGGGTAGGGTTGAAGCATTTCGAAAAGCTGTTTACCGATAGTGAGTTTTGGACTATTTTCAAAAACACGCTGGTGCTGTTCCTGTACAACATTTTCTTTTATTTTCCTGTACCTATCATTTTGGCGATTATGTTGAATGAGGTAGCCGGCCAGTTTTTCAAACGGATCGTTCAAACGATCGTATACATACCCCACTTTTTGTCCTGGGTTATTATCGTGTCCATTACGTACGTCATGTTAACGATGGATGGCGGAATTATTAATGAATTGCTCGTTTTCTTCGGCTTCGCCAAGGTCAACTTTTTGTTAGATGCCGTATGGTTCCACCCGATGTACATTGCCCAGGTTATTTGGAGAGAAGCGGGCTGGGGAACGATTGTCTATCTGGCTGCCATTGCTTCCATTGATCCGCAGCTGTATGAGGCGGCAAGAATGGACGGAGCCGGCCGATTCAAGCAAATATGGCATATTACGCTTCCATCGATCCGGAGTGTCATCATCGTCCTGCTCATTCTTAGAATAGGCAACGTTCTCGATCTCAGCTTCGAACATGTATATTTGCTGCTCAACTCTATGAACCGTCCCGTAGCGGAAATTTTGGATACTTACGTGTATACCGTAGGCTTGAAGCAGGGACAATTCAGCTTCAGTACGGCAGTAGGCTTCTTCAAGTCCTTTGTAGGCTTGTTCCTGGTGGTTCTATCGAATAAATTGGCTAAAAAAATCGGCGAGGAAGGCATTTATTAATTTATTCCCGGAGAAAGAGAGGGCATCTTCATGGTTCAAGATAAAACGTTTGGCGGCAGAATGTTTGATATCGGCAACATCATCCTGCTGTCCATCATTGCGCTAATTACCTTCCTCCCGTTTTTGCATGTGGTCATGGCGTCCTTCACAACGGAAGAGGAGATGGCCAGAAAGCCGTTCGTACTGATTCCAACGGAATTTACGATCAAAGCCTATCAATACATTTTATCCACGAATGCTATCTATAAAGCTCTGGGAGTTTCCATCGGAGTTACGGTAGTCGGTACGCTGGTCAGTATGGTGCTTACCTGCCTGATGGCCTATGGCTTGACACGCAGGGACCTGGACGGGCGCAGAGTGCTGATGTTTCTGGTCGTATTCACCCTGTTGTTCAACGGCGGGCTCATTCCTACATTCCTGGTCGTTAAGGAGCTGGGCTTGGTCGATTCTTATTGGTCCCTTATCCTGCCGAGCGCGGTCAATGCGTTTAACCTGATCATCATGCGAAGCTTCTTTATGAATCTTCCTGAAGGAATAGAAGAGTCGGCCAAAATTGACGGCTGCAACGATTTCGGCATTTTGTTCAAAATCGTCATTCCATTGTCCATGCCGGCTATCGCAACGATTTCCTTGTTTTATGCGGTCAATTACTGGAACACTTATTTTAATGCCATCCTGTACTTGAACGATGCCTCCAAATGGCCGATCCAGGTGCTGCTGCGTCAAATTGTTATTGTGGCCAGTGCCTTCAGCGCCGATACGTCCGGCTTTGGCGACGATTTCGTCAAGCCGCCGGAGCAAACGATCAAAATGGCCGTCATCATGGTGTCCACCATCCCGATCCTGCTCGTATATCCGTTCCTGCAAAAATATTTTGCAAAAGGTGCCCTGGTCGGTTCTGTAAAAGGATAAGAAGCTTCCTGTAAAAAATAAAACATCAGCCTTGGTCCGAACATTCGGGCTAATAAGGCTGATGTTTTTTTGCCGCAGGGGATGATCCTGGCGAAGAGCTATTTCAAAAACTGAATCAACAAACCGACAAGAAGCACCACGGCGGCAGAGGTGAAAAAGAAATAACCGAAGTACCGGATCGGCGAGGGCATGGAGCCTATGTCCGCTTTTTTGGATGAACCTCCGTTCTGTATAGGCTGGGCATCCTGCAGCGGGTTTATATAATCGGCTTTCTCTACCCTGGCCGAGTCCGGCTGGGTTTCGTGAAGCGGCTTAGTCATAAAGCTTCTCCTTTCCGAAGGAAAGATCAGGTAAGGCGATGGAAGCTCCCAGGAGTGGGAAATATTGATATATATTTTGACGCATGAAATTCCCAAAAGTTGCTTGTTCGAAACAGCATTTGTACGGGTTGTCATACAGGCACCTGTCTAATTTTATATATATAGGTGAATACCGTGCTCCGGCTAGGTGATTCTCCATAGACTGTTGGTGTGTTCGATAGTAACACGCCCTTAAAATTCATGGAGGTGTTCCTAAATGGATAAATTTAAACCAATGCCAATGCCAATGGTATCACCAGCTGAAATGCCAGGACCTATGCCAATGATGAATGCACCTATGCCTTTCCCTTCACCAAATTACGTCTCGCCCAGCTTCGCGGCACCAAGCTACGCTGCCCCAATCAATGTTCATGCCAGCAACGAAATAATCAACATCATCGAACCGAAGAAACATCATCACCATCATGGTCATTGCCATAAAGGGTGTGGATGGACATCAGTTGGTACAATTCTTGTATTGTACATTCTGCTTGTTATCATCCTGCGCGGCGTCGTCAGATGACACAGTAGAGGCGAGGTGAATCATAGGCCATGCCCACTGCCATGATGGGAAGGCTCCTTACTTTTTACGGGTTGGGTAAGGAGCCTCTCGCGGGTGGCTTTCCGATGATTGAGCGAAGTTTCCAGTTGGGAATGTGGAGCGAAATTTCGGAGGATACCGGGATGCAAAACGCGGGCTGATGGGGGTGATAGAATAACTCGGGTATTTGAGAACCATCTAGGGATACATAGTTGAGCAGGTGTACCTATCGGAGCATGCGCATTGGTCATTTCCTTGATAGTGCGCCGGACGGTTTGCGAGGGCAAACACGCGAAGTGCAGGGAAAACGGAGCTTTACTCTTTATATGTCAGGAGTTCTTGATTGTCCCGGCTTATTTAATTAAGCAGGGCCCGAATCGGGATTTTTTTGCGTAAAGGGTTGACAGAAGAAGCTATCCTCCGTTATCGTATTAAACAAACGTTTAATTAAAACAGATATTTAATACAAAGGGAGAGGTGCTATGCTTAACGCTTTGCAAGCTTATTTGAAGAAACCGGCTACCATCATTGGTATCGTGACGGCCATGATGTTTCAGGTCATCTTCAGTATCATTTGGATGACGGGATATGCTGGAGTTACGGATAACACGAAGCATCTTAAGATTGCGATTGTGAACGAAGACAACGGGACGGGAGCGAAGGTCATTGATCAGCTAAAGGAGAATTTGCCTTTTCAGCTATTGACCGACAACGCTTATGATTCAGCCCGACAGCGGTTGGAGCGGCGGGAGGTGCAGATGGTGCTACACATTCCGGGTGACTTTACCAAGCAGCTGCAAACCCCGGGACAGAAGGCGCAGATCGAATACACGATTAATGAATCGAATCCGGCCTTAATCAAAACCATGATGCAAGGTGTTGCGAATGGAGTCACCGCGACCGTAAATAAAGAGGCTGTTGCCGCAGGGGCACAAGCGGTTCTGACACAAGCGAATATTCCTGCACAGCAGGCTCAGGGAATGGCTCAAGGACTTGCAGAGAAGGTTACGGGACAACTGGAGTACATCCATCCGGTCAACGGAATGGCGAACCAGATGATCCCTATGATGCTGGTGTTGGCTTCCTTCGTAGGCGCAATGATTATGGGTATGAACATCCAGCAGGCCACCGGGATGATGGGGCACAGCATCGGCAAGTGGAGCAAATTTGCCGCTAGGATGACCATTAATGTGATCTCGGCTGTGTTCATTGCTTTGGTAGGCACTTCGCTGGTGCTGTCCCTGGGCGGCACTTCGGCAGGGGGCTTTCTGTCCATGTGGCTGTTCCAGACCTTGTTCCTGCTTACTTTCATGATATTCTCCCAGATGTTTCTTATTCTGTTCGGCATGGCCGGTATGCTGTTCAATATTACTATGCTGTCGGTGCAGCTCGTATCGTCCGGCGCCATGGTGCCGCGGGAGTTATTGTCCGATTTTTATTTGAAGCTGAGCGAGTATCTTCCGGCCACCTATGCGGTTAGAGGCATCATGAACATTGTGTATGATGGCTCCGGAGCTTCGGCCGAGGCATGGAATCTGGTAATGATTATGCTGGTATGCGGGCTGATAGGCGCTGCTGTGACAGGAATCCGAAGACAGGCCGTCCCGGTGCCTTCCCGAGCGGAAGCAGGTCTTACTCGGGCTTAAGTTGCAAAAGATAGTATGAATCCGTCGATGCTTCCTTCGGCGGATTGTAATACGCGCAAATTGTAACCGCTTGCGATTCTGACTTGAAAGCTCCATAATAAGAATAATTCACGAAGAAAGATCCGGCATTGCTTACTTATTACTGCTTTTAAAGCTGAGGAGATATTATGACACAAACCGAATCGGATATGAAAATACGGATTTTGCTTGCAGCCAAAAAGCTGTTTGCCAAACAAGGCTTTGACGGAACGACCGTACGCCAAATTTGCGAAGAAGCGGGCGCTAATGTAGCGCTGATTTCGTATTATTTCGGGGGAAAAGAAAAAGTATTTCATGCGGTCATCGACTATTTCTTCGTCGGCCATCGGCTGGAGGAGCTGGAACAGCAGCTGAAGGAGCCGGTGTCGGGACTCAAGCTTCTGGTGAAGGAAGTCGTATGGTTCTGCATGAACGAGCCGGAGCTTGCCTCGATTATTCAGCAGGAATTCGCAGCCAATTCCCAGAGGTTGTCCCATATTACCGAGCGTACCTTTCCGATTTGGATCAAGATAAAAGAGCTGCTTGCCAGAGGGAAACAGGAGGGAGTATTTCATTTTGAATCGCTGGATCATACGCTGCTTTTTGTCGTCAGTACGGCGCTCTCCTTCAAAAAATTGGTCACCCTGAGGCCTCTGTTTACTGAGCAGGAGGCCAGTGTGGGAGCAACGGCGGAGCATGCCAGCCTGTTCGTGCTTCGGGCACTCGGGGCGGCAGGATTTGATGAGCAATAGGGCTGCAGCCGAGCAGGTTAAAAACAAAAGGAAATAGGCCGGGGATCCTTACGATCGCTCGGCCTTTTGTCGTTGATGTTGAGATTGAAGTAACGTTTATTTATCAGGGGTCTCTTTAGGGATAAACTGATAAATATCGCCCGTTTCAAACGAGTCGATCAGCTTATCGAGCCACTTATAGTAAGCGATAGCATGCTTGATTTTATCTATATCCCTGCTCAAGCAGGTCTGAAGGAGCTCGTCGTCGGGGAAGCGATTGGATAAATCCTGCAGCTCCGCTAACGATTTACGCATGGATTGCAAATTGATTTCCAGCGCCTTACGCCACTTGATGTCGAAATAATCGGCAAACGTCTGGTACCAGTCCGATTCTACCTCATAAAGATCCTTCCGCGATCCTTTTTCCCATACTTGATTCACCATCTTTAGATCCAGCAGCGAACGAATCCCCGTGCTCATGCTTGTCTTGCTCATCTCCATGGCTTCGCCCATTTCGTCAAGCGTCATCGGTTTGTTTTGAAAAAACATTAATCCGTATAACAGACCATGAGATAGCGTGATTCCATACAAGTCCATATTTTTGCCGATAGATTCGATGACGCGCTTCCGCGCTTTTTGAATCAGTTCCTCCTGCTCGGGCGCGATCCCTTCTAACCCGTTCATTCTTGCACCCACTCCTCTGTCGATGTCCTAGACTTAGATGGCAATCATCATTATCAGAACTCAGGATTATTGTAAGAAACTAAAGGCAGATTGTAAAGCTTTGGATAACGGACGATAAGAAAGGAATCGGGAGGATTTAACGTGTAAAGTTTGTAAAGTTTTTTCTGTACGTACAATACAAACGAAAAAAAGTGTTGACTCTGTACAAAGCATTCTTTACACTTAGTTACGAGAGAACTGGAAACGAAATGGAATGGAACGAGGTGAGCCCATGGCCATTATCGAAGTAAAAGAGCTTTCGAAAGTATTTGGCCCAAATCCCGAAAACGTGCTCGGTCTTCTCGATAAAGGCTGGTCCAAGGACCGTATTTACAAGGAGACAAAGCATACCGTCGGGGTTAATAAAGTTAGTTTCTCAATTGAACCGGGGGAAATATTCGTCATTATGGGATTGTCGGGAAGCGGCAAGTCCACGCTGGTCCGGCTCCTGAATCGTCTGATAGAGCCGACGCTCGGAACGATTGCAGTCCACGGTCAAGATATCGTGCGGATGAGTCAAGAGCAGCTGAGGCAGGTTAGACGGAAGCAGATCAGCATGGTATTTCAAAAATTCGCATTGTTCCCCCATCGAACGGTGCTTGAGAACGTGGAATACGGTCTGGAAGTGCAAGGGATAGAGAAAGCATCCAGACGGAGCAAGGCGGAAGCCGCGCTGGAGCTGGTCGGTCTGAAGGGATGGGATACCAGCTATCCTGATCAGCTGAGCGGCGGGATGCAGCAGAGGGTAGGGCTTGCAAGAGCTTTAGCCAATGACCCGGATATTTTATTGATGGATGAAGCGTTCAGCGCCTTGGATCCGCTTATTCGCAAGGATATGCAGGATGAGCTGCTGGAGCTTCAGGAGAAGATGAAGAAAACGATCGTCTTCATTACCCACGATCTGGATGAAGCGCTGCGGATCGGCGACCGGATCGCCCTGATGAAGGACGGGGCGGTTGTCCAGATAGGCACACCGGAAGAAATATTAATGAATCCGGCTAACGAATATGTAGAGCGGTTCGTGGAGGATGTCGATCTATCCAAGGTTCTGACCGCCGCTCATGTCATGCGCAGGCCGGAGACCGTGGGACTCGACAGAGGTCCGCGGGTAGCCCTGCAGCTGATGCGGGATAGCGGCATCTCCAATTTGTTCGTGGTCGATAGATCCAAGAGGCTGATCGGGGTTATCACTGCGGACGATGCCTCCAGAGCGGCTATGGAAGGTCAGTCGTTAGATGATATCGTCATAGCCGATGTGCCTACCGTAGCTCCAGAAGTGCTGCTTCACGAATTATTCGAAATATGCGGCTCATCCAAATATCCCGTTGCCGTTGTCAATGAGAACGGCCGCATCGTAGGCGTGATTGTCCGCGGTGCCGTTCTGGGAGCTTTGGCTGGACAGCATATGGCAAAGGAGGTGACGGCGAATGATTCCGAAACTGCCTCTTGACGAGTGGGTGGAGAACGGGGTTGATGCGCTTGGGACGCATCTGTCACTGCTCTTCGATGCGGTCGCGGCCATCATTGAAGGGATCGTAAACGGCATCTCTTCCGTACTCCATCTGGTACCGTCCTTATTATTTATCGTATTGCTGGGCGCGGTTGCGTACTGGTTCGCCCGTTGGCCTATGGCCTTATTCACGATCATCGGATTATACCTTATCGATAATTTGGGATATTGGGACCACACGATGGACACGTTGGCCCTGGTGCTGACATCGGCTATCATTTCTATCGTGCTCGGAATCCCGCTCGGCATATGGTGTGCGAAGGACCAGCGCGTGCAAAATGTGCTCACGCCGGCTCTTGATTTCATGCAGACGATGCCTGCCTTCGTCTACTTGATTCCGGCCGTTACCTTTTTCGGTCTGGGAGTCGTGCCCGGAGTTATCGCCTCCGTGATCTTCGCGGTGCCGCCAACGATTCGCCTGACGAATTTGGGCATACGCCAAGTTCCGGCCGATCTGATCGAAGCATCCCATGCATTCGGCTCTACGTCGGGGCAGATGCTGTTCAAGGTCCAGCTGCCTTTAGCGGTGCCTTCCATCATGGCAGGCGTGAACCAGACGCTGATGCTGGCTTTGTCCATGGTTGTCATTTCGTCCATGATCGGAGCCCAGGGCATTGGGGCCGATGTGTATCGGGCGGTCACACAGATTAAGACCGGCCAAGGCTTCGAAGCCGGCTTAGCAATCGTTATTCTTGCTATTTTTCTGGATCGAATGACGCAGCATCTCGTGAAGCGAAAAAGAACAAAGAGAGGGTAATGAAATGAAAAAAACGATGAAAGCATTTATGTTCGCGGGGCTCTCCGCCCTTGTTATTTTGACCGGTTGTGCCAAGGAAAAGGAATCGGCGCAAACCCAAACGATAGGCGCCCAGGTCAAGCATGAGATTATCGGGATCGATCCCGGGGCCGGGATTATGCAATCGACGGCGCAAGCGCTCAAGGATTATGAGCTTACGGATTGGAAGCTGGTCGAAGGCTCGGGAGCAGCCATGACCGCGGCTTTGGATAAAGCCTACAAGGATAAGAAGCCGATTATCATTACCGGCTGGACCCCGCACTGGATGTTCGGCAAATATGATTTGAAATATTTGAAGGATCCCAAAAATGTGTATGGCGGGGACGAACAGATTCATACGATTGCTCGCACAGGGCTAAAGAACGATGAGCCATCGGCTTACAGCCTGCTGGATAAGTTCGAATGGACACCTGAAGACATGGCCAAGGTCATGGTAGATATACAAAACGGCAAAAAGCCGGAGGAAGCTGCCGCCGCATGGGTAAATGATAATGCAGCCAAGGTGGACGAATGGAGCAAGGATATTCCTAAAGCGGAAGGGAAAAAGCTGAAGCTTGCCTATGTTGCCTGGGATTCGGAAATTGCCAGCACCAACGTTGTGAAGAACGTGCTGGAGACAAGGCTGGGGTATAAAGTCGAGCTGCTTCAAGTTGAAGCGGGACCGATGTGGGCCGGTATCTCTAACGGGGATGCGGATGCAATCGTAGCCGCGTGGCTGCCGACAACGCATAAGGATTACTATGAGAAGTATAAAGGGAAGTTTGAAGACTTGGGCGTTAACTTGAACGGGACAAAAATCGGACTTGTCGTTCCGTCCTACATGGATATTGATTCAATTGAGGATTTGAAAACAAAATAACGATGCAGAGCAGGGAGCCGTTTTCGTGGGGAAAGCGGCTCCTTGGTCTGTCGGATGTTCCTGCTGATTAATAAAGAAGGAACCCTCCTTGTGGGGGGAGCTAAAGCTGCGCTTATAGCTCATCCTTACCTTGCGGCTTGGCGTGGGTTACTGTATCGTATCCCCCTGTTTTACGGGACTCAGCTTGCTGTAGGACAGCAGCTCGGAAATCGTAACAAACCGGTAGCCTCTTTTTTTCAGCTCAGGCAGTATGGTTTTCAGGGCAGCGATAGTCTGTGTCTGTCCTTCTACATAATCATGGAACAGGACGATATCACCGTTGCGGGCATTATTCAGCACGGTGGAGGTGATTTTGGAAACCCCTGGCGTATTCCAGTCCATAGTGTTCTGATGCCATGACCACATGACTATGGTAAAGCCTTCCTTTCTGGCGATGCGTACGAGAGTCTCATTGTAGTAGCCGCCCGGGGGCCGGAACAGGTGGGGCCTTTGTCCGCTTGCCTTAAATATAGCGTCCTGCGTTTTTCGAAGCTCATCCTGCAACCGATTCTCGGATACCCTTTTATTGAAATATAAATGTCTATAGGTGTGATTGGCAAGCTCATGACCTTCGTCCGCTTCCCGTTTGACAAGATCAGGGTACAGCTCGGCTTTGTTTCCGATGATAAAAAAGGTTGCCTTGACCCCGTACTCTTTCAGTAAGTCCAAGATTATAGGCGTATCCTCGGGGTCAGGACCGTCATCGAAGCTGAGCGCTATGACCTGTTCCTCGGTCGGGACTTCCCAGACTACCTCACCCCGTTTTTCAAAATACGGTCGTCCCTTGCCGGGTGCGGCCGTTATGGTTGTACTGAATCCAAGCAGCAGTATGCAGCCTGAAAGCGCCAATACTTTGAAGTTGCGACTACGCATGTCATTGAGGCCTCCTATTGCATCCTAAATATGAGAGTGTACCATAGTTTTCCCGCACAGAGTAAATTTAGACATCCGCTTCCTTCCAATTACAAGGACTGCTTTGGTGTTCATGCTATTATTAGCAAGGATCGAAAACTGTTGCATAATCAAGAAAATTGTGGTAATTTATAGACAACATTGGATATTACGAGCGGAAGAACCGCCTCTATCCCGCGCTGACGCGCCGGGAAAGGGGCGGTTTTTTTGTCGTTGGAGGAAATACGGGTTCCGCTTCAGCATGAACATGATCTGGACAAGAGGTGAAATTTGGGATGAGGGGACAGCAGGGACTAGGCATTGGAGATCTGCTCGGACAGCGTTATCGCATTGAATCCGTCATCGGCAGGGGAGGAATGAGCACCGTTTACCTGGCTCAAGATTTGCGGTTGCCGGGCAAGCGCAGAGCAGTGAAGGAAGCGAGGCTGGAAGAGGATGAAGCGTATGCAGGATTGGCGGAGGCGGACATGCTGGTTCGTCTTAACCATCCGAACTTGCCGGATATTATTGATTATTATGCCGGCGAACGGGGCGGATACAGCTATCTGGTGATGGATTATATAGAGGGGGAAACGCTTCTTCAGCGCTTTGAGCGGAGCGGCCGCCGTCTGGGGCTGGATCAGGTAATGGATTATTCGCTGCAGCTGTGCGATCTGTTTCAGTATTTGCACAGCCGCAGGCCGGAGCCGATTATTTATCGCGACTTAAAGCCATCCAATCTGATGATTGATGTACAGGAGCGGCTTCGGCTTATCGATTTTGGCATCGCGCGAAGCTACAAGGCAGGGCAAGCTGCCGATACGGTGCGGATCGGCACGGTCGGCTTCGCGGCCCCCGAGCAGTTCGAGGGGAGGCAGACCGATGAGCGCACCGATTTGTACGGGCTCGGGGCGCTTATGTATTTTTTGCTGAGCGGCGGACAGTATTACCACGCCGCCCGCATGCAGCTGAGGGAGCTGGATGCGAAGCTCCCCTCCCAGCTTGCCGCACTCGTAGAGCGGCTGCTGCAGGCGGACCCGGCCGCCCGGTATCAAAGCGCGGCCGAGGTGCGCGAGGAGCTGCTGCGGCTGCAGGCGGAGCGTCGACCGCCGGCCAGGGCCGCAGCGATGCGCGGCGGCGGCACTGCGGCGCAGCCGCCGCGCATCCTTGCCGTAGGCGCGCTGTACAGCGGCGCCGGGGCCACCTTCGCGGCGATTACGCTTGCCCGTGCGCTGCACGGGCTGGGCGTACCGCACGCGGCAGCCGAACCGCCGAAGCAGCAGCCGGAGCTGCACGCGCTGCTGTTCGGCGAGAAGCATGCGCCGCCCGGCTATCGCTGCTACAACGCGGCGGGCGCCGACATGGCGCGGGATGCAGCCTGGACGGACGGCTGCACCCTATGGCTGCCCTCGGCTGCGGAGCCGCCGGGCGGCGAGCCCTCCAGTCGCTGGGTGCGAACGCTTCTGGAGCTGGAGCTCCCCATTGTGCTGGTAGACATTGGGGCGGAGTGGGATCGACCCGATATTCGCGAGCTTCTAACCGGGGAGACGGTCGATATCCTTTATGTCACAGACCCGATTCTTCATAAATTGGACCTTGAAGCGACGCGAAGAAGCCAAATCCAGCTGCAGCAGCTTAAGGAAGCAGGTAAGCGGGTTTACGGAATGGCTAACAAAACGGTAGCCTCTGGTCATACCGCCCATTGGCTGCGGGTTCTGCCCGAGCCGCCGGTCTGTCTTCTGCCTGCGATCGACTACGCGGCCATTGCCGAAGCAAGCTGGCTCGGCCATAGGGTACAGGATCGCCCGGTTGTAAGGGAAAGGCTGCTTCGGGCGGTCCAGCCGTGGCTGAGAGATTGGCTGGAGAATCAAGCCGGACTTGCAGGACATACTGCCGCCGGCGGTACGCTCCAGGTGCTTCGCAAGCTGTGGAAAAACGGATAACAGGAGAAGAAGCCCGATGAATTTCTGGTATAAATGCATGTATTATGTGCTGGTTATTGGCTTATGTTTGTCCGGGCCTGCACTGTTGATAGGATGGAAATGGGGGGTTGAGCCGAGATGGGGCACCGTGGAGGTGCTTCAGGCAGCTCGAACCGTAGAGCGCGGCGTACGATTATCGGAGGCTGACCTGAAGAAGGTTAAGCTGAAAAAGGAGCTGCTGGTAGACGGAGCTATAGATAAGCTGCCCCGTGCCCTTGGGCAGGAAACCACGCGTGTCATCCGGGCGAATGAGCAGATCACCGATGCCATGCTGAACACGAATCACCTTCTCCCTGGCCCAGGAGAATGGAATTTGTCGCTCCCTGCGGAATGGATGTTCGGAAAACCACCGGGAAGCCTGCTGCGGGGAGATAGGGTCTCTCTCCTGCTCGTGCAAAAGGAAGAGGCCAAAAAAGCGGAAGATAAAGCGGGCCAGGAGATGACTCGGGATAAGCTGGAGTCGCTGAACATTCCGTTTGAGGAGGAAAAGAGGCTCGCGGAGATCGTTGTCAGCTACGTCAAAGGTACGAACAATCAGGAGATTGCCTCGACGGATGACCGGAAGAAGACGACCGGCGCCGTCAATACGGTGGAGCTGATAGTCAACGATGAGCAGAAGGAGCTCATTCGCAAATACGGCACCAAGGGTTACCGTTTTTTGATCATATATAGATAAGGAATATCAAGGGAGGCGTACGATAATTGAATGCTTATGTAGTGGCAGAGGATCGGCGTTTGATAGAAGCGCTGCGGCTTTCAAACGATTATGACTCCATATCACCGATCTCTAAGGAAATGATTACCGTTCTGCTAATGGAAGGAGAGGAGCTACGCGATAGCGGCAGCTTCGATACGATCTTGGCGGAATTAGGCTTGGCGGCACCGGTCGGCAAAACGGGATCAGCAGGTGATGCGGAAGTTTGGATTGTCAGCGGAGAAAGTCTGGATATCTATGAAGCTATTGCTTTGCGGGAAAGATGTCCCGAGCCTGCCTTTATTTATTTGTTAACCAACGATCCCGATTTTCCCGCGATGAAAACCACCCAAAGCCTATGCGCTGCGCACGGAATCCGGTATGTGATGCCTTATCTGACCCCGGAACAGGCTGTCCGTGAAATCGGAAGGCTATGCTTCGAGAGACAGCAGACTGCAAGTAAAGTGATTACAGCCATTGGCGCGCTGCCGCAATCAGGCCTTACCTCAAGCCTTTTGTTGACGGGGGTACAGCTTGCCAGGCTGTCGGGCAAACGAATCGGCGTTCTAGGCTTGAACGGCTGGAACCCGGGGGATAGCGCTCTTAAGTACGAAGGCAAGTATTTGGATGAGCTGTGGGGCAGTCTTCAAGGACGGCAGCTGCATGGAGAAGAGCTAGTAGGGAAAATGCATCGGGCGGCACCCGGCGTGCATTATTTGGCGGGCAACCGGGATCTGAAAAAGCTGTACTACTACCACACGGACGGGATTTCCTGGCTGATTGAGAAGGCGCGCGAATGCTTTGATCTGGTGCTGATCGATGCAGGCAGTTATCCGGATCATGCGTTGTCTGCACAAAGCATCTATGCTGCGGACCTTCTTTTGGTACAAATGAATCAGAGTCAGGCGGCTAAAGAGCAATGGAGGCGAATGTGCGAGCAGATTCTATCCCCCGTGTTTCATTTGGAAAGCCGGCAGGCGATGCTGCTGTTCAATCGCATGGTTCGCTCCCCTGATATGGAGAATGAGAAGCAGCTGTCCCGTCAGTTGGACATGCCCTACGTCGGAAGTCTTCCTCATGTACCGTCGTTTTACCGGTGTGAATCCGAGAAAAGCCTGCTCCATCAGCATTGGCCCGATTATGACAAGGAATTGAACAAGCTGTGCCGGGCCATTCTTCATTACTACAGCATTCCCCTTCAGTCTGCTACGGGGGCATCAGCCTCCCGTATGGCGCCAAAAGCGGCCAAGGGCTCCTGGCTTCGTTGGATGAAGCCGTTGAAGGAGGCGTAAATCCAATGGAGGGTTACTCCAGATTCCATATCGGTCAATTTCATAGGGAAGCATCACCGCCGGAGGTTTCTTCTACTCTCCGTGCTAGCCAGCCTGCGGCTGAACCGGGTCCTGCGATTGCCGGGAGGATGACATTCGATCAGGCATGCAAAACCTACAAGGAGCTGGTCGGTGAGCGTTTTGCCGGAACGATGCACCGCAGGGAGGACGATCCCTTGTCTGCCGACGGGACGAGAGTGGATGAGGCTCAGGCCTTCGTTGAGCTGGAAAATAAAGCGATTATCGGTGTTCCTGAAACTGTATCGGCCATTATGGAGCAAATTCAGTCCTATGTGGATCAGAACGGCCTTTACCAGGTAGAGCTGCCGGAATATTACGCCGGACTAAGGCCGTATGCCCGGGAGGAGCAGCAGTGCTACTCCGACATCACCCATGCGATGTTTCACGAAATCTACGGCTTTAAAGCGCTGGCCTGCTGGCAAAAGTACCCGGACAGCTACGCGGCGCAAATTATCGGCACCTCGATTTGGATTCATCATCATGGACGGCATGAGCGAATGCCCTTCCAGTTCGCATCCACCCAGGATGTCGATAAAATCATTCGCGCATTAACCAGGCAGAGGGAGGATGCCATCGTTAATTTATACAACACTACACTGGAGGTTGATTTGTATACGGGGGAACGGGTGACGCTGACGGTCAAGCCGGATGTAAAACATGATGTCATTACGTTCCGGCGGTTTCTGATCGGCAGGGTAACGGTGGATGATCTGGCGGACGAACGGCGCAAGACGATTCCGCCTGAAGCGGCTGTGCTTCTGAAGGGCATTTCCAAAACGCATTGCAATCTTTTGATCATCGGTCCGCCAGGGACCGGCAAGTCCACTACTTTGAAGGCGCTGCTCGCCGAAAGGGCTGACGATTACACCGGGGCAATTATTGAGAAGCATTACGAGCTGGCCGCGAGCCGGGATTTTCCCGAGAAAAAATTAATCGAGCGGGTTACTCATGAGAACACGTTCCATCATGCAATGGATCAGGTGCTTCGGTTCGATGTCGATTATGCAATCATCGGTGAAGTAAGAAGGATCGAAGCGGAAGGGGCTATGCTCGCTTGCGAACGGTTGATGAAAGGATTCGGAAGTACGTTCCATACGTGGAAGCCTGAGACGGTCCCGTCCCAATTCGCCCGGCTGTTATGCAGCCTGAACCCGGGGGTGAGGTTCGAGGAGGAGGAGAAGCGGGTTGCTGATAATATAGACATTCTCATCGTTCAGACCCAGGATGTCCGGAGATCGCGCAAAAGAATCAAGAGCGTCATGGAGCTCCGCTATAACCGCTTGAATGGCGAGATTAGCACGCATGAGCTTATGCATTGGAACGAGAAGGACGATACGTGGTCCTACAGGAACGATCTAAGCGAACGCCTGCGCAAGGAAATGCGCGAGCTGCAGCCCGAGTGGGCCGAGATTACCGAACGGACGCTTAAGAGATTAGCCGAGGCGTCGCCTATTCCCGAAGGGGAAGGGGTCGTTGTGTTGAACCCGGCGTATGCGAATCCGCTTCATCGAATCAGCGATACTTTGGCGAGGCTCCAGCCCTATGAACAGAAGCTGCGGCAGGAAGCGGTTATCGGAGTACGTGAGTGTATCGAGGCTTGGGGAGGGCGGACAGGTGGCACTGTATCCGATCGTTAATGCTGCAGTACTGTTCATCTCCGCTTGGCTATTCACGGTGGGGCTGTATAAGACCTGTTATCCTGCGCTTCGTTATTGGGGGGAAGCCGTTCGAACCGACCGGCGATACCGCAAAGGAATGAGGCAGCTGCGCAGGCAAAAGGAGCCGGGGGAGGAGGCCTCCTGGCTGGCAGCCTTATGGCAGCGGATGCGGCGTAAGCTGGAGCTGCTGCTAAAGGCTACGCATGGCGACCGTTTTCATGAATCTACGGTTCAGAAATTTGTATTGCTCGCTGTGTCGATGGCGGTTTCCGTTGGTCTTATCATTTATTTTATTACTTTGGATGTCCGTTTCAGCTTTTTTATGGGACTGCTTATTCTGGCGTGCCCGGTCGCTTATCACCGGTTGAAGCTCCGAAGCCTGCAAATTCAGAGTGGCTATGATCTGGCGGAAGCGGTTGGAATTTTATCCTCTAAATATAAAGTAACCAGGGGCAATATGCGAACCGCACTGCAGCTCGCCAGCCAGGAAATTTCGTCGGCGCCCATCCGCCGGCACTTTATGAACTGGATTCGCGAGGAGTTGAATTATGTGGATTCGCGCGAAATGGAGAAGGCGATTGAAGAGTTCATCTACAGCATTCAAACATCCTTTGCCAAGCAGCTGGGGCTGACAGTGCTCAAGGGGCTGCTTCGCAGCGAGAATGTCGAGAGCACGCTCAACGCGATAGATAAAAATATTCATAAGCACATCGATATGCTGCGCGATGAAGGAGATTCGAGCTCGGAGGTGCTGCAGCTTAGCTGGCTGCACGTGATTCTGTTTCCTCTGTTGATCATTATTATGATCGTTTTTATGGGATATAACAGCACGATGCATTATCAGCTCGGGACCGAGCAGGGACGATTCTGGCTGACGGCCACACTTTGCTTTATCGGCGGGTCCCTGCTATTAGCGGTTTGGTTCCGCCGCCCTCCTAACGATTACTGAACAGGATTGGAGATGACGACAGCTTCATGATATGGCAATCCGGAGGCTATGTCCTGGCAAGCTCTTTATTCGCGCTGCTGATCTGCTTGCTTTATGTTTATGCCGCTTATTTGGTACACCGGAGAATGCGCGCGCCTTTATCTTTAAAGTATATGACCCGGCTGCAGTATATGCAGCTGAAACGATGGCTGCAGCATCCGGAGCTGGAAAGGCGTTTGGAGCAAACGGGCTACCCGCTCAGGTTGAACGCCTGGAAGATTCAATCGATCCGATACGGCATAGCTCTGGTATGGATATTGAACAGTCTCTATGATGCTTCCTTCCATTGGGCTGAGCTTACCTGGCCCAGCTTGCTGCTTCGCCTGTGGGGGCCGGTTGTCGTACTGCTCGCCACGAATACAAAAGCTTCCTTGCTGACTTACCTGTTGAGCAAATGGAAGGAAATCGATGATGGTGAAAAAAATCGCGAGCTGTTCATGATTTACAGCATGATCGCAGATGAGCTTAAAGGCAACCCGAAGCGCAGGCTGAATCTTCACACCTTGCTGACCAAGCTTAGGGACTATACAGTGCGCATTAAGCCTTCCTTGAATAAAGGGCTGCGGAGGTTCGACGAGGGAGCCCATTTCGCCTTGCAGACGATTGCCGAGGATATCGGCACCCGGGAGGCGAAGGAGCTGTGCAAGCTGCTGGCGGATTTGGAGCTGACTCCCCCGGAGGACATCTCAGCCTTGGTCGATACCCGGGAGGAGAGCTACACGCAGATGCTGCGTGAAAACCGCCGCCGTCAAAGAAAGTTTTTCGGCAGCATCGCTTATGCGGCCGCATTCAGCCCGCTGCTCATTTATTTATGGAATGCGTTAAATATTGCTCAGCAGTATGTGACGGATTTAGCGCGCAGCACGAACCATTTTGGATAATGAAAAACAAGGAGCGAATAACGAATGAAACCGGCTTTGGAGAAGTTTTTATTAATTGCGGCAACGCTGGCTGCTATCGGGATTTTTATTTTTGTAGCCTTATGGGGATCGATTAAAGAGAAGAAAACGCAAATGGACGACTTGTTCAACAATACCAACGTCCCCACTTCGTATCATTATCAAATCAAAGGAATGCCGCAGACGGACTCCGTAAGGGTGGAGAATCCGCTGGCCGTAAGCTCTGAGTTCTTGACGGTATGAAGGCCGCTTTGGTGGAGATGCTGACGGTTTACATTTTAATGCTCCTGCTGTTCCAGCCGATCCTGCACGACATTTATTCGACACGGGCGAATGCGGTCGAGATGGTGCTGGATAGTGCGATCCAGAAGGCGGCCAATGCCGACAACGGCCGATTTACGCCGGAAATTATCGAGGAGATGCGGGGAACGCTCGTGCATACCTTTTTGCTGGACGCCAGCGATATCCGGTTTACCGGCACGACAGAGCTTACACCGAGGGGAGAATATATTGAAGGGAAGCTATCGGTGAAAAGCACGCCCAGATGGCTCTTTCGCAGCTTGTTCGGCAGTCTCGACCGCGACCCGCCCGAAATCGTTCGTTATGCAAAGCAAATGAGCGAAGCTCTGGTACGGTGAACCGGATATGAATCGGGTGCTGCTTCTCATTTTTGTAATTCTGATGTTTCTTTATACGACAAGCTTTGAAGCGGACCGTTACGTGACCGAAACAACGCATAATCGGCTCAAATTCGCGATAAATCGGGGGGCACACGACGCTGCTTTGCAGGTGAAGAAGGACCGGCTTGCCGAAGGGGAAATCGTATTTGAGCGGAGCGATTCCAGAGCCGCCTTCGAAGCGGGCATGCGGTACAACCTGCAGCTCGACACAACAGGGGAGCCTTATACAGGAACCCTATTGAAGGATCGGCCGATCGTCGTATTCGAGGACTATGTGGATGACAGTACGCCAGGAGTGCGGTTTCCTTACAGCTACGTTCGGGAGAGTGAGCACATATCCAAAGTGCTGAAGGGGCCTGCCGTCATTTACAAGGTCAAGGTGAAGCTTCCCAGAACCAATGGGCTGTCCTATAACGGTGATGTCTATAAGACGGTCATTTACGAATATCCGCTGGATTAAGCAGACTTGTTCAATAAATGAGGTGGATAACATATTGATGAAAAAAGCAACGAAACTGGCGTCAGCCGGACTGCTTGCGTGTGCTGTGTTTTGTTCGCTGCTACCCGTTGGCACGGTACATGCAGCCGCTTCCGTACCGCCAGCCCCAAGCCTAATCCGGGTAGACAATAGACCAGCGGGAACGAGTGATCTCGTGGCGGTAAGCGGTTTGTCGCCCGGGGACGTCGTGAAGGTATACGCAGACGGAGGTGCGGCTTCACCTATAGGGAGCTCTACGGTAAGCAGCGGTTCATCCAGCGCTACGGTAATAATCGATCAGTTAGGCTCGGCGGGCGGGCATATATACGTTACGGTAACGCAGCCTTCCTATTCCGAGAGCCGGCGTGTCGTCAAATCATTCCCGGAGGAGCCGGTCTCCGCTGCTCCTGCGGTGACCTCCATACGCATATCCAACCGGTCGGGCGGCGCAGCCGACCAAATTACGGTACGAGGTCTTCACGCTGGGGATATGGTAAAGGTATATAAAGATGCATCCAAAACAAGGCTGATCGGTTCCGGTACCGTAGCATCGAGCACGACCGACGGAACCGTCATTTCGGTCGGTCAGCTTGGCCCGGAGGAAGGCGTTATCTATGTGACTGTAACCGAGCCGGGCAGAAGAGAGAGCCGGGTGGTAGAAAAGGCATATGATGCGGAGCCGAGAACGGGCAGGCTGCAGCTTGATCAAATACGCGTTATCAATGAGCGGGGATCAAATGATCGTGTTATCGTTTCACAATTGCAGCCGGGCGATATCATCAAGCTTTACGCCACCCTTCGGGACTCGTCGGCCATAGCTCAAGCCGTTGTGGCCGCAGGGGCATCCACTGTTGATATTCCTCTCGCGCTTCCTTCTACGGAGGGCGGCCAGGAGAGCATTTATGTTACGGTAACGACCTCACCGCTTTTGGAGAGCGAACGCATTTCGAAGCGATATAGTCCTGAACCTGTGACGACGGCATTAGCTCCAGGAATGATAGTCGTGACTAATGAGCAGGAAGGAACGGACGACCAAATTGAAGTTTTTGGCCTTGCACCGGGGGATATCGTCAAGGTATATCCGTCTTTGGATGCCCCGCATCCTTTGGCTGCGACAACGGTCAGTTCCAATTCCTCTTTAGCGGTCATCAAGCTCGGGCAGTTAGGTAAGCAAGCGGGCTATATCTATTTAACGGTCACTTCGGCATCCGGAAGAGAGAGCGCCAGGACGGTTAAAAGCTACGCGGCTGAGCAGGCGAGCCTTGCTCCATCGCGCTCGGATATTCAAATCCGCAACACGGCGGGGGCTAACGATACGGTTACCGTAATAGGGCTTCAACCAGGCGACAGGGTCAAGGTGTATGCGGAGGAAGCGGCTGCAGTTCCCATCGGTACGGCGATTGCGGACGCAACGGAAACCGCCGTTGTACATACCGCTTTACCGGAAACCGGGTATGGCACCGTGTATGTTACGGTAACCCGATCGCAGGGGGAGGAGAGCCCGCGAACACCTAAAATTTATGCGGCGGAGCCACTAACGCTGCCGCTCTCCCCTAACCACATTTACGTTAAGAATGTTACCGATCCTAACGTTGACGAGGTGACCGTGACCCATCTCAAGCCCGGGGATACAGTGAAGCTATACGCAGATGCCGAGTCCGTTCAGCCTCTGCTCACGGCATGGGGATCACAGGCTGTCTCTACTGTGCCGGAAGGCGGCTCCGTCGTGACAATCCCGCGTTTGCAGCTGAACTCAGAGGGCGGCAGGCTGTTTGTGACGGTGACCTCGCCGGAACGCCTCGAGAGCAGCCGTGTTCTTAAGGCGTATGAGGCAGAATAATTAAGATGAAACGAGGTAAGAGCTATGTCTACGATCAGGAGACAAACCAATAAAATGAAATTGCTGTTTGCGGCTGCATCCATTGTGCTTATTCGCAGGACTGCTTATGTACTTGCGTTGGCAACTCTGCCATTTGCCTTTGCCTCTGGCGGAGGATCGGCTCAAGCTGGTCCGGATCCTACCGAGTTTAGCGATATGAATGACCACTGGGCAAAAGTGCCCGTCCAGGAAGCTGTAACAGAAGGCATCGTCTCCGGCTACGATGATGGGACATTTCGTCCAGACCGCATGGTTAACCGGGGGGAATTCATCGATATGCTGATTGCCGCTCTGCATATTCCATTAGCAGCTTCGTCTTCGGATCGCAGCAGCAATGAGGCCAGACTTCAGTCGCTGCGTGATATTGGCCTTCTGGAGGATAAAGATGTTCCCGCCGATGAGCTGGGTCAAGAGCTGCAACGTTCGGAGATGATTCGGCTGGCGCTTCGTGCTGTGGACCCTGAAGCGGGAAAGGCCCAGCCTTCTGAACAAAAAGAGCAGGCAATCGCTGCAGGCTTAATTGAAGAGGATGGAGAGGAATCGAATGACTCTCAAACGGTGACACGCGCCGAGGCGGTCGTCGTGCTTCAGCGCTTGAAGCAGCTAGTTCAAGTAAGGTAATATTTCTGTTTCGGATAGCTTCATAAGCTTGCTTTGAAAAAACCAGATGCCGGCATTGGTGGATGCAGGCAGCTGGTTTTTGTGTACGCCCAGCATGGGCGTCATCTCTAGGGTGAAAGTCCCGAACGGGGGCTGGCGAACGCCTACCGTTAGCCAAGAGCAAGGGTGTCTGCCG
>NZ_BAABJG010000058.1:0-725 GCF_039543185.1 Paenibacillus vulneris | reverse complement strand
GTCGCGCTGAATCCGCAGGAGTCAGCAGAGGCCATAGTACGGGAGTAGGGGACGCCGGAAACCGGAAGGGCTGAACTTAAAGGAGAGAAGAAACCGATGTGTTCGCGCGAAGAGCAACGACAGCAGCCAACTTCATATGAAGGCTCACGGCAAAGAGCAGTGGTGAAGCCACAAGGGTATGCCGGAGCGCCGAGTTCTTCGTCGGCACAACTCGCCCCTTCTTCTCGCGAAGGACATAACGACTTGCTGGAAAGAATACTCGAAGGAAACAACCTTCGACTCGCGTTCAAGCGAGTGAGACAGAACGGCGGAGCGCCTGGTGTCGACGGAGTGACAGTAGATGAGCTACAAGCGCACTTATGGGAACACTGGGAAACCGTGAAAACGGAACTTCAAGAGGGCACCTACAGACCAACGCCTGTCAAACGGGTGGAAATCCCCAAACCCGGAGGCGGGGTTCGGCTGTTAGGTATTCCAACCGTAATGGATCGCTTCATCCAGCAAGCCCTCATGCAAGTGATGACACCGATCTTCGATCCACATTTCTCACTGAACAGCTTCGGCTTCCGTCCAGGAAAACGAGCCCACGATGCCATAAAGCAGGCGCAATCCCACATTCAAGAAGGCTACCGCTGGGTCGTGGACATGGACTTTGAGAAATTCTTTGATCGAGTCAACCACGATATTCTCATGGCAAGAATAGCAAGAAAAGTGTCGGACAAGCG
>NZ_BAABJG010000057.1:0-630 GCF_039543185.1 Paenibacillus vulneris | reverse complement strand
ATTACAGCCGAGATCAACTCGTATAAGCAAATCGCTGGCAACGCTATTTTCGAAATAGGGAGGCGGTTGAAACAGGTAAGGGATGCTAAGATGGACAGCACAGACTTAAAGGAACGCACACTCGCCGAGCAACGAGAACAGGCAGGTGGATGGATACGATGGCTATCTGAGAGTGTGGATTTTACTCGAATGCACGCGCACCGATTTATTACAGTGTACGAGACATTCGGTAATGATGTAACCTCGGGGTTACAAATGGGCGTAAAGGTTCTTTATGAAATCGCCACACTTCCGGCAGAGGAGCGCGAACGTCCGCATACAATTCCGTCTACCGGAGTCACAAAAACAGTCGACGAAATGACCGTACGGGAACTACGAGAGGTTAAAGCGGCGTTGAAGAAGGCGGAGGAAACTGCAGAAGCTGAGCGAAAAGCACGGGAACGAGCCGAGAATGAAGCGGAGGTACTTCGCCAGACTATCGATAGCATCGAAGAACAGCCGCCCAGGATCGAGTACGTGCGCGATGCCTCTGAAACTGAACGATTAAGAAGATACGAAGATCGGTTTGGCGATATTGAGACGTAAGATGTGCGCGAAACACTTCGGCGGGTGCGTAATAACTTTTGCGCC
>NZ_BAABJG010000056.1:0-55105 GCF_039543185.1 Paenibacillus vulneris | reverse complement strand
ACCTCATGGGATGGATGGGATACTTCCGACTCGCTTCGGCGAAGAACCATTGCAAGAGATTCGACCAATGGGTTCGACGACGATTGCGAATGTGCCTCTGGAAACAATGGAAGCGTGTGAAAACTCGCATTCGTGAACTTCGAGCACTCGGAGTCCCTGAATGGGCGGTCTTAAAAATGGCCAACTCCCGGCGAGGAGCATGGGAAATGTCTCGAAACACAAACAACGCCCTTCCGACGTCCCACTGGGAATCGAAAGGGCTGAAAAGTTTACTTTCTCGTTACTCGGAGCTTTGTTAACCTTTTGGAACCGCCGTATGCGGACCCGCATGTACGGTGGTGTGAGAGGACGGGGGTTAATCACCCCCTCCTACTCGATTAAGGTTAAGGGAGATAGCTGCGAAGCACGGTCATGGATCCGGTCAACGTGTAGTTCCCCAGATTGGCCGGGATCAAATAGCATTCTCCAGGCTTGACGGCAAGCTCTCCATCGGCCCATTGGATAGTGCCGGTGCCGTCGCAGATGATGTGAATCACAAAGCTTTCTGTAGTGGTTTGCAGTGCCCAGGCTTGCTCCACCTTGCCTTTTTCCGTAATGAAGAACGGAGAGCGTGCCAGCGTAAGCCATTGATTGGCGCCCGCAAGCTCGGTTTTCATATAGGAGGAACCCGAGCCTTCGTAAGCGATAACGTTCAAGGAGTCTTCAATGTGAAGCTCACGCGGCTTTCCATCAAGCCCCAAGCGATTGTAATCGTATAAACGATAAGTGCTGTCCGAATTTTGCTGGATTTCCGCTACCAGAATTCCTGCGCCCAGCGCGTGAACCGTACCTGCAGGGATATAGAAGGAGTCTCCAGCTTCAACCGGGATTTCACGCAAGCAATCCAGAATGCGGTTTTCCTCAATGGCTTGAGCCAATTGCTCGCGGGTTACTCCGTCGTTCAGCCCGTAAATAATTTTGGCGCCGGGCTTGGCATCGAGAATATACCACATTTCCGTCTTGCCGAGCTCTCCTTGCGGAAGGCGATCGTAATGGTCATTCGGATGCACCTGAACGGATAAGTCGTCCTGGCAGTCCAGCAGCTTGATCAGCAGAGGGAAACGGCCGTTTTTCTCGGAGAAGCCTTTGGTGCCGAACAGCTCTTTGCCATATTGCTCGCGAATTTGATCCAGGCCCATGCCCGCAAGCTCGCCATTCACCACCTTGGTTGTGCCGTTCGGATGATCTCCAATCATCCAGCCTTCGCCTATCGGGCCATCGGGCAGCTTCAGGCCGAATTGCTCCAGGGCACGGCCGCCCCAAACACGCTCTTTCATTTCGGGTTGAAATAATAATGGATATGGTTTCAATGCATTCCCTGCTTTCTAAGGTTTTTCCAATTTTTTAGTAGCATTATATCAGCTCGATTGTCTTTTTTCTACCGCCAGTAAGTAAGGTGGGCTGTTATGCCGGTTAAGGAAGCGATATTCCAGGACCTGGTACTGCTGCTGCGGAAGCTGTTCGACCCATTGATGAACGGCTTCGGCTTCAAGTCCGCCGCCTTCATGCCCGGTGTACAAGGCAATCGTCAGAATCCCTCCGACACGCAAAACGTCCAGAGCGCTTTGCAGCGCAGGGATGGTGGATTCGGGCTTCGTAATCGTCTCCTGGTCGGCGCCCGGCAAGTAACCCAGATTGAACATGACAGCTCCGACGTGCCCATGCGCCGCTATAGGCAGAGTGTCTTTGAGCAGCGCATGGCTGCGTAAATGCAGCTGAACCGAGGAGCCCCCGGGCACCTCTTTGGCAACACGCTGCTCCGTCAGAAGCAGGGCTTGCTCCTGAATATCGAAGGCGTGAACGGTTCCTCGCGGACCTACGCATTTGGCTAAAAAAACGGTGTCGACCCCATTGCCTGCCGTAGTATCCACTACGGTCTCGCCTGGAGCGACACGTTCCTGTATCAGTTTATGAGCAAAGCTTAGAATGGATAAGAAACCCATTGGAGCCTCCAAAATATGACTATAGTCTCAATAATAAAATAAGTTCAAAGGATCATTGCCGTTAAAAAAATTACATAGTTTTAAAACCTACATATTCTATAGAAGAAACACGATTTATTTGCCTCCCCCCGCCATAGGCGGAGTGAGAAGATCCTGTACCGGAGGGACGATAGGCGATTTGCTGCCTTCTCCCGACGGCGTAGGGGAGGGAGTTGCCTTAGGCGGCTCCTTAAAGGCTGAGGCCGGCAAGGATGGCGTTACCGGCTCGGTGGGCTTAGGCGCTTCGGCCACCGTCTGCGGGGACGGCGTCGGCTCCTTCAACGCCGGCGTCTTTGCCGGCGGCAGCGTCGGCTTGTCCGCTGCCGGCTTCTTCGGCGCGCCCGTCGCCGCGCCGCCGCCGCTTGCTGCGCCATGGCTGGGCGCAGCAGGCTCTTCCGCTGCCGCCGGAGGGGCAGCGGCCCCGCTGTCGCCGCCAGCGGTGGTGCCGGACGCTGTATCGTCCGGCTGCTCCGCCTTTGGCGGCGAGACCAGCTCGCCCGTGTCAGCAGGCTTCGCGGGCGTCGGGCTTTCCTTCGGCTGCGAGGCAGGCTCGCTGGTGCAGCCGGAGATCATCGCGGCGGTGACCAGCGCCGCTATCCATGTCTTTTTCACGAAGCATTGCTCCTTTCGTCATGTACATCCTTGGTCGTTTCCCTTCATCTTCTTTCTCTGTGTAATGATGGCTTGTATATTCAGGACCTGTCTTTATTCCAATATTTACCCTGCCAAGTATCGCGTCTTCTCAGCTCTTGATCGAATGCGTTCAGAACCTCCCATTTCTTCAGGCTCCACATAGGTCCGATGAGCAGATCCCTCGGAGCATCTCCGGTAAGCCGATGAACGATCATGTCCGGAGGCAATATTTCCAGCGTATCGACGACCAGCTTCACATACTCATCCTTTTCCAGAAATTGCAGCAAACCGGCTTCGTACTGCTT
This sequence comes from Paenibacillus vulneris, assembly GCF_039543185.1. Taxonomy (NCBI): domain Bacteria; kingdom Bacillati; phylum Bacillota; class Bacilli; order Caryophanales; family Paenibacillaceae; genus Paenibacillus; species Paenibacillus vulneris. The sequence continues at coordinate 52,146 of NZ_BAABJG010000056.1, read as the reverse complement.
GACCATCGGAGTTTTGCGCATCAAATGGAGAAGATGAATTTTGATGCCCTGCACATCCATTTGAGCCACGGCGCGGCCGGTTTCCAGCATCATTTCATGCGTCTCGCCGGGAAGCCCGTAAATAATATGGGCGCAGGTGCGAATGTTATGCTTGCGCAGCTTGGCTACCGCATCCAGGTAGCATTCCGTGTCGTGGGCCCGATTAATTAACTGCGAGGTAGATTCATGAATGGTTTGGAGTCCCATCTCCACCCACAGGTACGTTCTTTCATTTAATTCCGCCAAATACTCGACGACGTCATCGGGAAGGCAATCGGGTCTTGTAGCAATCGATAATCCGACAACTCCCGGCTGCTCCAGAATAACCTCGAAATATTCCCGAAGCACTTCTACCGGGGCATACGTGTTCGTATAGGCTTGAAAATAACCGATATATTGGGCTTCGGGCCATTTCTTATGCTGCAGATCCCGAATTTTGTTGAATTGGGTCACCAGATCGTCGCGGCGGCTGCCGGCAAAATCTCCCGACCCCCGCGCACTGCAGAAGGTACAGCCTCCTGCCGCAATAGATCCGTCCCGATTGGGACAAGTAAACCCTGCATCCAGCATAACCTTGAATACTTTCGTACCAAACTGCCGGCGCATTTCCACGTTCCAGGTATGAAACCTTTTATCTCCCCAGCTTGCAGGAATAGGTGATATTGCCGCTTGCTTCATCTATAGTGAACTCCTTTATAGTTGTATGAGCTTAACCTCGGAAGTCCCTTTGGGAGCGGAATTCGAGGATCTTCGACCTCTTTATTTTATCGCAAAAACGCATGCTTTGCGAATTTTTCCTTGACAAAAGCTCCTATCGCCCGGTGAGGATATTTATTTCATCAAGGGACCATGCTAAAGGTGCACCAACAAAACCAAGCTGCGAAGGGAGATTACAACCACATGAACAAGCTTAGTAAAACCGTTATGACCCTGGCTCTTACTGCTTCTTTGGGATTTGGGGGACAAGCTTTTGCCGAAGCATCCACTTCGACTTCGGGTACTTCGACTACTTCCGGTACGGGAACGACATCGTCGACTACCGGCAATTACGGCACTTATAATGTGGATACGACCTCTAGCACAGGCGTTTCGGGTACGGGTACTACCGGTACTGGCACTTATGGTACCACTGGTACTACTACCGGGACTAATTTAAGCACGACGGGTTCCACTACAGGAACTTCCACGACACCTGACGGCACCTACACGAACAATGCCACAAGCACTAGCACGCCTACCGGAACCGGGACTGGAACGGGAACTTATAGCAGCAACAATTTGCTGAACCGTATGAATACGTATGGAAATACGTATGATCACACGTACAGACCATATGGCTACGGCGGAAATTACAACACAACCAGCTACCGTGCTAACGCGGACAATACGACAAGAACAGGCTCCGGCTGGGGCTGGTTAGGCTTGCTTGGTTTGCTGGGCTTGGCAGGACTTCGCAACAACAACCGTAACGAGTCTAATGCAAACGACCGTTAATTCGGGCACCCTATGAGCCATTTTATGTTTCCATCCGGAGATCACAAGATGCTCGTGGAGCTTACGGTTAAAGAAGCTTGGGCGCTCAGTATGGGTACTCACTTCTGGGAACAGCCGGGGCTGGCCGCCGCGGCTCGTAAAAAGGTGAGAGAAACGATGGAAGCTCATCTGTTTTCCGAACAGCCCAAAGTGGATTATCACCTTCTCGAAGTATGATATCCGGCTTATATCGGTCCATGCAGGGCAGGTTGCATGGACCGGTCTTTTCTTTAACGGCAATTCAGAGTATAATTCTCACTGAACTGAAATTGAGATTGCAGTTTTTTGGAGGATGACGATGCGTTTACGTGGTAGAAAAGGGATCAGGGAAGCGTTGGAGGCACAACCGGGTCTTATCCTATTAAATCCAGCGGCTTATAAAGGCAAATGGAAGGAATTGTTCGGCAATGACAAGCCTATTCATGTCGAGCTGGGAATGGGGAAGGGCCGATTTATCAGTCAGCTCAGCGCCTTGAACCCCGATATCAATTACATAGGCGTCGATATGTACGACGAACTGCTGAGAAGAGCGGCTGAGAAGGCGCAGCTTTCCCGTGAGGAGCATGGCGGGACTCTGGACAATTTGAGACTGGCGCTTTTTAATATTGAAAAAATCGAGGATATTTTCGATTCGAACGAATTGGAACGCATTTACTTGAACTTTAGCGATCCTTGGCCCAAAAAACGTCACGCGCGCCGCCGTTTGACACATTCCGGCTTTGTTCGCAAATATATCGATATTTTAAATGACCTGGGCGAAATTCATTTCAAGACAGATTCGCGTTCCTTATTCGAATTTTCATTGAATTCTTTTGCCGATATGGGACTTCGCATGCGCAACATTTCTTTGGATCTTCACGCGGAAGGACCGCGAACGGATTTGGTTATGACGGAATATGAAATGAAGTTTCATGATAAGGGAATGAATATTCATCGCCTGGAGGTCGTTATCGGCTCCGCTGCTTTAGAGAACCATTTGCGCCAGCTGGAGCTGAATGAACGGCAGGAAAAGAACGTGGAAGCTTCTGACGATGCGGAAGAGGATTAATATAGGAAAAGCATGCTGAGCCCTAAGGCCCGGCATGCTTTTTTTCATCGGCTAGAATATCTTCGCAACATATAGCTCCGGTCATTGATAAACGGGTAGGGACCCGGCTCCGGAGTCTTTTAGCGGCTTGCATTCACTAATTCCATAATGGCGCTCGGACAATCTGCGGGCTTATAGCTGTTTATATACCGGTTCAGCAGGGCTCTTCTTTTTTGGACCTCCGGGTACCGGTCTATCAGCAGCTGAAACCAATGGTCGATCGTTTCCGCAGACTTGATCCGCTCGCCGAAGCCGTGCTGGGTGAAATACTGCAGGTTTTCTTCCTCCTGGCCCGGAATCGGTGTATAGAAGAGCATGGGAATTCCTTTGGCCAGTCCTTCCGTGCAGGTCATTCCTCCGGGCTTTGTAATTAATAAATCCGACACGTCCATCCATTTATCTACTTCTCTCGTGAACCCCATTAGTCTTATATTCTCGTGCCTGAACCTTTCGTCCTCGGATAAAAGGCCTAGAGCCTTGTCATTTTTACCCAGGCAAATAATCAGCTGTATTTGGTCACGCCAACGGGTGAAGTACTGCATAAACTCCGTATTGTGAATCAAGCCCCAGCCTCCGCCCATAATAAGGACCGTGGGCATAGCCTTAAGCTGAAAGCGGGCCCGGAGTTCCTCGCGGTTATGCCTCTCCCAAAAGTTAGGGTGGACCGGGATGCCCGTAACCTCGATCGCCTCGGCGGGAACGCCGCGCTGGAGCAGCTTATCTTTTACGGCGGGAGTTGGTACGAGGTATTTGGTTACCTCGGGGCTGACCCAGGTGCCATGAACGTCATAATCCGTTATAACCGTGCATAAGGGAACATCTAAACCGGCCCGCTTTAGCCTGGAAATTACGGCGCTTGGAAGCGGATGCGTACATACGATAGTGTCGGGGCGGAGGTGATTGATGACCTCGGCGGCATGGGAGTAAAAAATCCGATGCAGCGCCAGCCGGGTAAAGCGGTTCAATGATTTTTTGTATTGGTAGCGGTACATGAGGCCGTATAGTTTAGGCTGTTTCGTGACGGTTTTGCGATAGGCCGTCAGAATCCATGAAGCCAGTGTGGGATGCAAAAAAGTACCAAGCTCCATAACGCGGGTCTGAATATCGGGAGAGAGCATACGAAGGCCTACAGATAAAGCGTGAGCAGCTTGCGTATGTCCGGCACCGAAGCCTTCGGATAATAACAAGACCCTTTTTTTACTCATAGGCTCTTCACCATACCTTGTGCCAAATGGTTTACAGAAAGTGAACATAGTCCCTATTATGCCCAAATCATTACCCGAATATCGGCGCGGTGACCAATACGGCAGTCATTGCGATCAAGAACCCGGCCAAGCAGTCGGATGGATAGTGGAGTCCTAAATATATACGCGACAAGCTTACAAAGAATGCAAGCGGAATGAAAATAGTTCCCAGCCAGGGGGCGGCATAAGATATCGGTGCGGCGAGGGAAAAAATAGCGGTTGTATGGCCGGACGGAAAGGAAGGATCGGTCAGCGGCTTTTTGCATGTATTCGTGTCGGGAAGAACAAGATAAGGACGAAGCCGCGGGTAGGCTCGTTTTATAATCGCAACGGGGATGTGGCTGAGTGCCAGAGCGACACAGCAATGGACCCCGGCCATTCTCCAGCCGTCCTGCCCGAATAAGGTCAAGCCCAGGGATGCCAGGATCGTCATCGTCGCGCCTCCCAGGTGGGTTATCGTATTAAATACATAATCGAGTACTTTGTGCTGAAGCCGCTGATTGACCCAACGAAACAGCCGCTTTTCATGAAACTGAAGCCAGAGCATGACTTTGCTCATTGCCCCTTCCTCCTTCAAAAATTGGGATAAGCTCAAGATAGCGAACATATACATAAGTGTAATCCCCTTTTGTTAATGGAATATCAATTCCATAATAAAAAGGCTCAAATCATATTTAACGCCGCGTTAATGCTCTTCTAACAATGGGCGACCGCTTGTAGAGCCCAGAAGCTCTACGGGGTCCTCAAACGGCATTTCCTATCACGTCGGGGCTATTCGGGAGACGTGTTCCGAACGGTTAATGGACAGGCCACCTGTCAACCTGTGAGCTTCTATGAACGAACAAGCCTCCCTTTTCTCCTGTCGATTATGCAACAATTTTAGAAGAGTTGAGGGTTGGAGACGGAAACATTCGTCAATTTGGATAGCGGGTGCTGGTGCCGTGTTGCGGTTTTGCCGGACGGGCCCATTAGACCTAGAATGTATGAGTGCACAAGCCCGTCATTCGGATGATTAGAATGGCTCGCGGCAGGGTAAGGAATTATGAAGTGCCGCCGCATAGGCATCCTTATGTCCTTTTGGGTACATTTTCCACAATTTGTACACGACGTTGAATTGTTGTATCATAGTAGCGTATGCCGTTCCCGTAATCCGCGGCAGGGAGGCATACAGCTTACGCAGTCGTGGGATCACATTTAGGTACCTGCTTGTACAAGCGCAAGTTGAAAGGACAAGCGGCTTCTGAATCCGTTAATTGCCCGGATGCTGCAGCTGTTAAATCATGCTAAACTGAAAAAAAGCTGAAAATCGATGAAAATGAGATGTAAAAGCTGGTTGGCAGAGAGCTTTGTTTAATTTGCCTTGTTTTTGACCGTATAGCTCATAGATCTGACTAAAAGGAGCTTTCAGGGGCTTTTGACAAAACGGGGCAAAGAGAGGAAAATCATATTCGGCTACCCACACAAATCCAAAAGAGACCATCGAAGTTCATAACTATAGAGAGTAGAGAGAGAAAAGACTTTGAGGTACATAAAAAAGGGGGATTTATGATGCTGGACAATGTAATACTAGGCATTCAGATTGTCTTGGCGTTAGTCGGAGGATACCAGCTTTTTTTGACATGCTTTGGTTGGTTCCGGCGCAAGCCTAAAGCGCAGCATGCACCGCAAAAGTCTTTTGCCATACTGGTTGCGGCTCATAACGAAGAACAAGTCGTCGGAGCGCTGATCGATAACCTGAAAAACCTCGATTATCCGAAAGAATTGTATGACGTTTTTGTAATTTGCGATAACTGTACGGACAAAACCGCAGACATCGCCCGGAACATGGGCGTTCATGCCTGCGAGCGCAACAATCCGAAGCTTCGCGGCAAAGGTTTTGCCATTGAATGGATGCTGAAGGAGCTCTGGAAGATGCCCCGCAGCTATGATGCGGTCGTTATGTTCGATGCAGACAATCTGGTGAACCCTGATTATTTGAAGCACATGAACAATGATCTGTGCAATGGTTCCCGTGTTATTCAAGCTTACCTGGATACCAAAAATCCGAACGATTCCTGGATTACCGCAGCTTACGCGGTAACCTACTGGTACTGCAACCGCTTGTGGCAGCTGCCTCGTGAAAACCTGGGACTGGCTAATTTCCTTGGCGGAACGGGCATGTGCTTTGAAACCAATCTCCTGAAAGAGATCGGCTGGGGCGCTACAAGCCTGGTGGAAGACCTGGAATTCACTATGCGCTGCGTGCAGCGCGGCATTAATCCTACGTTTAACTATGATGCGAAGGTTTACGACGAGAAGCCTCTGACCTTCAAGGCATCGGCAAGGCAGCGTTTGAGATGGATGCAGGGACACTTTGATGTCGCCCGCCGCTATTTCTTCCCGTTGTTCTGGCAGGGTCTGAAGGAAGCCAGCTGGGCCAAGATCGATACGGCCGTATACGCGCTGAATGTTTATGTCATTCTGATCGGTTCTATCGTTTCCATCGCGTTGTGGATCGATATGATGATGCCGGGTATTCCTTCACTGAGATCGCTGTTCGATTATGCGCCGGCCCTGTTCACGATCGTTGCTATTGTCAGCTACGTCCTGTTCCCGTTAGCGCTGATTATCGAAAAGGCGTCCTGGAAAACCTGGATGTACCTGATCACGTTCCCTGTATTTATGCTTTCCTGGTGGCCGATTACGGTGTACGCGTTCTTCACGCAAAACAACAAGCAATGGAGCCATACGGAGCATACAAGGGTCATTCGATTGGAAGAGGTTCAAAGCAAGCAGGTTAGCTAGCTTACAATTTGCGAACTTGTTGACTTCCTAAATAGAATATGATATGATTCTTTGGTGCAAAAGAAGAAGCGCCCGCTTCTCACCTGACCGACTTGAAGTTGGCTGGTTATAAGCTAAAGTGAATGTGGAATGAAATCGATCACTTGAACCTTAACAGACGTGGGCCCATTGTGCCCGCGTCTTTTCTTTTTTAGCACATAGGAACTGTTTTTGCTTTAGCGAAAACTCACTCCTATTGGCGCATAAACCAACCTCTGGGTGCGGTCGTTCATTTGAAAGATCCCCATAGAGGCTTATCTCACAATCCTAATGGAGGTGGCAGGTTATTAGTACAGAGCATTTAATTAACGATGAAATTCGGGCGAAGGAAGTTCGTCTGATCGGTGCGGATGGGGAGCAGCTCGGGATCAAGCCGATTCGCGAAGCGCTTCAAATTGCTGTGGATGCCAGTTTGGACTTGGTTAACGTTGCTCCAACGGCGAAGCCGCCGGTGTGCCGGATCATGGATTACGGGAAGTACCGCTATGAAATGCAGAAGAAAGAAAAGGAAGCCCGTAAGAACCAGAAAGTCATCGAAATTAAAGAAGTTCGCTTGAGCGCCACGATTGATGAGCATGACTTTCAAACAAAGCAGCGCAACGTCGTGAAGTTTTTGAATGATGGCGACAAGGTCAAGCTGAGCGTCCGTTTCCGCGGTCGTGAAATCGCCCATGCTAGCATCGGGCAAAAAGTGCTTGAGCGGATGGCAGCCGAAGTGGAGGAACTGTGCATTGTTGAGCGCAGACCGAAGCTGGAAGGCCGCAGCATGATCATGATTTTATCGCCGAAGCAGCAAGTATAATTTATAAGGAGGACTACACGTCATGCCAAAAATGAAAACACATAGCAGCTTGAAAGGCCGTTTCAAGATTACAGGTACAGGCAAAGTGAAAAGATACAAAGCTTACAAAAACCACCTGTTATCCGGTAAATCCGCACGTCAAAAGCGTGTTCTTGCTACTAACCCGGTTATGGCTGCAGGCGACGTAAGACGCTTGAAGCAGCAACTGGCTAACATCAAAGGTTAATTCGTAATTTTATTCTACTTAAACTTTGGAGGTAATGAATCATGGCAAGAGTAAAGGGCGGGTTCGTAACTCGTCGTCGTCATAAAAAGATTTTGAAATTGGCTAAAGGTTATTTCGGTTCCAAACACCGTTTATTTAAAACAGCTAACGCGCAAGTTATGAAATCCTTGCTGTATGCATACCGTGACCGTCGCCAGAAAAAACGCGACTTCCGCAAATTGTGGATCACTCGTATCAACGCAGCAGCTCGCATGAACGGCTTGTCCTACAGCAAATTCATGCACGGCTTGAAGCTGTCCGGCATCGAAGTTAACCGCAAAATGTTGGCTGAGCTTGCCGTAAACGACATCACTGCGTTTAACGATCTGGCTACAGCAGCTAAGCAAAAAGTTAACGCCTAAGCGTAATAGTTCAAAATCGCTTCCCTTGACTTGGTTCAATGGGCAAGCGATTTTTTTTTGCTGCATAGACCCCAACCATTTCGTAGCTCCCCGCAAAGCACCTGAACAGCTTCGATGCCAAGCCCAGCTACTGTGGGAATTATTCTTGCCCCCCATTTCCAGTCCCTGTGGCACCGCGTCAGCGGCATCGATGGCTTTGTGGGGCTATCCCAAAAAATGCGAACGATCATCATGGGAATGGCACTTGACTCTTCGGATGTTTCGGCATATAATGATTGAAAAGTACAACTTGCTGAAAACGGCAATGATGAGGACGAAGTTATAAGGGCTCTTATGTTCAGAGAGCAGAGGATAAGCTGCAACCGATGCCTTAATCCCTTATGTACGAGCTCACCTCGGAGCTGTTTCCCTGAAAAGTATGCCGGCTGTAATGGCTTAGCTAGTAGGGGGAATCGGAATAGCACACGTTACCGTGCTGAAGGTATGCTTGCCGAAGGATGGCTTCATACCTGCTAAGGTTGTTTGCTGTGAGGCAGATAACAAACTCTGGGTGGTACCACGGAAGATTAGAACCCCTTTCGTCCCTTCAGACGCTCTTTGTCGGCGTTTGGGATGAGAGGGGTTTTTTGCTTTTGTACGATGCTGTCCATACAGCCGTACTTCGAATACGTCACAGACGTTTTCTCATTTTTCGAGAGGAGGAAAAAATCATGATCGTTCAAACCACTCAAAAGTCAAAAGAACAATTGCGTAAAGAGCTGCTGCAGCCGGATGTCATCACAGGGTCGGAAATGTTACTGCGTAGTTTGCTGCTGGAGGACGTAGATTGCGTCTTTGGTTACCCGGGCGGGGCGGTTTTATATATTTACGATGCGATGCACGGAAATAAGGACTTCAAGCACCTTCTGACACGCCATGAGCAAGGAGCTATTCACGCGGCTGACGGCTACGCCCGTTCTACAGGTAAAGTCGGCGTCTGTATCGCCACTTCCGGTCCGGGGGCTACCAACCTCGTGACGGGGATTGCGACAGCTTACATGGACTCGGTGCCTTTGGTTGTTATCACGGGGAACGTAGCGACCTCGGTGATCGGAACGGACGCTTTCCAAGAGGCTGACATTACCGGTATTACGATGCCGATTACGAAGCACAGCTATTTGGTTCGCGACGTTAATGATTTGCCTCGGATCATCAAGGAAGCTTTCCATATCGCTTCTACAGGACGTAAGGGTCCGGTATTGATTGATATTCCGAAGGACGTGTCGAACGATAAAGCGCCTTTCTATTATCCCGACAAAGTGGACATTCGCGGCTACAACCCGACCGTTCAGCCTAACAAGCTGCAGGTTGACCGTATGCTGGAGGCTATCGCCGAATCCGAACGTCCGGTTATTCTGGCAGGCGGCGGGGTTGTATACTCCAACGCGTCAGAAGAGCTGCTGGCCTTCGCTGAGAAGACACGCATTCCGGTAACGACGACGCTGCTCGGCCTGGGCGGCTTCCCAAGCGCTCATGAGCTGTGGATCGGCATGCCGGGGATGCACGGAGCTTATGCGGCCAACAATGCTCTGCAGAACTGCGATCTGCTGATCAGCATCGGCGCACGCTTTGACGACCGGGTCACGATGAAGGTAAATGGCTTCGCTCCGAAAGCGAAGAAAATCGTCCACATCGACGTAGATCCGGCGGAAATCGGCAAAATCATCGAAGCTACGATTCCTTGCGTCGGCGACGTAAAAGCCGTTCTGCAGCTTGCGCTGCAAAAAGCGAAGCCTGCCAGCTCGGAAGCCTGGATCAAGGAAGTTCAGGAGAACGTCAAAAATCGTCCGCTGCGCTACAAGGACTCCGATACGGAGCTGAAGCCGCAATATGTCATCGAGATGATTCACGAAACGACAAAGGGCGAAGCGATCGTATCGACCGACGTAGGCCAGCATCAAATGTGGGCCGCCCAATACTATAAATTCAATCATCCGCGCTCCTGGATCACTTCCGGCGGATTGGGCACGATGGGCTTCGGATTCCCGTCTGCTATCGGTGCGCAGGTAGCTCACCCCGACCGTTTGGTCGTATCGATCAACGGCGACGGCGGTATGCAAATGTGCTCGCAAGAGCTGGCGATCTGCGCCATCAATAACATCCCTGTCAAAATTGCCGTTATCAATAACCAAGTGCTGGGTATGGTGCGTCAATGGCAGGAAATTATCTACGACAACCGTTACAGCCATATCGACCTGGCAGGAAGCCCTGACTTCGTCAAGCTGGCAGAAGCCTACGGCGTCAAAGGCTTGAGAGCAACGAACAAAGAGGAAGCGCGCCGTGCTTGGCAGGAAGCTCTGGACACCCCGGGTCCGGTACTCGTCGAATTCGTAGTCCGTAAAGGTGAGAACGTGTATCCGATGGTTACACAGGGCTCGACGATAGATGAAATGATAATGGGGGATTCGGAATGAATTACAGACATACCATTTCCGTACTAGTGAACAATCAACCCGGCGTCCTGCAGCGCGTATCCGGCTTGTTCGGACGCAGAGGCTTTAACATCGAGAGCATTACGGTGGGAGAATCCGAAGAAGCGGGTCTCTCCCGTATGGTTATCGTAACGACCGGCGACGAGAAGACGCTCGAGCAAGTCTCCAAGCAGCTGTATAAGCTGGTCGACGTCATTAAAGTCGTTGACTTGAGCTCGAACCCTATGGTTGCCCGTGAGCTTGCTTTGATCAAGGTGAGTGCGGAGCCTGGCGCTCGCCCTGAAATTCTGGGCGTAGTCGAAACCTTCCGTGCCGCGGTTGTCGATATCGGCCCGTCCTCGCTGATCGTTCAGGTGGTCGGGGATTCCGAGAAAATCGACGCTATGGTCGAGCTTCTGAAGCCTTACGGCATTCGCGAGCTGTCCAGAACCGGTGTTACCGCCATGATTCGCGGGTCGGTGAAATAGTCATTATTTTTCTGTTGTAGGGAACCATTACTAACGGTACAATGACCCTTGTGAGTGGGGGTTAGAGCGGATCACTTTAGGGCTTGAAATCATTGCAGCGGTCCTTGGCCGACAGGTCGTCCGTTGTATCGCCCACTCACAGGGTTTTTAAACAAAAGGAGGAGCTATTATCCATGGCAGTTACAACTTATTATGAAAAAGACGCTGATCTGAACGCACTAAAAGGGAAAACAATCGCAATTATCGGTTACGGTAGCCAAGGACATGCCCAAGCGCAAAACCTGCGCGACAGCGGTCTGAAAGTTATCGTCGGTCTTCGCCAAGGTAAATCCTTCGAGCAAGCGAAAAATGACGGCTTCGAAGTATTCTCCGTTGCGGAAGCAACCAAATTGGCTGATGTAGTTCAAATCCTTATGCCGGATGAAACTCAAGCAAGCGTATACCATAACGAAATTGAGCCGAACCTGAAACAAGGCGCAACGATCATGTTCTCCCACGGTTTCAACGTTCACTTCGGCCAAATCAATCCGTCCGCTGATAAAGACGTATTGCTGGTAGCGCCAAAATCCCCAGGTCACATGGTTCGCCGTGTATACGTTGAAGGCTTCGGCGTACCTGGCTTGATTGCTATCCACCAAGACGCAACAGGCAAAGCTAAAGAAATCGGCTTGGCTTATGCTAAAGGTATCGGCTGCACACGTGCAGGAGTTATCGAAACTTCCTTCCGTGAAGAAACCGAAACAGACTTGTTCGGTGAGCAAGCAGTTCTGTGCGGCGGCGCATCCGCATTGGTTAAAGCAGGTTTCGAAACTTTGGTTGAAGCTGGCTATGCTCCAGAAATGGCTTACTTCGAGTGCTTGCACGAGCTTAAATTGATCGTTGACCTGATGTATGAAGGCGGATTGGCTACTATGAGACATTCCATCTCCAACACTGCTGAATACGGCGACTATGTAACAGGTCCTCGCATCATTACGGAAGAAACTAAGAAAGCAATGAAAGAAGTGCTTTCCGATATCCAACAAGGTAAATTCGCTCGCGACTTTATCTTGGAGAACCAATCCGGCCGTGCTTTCTTGACAGCTACCCGCCGTCTGGAATCCGAGCATCCGTTGGAGCAAGTAGGTTCCCAGCTGCGTGAAATGATGCACTGGATCAAGAAGTAATAATTCGTTCCGCATAATATAGAGTATGAATCAAGTCGGCTTGAAGACACGGGAATGCAGGGGGGAATATCCTCCGGCTTTCCCATCTTCAAGCCGTCTTTTTTTGACACGATGCAACTTTTTTGGATTGAGGCTTGCCGCAAAGTACTTGAATCAGCTTCGATGCCGAGGCATCGCCCGTGGGGGTATTGTGCTTCTAATCCAGCCGGAATGGCAGCTGTCGCGCTTCTACGCATGGTCCTGTACATTGATAGGGGTGTTTTGAGATGCCTGACGGTTGTCCCTCCTGGGGATATGCCCTATTCCTCTAATAGCCCACTCCCTCTGCAAGCGTCTATCATAAAATACATCAGTTCCTTAAGAAGGGAGGATGGGAGCTATGGGAGGATTCGGATTAGGAGGAGTTGGCTGCGGCTGTGGAACAGGAGTAGGCGGCGTCTTTACTAGCACTGGCACTATCCTGGTACTGTTCATTTTGCTGGTTATCGTGACGAGAGCGTGCTTCTATTAATAGAAAGAGAACTGGCTCGCACGAGAACATGCCTTTGAGCTGCAGCGCATAGAATAAAACAACAGCAGCCTTCGAATACAATCGAGGGCTGCTGTTTCTTTGTACGCCGAACACAGCAATCACAGCACTTTATGAATAGCTCGGTTCAACCGTTCGATACCTTCCATCATCTGCTTTGTATCGGTATGCGTAAAGTTCAAACGCATCGTATTATGCTTAGGCTCATCCGCGTAGAAGCTGACACCGGGAACAAAAGCTACCCCTTCTTCTACGGCGAGCTTAAGAAGCTCTTCTGTGTTTATGTGCTCCGGGAGCTCCACCCAGATGAACATGCCGCCTTTGGGCTCGATCCAGCGGGCGCCGTTCCAATCCTGCTGCTTCAGCAGCTCGACCATTTGACGCATGCGCTTCTCATATTCCGTACGTACCAGGTCGATATGTCCATAAAGATCGAAATGCAGGAACAATTGATGCAGAGCTTGCTGGTCCATCGAGCTGGAATGCAAATCAGCGGCCTGCTTCGCGCGCGTCATATGGCGGATAACCCGAGGGTCCCCGATAGCCCAGCCGGTGCGTAGAGCAGGGGCTACGATCTTGGAGAAGGTGCTCGTATAGATGACGCAGCCGTTCGGATGCTCGTCCAGCGCGAAGAGCGATGGCAGAGCCTCTTCGCCTCCAAACCGCAATTCGCCGTAAGGATCATCTTCCAGGATAAGCACGTTATTGCGCTTGCAGATGTCCAGAGCGCCCTTGCGGCGTTCCAGGCTCCATGCTTTTCCGGAAGGGTTGGAGAAGGTAGGGATCACATAGATCAGCTTAGGATTATACTGCTGAATCTTATTTTCCAAATCGGTTAGATTCATGCCGTCGTCGTCACAATCGACAGAGACGATGCGCGCCTGGCGGGATTGAAAAATTTGAAGAGCCGCCAGGTAGGTGGGACGCTCTACCAGGATCACGTCGCCGGGATCTACATACACCCGCGTCAACAAGTCAATAGCTTGCTGAGAGCCTGTCGTAAGAAGCATATCATCGATGCCGACATGGATTTGCTTGCGCTGTAAGTGGCGGCTGATGCTTTCGCGAAGCGGGGTGAACCCTTCGGTCAGGCCGTACTGCAGCACCTGCTTGCCTTCGTCGAACACCCGCGAGAAGGCATCCCTTACAGCATCAATAGGGAAATACTGCTCGTTCGGCAATCCCCCTGCGAGGGATATGATGGACTTGCCTTGGGTCAGCTTCAAAATTTCCCTTACTGCCGAAGATTTGAAGCTTTCCGTCGTATCGGAGAATCGGTAATCCATACACAGGCTCCTTTATCATATGACATGTATTTTTCAAAGTATTGTAAACCTTTGGAACCGGGATGACAAGCTTCTTTTTGCAAGGGCAATGAACTCCATAAGCGGCATTCCATAGAAACGGCTGTCAGAGGGTCTCTCTTTGTTATTATAGGCAATTCCTATGACGATCATAGCTTTTATATCTTTGTCACAGGGGGCTAAATATGGTACAAAGAATATAATACTTAAAGTGTAGGAGTGAACCTAATGGCAGACGTTAAAAAAATCGCTGTAATCGCCGGGGACGGCATCGGACCTGAGGTTGTAGCTGAAGCTGAGAAAGTGTTGAAGAAGACGGAAGAGGTGTTCGGCTACCGTTTTGAAACCGAGCACGGCTTGTTCGGCGGGATCGCTATCGATGAGAAGGGAACTCCGCTTCCTCAAGAAACATTGGATCTATGTAAAAAAGCCGACGCTGTGCTGCTGGGTGCAGTTGGCGGTCCTAAATGGGATAACAACTCTAAAGAGCTTCGTCCGGAAACAGGTCTTCTCGGCATTCGCAAAGCGTTGGGGCTTTTCTCCAACATTCGTCCGGCCGTAATTTTCGATTGCTTGAAGGATGCTTCCACTTTGAAGCCGGAAGTATTGGAAGGCACCGACCTGATCGTTGTGCGTGAACTGACAGGCGGTATTTACTTCGGCGAGAAGTTCCGTCGCGAAGGCGCTAACGGACAAGAAGCGGTTGATACTTGCGTATATAACGTTCAAGAGGTTGAGCGCATCGTGCGTCAAGCTTTTGAAATTGCAAGAACCCGCCGCAAAAAGCTGGCTTCCGTAGATAAAGCGAACGTGCTTGAAACATCCCGTCTGTGGAGAGAAACGGTAAACCGTATCGCTCCTGACTATCCGGATGTAGAGCTCGAGCATGTATTGGTTGACAACTGTGCTATGCAATTGCTTCGTCGTCCTTCGAGCTTTGACGTTATCGTAACCGAGAATATGTTCGGAGATATCTTGAGTGACGAAGCAGCGATGCTGACAGGCTCTATCGGCATGCTGTCCTCCGCATCTCTTGGCGAAGGCGCATTCGGCTTGTACGAGCCGGTACACGGTTCCGCTCCGGATATCGCGGGTCAAGGCGTAGCGAATCCGATCGCAACGATTCTTTCCGTAGCCTTGATGTTCCGTTTGACTTTCGGCTATCATGATGCTGCTGAAGCTATCGAGCGTGCGGTAAAAGAAGTTCTTGATGCCGGACATCGCACAGGCGACATCGCTGTAGACAAGAGCAAAGCGATCGGTACGACCGCTATGGGCGATCTGATCGTGAATGCGATCCGTAAATAATAGGTTATAAAGGCACCCAAGGGCAGGTCTGGAGCCGATGTATCATCAATTCCGACTCCTGCGTCCTCTGTATTGCATTTATAAATAGATTCATCATAGTGAAGACTCTTCCATCTGCAGGGGATGGTTAAGGGTCTTCATTGTTTATGGCATGAAAAAATAATGTGAATTATAATCATTATTAATAAGTAATTGTTATAATATTGACTTTCCCTGGGGCGTTTGGTACGATTTTACATGAAAAACAAGCGTTAGGGGAGGACATGATCCAATGGCAGAACGTTTGGTAGGTAAACAAGCGCCGGATTTCACAATGGAAACTGCAGCAGGCAACGGCCAGGATTTCGGCAAAGTATCCTTGTCCGATTACAAAGGCAAATGGCTGGTATTGTTCTTCTATCCGTTGGACTTCACTTTCGTATGCCCAACCGAAATCACGGCTCTGAGCGAAGCCTATGCTGATTTCCAGAAGCTGAACACAGAAGTTCTTGGCGTATCCACCGACAGCATTCATTCCCACCGTGCATGGATCAACACGCCAGTGGATTCGAACGGCCTGGGCAAGCTGAACTTCCCATTGGCATCTGACTTGACTAAAAAGGTTGCTCGCGACTATGGCGTGTTGATTGAAGAAGAAGGTATTGCGCTTCGCGGCCTGTTCATCATCAGCCCGGAAGGCGAATTAAAATATCAGGTAGTTAACCACAACGATGTCGGCCGCAGCGTAGAAGAAACATTCCGCGTGCTGGAGGCTTTGCAATCCGGCGGTCTGTGCCCAATGAACTGGAAAAAAGGCGACAAGCACCTGGTTGCGAAATAAGCTCCGGTAGTTCGGTTTTGAATACTTGTATTTCAAAATCTCCCTCTGGTCTGCTATACTGCAGCTAGAGGTTTTTTTTAATTGTCAGACAGGAGGAAACGGCAAGTGGAAGTATTACATAACTTGAAATACAGCGAAAATCACGAATGGGTTCGTGTGGAAGGCAATCGGGCGGTTATCGGCATGACCGATTTCGCGCAGGAAGAGCTTGGCATGATTGTGTTCGCAGAGCTTCCCGAGGTGGGGGATACGCTCAAAGCTGGAGAGCCGTTCGGAAGCATGGAGTCGGTCAAGACCGTGTCCGAGATGTACGCGCCGATTTCCGGCAAAGTTATCGACATTAACCGCAAGCTGCAGGACAACCCGGGCGTTATCAATTTGTCCCCGTACGACAACGGCTGGATGATCGTGGTGGAGATCGCGGATTCTGCTGAGCTGGACAAGCTGTGGGATGCAGCGAAGTATGAAGCAACCTACGGGCATGAATAAGAAGAAAGCGGCTCCTCAACTAATGCATAAAGCATAAGGTGAGGAGTTTTTTTCAAAGTAAAAGCGGCTGGTAACCAAACGATGTGGTTAGGTATGGCATATAAAGGATATTCCTGACGCTAGACAAAGGCTCGGAGCAAAAAATATGGCATTCATTCCATGTTGACCAGGCTTCTCTGTATTTACAACGTAACAGTGTTATGTTACACTGTGTTTGTGAGATCATGACTTTCATGCTTCATTATAGCATTCACAGCTTACTTCTAACCATTTCACCTACTCCTTACTTGTGAAAGCCGATTGTAATTTGAAACATTGTTTCGTTAATTAAGCTTACTAGAGATTGTAAATTTGAGGATATGCAGAATGGGGCATACCATGAAGATGGAGGGAACGGAATGGAACATTATAACGATCAGGATATCGTCATTGCAGGCAGCGGAACATCGGGCGGAGGCAGCTTTCGAAACGTCAAGATTGACGGATTCGGAACCTTGCTGAGCGACACCAAATGCATGGAGTTTCAAGTCAATGGCAAAGGGGGAGTCAAAGGTCAATTGCACGCGGAGGACGCCATGATCAGCGGAACCTGCCGCATAGAAGGCAATGCCGAAGCGTCCCGATGGAAGGTCAGCGGGGAGGCCAAGATTGACGGCAATCTCGCTTACCGCGAGCTGGACTGCAGCGGTTCCGCCCAAATCAAGGGCAGCGCGGCCGGCGACCATGTTCGCGTTGAGGGCGGACTTCAAATCGATGGCGACAGCGAGGCGGAAACCTTCGAGGTGAAGGGGACCGTTCAAGTCGGCGGGCTGTTGAATGCTGGACGCATCGATATTACTATGTACGGCCCTTGCCGGGCACAGGAAATTGGCGGAGAGAAGATAACCGTGCGCCGGAGCGGGCTGAAGTCGCTGTTGAACCCTTTTCTGCCCAAATTCGCCGCCAAACAGTTGACCGTCGACATCATAGAGGGCGACGATATTGAATTGGAGTACACGACGGCCAAAATCGTGAGGGGCAACCGGATTAAGGCAGGTCCGGGCTGTGTAATCGAAAGAGTGGAGTATAAGGAAGCCTTGGTCTCCGATCCTCAGGCGCAGATTCAGGAAGCGAAGCAAGTGTAAGCTTCCGCCATCGTCCTCACGGTTGGCCCATTACACAATAAAAGCCTGGATTTCCCCGCAAAAGTAGCGGGTGAGTCCAGGCTTTATCTATTGATGGCGACTTAGTTGCTTTAAGCTTTAGTAAGCTTCTGGTACTTCTCCATATATTTGACGACTGTAAGCACATAGGTCGCATGTGACCAGGTGAGAGGAGCTACCGATACGGGGCTTCCGTCGAACGGATCGAGCTGCTCCGACAGGATGCCGCTTTCCATAGCGTGCTTCACGACCCATTCCAGCGTACGGCGCGGTCCTTCGAGCTCGGCCAGCGTCTTGGCATACTCGATCTCCCATTCGGCAATCCAGAGCGTACAGATGATCCATGGATTCCCTGGGATGTTCTCGATGTCGGAAGAACGCTGGAAGTAATAGTCGTGGTAATATCGCGCTACGCCGCCGATATCGGTTTTAATCGTCAGGCGGTCCCGGTTCGTTTGCATCGTACGGACGACTCGATGATCGTCGGCAGGCAGGACGCCGAATTCGAAGATGCCGAATACGCTGCTCTCGAAGGTTCTATCCTTAACCCATTCTCCGTTCTCGAGATAAAGGCCGCGGACAAAGCGCTGCTCTTCGTCGTCCCACAGATGCTTCAGGATGCCCGCTTTGATCCTCTCTGCGGTGTGCTTGTACCTGCTGCTGCGTTCCTCGTCGCCGAACAGGCTGCAGAAGTTTGCGGCAGCGATGAGCCCTCCGTATACGGCGGAGGCCGTAAACGTATAGATCCCGTACCGTTCCTCCCACAGGTCGTAGCTCGGCTTCGGCAGGTTCAAATCCTGATCGATGTAAGTCGACATGAAGCGGGCCGCCCGGCGGATCAGGGTACGGTACAAAGACTGGGGAAGCTCGATGACGCCGTGCTTCAGAAAGTCCTGCCATAACGCGAACAAGACCAGCGCGGTTTCGTCTTCCTGGATCGGAAGCTGTGTCTTGCCTCCATGAATGTAAGGATGCCAGCTGGAGCCGACCGTTCCGTCCGGGTTGTATTTGTGCTGCAAATATCCCTCCGGCGACAGCACGTTGGCGCAGAAGTGGAAGAAGGGCGTTACCATGCCTTGATAGCCGGCCATGGACATGGCATAGGCGATTAAAGCGCCGTCACGCGGCCACATGTAGCTGTAGTGGTCTCTGTTACTCTGCATAATGTCCGAGTCATTGGCGGCGATGATCGCTCCGTTGACGTCCGTCTGCGTTCTTACGATCAGCAGGCTTTGCTTATAGAGGCGCACGACCTCCGGGCTGAGATCGCCGTAATCGCGCTCGGATTTGTTAACCCAGCGCTGCCAATACACCTTGATGCGGTCGAGCAGCTTGCCGGGATGGCTTTCCTTCACATAGGCGTCGAGCTTTTTGACCTCTTCCAGATTTTTGCCTGCCGTCATCCAGTAATACATAATTTCATCGGCATGAGGGGGCACATGGAGCCGGAAGCTGATGGTACTGTCAACGGAGCCTTGCGCAATAGCGTTGCCCATCAAGTGGCCGTCCTCGGCATCCCGCCAAGTGCCCTCGGCATTGTAAAACCGTTTGACCCCGGTAGTGTACTGATAGATGCCTTCCGGACCCGTACTGCCGCTGAACATGAAATATTTATCTTTTTTATAGTGAAATACCGTATTATTGATCGGATAATAAGCGGCTGTATCGCCGACTTCGGTTTCGTTAATAACGAGGTCCTGGTTGAAAAATATACGTACCTCGCGCACTTTATCCCATTGGTTGTGAATTTGTACCCGTTTTAAATAAATGTCCTCCCTCTGATGCACCCCGTCGTTAATCAGCAAAGTAATGCCTAACCGGGCATTCTCGGCAGTGACTTCGGTGATCAGGGAATCCTCGGCATAGGCTAACCGGAATGACCAATCCGGATCATTCAACCAGGTGAAGGCTCCGTCGACCCATAGACCGATTCTGCATTGGTACCCTCCGACGTGGTTTAATTGCCCTACATAGGGATAATATAAATCTCTCATGTACGTTTGACGGTCTAAGTTGATCAAAAACTTGCCGTTTCCGATGACTAAATGTCTTGGCAATCCACCCACATCCTTTATTTATCTGGAGTGTACTTTCATCCATTAGCGTACCTTTTTCTGCCAGCGCGGTCAATCCTCGCCGGTTCCTTTTGTATGGATCCGTACATCCATCTTTTTTTCTCCATGACGGTTTCTCTATTACTCTACTATTTCCTATAATGCGGGAACTATACTTATATAAGGGGCTTAACGGGCAAAAATAAAATCTCCACCCTAAAGCGGAGACCGGAAAACCCCGAGTGAAACCAAGGGTATGTATCCCCATGCCGGATATATAAAGCCTTCGGGTCATCATCACGTACGCGGGCTTTAGCTCCCATGCATGAGATCGGTATGCGGGGATCAGACTTGCTGCGCGGTATGCGGCACCCGGGTTAACCGGACCATGAGGTCATAAGGGTTGTCGGACTGCAGCAGCTGCTGTACCTGCTCCTCGTTAACTCCAGAGCAAACCCGCGTTTGTCCCGTATGGTATTGGATGTGCATTTGCGAGGATTGATCATCGTACTGCACGAAGGCGATTTGTTTGGATCCGATCGGAATGTACTTCATGAGGCTCTCTCCCTTCGGAAATGAGAATGAAAATACCGTTGGCATAGCAACACGGAGCCGTAACAGATTACGTCGACATATTCTTACTATATGCCTTTGGACAGCAGATTAGAATGTGCAGAACCATGCTTTTACCATGACTCGGCCCGAAAAGGGGTATATTGATTGATTTACCCTAATCTATGGAAGATGAAACACAATTTCACGCCATTACAGCATGTGCAAAAGGAGGATCATCCATTCGCAGCCAGGTCCTGCGTAAAATTGGTAATATCCTCAACTGCCTTGTTCACGGAACCCGCCTGCTGTTATAATAGACGATAAGTCGTTTCTGTTTATCATGATCCCCTAAGCGAGTGACCCGTAGATGACGGGCGAATATGCTCGGTATTATTGACTACACCCTGTTCACTATTATGGATGGAAAGGGAATCTATAGGAGGCGTAGAGATGAGCTTTTGTTGTGGCGCCAGTATGATCGGAACGAAAGGAACCTTAAAACATATACGAACACAGATTCATAATGTACCCCTGTTATTTTGTCCGGTATGTCACCGGGTCGAGGTTCATTATTTGGTAGAAAGCGAGTACGATATATTAGCCGAATATGCGCATGGCGACGGAGCTCCGGAAGTAGATTTTCAAGAGTATGTCGACCATCGGAGCCAGGCGGAACTAATTGAAAACTGCGTCAATCATGAGAATGAAGATCCCTTCGAGGTCGTACGCAGTCAAATCGATATGTCTTTGGATCTGTTGATGGTGGCCAAAGCATGGGGCGATGTCGAATGGGAGGAGCAGCTTAAGCACAGGCTGAATATCCTCAGCCAGCGCAAGAGCAGATTAAATAACAAAAAATCGATGCGCGGCTTAACATAATTGGACCCGACAACGTCTCTTTTATTAGGGACGTTTTTTTGTTGCCTTTTAACCCCATGCACGGTTAATTGTTGAACCGTTTTCACCGCTAGTAAGCCAGCGATTGCGACAGCATTATTCGACAAAGAAAGCTTGGTTCATATTACCTGTGATATAATAAATGCTGAGACACAAAACGACCCCCGTAAACAACCATGACGATAGCGAAAAAATATAGTGTGAGGTGGAACGATTGCTGCTCGTTTTATTTAAGAGATTTCTCGGAAAACGCCAGTCTCACCACCCTGAAACATCGGATTCGCAAACACCTGAGCAACTTGTGATTCGGATTCAAGAGGGTGATTTACGCCTGCGCAATCAATTTATTACGGATTACCAGCCGTATGTTGCGAAGGTAACGAGCCGTTTTTGCAAAAGGTATGTAGATCCGGCAAGAGATGATGAATTTAGTATTGCTTTGGGCGCTTTTAATGAAGCCGTTAACCAATTCTCCCCGCAGGCGGGTCGGTCTTTTCTCGGTTTTGCCGAGCAGGTCATTCGACGCCGCTTAATTGACTATGTCCGTAAGGAGCAGCGCTTCACGCAGCAGATCCCTTACAGCATGTTCGAAGTGGAGGACGAAGAGGACAACGTCGTGAACCCGGTGGAAATCCATCAGGCGATCGAGCAGTATGAGAAGCAAAAAGGAATGGAGGAGCGGCGCAGCGAAATATTGGATTTGAATCGTTGTTTGGCTGATTTTGGTATTCAATTTTCGGATTTGGTGGACGCGTCTCCGAAGCATGACGATTCCAGGCAGGCTCTGTTTGCCATTGGCAGACAGCTCTCCGAGGATTCCGAGTTGATGAGAACCATGCTCTCAAAGCGCATGCTGCCGATTAAGGAATTGCTGGACATGGTCAAGGTGTCCCGAAAAACATTGGAACGCAACCGCAAATTTATCATTGCTGTCGCTTTAATTTATAACGGGCCTTATCCATATCTTCGAGACTATCTACATATTAAAGAGGATGAACAAGAAGGGGGGGTAGCAAATGAATAAAGGCATCGTCATGGAGATGACGGGATCCAACATTATCGTTATGCGCCAGGACGGCAAATTTGATAAGATTCCCCGCAAAAACCGCAGCTGCGAGATTGGCGAGGAAATTATCTATGCCGAACCCGGCTTGAACTGGCGCAGCCCGTCCGTAGCCGGCCGGTCCGCTCTCGTTGCGGCGGTCGTGTTCTGCCTGGTCGTATTCGCCAGCTTTGCCGGCAGAATGGGCAGCTCCGAGGTCGTTGCCTATGTATCGCTGGACATCAACCCGTCCGTAGAGATGGGAATCGATGAAAAGGAACAAGTGCTTGAGCTTAGAGGGCTGAATGATGACGGCACCGAATTGATTCAAGAGGTTAGTTATAAGGGGAAAACGCTTGAGAATGTAACAGCTACCCTGCTGGACAAGGCGGAGCAGAAGGCGCTTGCCAAAGGCGAGGCGGACATTGTTATTGCCAGCTCCGTCGTTCAGGAGAAAAGTACGGTAGACGATACGAAGATTGCCGAGAAGCTCCGTCAGCAGGTTTCCGAGCATATTAAGCAAACCCATCCCGAGCAAGTAAGCTCCTATCAGGTGGAGGCTTTTGCGGCTCCGCAGGAGGTTAGGGAGGAAGCGAAGAAGAACAACGTCTCGATGGGGAAATATTCGGTTTATTTGAACGCCAAAAACAATGGTGTCGATGTGACGCTCGATGATCTGAAGAAGGAGTCGATTCATCAGATCGTAAAGAATAACCCGGATAATAAATCGGCGATCGTTCAGCCTGATAAAATGCCGACTAAGGCCGATATCAAGAAGCTGGTGGAAGAAGAAAAGTCCGGAGAGCTGGATAAGAAGCTGAAAGAGAAGAAAAAAGAACAAACCTCGAAGGATAGCAACGGGAAAGGCACTACCGGCAATAACAATAGCAGCAACAAGAACGACAAGAATGACAAGAACGATAAGAATGATAAGAACAGTAAAAATGACAAGAATGACAACAAAAACGACAACAAGGATGACAACAAGAACAGTAACAAGAACGACAAGAATGACAAGAACGACAAGAATGATAAGAATGACAACAAGAACGACGACAAAAATGATCCGAAAAAGAACGGCTCCGGCGTAACCAACACGAATAACAATAAAAACGATGACCGGAAGGACGATAAACGGCCGGGATCGACGGCTACGCCAAAGCCTTCGTTCAAGCCGACGCCTACACCCCCAATACCGAGTATAAAGCCGGGAACGCGGATTCCCGGTACTTCCGGTTCGGGGAACGACAACAAGAATGACCCGAAAAAAGGCGACAATTCCTCCAAAGATTCGGATTCCAAGAAGGATGATCCTAAGAAGAAGGACGATGACCCGAAGAAGGCCAGCGATCCGAAAAAGGATGATTCCGGCAAGGATGACGATAATAGCAAGCGGGAGGATACAAAACGTCAAGACGATGCCAAGAAGCCTAATGACAAGCAGAGCGACAAGAAATCGGATGACGATCGCAAGAAGGAACAGGACAACAAAAAGACGGATGATAAGAAATCTGACGATTCAAAAAAAGATGATTCAACGAAGAGCGATGAGGGTAAGAATCAAAGAAGATAACATGGCAAAGAAAAGTGGCGTTAACTGCGCCAAGCAAAAGCACAGCCGCCAATGTTGGCCGCTGTGTTTTTTGCGTGAATTTTGTTGGCTCTTATGCCGGAACGACCGGGGTTATGATAAAATAGTAACTTGAATATGATCTACCAGCTTCTTACGGGAAGCTTTGTCTATACTTCTTATTTTTTCGGGATAAAGGGGAGAAAGCAGTTGAGATACAGTCCATTTGGAAAAACCGGTTTTCAGGTATCGGCATTAGGCTTCGGAGCTATGAATTTGCCTGGAGTTTCCTTGCAGCAGGCCGGAGATACGCTAAATTACGCGCTGGATCACGGCATCAACTACATCGATACGGCTGCAGGGTACCGGAACAGCGAAGAGATTATTGGGGAAACGATCTCCCATCGCCGTTCGGAGTATTTTCTGGCGACCAAGACGAATAAGCGGGATTATGCCGCCGCCAAGGAAGAGATTGAGCGAAGCCTGGTCAGAATGAAGACCGATGTAATAGATTTGCTGCAAATTCACTATGTCAATTATGTAAGCGAATATAAGCAGGCCATGGAAGACAACGGAGCCTACAAAGCGGCTTTGGAGATGAAGGAAGCGGGCAAGGTCCGCTTTATCGGGATTACGGGGCATAGACCGGAGCTTCTGGCCAAGTGGATCAGCAAGGGAGATTTCGATCAAGTCTTGTTCCATTTGAACCTGGCTCAGCCGTTTGCCCTGAATGAGCTGATTCCTATGGCTACGCAGATGGGAATGGGCAAGGTGGCGATGAAGCCGCTATCCGGCGGCTTCATACAGCCAGTAGAGAAAGCGATCCGTTATCCTTACAGCCAGAATGTCGATGTCATCATTTCGGGCATGATTAGCGTGGATGAGGTCAAGCAAAATTTGGCTGCGATGGAGCAAGAGGTGGAAGAGGAGGAGCGCAAGGAGCTGGAGGCGCTGGCGCTTGAGCTGGGAAGCCATAATTGCCGCCGCTGCAACTACTGCTCTTGCCCGATCGGTGTTACGATTCCGGATATTATGATCTCAAGCCAGGTACGGCAAACCTTGGGCTTGCTGCCTAAGGGCAACGGTTTTTATGAGAGGCAGAAGGACAAGATTCTCTCCTGTGCCGATTATGAGCCCTGTAGGGAGAAGCCGCTTTGTGAGGAAAAGTGTCCGTACCATCTGCCGATGCAAAAGGTGGTCCAGGAAGCGGCTTCTTACTACCGTTAACATCGGATTTCATAAGACGTTACCTGCTGTGGTAACGTCCCTTCTTTATCCTTCAGAGCATGTCTGATACATACATATCCCTATACAAACAAAAATGCCGCCTGTAGAGGCGGCACATACGCGGCGTTTAAGCGGAGATGCTTTTACTTTTGTTTTTGGAGGAAGATGCGGAGGCCGACATGATCGTCAATGCCGCTTCCTCTAAATCCTTCAATCGGATCACGAGACGATTGATCTCGTCGGTGGTGTAGGACAGATTCGTCGTTCGCTGCTCCAGCTGTGCAAGATCGATGCTAATCCATCCGGTCTTGCGTTTGTGTGCGGACAAATCGAATGACAGCACAGGCAGAGAGGCAACCGTTCCTTCACTTCCTTGGAATACCGAAGCGGCTTTGCTGGAGTCTTCGCTGATATCGTTCAGATGGAAGTACAGTCTCCCGGCTTTCCAGCGTACGAAGCCAGGCTGAAATGCGATGACAACCAGTGTTTCTTCTCCGCTGTCCTGCTTGTAGATCGCGAAGTTCTTGGAATGTTTCCCGCTGCGAATATATTGATGCTTCTTAATATCAGGCAAGAATAAGACGATAAATATAGGTATTGCACTTGCGGCATAAATAAGCATATCGGATTGAAATAGCGCGGCCAGACCTAATAAAGCGGCAAAAAGAATGAGAAAAGTCCAAAACCATTTTATGTTTTTTTTCGACAAGTAAGCCATCCCCCAGATGGAAAGCAAAATGTTGAAGCCGATATATTCGCAATATTCCTATTCTACCATATTGTCTATAGCAAGTTAAAGGGATTTGCTATTTTGTCATGTGCCAAAAGAAGGAGTCATCCGGATGATGAGGAACGAGAATAGGAATCATAGTCGCTTCAACATGACATACGCAGCAGAAGACCGTAAGTTTCGTTAGGAGGCTCCTTAATGAAAAGGATAGGTATTATTGGTCTAGGAGATATTGCGCAGAAAGTATACCTGCCGCTCCTTGGTTCGAATGAGAACGTTCACATTGTCGGCGTAGCCAGCCGGACGCCGGCCACTGTGGAGAAGGTAGCGCGTCAATATCGCATAGAAGGACGCTATGATACGTTGGAGGCCCTGCTCGAAGCAGAACCAGAGGCCGTATTCGTCCACAGCCCGACGGAAACCCATTATGATGTGGTTATGGCTTGTCTGAAGCGGCGAACGGCCGTGTATGTGGACAAGCCGCTTTCGTACGATTACCGGGAAGCGGAAGCCATGTCGAAGTACGCACTAGATCAAGGTGTACTGCTGGGCGTTGGCTTTAACCGCCGCTACGCTCCTTTATATGTCCAGGCGAAGCAATGGATGGAGGAGACGGGAGGCTTCGAGCTTTGCTCTGTTGCCAAGCACAGGACGAAGCTTCAGAAGCACGGCGCCAAATATACGCTTTACGACGATCTGATCCATATGCTTGATTTGCTGCTGTGGATCGGTGGAGAACGGTATGAGGATTTGCAGTACATAGAACAGCAGGATGCTGCCGGGAGGCTGCTGTTCGGAGCGGGCAGTCTTGTGTTTCACGGACCAGGAGTAGATCGAGCCATGAAAGGAGCAGGTCAATTCAGCATGGTACGGCAGGCCGGGGCAGACTTGGAGAAGCTTGAACTGCATGGAAGCGGCCGTTCCGTCGAAGTGAAGAATATGGAATCGGCTGTTTTTTATGAGCAGCATGCTCTCCCCCGTTCGGGTGGCTTTGGCAGCTGGGAGACGATCGCGGCCCGCCGCGGCTTCGCCGGGGCAGTAGACCATTTTCTTCAGCACCTGGATGATAAGGAAGCTTGCGCGATTCGCGCCGATCGTGTCCTCCCGGTTCATCAGCTGATTGAGAGGATGACGTCGCGCTTATAACACGTGCAAGCTGGATATGGATTCGTGGATTCGATTTGTCAATGGCCTGAGCAGTTACGAATGAAATGCAAAGGAGGCGTCACTATTGAGTTCAATGCATCTGGAACACCCTTCTTTTTATGAACATGCATTTTTGCTTGCTCCATTAGGTATCGCCGTTCTATCCATGGATGGTGTTTGGAATCGTGTCAACCCGGCCCTCTGCTGCATGCTCGGCTATGAAGAACAGGAATTGATAGAGAGGGATCATCGAAGCTTCATTCATTCCGATGACTGCGCTAAGGAAGAACGAGAGCTGAAGGAATTGCTAAAGGGACATACCGGCTCCGCTCACCTGGATATTCGTTATATCCATAAGACGGGGCAGGTCATATGGGCGGCGGAACAGGTAATGGTTCTTCGAAATCACGACGGGACGCCGGAGAGCCTTCTTGTTTATTTGACGGCTATCTCGGATAAGAAGCTCCAGGATAACATCTCCTCCATCCTGTTCGAGCACTCGCAGGATATTATCGTATGCACTACGGCGGACGGGCTATGCCTGAGCGTGTCTCCGGCTGTCCACAGCTTGCTCGGATACGAACCGGACCGGTTAATAGGCAGGCAACTAGTGGAATATTTCCATCCGGACGACGTGGCCCCTATAATGAACCGGCAGTACGGCGAGCATGACAAAATATGTGCGCGTTTTCGCCATGCGGACGGGCATTATGTCTGGATTGAAACGGCTGTTAAATTGATCCTGAATGAGGATGGCGAAATAGATAAAATTCTCTCCATCGGAAGGGACGTGACGGAACGAATAGAGACGGAGCAGGCTCTCATCCATAGCCAAAGAAGCCTGAAGGAAGCGCAGCGAATTGCGTCTATCGGCAGCTGGGAATGGGATGTGGACAGCAAAGAGATCATATGCTCGGAGGAGCTGCTCCGCATTCATGGCATTAAGGATGGCGGCAGCGTCGGAACGTATGAGCGCTTCCTGACGTATGTCCATCCGGACGATCAGCCCATGGTGGTGTCGAAAATAAGGAATGCCCTGGAGGGTCATAGCTTCAGCCTGGAATGCCGGATTCTTTTGCCGGATGAGGATGAAAAGCATGTTCATCTCCAAGGAGTTGCATTGAAGGACGAGCAGGGTCGTTTAATGAAAATCCATGGCACCGTTCAGGATATAACCGAGCATAAGAAAATGCAGCAGCTGCTGGAGGAAACGATCGACCGCTATACTTCGCTGAAGAAATACAATCCCGAGGCCATTATTGCCTTGGACAAAACGGGCTATATCGTCTCGGTCAATCCGGCCGCAGAGCAAATCACGGGTTATTCCGCGCAAGAATTGAATGATTTTCATTTTACGGACCTATTCTATTATGAAGATGCCGGCCGGGCCCAGCAGTGGTTCCAACACTTTATGATAGGAGAATCGTTCGATTGCGGCGAGATGCGGCTTGTCAGCAAGGACGGCTCCCTAGTCTATCTGTTGATAACACCGGCCCCGATTATTATTCGCCAGGCTATGGTTGGCTGCTATGTTATGGTCAAAGACATAACGGAGCAGAAGAGAAAGGATGAGCTTCTGCGCAAATCCGAGAAGCTGTCCGTTGTCGGTCAATTGGCTGCGGGGGTTGCCCACGAGATTCGCAATCCGCTTACCGCGCTGAAGGGCTTTGTGAAGCTGATGATGCATTCCGATGCGCAGTTCCCCAGATATTTGTCCATTATGAAGGAGGAGCTGGATCGCATTGAACTGATCGTAAGCGAGCTGTTGATGCTGTCGAAGCCGCAATCGCTTCAGCTGCGGAGGACCGATCTGAAGGATTTGGTAGAAGAGGTCCAGACGCTGATCGGCACACAGGCCATTATGAAAAACATTGAAATCCAGCTGGCGGCCGGACAAGGTCCCTATGCCGTGCATTGCGATCCGAATCAAATCAAGCAGGTTATCATTAACTTCCTGAAAAATGCGATCGAAGCGATGACCCGCGACGGAATCATTCATATTGTTCTTACCATTGCGGAAGATACCGGTCTTGCCATGCTGCGGATTATCGATCAGGGCTGCGGCATACCGGAGGACAAGCTGCCCCGGCTGGGCGAGCCCTTCTATACGACCAAGGAGGGCGGAACCGGGTTGGGATTGATGATAAGCCAGAAAATTATAGAGCATCATGGCGGGAAGATGTCTATTACGAGCCGGGTCAATCAAGGCACGACGGTAGAGATGAGTTTGCCCTTGTGCGACATTCCTTTGGAAGAACTGGCTTCATTGCGGCTATAATAAAGGGAGGAAGCAGAAGGCTTGCCAGCCTTATAAACCCAGAAGGAGGAAGGGAAGATGAGCGCAAATCAAGAGACGGCCACCCGGGTGCCGCCGGGACAGACGTTGACGCAAGGATTTCCGGTGCTGCATTACGGCAGCGTGCCTTATTACAACGATATGAGCCTTTGGAATTTTCGCTTGTTTGGCCTGGTGGAGGAGGAAGTGACGCTCAGCTACCAGGAGTTTATTGCACTGCCGCGGCAGGAATTCCGTAACGACATCCATTGCGTGACCACCTGGTCCAAGCTGGACAACGTATGGGAGGGGGTAGCGGTCGCCGAGGTAATGAAGCGTGTGAAGCTGAAGCCGGAGGCGAAGTATGTCATGCTGCATGCCGAGCATGGCTGGACGACGAACTTGCCGCTGGAGGACTTTCTCAAGGAGACCTCGTTATTTGCCCTGAAGCATAACGGCGAGCTCTTAACCCCGGATCACGGGTATCCGGTACGAATGGTCGTACCGCATCTGTATTTCTGGAAAAGCGCCAAATGGCTGCGCGGCATCGAATTTATGGCGAGCGATAAGCCTGGCTTTTGGGAGCGGAACGGGTATCACATGTATGGAAATCCATGGAAGGAACAGCGCTACGATTTCGATTAATTCTCGCAACGAGGGCCGGTTACGCCGGCTCTTTTTACGTTCGAACAGCCAAGAAAATGTAAAATTATGTAATTCACACAAGGAAGGTGCCGCATGTTCATTGCAATGACTTTAAGTTTGCTTGACCAGGAGCTGGAGAAGATCGAGAAGGCGCTGCATCGGATTTCGGATGCTCAGGTTTGGGAGAAGCGGAAAGAGGGGACTAATAGTATTGGCAATCTGTGTCTTCATCTCGCAGGCAATGAATTCCATAATATTGCAAGCAGTATCGGAGGGCTGCCTTACACCCGGGAGCGCTCCGCGGAATTCAGAGCTGAAGGAGGCTTCTCCTGCAAGGAGCTGTACGGCCGATTGAAGGAAGTTAGGGAGCAGTCGCGAAGCGTGCTCTCGGCTATATCAGAGCAGGATCTGGAACGGGAAGTGACGGTTCATTACCCGGAAGACGCGGGAATCGCTACCTATAACCGCCCCATAGGAAGGCTGCTGTACCATCTTACCGTGCATTACGGGTATCATACGGGGCAAATCGTTTATATGGCACGGCTGCTTCAAGAACAAGATAACAATATTTTGAAATGGAATCATTAATTTGTATTGAAGGTATATTTTTAAACAATGTTCAATAAAAAAAGTGTTTTAGGCAGGATAATTGCTTTAACGCGTCGAACAGATATAAGGTTTGGCAATTGCGCATAAAAAAAATGGAGGGTAAACAGCATGAGAAAGGCATCACTTTTGGCACTAACGTTAGTAATGGGTATCGGCGCCGCACTAGCTGGCTGTGGAAAAAAAGAAGCCGCCCCAACAACTCCCGGAAGCTCCGCTGCACCGGCTAAGACAGAGACGGTTTCGATGGATATCGGCATGCTCAAGCTGACCAGCTCGGCACCTATTTTTATTGCTATGGAGAAGGGATACTTCAAGGAAGAGGGCATCGATGCGAAGCCCAAATGGTTTGACGCGGCACAACCGATTGCTGTAGCAACAGCGGGCGGAAGCGTGCAGGTTGGAGCGACCGGAATCTCCGCAAGCTTGTACAACATGGTTGCAGGCGGACAGAAGCTTGTGATCGTTGCCGATAAAGGCCGAGAGCAAAAAGGGTACTCTTCGACGGCTTTCATGGTTCCTACGGATTCCGACGTGAAATCCATTGAACAGCTGAAAGGCAAAAAAATCGGGATTACCCAAACAGGCTCCACCTATCATTACATGGTAGGACGTTTGCTTGAAAAGCATGGCTTGACGCTGAAGGACGTCGAACTCGTTCCTCTGAACAGCATTAAAGGCTTGATGGAATCGCTCAAGAGCAAGCAAGTGGATTCCGTTATGCTGAATGAGCCTAACTTGACTACCGTCGCCAAAGAAGGCTACGGCCGCGTCCTGGCACAAGTCGGGGATGAAATTGAATATCAAACCTCCGGCGTATTCTTCTCTCCTAAGCTTGCGGATAACAAAGATTTGTCCGTTCGTTTCCTGAAGGCTTATGCCAAAGCGACTCGTTACTATTATGACGCGGTATTGACCCAGAAGGACGGCAAAGTGGTTCCTGGAGCCAACTATGATGAGGTTGTTAAAATCATTGCCAAATACACGGATCAGCCGGAAGAAAATGTGAAACAAGGCTTGCCTTACATGGATCGTGACGGAAAACTTCTCGCTACCGACATCAAGACCCAAGTGGACTGGTATGCCAAAGAAAAGCTGATCGATAAAGCGATTGATCCTGCGGGTATCGTCAATACGAGCTTGCTGGATGAAGCCCTGAAGCAGCTGGGGAAATAAGGCAATGAGGATCGTAGTAGATAACGTTGAGAAGAAGTTTATCGATTCCAAGAAGCGGGAAGTAACGGCTCTCAAAAGCATTAACTTCGCCATCGAGGAGCAGGAATTTGTCGTCCTGGTCGGACCGAGCGGCTGCGGCAAATCGACGCTGCTTAACATTGTCGGGGGACTCTTGTCTCCTTCCTCAGGTGAGGTCTATTTCGAGGGCTTCGATGCGGCGAAGCCGCCGCGTCTCGGCATTGTCTTCCAGGAGATTGCTCTGTTCCCATGGCGTACCGTTTATGAGAATGTGATCTTCGGGCTGGAAGAGCAAGGGGTAAGCAAACAGGAGCAGAAGGAAAAAGGACAGCATTATATCGATATGGTAGGGCTGAACGGCTTTGAATCGGCGTTCCCTAAGCAGCTGTCCGGCGGTATGCGTCAGCGGGCAGGCATCGCAAGGGCGCTTGCGGTGGAGCCGGATCTTCTGTTGATGGACGAGCCGTTCTCTGCGCTGGACGCCCAAACCCGGACACTGATGCAGGAAGAGCTGCTCTCGATCTGGGACCGCACCCGATTGAGCACGCTTTATGTGACGCATAACATTCAAGAGGCTGTCTATTTGGCGGACCGGGTGATCGTATTGTCCCGCCATCCAGGGCAAATTAAAGCGCAAATCCGTATTGATCTGCCCAAGATGGGCCGTGACAAGGAGGAGCACCGCGCGGCCTTTGAGAACTATTCGAATGAAATCTGGGAGCTGATTCGGCATGACGCCCAAGAAGCTTTGAAGGAGGGATAGCATGAGTGCATCATCAAATGAAAAATCAACCGGACAGCGCCATGTCATCCGCAACCGGGTATCCTTCCTCGAGCTGAAGGTGCCGGCGTATGCCTCTGTACTTGGGATTCTGGTCATTCTGCTGCTCTGGGAGCTGGTCTGCCGGATGGGCATTATGCCTCCGTTGTTTTTGCCGGCCCCAACGGCTATTCTTTCGGCAGGCTGGGACATGCTGACGAGCGGAGAGCTGCATGAGAACCTGTGGGCCAGCTTGTACCGTATCCTTGTCGGTTACGCCATTGGCGCCGTATGCGGGATTGTGGTCGGCCTGTTATTAGGATTCTCCAAATGGGCCGATGCTATTGTCAGCCCGATCGTTTACTCGATCTATCCGATTCCTAAGATCGCTTTGCTGCCGCTGATCATTTTGTGGCTTGGGATCGGGGAAACGCCTAAATTTACGATGATTGCGCTCGGCGTATTTTTTCCTGTCGTTATTAATACGTTTTCCGGCGTTAAGAACGTCGATCCGATCTGGATCAAAGCGGCTGTTACCTTTGGCTCCAGCCATTTTAACGTGATCCGGAAGGTCATTCTTCCGGGAGCTTTGCCAATGATTTTCGCAGGGCTCAAGCTGGCTGCAGGGACCTCGCTCCTGCTGCTCGTTTCGGCGGAAATGATCGCGGCCCAGCAAGGCGTAGGATCGATGATTCTCCATTACGGGAACCTGATGATTACGACGAAGCTTATGGTCGGCGTTGTCGTCCTGTCGCTGTTAGGCTTGCTGTTTAACCGCGGCTTGCAATGGCTTGAAAACAAGCTGCTGCCTTGGAAATAAGCTTGGCTATAATAAGAGACTGTTAGTGAACAGGCTGGAGCTCCAGCCGATTCATTAGCGGTCTTTTTTTATATTGAAACATTTAAAAAAAGCATCGGGGCACCCCCACGCAAAGTACTAAACGATGCTTTGTGGCCCCCGCATTACAGGGATATTTGTATAGGTGGTTCAGGTTCGAAGCATATTACAATCGATGTTTTGTTAAAAGTTACAGTTGACGTTAACGTTAACTTTGGAGCATAATAGAATACGACCAAAAGAGAAGGATGATTCGGATGACGGCAAAATTCAAGATCGATGACGTAGCGAAGGAATGCGGCTTGACCAAACGGACGCTTCGATATTATGAGGAGATCGGATTACTTCCTCCCCCTGAACGAAGTGAAGGCGGAATTCGTTTGTACACGCAGGAGCATATTGACCGGCTGAAAAGGCTGATTAATGCCCGTGACGTCCTGGGGTTTTCCTTGCAGGAGCTGCAGCGTTATGTAGCCTTAACAGAAGAGCTGGAATCCCACAGACAAGGATACAGGCAAATTTCCGATGACAAGGAGAAGCTGCCCAAGTTAATAGAGCTTGAGCCCGTCGTGAAGCATCAGTTGGACATTCTCGAAGAGAAGCTGAAGAAAATGACGGAAATGCGCGATGACATTCAGCATTTTCTACAACGAGTTCAGGCTGCCATAGCCAGAATGAGCGGAGAAAATGAGCAAAAATAATAAATAGGAGTTGGTCGTTACTATGGAACCTGCATCAACAGAGAAAACAGGGTTATTGAGTCAACCCAAAGCGGTATGGGCCGTAGGCTTTGCCTGTATCATCGCATTTATGGGGATCGGCCTTGTCGATCCTATTTTGCCCGCCATCGCTGAAAAAATGAATGCAACCCCAAGCCAGGTTACATTGCTTTTCACAAGCTATAACATGGTCATGGCCATTGCCATGCTGATTACAGGCGTCGTTTCGTCCAGATTAGGTACCAAATGGACTTTGCTGCTGGGGATTATTATCATCGCTATATTCGCCGCATTGGGCGGCGCTTCTAACGGCATTTGGACACTGGTCGGGCTTCGCGGCGGCTGGGGTCTCGGGAATGCGCTTTTTGTCGCTACGGCATTATCCGCCATCGTCTCCTTATCCACCGCGGGAACAGCCCAAGCCATCATTCTCTATGAAGCGGCCATTGGTCTAGGGATTTCCGTTGGTCCCTTGCTGGGCGGGGAGCTTGGCTCCATCTCCTGGCGCGGCCCGTTCTTCGGCGTTAGCGTGCTGATGGTGGTCGCTTTTATTTTCCTTCTCATCATGATGCCAAAAACGAAGAAGCTAACGAAGGCTAAAAGCTCCTTGATGGACCCGTTCCGGGCATTGAAATACCGTGCGCTGCTGACGCTCGGACTGACTGCATTTTTGTATAACTTCGGATTTTTCACCTTGCTGGCTTATTCGCCTTTCGTTATGCATCTGAAAGAACGGGGCCTGGGGTACGTCTTCCTGGGGTGGGGACTTCTTCTTGCAGCCACATCCGTATTCATGGCGCCTAAGCTTGAAAGACGATACGGCACCATCTCCTCCATGTGCATCATGCTGACCTTGTTCGCTTTAACCTTGTTTGCGATGGGGATTTGGACGTCGAGCAAAGCGGTCGTTATTATCGCGGTTATCATCGCGGGCGCTTTCTTGGGGAACAACAATACGCTGATCACGACGGCGGTGATGCAGGCCGCTCCGGTCGAGCGTCCGACCGCTTCGGCGGCATACAGCTTCCTGCGTTTCCTTGGAGGAGCGATCGCTCCGTGGTTTGCAGGCAAGCTGGCCGAGTGGTATAACCCTCATGTGCCGTTCATCGTAGGCGGCTGCTTCGTGCTTATCTCTGTTCTGCTCGTTTTGAGCAGCCGGAAGCATTTGTTGCATATTGATCGGGCAGAATCGTCACATTAACATAAAAAGCCGGCCTTGTTGAGGCCGGCTTTATTAATGAGAAGCCTGGTTCACTTGAAATGTTGCTACTATATTCCAGTGGGATATGCCCCTCCAGCCGCTGTTGAAACCCGTGAATCTTTGATTAAAATTAATGGTATGTTCACGGGTTTCAAAGGCGGACGTAAACTCCTTCGAGGCATACCCCACTTCCTTATATAGCAAATTTCACGAAGCTAAAGGCTTCTCATTCGGCGACCTCAAAAAAAGGTCGGCTTTTTATGTTTTACAGGGTAGGAGGAAAGCTACTTGGAAGTTTCCTTCAAAGAGGCAGGGCTGGTATGGAACGAAAATCTCGGGATTTTCAATAAGACCGCAACGAGAAGAAGCATACACCCATTGATAGCGAACACGATAGGGATCGAGGTTTGAGATGCCAGGAAGCCGCCGATCAGAGGGCCAAGTAGCAGTCCCATCTGGTTCGCCGACTGGTTCAAGCTGAACGCGCGGCTGCGGAAGCCCGGGTCTGTTCATCTGCGCGATGAAGGCGTTCAAGGCAGGATAGACGGCTGCGAAGAACAGACCGTACACAAAGCGCAGCGATCCGAAGCCGATCAGATTGTGGAAGGCAATTTGCAGCAGGTTGCCTATGCCGCCGCCGAGCAGGCCGATGAACAGCACCTTCTCATACCCGAGTTTGGTTCCGAGCTTCCCCCAACGCGGTGCGGCGATCAATGTCGCGATGCCGACGGCGGAGAAAATAATGCCTGCATTCAGCGATGCAGAGGATTGGCTGGAGCCGAGCTTCAATACATAGATCGTTAATAACGGCTCCAGAATCATGATGGATGTAGACGTAATGAACACTATGAGCAGGGCCGACATTAACGGTTTGTTCGAAGCGGCCACTTTCAGATCGTTTGCAATGGAGGAACGCTTGGCATCGGTCTTGTTAAAGGAAGGCTCCTTCACCCACAGGATGGCGATGACGAACGCGATAAGCACCATCACGCCCGCGACGAAGAACGTATCGCGCGGTCCGATCAGATGACTGACGACGCCTCCGAGCAAAGGCCCCAGTATGGATGCCGTCGCGCTTGAGGTGGAAATGATGCCGAGCGCGTAACCGATATGTTTTTCCGGCGTATTGGTCGCTACCAAAGCGATGGCGGATGGAATGTAGCCGGCAAGCAGGCCTTCCATGATCCGGACAAGGATCAATTCATAAGGATTTTGCACGATATAATACAAGAAATAAGCGATGGCCAAGCAGATGCCCGCTCTCAGCATCATTGGCTTTCGGCCGTACTTGTCGGCGAGCGACCCCCAGAAGGGCGCAATCAGCGAGCTGGCTAAAAAGGTGGAGGCAAAAATGACGCCGGTCCATGCCTCGAGATGGTTGTGGACACCCAGGTCCTCTTGCAAAAAAATCGACATGAAGGGGATGGATACCGAGTAAGCCATACTCACCAGAAAGGTGCCGATCCACAATACGAAAAGATTGCGTTTCCAGGAAAAATTCACTAAGAAGCACTCCCTCTTCATCTTTTTTGTTCATCATACCATTAATAAGCGGCGGTTCCCGATAAAATCTTTTTTTTGAACGATAGAATGTTATAATGGGAGGCTCGTTCTGCTGAATTTACGAAAATCAGTTTCATTAAATGGAAATATGAGTTATTTTAGATGGAGATGATTGGCACAACAGGAGGGATTGATCATGGAGAAACCGGTGTCGTTCAGTATTATAGGCGGCGGAGGCTTCCGGGCGCAGTTTTACCTTCGAATCGCCCAAGCGCTTCCGGAGCAGTTCCGCGTTAGCGGTCTGGTCGTCAGGGACCCGGACAAGGGACGCAGGCTTGAGCAAGAATGGAACGTTCCTGTTTATCCGACGCTGGATCAGCTGCTCAATAAGGAAAAGCCGGATTTTGTCGTGGTATCCGTCAGCCGGTCTGCCTGCAAGGAGTATTTGCTCCAATTGGCGGAGCTTGGCATTCCTGCGCTGTCGGAGACGCCGCCGGCTCCGGATCTCGAAGGCTTGCGCGAGCTTCATGACAAGCTCACCTTACAGGGAGCTCGGGTTCAGGTGGCGGAGCAGTATCATTTTCAGCCGGCGCATGCGGCGCGATTGGCTTTTATTCGCTCGGGGAGGCTGGGGCGGGTAACGGAAGCGACCGTATCCATCTCGCATTTGTATCATGGGGTCAGCCTGATCAGGAAAATGCTGGGCGCGGGCTTTGAAGATGTAACGATTCAGGCCAAAAGGTTCGAATCCGATTGGGTGGCGGGACCGACCCGCAGCGGCCCTCCGACGGAGGAGCGATTGATTCCGCTGCAGCGCGACCTTGCTTGGCTTGATTTCGGCGGGAAGCTCGGGATCTATGATTTTACGAAGGATCAGCATCGCTCCTGGACCCGCTCGAATCATCTGTCCGTAAGGGGGCAGCGCGGGGAGATCTTCGATAACCGGATTCGCGTGCTGGCTGATTATGAGACGCCTCTGTATATGGATTTTAAACGGATTAACCGGGGAGAAGAAGAGAATCTGGAAGGCTATTTCCTGAAAGGGATTATGGCGGGAGAGCAGTGGGTTTATGACAATCCGTTTGCACCCGCAAGGCTGTACGATGACGAAATTGCTATTGCCACGTGCTTAATGCATATGGCCAATTACGCGGCGGGCGGGCCGGATTTCTACAGCTTAAGGGATGCGTCCCAGGATCACTATTTGGGCTTAATGATCGAGCAAGCGATAGCAACAGGGCAAAGCGTAGTGGCCGAACGTCAGCCGTGGGCTCTGTAAACAGATTTGATAAAAGCCTTGCCTTCGATAAGCTTCGCTGCCCTTAGAACGGAGTATGGAATATGGCAGGTAAGGAGAAATTAAACAACAAATGACGCTCTTTTAGGTGGATGGCGAATGAAACGAATATTTCAAATAT
The DNA here is from genome assembly GCF_039543185.1 of Paenibacillus vulneris. Classification (NCBI taxonomy): domain Bacteria; kingdom Bacillati; phylum Bacillota; class Bacilli; order Caryophanales; family Paenibacillaceae; genus Paenibacillus; species Paenibacillus vulneris. Next base: position 13,915 of record NZ_BAABJG010000056.1, on the reverse strand, counting down.
ACAAGACGGATTTATGGAATGTTGCCAAAGTGCCTACGGGTCTGCTGCTGATGATAGCTCTTGCGATTCTGCCCTCCGTCTATGCCTGGGTTAACCTGAAAGCGATGTGGGACCCTTACGCGAACACATCCGGCATCAAAATTGCGGTTACCAGCAAGGACGAGGGGGCGACCGTGCAGGATAAGCAGTTCAATATCGGCAACGAGGTCATCGAAAGCTTGAAGGACAATCATAAGCTGGGATGGATCTTCGTGGATGAGGAGGAAGCGATCCGCGGCGTGGAGAGGGGGACGTACTACGCCAGTCTGCTTATTCCGGCCGACTTTTCCAGGAAGATTGCGAAGGTGCTGGAAGGACAAGTGCAGAAGCCCGAGATCCAATATACGGTTAACGAAAAGATTAATGCGGTCGCCCCGAAAATTACGGAAAAAGGAGCGACCAGCGTCACCTCACAAATCAGCGAAAATTTTATTAAAACGGTCAGCGAGACCGTTCTGACAAGAATGCAGGAGCTTGGCCTTCGATTCGAGCAGCAGCTGCCGACCATCCGTAAGATTGAGGAGCGCATCTTCGAGCTGGAAACGCGTCTTCCTGAGATTGAGGATATGGGCAACAGGGTGCTGGATATTGAACAGAAGCTGCCCGATTTTCGCGAGAAGGGGGACAAGATCGTCGAGCTGGAGCAGAAAATTCCGGAGATCGATAAAGCCGGAGCTGCGCTGCTTAGGGTCGAGGAGCAATGGCCCAAGGTCAATGAGGTGGCCAATGACGTGCTGCTCATTCAAGAGAAGCTGCCGGAGATCCAGAGGGCGGCCGACCGACTCGTCGAGCTGGACCAGAACTTTTACAAGGTCGAGGATGCGATGAATACGGCCATTAATGACGCCCGCAAGGCGGATGAGATTGTCGGCGCGGCGCTCGAATCACTGCCTAAGCTGGAAGCTATAGCGACGAATGGCGGAGCCTTCGCCGATCTGGTGAATGATTTCCTGCAAAAAAATGACGCCGCTTTTCAAGCGCTTGTACCTGTTATTAAGCAGGACTTGATCCTGCTCCAGCAAACGGCGGATGCTGTGACGCAAATCACCGGCCAGCTTCAGGATGTCAATATCGACCCTAAACCGCTGCTCGGCGTATTAAGCTTCCTGGCCGATCGGCTGAGTACGGCAGTCAAAGTACTGGATCATCAAATAGATCTGTTCACAAGGCTGAACAGCTACTTGCCGGGAGGCCCTCTCAGTAATGTCATTGATAGGCTGACGACCGTAAGGACGAATTTCAGCCAGCAGGTAGAGCTGATTAATGCCATCGTCACTTCGATTCAAAAAGGCGAGCGGCCAGCTAAAGAAATCGTCGATAATTTGAACAAGCTATCCAAGGATGCGAGCGCCGCGCTGGGAGACATTCTATCCCGGTACGATTCGGAGATTGTGCCGAATATAACGAAGGCGTTGAAGCAGCTCCAATCCGTTGCCGTCAATGCGTCGGATGTGCTGCAGACATTGAAGTCCAAGCTGCCAGATATTCAGGCGATTTTGCAGGATGCCCAAGCGGGAATCCGCTTCGCCCAGACCGAGCTGGATGCGCTGCAAAAGGATCTGCCGCAGATTCGCGCACGAATCCATGAAGCTGCGGGCACGATTCAGAGTAAAATGAATGATTTTACAGCCGCGCTTAATGAAGCGGTGCCGTTCATCCATAACGATTTGCCGAAGATCGAGCAAAAGGTTCATCAAGCGGCTGATTTTGTGAGAAATGACCTGCCTGCCCTGGAGGATGAGCTGCGCAAGCTCTCGAATTTATACCAGACGAGGTTCTCCGAGCTGGAGAGCGCGGTTCATCAAGTCGCAGGGCTCGTCAGAAACAATCTTCCGGAATTCGAAGACGCCGTCCGCAAAACGGCGGATCAAATTCGAAGGCTGGAGAGTGGCAGCAGTATCAGCGAGCTGCTCCGGTTTTTGCAAAACGATATTCAGAAGGAAAGTGATTTTCTTGCCAATCCGATTCTGATTAAGGAAGACAAGAAATATCCGATTCCGAATTACGGCTCAGCGATGTCTCCTTTTTACACGACGCTTTCCCTCTGGGTAGGCGCTATGCTGTTAGTCTCGTTAATGAGAGTGGATGTGGAAGGATCCGAAGGGGTGTACAAGAGCTATGAGGTTTATTTCGGCCGCTTGTGCATATTCCTTACGATTGGTCTGGCTCAAGCCTTGATCGTATCGCTCGGCGATTTCTTCCTGCTTGGGACTTACGTAGTGCATAAGCTATGGTTCGTCCTGTTTGCCTTCCTGATCAGCAATGTCTTCATCACCATTACCTATACGCTGGTGTCCGTATTCGGCAATATCGGCAAAGGGCTGGCGATCATTTTCCTTGTTCTGCAATTTTCAAGCTCGGGAGGGACGTTCCCTGTGAGCACGGCGGCGCCGTTTTTCCAAAGCTTGAATCCGTTCATGCCGTTTACTTATGCGGTCGGGCTTATGCGGGAGGCGGTCGGAGGCATTCTCTGGGAGGTTGCGCTTAAGGACATCTTCTTCCTGATCGTGTTCATTATCTTGTGCTACGTGGTCGCCTTGGCGTTGAAAAAGCCCTTAAGCGGCTACACCAAACGGGTTGCGGAGAAAGCGAGACAGACGAAGCTCATTCCTTAACAACTGCAAGGAAGGCCCTCAAGGCGGAATGGTACCGAGGGGGCTCTTGGCCGTGTACTCGCCAGCAAGGAAGCTTAACCTTACTAAAGATTAACGAGGTAAAAAGAAAGCTGCCAGGGAACTACCCGTCCACAGAATGCCTCGCTCTGCTCTATCACAGGTCAGTGGGGAGACGGTGAAGATACATCGTCAATACGTCGGTATGGCTGGCGAGGGTCTCCATCGTTTTGGCATTGGGTTGAGCGTAAATGACAGGATAGTCGATTTCCTCATAATGCGTGCGTATTGGGAAAGCGAGCTTTTCCTCGGTTGTAGAGAACTCCGCCTGTACGCCTTCCTTGTTACCGCGGGCGTCAATGCGTATCCAACGCTGCAGCGAATCGAGGTAGACTGCGTTCAGGGCATGAATGCAATAGCCGGTGTCCGGGGTATCGCCTAGCGTCAGCTTCTGGTAGCAGAACCCTGTCGGGATGCCTTGGCTGCGGAGGATCGCGGCCAGCAGATTGGACTTGGCATAGCAGATGCCCTGGCGATGCTCAAGCACTTCCGAGGCCCTTCTGGTGACAATGGAGCCTTGAATATCCCAGGAATGATCGATCTCATCCCGCACAAACTCGAATGCGGCTTTGACCCATGCCTGCTCGTCGGCCGCGTCCTTGCGGATCCGCTGAGCGGCGGCCTGTATAGCCGGATGGCTGAAATCGACGACTTCCGACTCAGATAAATAATCTGTTAAGTGATCAGATTCGCATACAAGATTCATAGAGCTGCAACGCCTCCTGATTGGTTTTGTACTCCATTCAATGTCATCTATGTGTTACTTAGTATAAAACACTATGGGTTTTGATCGGGATTTTGTCAATGGCTTTGAGGAAAAAAATTAATTTTTAAAAAAACAAGTTGACTATATGGGATATAAATGTTAACTTAAATAACATAAACCGCACAATTACATAGTTCAAGCTTAACGGCATCGTCAGGCTTGATTCGGCAACAGAGCCGCTTTCTTTTCGATAAAGAAGGCGGCTTTTTGCGTGTGGTGGCGCAGTAAGGTGTTAGGAAAGAAACTATTTTGATGCGGAGGTGCTGTTGAATGTATCGTCCATTATTTGAAAAAGGGAAGCCGGGTTTTGCGGGAATTCGCACATTTATGCATTTACCGCATGTGCGGACGCTGGACCATGTGGATTATGCGGTCATAGGGAATACGTTCGATACCGGTGCCGGCTTTGCTGTAGGGACTCGGTTCGGCCCCTCGGCCATTCGGGAAATGTCTCAACGGATTCGGCCGACGAATCCTGCACAGGGGATCGATTCCAGCGAGTATTTATCGGGGATTGATTATGGGGACTTGATGGTGTACCCCGGTTATATCGAGCAGAGCTACGAGGCGATCAAGGAACAGCTGCAGCCTATTTTTGACAAGGGAATCATACCGGTTATTTTGGGCGGCGACCATTCGATCTCCTACCCGCATGTTCAGGCTGCCGCCAAGACATACGGTCCGATCAGTCTGGTCCATTTTGACTCCCATTCGGATGCTTGGAAGCCTGTGGATGACAATCGCCCGTTTTCTCACGGCAGCATGTTCTGGCATGGGGCTCAGGAAGGCTGGATCGATACGTCGAGCTCTATCCAAATGGGAATGAGGGGGTGCTCGAGCCTTACGCATTACGAGGAAACCAGAGAGCTTGGCTATGATTTGCTGACGACGGATCAGGTGAAACAGCTCGGCCCCGAAGCTTTATGCAGCCGAATTAAGCAGAGGGTGGGTCAAAGGCCGGTTTTCCTGACGTTCGATATCGACTTCCTGGATCCGGTATTTGCTCCAGGGACGGGGACTCCCGAGGTCGGAGGCTTTAGCACCTACGAGGCCATTCAGATGCTCCGCGGGCTGAAGGGGCTGAATATCATTGGCTTCGACCTTGTTGAAGTGCTGCCGGACCGCGATCCGGCCAGAGTGACGGCGCTGAATGCCGCTCATATCGTATATGAGGTCATTACGCTGCTGGCCTTGAATAAACGGGATGCAATGGGAGAGAAGGTGCCGGAGGCAGTGGCGGGCTCGTAATTCTTTGCTTTTGCTGATCATGAACAAAACATTCGCGCTTATCCTGTTTGGGTAAGCGCGATTTTTTTAACGTTATACAATGTATGAATTTCGGGCTTCACGCAAAATGTGGCTTCGAAGGCAAAGTCTCATCTTTGTGAGGCTATTTTTATGGAGTGATATCGTATTGTTTGTGCTTGGGTGCGGATTTGTTTTTGGTGATGAGACTGTTCGTTCTCAGTACGGCTTGAGCGACTTCGACTAATTTCTTTCTTTCATTCATGGCTTGGGTGCGCATCATTTCGTAAGCTTTGGTTTCGCTGACGTCCTTGAGCTTGCTGAGCATGATCTTGGCATCGTCCACCAGCTTTTTTTCTTCGAATTTGGTGGCGAGAAAGCTGTACTCTCTCTCCAGATGCAATCTCCGCTGAAAGCCTTTGATGCCGAGCAGGAGGGACCACTGCAGTTCGTTGTCGTTCATTCCGCAGCAGAGAATGCCATCTACCTTGTCGTGGGGAGCCGCGGTAGCAGGCTTGCGCTCTTCGCACCACCAGAACAATGGGAGGGTGAAACGGACATTCGCCTCATGAAGCCAATGCTTGAGCCTGCAGGCAGGGACGTCCAGAACGATGATGTCCGCTTTGCGCTGAACAGAGTCGAGATTGCCGGCTTCAATCGAAGTGACCCAGTAGTCTAGCTCCTTCAATCTTGCATCCACTCGGCACTTGGTTGTTGGGATGTCATGAACATGCAAAATCCGGGTCTTCATGCATAATCACCTCGATATAAGAGTATGGAGTTGAAAAAGACATGGGGTTGGAAGTGAGGTATAGGTTAATTATCAAAGAAAACAATTTAAAATGTCAATAACAATGTTATATTTATGTTATATAACATAACAATTAATATGAGGAAAATGAAGTTTTGGTGATTTTGTGTGAATATAGTTGACATATATGTGGTGCTCATCTATAATAAAGCCATAACAACTGCATAGTACACAATCATCCAGGCGATGATTTGTATAGGCAAAGAGGCCGTTGAATTCTATCAACCGGCCTCTTTGTGCTGTTTTCAAACCAAAAGGAAAAAAGGGAGAGTGGAGCTATGATGTACCGTCCGCAAATTGAAATGGGTAAGCCTTTATTTTCAGGAATTCACACGTTTATGCATCTGCCGCATGTCCAAACACTGGATCAGGTTGATTTCGCCGTTATCGGAGTTCCGTTTGATACCGGGGTGAGCTATGCAGTCGGGGCCAGATTCGGCCCTTCGGCCATTCGCACGATGTCACAGCGCATTCGACCGATATCCCCGGTGCATGACATCGATATTTCGGAGTATTTGTCCGGCATCGATTATGGCGACCTTACCGTGCATCCGGGTTATATCGAGCAATCGTACCGGGCGATTGAAGAGCAGCTGACACCGGTCTTCGAAGCGGGGATTGTGCCGATTATGCTGGGCGGCGACCATTCGATCTCTCTTCCCCACCTTAGGGCAGCAGCGAAGAAGCATGGTCCGGTATGCCTCGTCCATTTTGACTCCCATTCCGATACCGGGCGTTCCAAGCATCCGGAGCGGATGTGGTCTCATGGAGCGGTGTTCAGCTATGCTGTCGATGAAGGGCTCATCGATGCGGAGCATTCCATCCAGATGGGGATGAGGGGGAGTGCTTTTAAGCCGAACAACTTGGCGGACGCCAGGGAAATGGGCTTCGAGGTTCTCACCACGGATGACGTCCGGGAGCTGACCATTCCGGAGCTGTGCGCCAAAATTAAAGCGAGGGTTGGAGACCGGCCGGTATTCCTGACCTTCGATATCGACTTCCTTGATCCGGTCTATGCACCGGGAACAGGTACCCCGGAGGTAGGAGGCTTTACAACGTACGAGGCGCAAAAAATGCTTCGCGGACTGGCCGGACTCAACTTCATTGGCTTTGATCTTGTGGAGGTGCTGCCGGATCGGGATGCCAATCAGATTACGGCACTGAACGCAGCGAATATTGCCTTCGAGTTTGTCTGCCTGTTGGCCGTAAAACGTCGAATGGATAGCGTGACTGCCGAAGATACAGTCACTGTAGGCTAGAAGAGACAAATAAGGGGGATGAGTCGATGAAGAAGACATACAAGACATGGGGCCTTATATCTCTCGCTTTGCTGATGCTGGCCGGCTGCAGCAAGCCTGCCGCAACGGATAAGGGCCCGGCGGCTTCGGCCGGAAGCACGGCAGGCGCCGCAGGAAATCAATTAACCGTCGGCATTACGAATCCGCCTTTAATGTTTAATCCGATTGATTCCGACGGAAGCGGGTCGAGCGGGGCCGTATTCATCTACCGGTACTTTTTCGACTCCTTGGTGAAGACGGTAGGCCCGTTGGATTTTAAAATGGCGTTGGCGGAATCCTTCACTACCGAGGATAACCAAACCTATAAGATAGCGATCCGCAATAATGCGAATTGGACGGATGGCAAGCCGGTCACCGCGCAGGATGTGGAATTTACGATCAATCTGATCGTCAATCCGAAGACTATTACCACGCAGCGCTCTGCGATCTTCGCTTTGGACGGCTTGAACGAGAAGGGCATGCTTCAGGCCGGACAGGATAAGCTGTCATCGGTCAAAGTTATTGACGACAAGCATCTGGAGCTTAAGACCTCCAAGCCGGTAGACCCTAACCTGCTGTACGAACGGTTTAGCGATCTGCTCATAGTCCCCAAGCATGTGCTGGAGGGAGCCGATCCGGCGGCGTTGAACCAGAACCCGTTCTGGAGAAATCCTAACGTGACGTCAGGTCCATACAAGTTCGTGAAATACGAGAATAAAGCCTATGTCGAGCTGGAGGCTAACGAGAATTATTATCGCGGAGCCCCCAAAATTGCCAAGGTCTTCGTTAAAATTATGCCGGCCTCCAACATGGTCGCCCAGCTGCAATCCGGCGAGCTCGACATGAATGCCGCCCAAGGCTCCGGCAATATCCCGGCCTCCGAGTGGAAGACCGTGAAGACCTTCGCGAATCTCCGAACCGAGGAGCAGCAGACAAGACGCTACAACTCCGTTGAAATTAACATGGAGCGCTTCCCGGATAAGAAGGTGCGGCAAGCTCTGGCTTATGCGATTGACCGCCAGATGATTGTCGACCAGTTGATGCCGGGAGCGGGGGAGCTTCAGGACGGCCCGTATTCAAACTCGCATCCGTATCACGATAAAAATGTGAAATCCTACGGCTTCGATCCCGAGAAAGCGAAGCAGCTGCTGAAGGAAGCGGGCTTCGATATGAACAAGACCATCGAATTGATCGTTCCGACGGGAGATAAGACGAGGGAAATGGCAGGCAATATCATTCAGCAAAACTTCCAGTCGATCGGACTTAAGGTTAAGCAGGTGAACTTTGATTTCCCTACGACGGTGTCACGGCTTGTCAAAGGAGATTTTGACCTGGCGCTCAGCAGCTTCGGCAGCTTGATGGACCCCGACGGTCCGGCTACAGTATATCGTTCCACAGCGGCATTGAACGATATGAGGTACAAGAGCAAAGCCGTTGATGACTTGTTCAACCGGGGAATGAACGAGACGGATAAGGACAAACGATTCCAGATTTATAAAGAGCTGCAGAATACGATTCAGGAGGATGTTCCTCTCATTACGGTCTATTCCGAATACAACCTGATCGCCCTGTCCAAATCGGTCGAAGGCAAGGGCGGCGTAACGGATGGTATGCATTACAGTGTGAACGAATGGTACCGCAAATAAAAAAACAATGAGGTGAGCACATGGAGGAGCTTTTGGAAGTCCGCCAGCTTCGTACAGCGTTTCGAACCGAAGCGGGAGAGGTGACCTCGGTTGACGATGTCAGCTTTACGCTGATGCAGGGAGAGACATTAGGCATTGTAGGGGAATCCGGCTGCGGGAAAAGCGTGACCTCCCTGTCTATCCTGAAGCTGCTCGGACGAAACGGCAGCATCAAGAGCGGCTCGATTTTGTTCCAGGGCCAAGATCTCGTCACTATGCCGGATAATGAGCTCGGTTCTCTTCGGGGCAAAGAGATCGCCATGATCTTTCAGGATCCGATGTCCTCGCTCAATCCGGTATTCACGATCGGCAGCCAGCTGACCGAATCGATCCGGATTCATCTGAAGCTCCGAAGCAGGGAGGCTTGGCAGTATGCTGTCGGCTTGCTGAAGGCGGTCGGATTCCCGAGGGCCGAGGAAGTGATGCACCAGTATCCTCATACCATCTCGGGAGGCATGAAGCAGCGCGTCATGATCGCCATGGCGCTGGCCTGTAAGCCGAAGCTGCTCATAGCCGATGAGCCGACGACGGCGCTGGACGTCACGATTCAGGCGCAAATTCTGGAGCTGATGAAGCGAATCCGCTCCGAATCGAACACCTCGATCATACTTATCTCTCATGATCTGGGCGTCGTAGCCGAAATGGCGGACCGCATTATCGTCATGTACGCGGGGCAGGTGGTCGAGGAAGCGGAAGTATTCGAGCTGTTCGAGCGCCCTATGCATCCTTATACCATCGGATTGATGAGGTCCATTCCGCATTTGGAGCTCGAGGACGAAGAGCTGCAGTCCATCCCGGGGGCAGTCCCCTCTCTGCTCGATATGCCGGAGGGCTGCCGTTACCAGGCCCGATGTACGATGGCTGCGGAGATATGCAAGAAGGCCCCGCCGCTGATTGAGGCGGCCGAGGGCCATAAGGTAAGGTGCTGGTTGTCCGGCAGCGAGGCCGTGCAGTAACACCATGAATGATACAAATCCCAATGATGGAGGGGAACGACGATGCTGACAACCGGAAGAAGCGCAACAGTGCCTCAGGAGCCTCTATTGCAGCTGAAGGGGGTTAAGAAATATTATCCGATCAAACGCGGGGTGTTCTCCCGCACGATCGGCCATATCAAAGCGGTGGACGGGATCGACTTGGACGTCTACCCCGGCGAGACGGTAGGGTTGGTAGGGGAATCCGGCTGCGGCAAATCGACGCTCGGCCGCAGCATTATCAAGCTGGAGGAGATAACGGAGGGAAGTATTCTGTTCCAGGGCCAGGATCTTGCTCCGTTGGGCTTATCCAGGATGAGATCTCTCCGTTCGGATTTGCAGATGATTTTCCAAGATCCTTATTCCTCGCTCAACCCGCGCAAGCGAATTGTTGAACTTATGACAGAGCCGCTTAGGACATTAACCGGCGTGAGCGAGGCGGAGGCGCTCCGGCAGGCGGCAGAGCTGATGGAGCTTGTAGGCTTATCGCCGCAAAGCTTGGGCAAATATCCGCATGAATTTTCCGGAGGGCAGCGCCAGCGCATCGGCATTGCCCGTGCGGTGGGGCTTCGTCCCAGGCTGATCGTCTGCGACGAGCCGGTATCGGCGCTGGACGTATCGATTCAGGCTCAAGTCTTGAACCTGCTGAAGGAGCTTCAGCAGCAGTTCCGATTAACCTATCTGTTCATCGGCCATGGGCTCGGGGCGGTCAAATATGTGAGCGACCGGATCGCCGTCATGTATTTGGGCAAAATCGTAGAAATAGCCCCCAAGAAACGAATCTTCTCTGCCCCGAGGCATCCTTATACGAAAGCGCTGCTGGATGCTTATCCGGCGCCTAACCCGAGTATGAGAAGCGCGCAGCGGATTGTACTGGAGGGCGATGTGCCGAGTCCGGCTTCGCCTCCTTCAGGGTGCCGCTTCCACACCCGCTGCCCGATAGCGCAGCCGGTTTGCCGAGAGAGGGAGCCAGGCTTATCCGCAGGAGAGCATAGAGTCGCCTGCCATTTTCCTCTCGAAGGGGCGGAAGTGTCCGGAGCGGAGGAGCGTGCCTATGCTTAACTATGTCATCCGCCGGTTATTGATCGCCATTCCCGTACTGCTCGGCGTCACCTTTCTGAATTTTATCATCATTAATCTGGCTCCCGGCGATCCCGTGGATATGTATGTTAATCCCGACGTCTCCGAAGCGGATAAAGCTATTCGCCGCGAGGCGTTAGGCTTGAACGACCCGTTCCTGCTTCGTTATCTGAAGTGGCTGCTGAATCTGGCCCATGGAGATTTGGGACATTCGTTCAGCTCCTTTCAGCCGGTCGTTAACCTCATCTCCGAGCGTATCGGTCCTACACTGCTCCTGATGGGAACCTCCATCCTGTTCGGTTATTTGATCTCCATTCCCATCGGCGTCTATTGCGCCGTCAAAGCCAATTCCAAGTTCGACTATTTCATGTCGGCGAATTCCTTTCTATGGGTATCAATCCCAAGCTTTTTCCTAGGTCTCGGCTTGATCTATGTGTTCGGCGTACTGCTCGGCGTTCTTCCGACGGGAGGCATGAGCACGATGGGCGGAAGCGGGGGCGTGTGGGACACCGTACTGCATCTGATTTTGCCTACGATAACTCTTGGGACCTCGATAGCGGGCGGGATGGTGCGGTATGTACGCTCCAGTGTGATGGAGGTATTGGGCCAGGACTATTTGCGAACGGCCAGAGCCAAGGGGGTTAAGGAGTTTTTCGTTGTCAACAAGCACGCGCTTAAAAACGCGCTCATTCCCGTCATAACGATCGCAGGGCTCGACATCCCGATTCTGATCGGGGGAGCGGTTATTACAGAAAGTATTTTTCAATGGAACGGTATGGGCCAGCTCACCATTCAAGCGATTCTTTCCCGGGATTTTCCTCTGTTGATGGGAATTAACATGCTGGCCGCTCTCACGGTGCTGTGCGCTAACTTATGGTCCGATTTGATGTATGCCGTTGTTGATCCCCGGATTAAGTACAATTAGGATGGAGGGAGAACCTTATGTCTTCGATGGATATGCAAAAAGAACTGACCGCAGCAGAAGCGCTGCCTTCAATTCTTCAAAGCCGATCCCCCGAGTTTGTGTCCGACAGCTATGCCAAGATCATCCTCAGGCGGTTTATGAAGCATAAAATGGCGGTAGCCGGCTTGGTCGCGCTTGCGCTTTTGATCCTCATCGGCATCTTTGCTCCGATGCTCGCACCCTATGACCCGAACGCGATAGGTAAGGCCTTCTCTGCCGCTCCTTCTGCCGAGCACTGGCTCGGAACGGACCAGGTGGGGCGCGATGTGCTGAGCCGTCTTATCTATGCGACCCGCGTTTCCTTGGCGGTAGGTGTAGTTACCGTAGCTCTTTATGTTATGATAGGAACGGTCATCGGAGCCATTGCCGGCTACATGGGCGGCTGGGTCGATATGGTGATCAATCGGGTGATTGATGTGGTCATGTCCTTCCCCAGTTTGATGGTCATATTGGTGCTTGTCACTGTACTTGGCACCGGGTTATCGAATATTATAATCGTATTGGCTTTGCTCGGCTGGCCTTCTGTGGCCAGGCTCGTCCGGGGGAGTGTGATGTCCTTGCGGCAAACGGAGTTTGTCAAAGCAGGCATAGCCCTTGGGTTGAGTACACCCAGACTGCTGTTCGGCCATATTCTCCCCAATGCCCTGGGACCGATTCTTGTGAATGCAACCTTCGGCGCAGCGGCGGCCATTTTATCCGAATCCTCGCTAAGCTTTCTCGGGATGGGGGTTCAGCCTCCGACGGCCAGCTGGGGTAATATGCTAAACGCTGCGCAATCGATTACGGCGCTGACGAGTCAGCCATGGCTGTGGATTCCCCCGGGGCTCATTATCATCGTCTCCGTATTATCGATTAATTTTATTGGAGACGGTGTGAGGGATGCTATGGACCCTAAGAAAATTAACGCTTAATGGGGAAGATTCCGGGCTAGCGGCGACTTTACAATGATAGTGGTGAAAAAAAATGAACTTAAAACAAGCTTCGTCTGCAGTCGGGTCCGTTCTGCAATCTTTTCCTAGAGATGCTCTGTTCTTCTTAACGGCCAGCTTTGTGAATTCTACGGGCAAAGCGGTCATGTGGCCTTTGACCACCCTATATGTTCACAATGTGATGGGAAAATCGTACGGGGAAGCCGGGCTGATCGTTCTGTATCAGGCATTGTTCAGCGTGCTCGGAGAATTCGCAGGCGGCAATCTGTACTATCGGATCGGCCCCAAGGCGATGATCTCCGGCTCTTTTACTCTTTCCTCCTTGGCGTTATTCTCCATTGCGTTTACGGATAGCTGGCCGATCTACATTATGCTGGTCTGTCTGCTCGGGTTTACGAACGGCATCTCCATGCCGTCGATGAATGCGTATGTCGGCTTCCGCTGGAAGGAGCATCGGCGCAAGCTGTACAACGTGATGTATGTATGCAACAACTTCGGCTTGTCTATTGGGGCGATGGTAGGAGGACTTATTGCATCTATTTCGTTTAAGTTAACTTATGTGCTGACGGGAAGCACAACCCTGCTGTTCGCCGTGTTCTTGTATTTCTTTATGAAGGAAAGCTCTGTCCAGACGGCTGAAGATGCATCGGTGCAGGGACAAGAGGAAGGGAAGGGTGCTTCCTCCGTAAGAAAAGAAATCGTTCAGCTAAACCGCGGCCAGCTGCTGCGAAACGTGAAGCTGTATTTGTTCCTTTCGATCGGCTCCATGTTCTTCTGGCTGTCTTTCACCCAATGGTCCACAGGAGTGGCGCCTTATATTGAAGAGCAGGGAATGGACTTGAAGTTCTACAGCTTACTATGGACGGTTAACGGAATCGTTATTCTTGTGGGGCAGCCCTTTACGAGCTGGATTAAAAGAAGGTTCGCGCAAAATATCGTCCGGCAAATGCTGATTAGTGCACTATTCTCCGTATCGGCGTTCTCCTTCATCCTATTCTTCCATGAGCTGTACCTGTACTTGATCATTGGAATGATTCTGGCTACGCTGGGCGAAATGATGCTGCTGCCGGCCATACCGACCTTCTTCTCGGAACGCTCCGGAATCCATGCCCCGTTCTATATGGGGCTGGCAGGAGGCTTCGCTAATGTCGGAAGAATGATCGGACCGCTCATGTTCGGGCATGCGTTCGATTTGTGGGGAATCGGCGCCGTGTTCTTCCTGGGCACGCTCTCATCTCTGGCGGCTTTGGTCATGTTCTTCATTCATTCCAATATGAACAAGGATCCCGATCCGGTGACGGAAGTGAAGCTGCGTACCTTGCCTCATTAAAATTGAAGCTGAATAGGCTTTCCACCTGCACGCTGCATAAAGAAACACAGACCGCCAATTTGGGCGGTCTTGCAGATTGTCGAAAAAGTCCCTCTGTGTAAAGAAACTTCATCGCATTAGGTAATAAATGGATTGCATAAAAA
>NZ_BAABJG010000055.1:0-547863 GCF_039543185.1 Paenibacillus vulneris | reverse complement strand
GTTTGTAATAGGGTTGATCTAGCCATCTTGCAATTTCCCTGATTTTCTTCTCATCATAATAATCTTCAAATGCAAACGTCAAAGAAAATTCAAGAGGGGAGCGAATAACCTCCTGAAAGTAAGGCTTATCGTTCCCCCTAACTTTAATTTCGCTAATTTCTCTTTCGGATAGAAAAGGCTCTTCAAAAAAGCCACTATCGATCTTACAATTGATCAGACCAAAATCTACACTATACAGGCCATCATAGCAGAAATCAATTCCTTCTTTCATTTATCTCTTCCCCTTATTTTTCATATCATTGAATACATGTTCCACAAAATCAGTCGCACCTTTTTTATCACCAACGACCTTATCAATTCTAAAGTTATAACTGTAATAGTTCGCTCCTGCGGAAGTTGCCACATTAGGGGACATGGATAAATTTGAAAAGTCAGGAAGTTTGATCTTGCTGATTAAGTTGCTAATGATGTCAATTGGATTATTTTTTATGACCAATTCCCCTTGCTTTAAAATAGAAAGTTGTTCATCCGAACCTAAGTTCAACATTTTATGAAGCTTTTCCATTATAGGAGTGCCCTTACCTCCTACAATTCCCCCATTATGATACAATGGTAAGTCATTTTTAAACCAAGTCCCATTTTTATAAGTTGCTCCTATCTGTTCACCCATCCACCGATTAGCTTCTTCCAATTCTTTTTTTCTGTTTGAATCAGCAGAACTCCAAGCAGCAGAGTTCTCCTTCATTTTCTGAATTTTTGGCAACTCATCACTGGTTGGTTGATAGTAGATGTTATAAAGTTGATTACCATCCTTGCTCCATTCGCCGTTTTTATCCTTACTTGCACCTATCGAAATCCCCAGTTCCTGATTCTTTTTCTCCAATGCTTTTTGCGCATCTGGACTTGCAGAATACCAATCAATGCTGTTTTTCTTCATTTCTTCAACGGTCTTACTTATGTCAGTCAAGGAAGTTGCCAAGTTCCCAAACTTCAAGTTGTCTAAGTCCTTAAATTTACTAATTAACTCATCCACTTTGGAAATCATGGTATCATTTAACTGATTAGACATTAGTTCAAACTGAGATACAACAATAGGTGAAACATCTTGCAATTTTGTTGAGATTTTTGATATTTTATCAATGAGTGTGTTGGATAGACCATTTCCCATAATCTCAGAGTTTATCAAAACAAAATCCTTGAATCCATTTAAATCACTAATTGCTCTGGAGATGTTTCCTTTACGGATTTCTTCTCTTATCTTCTCAAATTTAGTTTCATCTTGAATAAGATCGTCGAAGTGTTTTTCTGTTGCCTCTTTAATTTTATCTAAACGATCTTTTTCATTTTCATAAGCCTTATCTTCAATTTGCTTTTGGGCATCGACATTATTCTGCTTTTCTTCAAGCTGATCCTGCAGTGTCTTCTTCGACGTTTCCCGCAAGTTCTTTGTTTGAAAATCATCAATTTCGTCATTTTTTTCCTGCAGTTCTTTTAACAATTCGGCAGTTCTTGCTTTTCCCTCAAGTGAAGTGTCAAGTTTTCGCTTATCAATTTCCTTTTGGATTTCGTCTCGTTCTTTAGTTAACTTAGAGAGTTGTTTTTGATAATCCTCTTCATTTGCTGTCTCATCAAGAGACTTCAATTTAGCTTGAATGAGATCATCATATTTCTTCATTTCATCATCGAGCAGATCAACTTTAGTTTTATGGGCTTTCTCAAGAGCCTTTAACTCATCCTCAATCCCTTTCACAGCCACATCTTTTTGCTTTTGATACATTTCTTTATATATATCGATAACATTGTCAGCAAGGGTTTTTAGTTGATCTTGTAGAGATTGGTTCGTGGATTTAATTGATGTAGCTATTTCAATTTGAGCAAGTACAGATTGTTTCAGTTGTTGGTTTAACTCATTCCACTTTTGTTCTGTTAAATCTGCTGAATCCATTTGTTTACGAACGACATGTTCATGTGCTATTTCGGCATTAAGTTTATCTTCAAGTAGTTTTATTTGTTTCTGAAGTTCTTCTGAGTACTCCTGTGATTCTTCTTTCAATAAACCCAATCGTTCCTTAGAAATTGATATCTGATCGTCGAACTTCTTCACTGATTCAGCTGATTCATTGATGATGCTTGAAATCCTCTTAAATGATGTATCCTGAATTACTTTTTCATATTCCCACCACGAATTAGATAAAGATTGAATGAGTTCATTTTCATATACAATTTGTTCTGCTGATAACTCACCACTTGCGATTCTTGCTCGTGCCCCTTCAGCAGCTTGATGTTCAACGTTTTGCTTATCCCTATTTAGCTGAATTATTTTTTGAAGTTCGTCACGATATTGTGCCGTAGAATCAGGTAGTGTTTCAAGAGTTCGTTCAATTTCTTTTATTTGATTATCCAAGCCACTGATCTTAATATCCTGTGCTTCTTTTCTTAATTTATTGAGTGATTCTTTCGAAGCGTCAATGGCAGTTGTCATTTCATCAATCTTGTTAATATTCTCTGCCCAACCCTGTTTATAAACCTGCTGAACTGTAAAGAACTTTTCAACTAATGTTTTTTGCTTAGTTATCGCTTCAATTTCTTTATTACGATCTTCGACAGATAATGAGGTGTTATCATGGATTTGTTGAGATCGTTCAGCAAATGTGTTAATAAATTTTTTATATTCTTCAGATGCATTACCGCTTGAGTCAAACCATAGATCAAAATAATCTCTTACATATTGTTTGGCCTCCTCAGTATCTTCAGGCAAAGAAAAGTTTGGACTTGCTTGTTTCACACCTGACAGAATATCTTTGTTCTTAATAGCGTTCATTCTTGCTTCATCGGCCTTAGAGGTGATTCCACCATTAGCAGCAGATAAATCATTAACAGCTTGAATTTGATTCGTAATAAGTTCATTAGTTTTCTCAATCGCACCATTATAATCTTTTTGCTTTTCTGTGATATCAACTTGCTTTTTTTGAATATTTATTAGTCTTAGCCTAGCCTCGTAAGTCTCGTTTAAACTATTCACAATTTCTTTTTCTAATTCAATGACTGCTAGAGATTCTTTTAACTGTTCATCTTTTTTATCTTTTGGCGTATTAATTGAATTTTCGTACCTGAAACCATTACTTGCAGCATTCTGAAGTGCTTTAATTGTATCTTTTGCTTTAGCAATTAGCATCGTATCATTCACCACAGAACCTAAATCATTCATTCTATTAACCATTTCCATCTCATGGTCAGAATCGAAGTTATTATATGTGTCAAATGCTTTGGTTAATTCGCTTTGTGCTTGTGAAACTGATTCAATTGCTGCTACTTGCACTCCATATAATTTCAATTTTTCTATTGTGCTTTCTTCTAAAGTGCGGAGTTGGTTAGTTTCAGATTTTATTGTATCATTCATGTTGGCAATTTCTGCGTCTCTTTTAGACTTGAGAGCTTCAACATTGATTTTCAGATACCCATTCTCTGATTTAAATGCTTCAAATAAGGTTGGATATTTCTTGAGGAGCGCACTCACTTCGCTTGAGGTTAATGAGTGTCCCTGTTGCATCTTATCAATAGCATCATTCAATGGTCGAACAGTGTTAGATGTGCTTTCATAGGTGTCTGCTAATTTTCTTTGAATACTTATTAAATCAATTAAACTGCTACTATTATTTATAACTTCGCCAGTTTCCTCATCAATTACTACCGTATTTGCTTTCGTTGCGTTGGCTAGTTCTTTTTGTCCACTTATTTGCTCATCAATTGCTTTTTTTCGGTTTAGTAAAGCTTTTTGATCTTGGATTAATCCATTCTGGTTATTAACAATCTCTGAGTAATTAGAAAGTTCGGCTGCGTACTTTTTTTTAACTTCTTTATATTCTAATAACTGTGTTCTTAGTTTATCAATCTGCTCTTGATAGCCCATAGCAGATGATTTGTCACCTTTATCATACACATCTTGAGCTTTCTTACCTAATTCTTCTATTTTTTGATTAATAACAGTTGTTGCTTTTTCAATAGAATGAACATCAAATAAACTTTCAAACGCATTTATTTGTTGAAACTTATCTTTTATTGAGTCCCCAAAGTTTTTTAATTTGTTCTGTATTTCTTCTAGATCTGTTGCAACTTTATTTAGTTGTATATCATTTGCTTGCTTGGCTTGAGCCAACTGCTCCTGATTCATTTCCTTTAATGTTGCAATGTAACTAGTAGCCCTCTCACTGTTAACAGACATTGCCTCGCCATACTTAGATGTGTTATCAATTAGTTGTGGAGCAATATCATTTATTTTTTTTAGTACCTCGTGCAATTCTTTTTGCTTCTCAGCATTTCCTTCTGCCTGAGGCCCAAGTTTGTTATACTTGTTAACCAACCTTTCCAGTTCGTCGGCATTGTGTTTTGTCTCATTAGCATTTTCTATTAGTGCCTCTGTATTAGTCTCAACTTTTGTAGTTGATCCAATAAATGCTGAAGCAAGAAAATCAACTGCGATTAATCCTACTCCAAGCCATCCCATTGAAAGTTTAGCCCCATTGGCAGCAACCCGTAACACTTGAAATGCTCTAACAAGTCCATAAAGGCCCCCTACCAATATAGGCAGTTTGACATTCCAACCATCTGTCGCTTTTGTGAACTCATTAAATCCCTGTGTCATTGATGTTAATGAAGATATAATATCTGTAAAAAGCTTTTTGACACCAGATTGCCCCATTGTATATGAAAGTTGCTCCCATGCAGTTGATAATTGATTAATCTGGGCTTGCATGGATTTCATATACTCTTCATTTTCTCTCATTGCTGAACCTTGGGAATTAATACTCGTTTGAGTTGCTTTTGTAGCAGTATCCCAGTTGTTCATGAGTGCCAAAAAACGTGTCAATTGATTTCGACCAGCAACTGTTACACCAACGTTTGCTTGTTGAGTAGAAGTTAAAAAGTTCCATCTTGTGCCAAGATCACTTAATATTTCCGATGCTTTTCTATTTTGACCATTCATATCTAGGACTTGAACATTTACTTCCTTAAGAGCGCTAATGGATGCTTGAGAATACAATCTTGAAAATACTGATTTTTCCATATTGCCGATTACGCTACCGCTCTCACGGGTGACTTCACCTATGGCTGTTGTATATCCAATCAATTCATCGAGGGTAACACCATATGTTTTTGCGGCAGCACCTGCATGTGTAACAGCGTCAGCCAAATTTCTTGAGCTAACTGAATAATTGTTATCTACCTCATTAAGTTTATCAACAATTTGGATAGAGTCTTTTGCTTCAATGTTAAATGCTTTCATTGCTGCAATCATGTCGCTCATTGCCTGTTCAGGTGACATTTCAGATACATTGGAGGCAATAACAGAAGTTTTCGTTATGTCAAGAGCATCATTTGCTTTATAGCCAGCTTGAGCGGCAGTTATGAGTGCTTTATTAATATCAGTTACTTTTTGACCTAACTGATTTGCCATATTCATTGAACCCATTAACATCTGGTCAAAGTTTGTGTCAGCATCCATAACTCTTTTTAGATGAATCATTTGTGAATCAAGCTCAATTATAGTTTTGATCATTTCTTCAATGGCTTTTTTTGTGCCATAAATTGCAGTAGTTGCGACACCCCATAAAAGGGTTCTTGAAATAGCGATATTAAAAGCTTCTCCCATTCCAGTAACATGACTACCGCTCGTTCGTGCTTCTGTTCCAATCTTGTTGATGCTTAGGCCTATTTCATCTAATGACTTTTTATAGTTACCGATACTATTAATGGGCTTAAGCTGAGACTCAACAACATCCAAAGACTTTGTGATATTTAAATCATTACCAAATCGTCTTCTTAGATCAGAAATCTTTAAAGATAAATTGGCCTTTTGTTTTAGAAACTCGTCTTCTCGCCTAGCGTTTTGTTGAATGGCAAGGAAATGCTGCTTGTCTAATGCTTCCTTTTTTTCCTTTTCCGTTTTTAAAGCTTGATAATGCGCCTTATCAATTGCTTCAGCTTGTTTTTGATATTCTTGTTGTACTTTTAAATCAAACTCTCTGTTTTGTTTGAGAGCCAAGTAATGCAATTTATCCTGTGCTTCCGATCTTTCTTTATTCGTTTTAAGAGCTTGATAATGCGCTTTGTCCAACACTTCAGCTTTTTTATCAAACTCAGTATTCATTCTATAGGCTTCATCAAGCATAACCTTTTCTGCTTTCAAAGCATCTTGCAAGTCCTTTTTTTGATTGACCACATTTGTTATCTTTCTGATAGATCCATCAGGCATTGAGTCAACAATTTGTTTATTGTTGTTGAAGTTATTACCAAAAGTAGACTGAACACTTACTGGATTTCCGCTTCCGTCACTTATAGTTTTTTGTTTTTCCTGATTCCATTTTTTTTGTGCTACTGTAGCTTCATTTATAGCCTTAGTCTCTTGATTAATAAAGTGAGTGGAATTTGAAATAGTCGTATTCTGCTTGTTAATAAATAGAGTTACTTGCTCTATACTATGTTTGAAATTGATAAGCGAGTTAGTAAATGTCTGGTCAATATCAATTTTAAGTTTAATTTTTCGAAGAGATGGATGTTTTTCTATTGCTTGAATAGATTGGTTTAAATCAGATATGCTTTTTCCAACATTAAGTGATGCCGAAACTAATATTCTTAAGTCATTTCCTGCCATATTACCACTCCTTTTTAAAATAAAAAAAAGGAAGTAGCTCTGATGGCTATCTTCCTATAAAATGTGTGTTTTATATTCTTTAACAAAAGTAATCACACCTGTTAGATGTGATTGGTTTCAATAAAGAAGTTAATTTTCTTGCACATAGATAACTTGATCGACAATATCACAATATCTTTCGTAGGTGAATTGTTCTTCTCCCTCGAATTCAAGTCCACAAAATAAAACGGATTCTTTCACACTCAAAAGCATTTTTTTATTTTCTTGGTTTTGTTCGATACAGACTTCTTCATTTTGAAGTTCTTGAAATGCTCTATTAAATGCTTCAATATCATGAACATCGAACTGTCTTTGACCATTAACTTCTATAATCTTAGGCTCCCCATTATTATCAAGGTTGGAATACTCCTTGATTAATTGATAATGCTCTTCTTGAAATAGTTTGAATTTCTCTCTTAGCATATTTACTAGTCTTGAACGCATACGACTTTTTTGATCAATCAGTTTAAGTTTGATTAGAAATTCTATAAATGATGCTAGTTCATAATTATATAGCCTCATAACCGGTTTCCTTTCAGCACAATGAATTTAATTGAAAATTTGGTTCTTTTCTTCTTCAAAATCACGAAGATCATAAATAGATGTAGTTGAAATATTTTCATGGTGAGCAACGAATTTCGAGACTAAGGAAATTTCAATTCCACTTTCAAGTAAATATGTAATACAAGAATTCTTAAATATATGAACATTAATTCTTCTTCCTAAAATATCAGATAATGTGTTTGCGCAAAAATCATCTGCCCAAGTAGAAGAGACTTTATTAATTAACCCACCATACTTAGAAGTGAAGATATATTCATGATCGTAGCCGCGTACAATTAGCCACTTTTTAATATGGGGCAATACATCAAGTGGAATCATGTACTGAAGAATCTTGCCATCTGTGCTTCTACCTTTTCCTCTGACCTGATGAGATAAAACATAATTTTGTCCGTCTGGAACTTCATAATTGATAATTTCACTTTTAAATTGGATAATCTCAGATCTCCTAGCTCCAACCCTAAATGCAACTGCAAGCCATGCCATACCCAGATAATTTTCATCGCTTTCTAAAACTTGCATCAAATAATCGTATTCATCTTTTGTTACCTTGATTTTATCGTAGACTCGGTTTTTAGGGATTGCAGGAAGTCCTCGTGTAAAATTCCTAAATGACTTATAGTTATCATCATCTTCAGCAACTACATTCTCAATATAATTACATAAACTTGAAACACAAGCTTTTCTTAAACTAATTGCACTAGATGACATCTTTCTCGTATCACGTAAAAAGCTAATATAACGTAGAAAATCACGCTTTGTTAATTTGTAGAACATTTTGTTATTCATTGAATTTGCAACATACCATCCAAACTGTTTAAGACAACTTGTGTATTGTTTTTTAGTTTCACCACTATGGGCTTGTACTGATAAGTACTCCTCGACCAAATTCCTATAATCTTCATTGACCGTGAGCCACATATCCTCTGTGATATCTGGTAATCGCGCCGCTGGCTCTCTCAATGTGTTTTTTTCAATTTTTTTCTTGTTCATTTGCTCACCTTCCCATGGAAATACTAATCCACTTTTATTCCTCTTAATTGCATACCTTTTTTAAATTCATCGATATGTTTACCACTAAGCAATAGGAAGTTCATTGTGTCCTCATAAAAGTTTCTCTCTAATGGTGGCTTCATTCGTGCAATAGCAGAATTCATCCATTGATATCCAATACCTGTAGCAATCACCCTAGCAATGTCTGTGTTACCATCATGCCTCGTACTAATAATTTGAATTGTGTTATTATTAATTACACTAACTTCCATATTTGATATATCACTTAGTTCATGAGTTCTTATATATTGAGATGGAGTATATTGTTCATAAGTTACATCTTCAATTACTCGATGAAGTTGATCTTTTACAGTTTTCGCCACATTATCTTTTAAAGTATTACTAATTTTATGTTCAATATGTTTGAATAAATCATTAAGGCTATTAAAGTTCAACTTCTTCACCATAAACAGTTTCTTGAATTATTGCATGAGAAAATATCTCTCTCATCTGATCACTTATTAAATGACTATTGTCACTAACTTGTTTAATCATATTTTGCACCTTCTCTAATTCAGTTTCTAGGAAATGCCCCATAATTTCATCCAGCAAGTCCAAATCGATAAGTTTCTCGCAAACAATTACCATTTTTTCAATATCGCTTGGTATATTTGATAAATTTGTGAAATGTCGAAGAAGTAGCATATAGTAAATAAATGTAATGTCTTTGACGACTTCCATAGTAATCTCTTTTTTACGCAATTGGTCCAAAATATCTTGATAATCAAGTATTAATCTTTGAATACTGGTTCTCTTAAATTTCTTTTGAATTAATATATGATCACCATTTTTTAGAAAAACTTTTTCTTGAACATTAAATTCTTTAGTGTGTGCTTTATTAATAGAGGAAATTGTTAGTTGTCCCATGGTTATTCTCCTTAAATATATTTTGTTCCCATATTCAAAAGCCCTATAATAGAGCATCTCAAGATGAGAAGGCAGAAGACAATCTCCTGCCAATTGTTGTATTACTCATCCTCATACATAATCATGTCATACAAAGTATCTACACCGTCTACCTTTACAGGGAATACATCGAACACAAGACTTAGCGATGATGGATCGCCCGTTGGGGAATTACTAACTGTAAAGTTCGGTTGTAACTTTGCCTTGTAGTATTTCAATTGAGACGATACCATTTCGCCCGCAATCTCATCAGCATATACAGTATCACCAACCATAAACACATAAGGAGGAAACCCTTTTGTAGTAAAGGAAAGTTTATGCGAACTAGTAGCTTGCCATCTATAATAAACTTGAACTTCCTCTCCAACTTTAGCAGTTGCTGTACTAACAAGCGTAAGTTCATTATTAGAAATTGCTTCGACTTCATGAGATGCACCTAAGATACCTTTTACATAAGAAAAGACTGCAACATCAGCCGTTTGACCAACAGGAGTTTTTTTAAGTTTTACAGTTTTCTTGCCAGAGCCACCATCTTCTACAGTAGCAATTTCACTTTTGTAAATCTCGTTGTTGCCAGAAGAAATGTCTTCTCCTGCAAGCAAAGCAAGATGCTGCATAGTGAAAATCTGTGTCTCAACAGTAATGGTTGTTTGCTTATCGCCGTGCCAAGCGATTCGACGAGGGTTGCCGCTTCCGCCACGTGCATACACTGTTTCTGCTGTATTTTCAGTTTGTGCAGAAGTAGCATAGTCCATTGTCATAATTGGTTTTTTTGTACTAAAATTGAAAATTTGAAAATCCATGATTTCTCTAGAACCATAACGTCCTAATTGAAGTGCCATTGAATATTTCCTCCTTTATTTATAACTTGCTTTTTATAATCCATTCTGGCAACTTGTCATCCTTCCCGAGATATCCATTAGCCCAAACCTTTAACAATCTAGTGTGTTGCTCTTTAATGTTTAATCTTTCAAAGTGTTCATAAACTTGATAAATCGTCAGATTGCCAACATTGAATATATTTATTCCATTACCATCTGCATTGCATAGAATTGATAACAAATCCTTTAAATCTAATGATTCGTTTTCATTCTTTTTGTACTTTGCTCTTAACTTGAGAAGTTTTTCATGCAACATCTTTGTCTTTTCATTCTTATATTTTATGGAAGCATCTTCTTCGTTTATCCCATTTAATCTTTTAATGATTTTTGAAAATTCACAATAATTTTCTTTGGTGATAATGGGGCTGCCACTAGAAATGTATGAAGAGGAAATATGATCGAAATCAATTTCACATTTTGAAAAAAATGATATTGCCTCTTTCGTTGCATTCACGACTGTTGGAATCGATGTAAGAACATCGAAGGAATTTTCGTTTTTTATGCTTAAATAATTCTCATCTGAAACTCCAAATATATTTTTGAGGATACTTTCTTTATTAAAAGAAGCTAATGTTAAATAAACATTATATTTTACTTCCCCAATCTTACCGATACTATCTATAGTAGGAGAGTAGAGTTTTACATTATTAATCTCAGATGGAAGGCCGAGAAAATTACCAAGTCGATCTGTCATAATGTCACCTAATTAAAGTCAATTGGTTTGTAACATATAAAAGCACCCTGATACTTATCATTTATAGCGATCTCATCCATTTCGTGAAATTCCAATTTTCCTATTCCGACTCCTCTTTTTTGATTGAATAATTCATCAATCTTGTTTAACAAATAATCAATACGTGTACATCCGTAATCCGTTTTAAATAGGTCGCGATGTGTAAAGATATTAATACATATTAGCCCATTCTTGAAGCCATTATTTGCTAGTTGAAATCTTCTAAAATGTACAGTTATGTATGTTTGTTTAGTCTCATTAAGATCAGGAATGAATCGATGTGGAAAAATATTTGTATATACTAGGCTACTTGGATCTGCAATAGTTTCTTTATTTCGAAAGTCAGTATCAGCATAGTGTAGTGCCTTGCATAAATCTTCGGACTCTAACAGTCGGTTGATAATTGTAAATTTATACTCATTTAGTTCCTGTAGTCGGGCCAAAAAATCACCTTCTTAAAATCACGAATTTATGTAATTTTTCAACACTTTAAACTCAACTGTACCATCAGCTTCAACATCACGCGTATCAACAAATGTAGAGATGATTTTTGTGATCTGATCCAATGTTACGGGTGTTGTTCGATGAACTTCTTCACCTAGACTATTACGAACAATTAATGTGAAATTGCTTCCATCTGATTTCAAATTACCTTGAACATAAGTAACGTCAGCATTTTTTAGTGCATCGAGTGCAGATGCTTTAGTTGGATGGAGGGTTTTAGCAAAGGCAAGTTTAATTTGGTTATCTGTACCAACAGAAAATGCATAATCGCTGCCAGTTAAAGTTACATCTAGGTCTGCATCAATAATTTCTGTTGCAGTTATTCCATTAAAACTATAAACATTATCAATTCCACTGCTGCTTTGTTTAGCATATGGAATTTTCTTGAATACGAGATAGTTATTATTAGTGCCTGAAATAAAACTATCTACTCCAAGTTCACTTACTTTTACAATGGCTTGTCCCATGTATATGCTGCCTCCCTTAATATAATGGCTTAATTTGAATTCTTATCTTATTTTTAATCAGCTCGTTTTCATTCCTAACATGAAGCCAGATATAGCCTGTTTTTTCACCAGCCTTAATCATGCAAGTATTACTTGCTTCATCCTGACTTGTAATTACTGCCAAGTCAGAATGGGATATACCATCATCTGAAGTTAATGAGAAGATGCTTTTATAAGGAATAGCCTCCCCATTTCGTCTGAATACACAAGTGTACATTTTTGATGATTTAACCTTTAGCGCAGACTCACCAAGAATTTCAACAGTGTAGTTGTGTGTTAATGTTTCAGTGATATTGATTTCGATTTGAGTGGAGACATTTTTATAAGTGACTGAAACATAGAGATGCCCTTGTTTATGTGGAATAATAAGACCTGATTCGCTGATTGTGGCTATTGTCATATCACTAACGAAATAGGACAAAAGAGGATTACTTACTATAATACCACGATTTTTTACTTCTACATTAAGTTGAAGTGTTTGTGTTTTCTCAAACGACACATAGTTTCCATTCAAAATTGTGACTGAGTAATCAGCTACATTATCGTTATAATCAGCAATTCTTAGATCTAAACTGTCTTTTGCGGAGTTATACTCATCTTCTTCGAGTTCAAAATAGATTAATCCTGACAAAAGACTATCTATTGCGGTCAATTTCCATGGTCTTCCGTCAAAAATGAATCGCTTTCCTTTACTTAATCTCAATGTATCTTCGTTTTTTTGAACATAAATATATCGTTTCTCAGATGGCATAGAAAGCACCTTATCATCGATCACTCCAGCACCACGATAAAAATCAAGGCGATAAGTAAATGGGGTTTCACGTATAATATCAGTATTATCTATCCATTTTATTGTTCCTAAGATACTTTGCATAATACTAAGATCATAACCATCTCTAGTCTCAACTGTTCTTAAAAGCATATATATTTCTTTGTTCCTAGTGTATTTATTTTCAAATTCAACAATATCACCAGAATTAATACCATCACTATGTTTAGTCAAAATCTCTCTATTGTAGGAACTATTTAGACTGTTTTTTTTAGGGAGATTACCGAAATCAATAATACACTTATAGGAAATGCCATTCTTGTATATAGTATTTGCTCGTGTAGAGTTTATAAGTATATCAAAGTGCGAGATACTTTCTTGTTCTTGTTGACTATATCTGTCTGATAATTTTTCGACTAAAGAATTATTATATTCTCCATTCTCAACGAATCTTTTGTAATTTTTAATCTCCAAAATATTCATTTCTAAACACTTCCATAGATACTTTTGTAGTTCCAAGTCTGCCTGTCGCGAGCAAGATAGTTTTGAACAGCACTGTCAGAAGCATCTTCAATAGTTTTTATCATTTCAAGAGTGGATTTTCTTTCGTTTGCTGGGGAAAAAACGTTAAGTTCAGAGGACTTATAAGTAATACCAAAGGTTTTAATTCTGTTTCTCTGCTCTTGAACATAAGACATGTACATTAAGTCTGCAAGTAAATCAATCTCTTGATTCACCAAGTCTTCCTCAAATACCTGAAGTTCCTCATCTCTAGAGTATAAGTCAATATCAGGGTTTCCAAACTTATAAATATAAGAAACACCTCGATCTAACAGACTATTTAAATGGCTTTGCACCATCTCCTCAATTTCACTATCAGGCATATCTTTGTATGAAAAAAACTGATCATCATTCTTGAGTTTTTTTATGAATTTATCGAAAATAGGTTTAAAAGAGGTTCCCAATGATTATCACCTATTCATTTCTAGGAGGTCTTCCTGCTTTTGGTTTAGATAATTCTTCAACCTTTTTTAGTAATTCTTCAATTGCTGATTGAGATTTTGCAAGCAAAGCATCCTTATTTTTAGCTTCTTCTTCTTTTTCTTTTCTCAGGTTTTCAACTTCTCTTTGTAAATTATCTAATGTTTCTTTAAGTTTACTTTCATCATTAGCCTTCTTTTCGGCTTGAAGGATCTTATTAATTTCGCTATTTGGATTTCGCTTCCCACCACTAATTAATTCATTTCCTCTTTCAATTACTGTAGAAATAATTCGAGGAGGCGGAATCTTACCTGCTCTTTCCATTGTAAATAACATTGATTTCATTCGAGAAACAAGTGTGATGGATTTCAGACTACAAATTCTTTTAACATTTTCGATGGTATCAGTCATTAACAGTTCAGTTAATTGTTTATCAGTCAAAATGTTCTCTTTATCTTCAATCCCTAATTTCAAGTAAACTTCATCTTCTTCATCAGGGTGAAAACGAACTCGACCCACCTTAAATAAATCTGATTTAGAGTTCTCTGCTTCGACATCATCAAATGCGGCTCTTTCAACAACAAAATCTTCATCATCATCTCTACCTCTAAGAAACACTCCTTGTTGATTGTGTTGACTAGGAAATCCGACAGGAGACCGTTCGTAATTATAAACTCTAATTTTTCCATTTAGCAAATCGATACTCATATATAAAATTTCTCCCCTAATTTATATTGTTTGAGAAGAATGAGAAGATAAGTTAAATTTTATCTTCTCATTCTATATTTTTTAAGTAAACGAGATACGTGCAATTTTATCGAGGTAGTAGATTGCGTAGTCGAAGTCGTATCCAGTGAATTTCAAATCAACTTTTTCTGCATTATTGTCATAAGTCTCATATAGACGCATCTCTCCACGCATTTGTGCATCTCCAATTACACCTGCAATACCAAAAATACGTTTATCAGGTACAAGGGTATGACCTTTTGCTGTCTTTTTCGCAGTAGGAATGGAAGAGAGTGCAACCCCATCAAACAAAGCCAAACGTCCAACACGGTTCAATTCGTTTTTCATTTCATTACTTAGATAAGTTTCATAGCCACTCATTCTTGCAAATCCATCGATGTACTTAGACAATCCAACCATGAATGGATTACCTTCGGACATGTCACGAAGGTAACGAGCCAGAGTATCAGCGTTTGCTTGTGTCAAACCAGAACCAGAGTCAATTACTTGATCTCCACCAGACAGTGCATCTAGTGCAGCATCAACACCTGCGAACAACCGATAAAACATTTCTTGCTCAAATGCCTCACGAGTAAGTTCAGTCATTTTTGCAATAGACTTCCAACCGTTCCTACGAAGGTCAGAGTAACTTAGTTCAGTTTCAACCTGCAAAGCTGTTTTAATAGGGTTGAAGACGGATGGATCTACATAACTTTTAGGAACGTTACCACCACGATTTGCATCATAAACTTTAATTGTGTTTTTTGGTAGACCAGTATACATGGATTCATCAAATTCACCAATCGAACCCATGTTAAAGACATTAGAAAGAATGCTTGTTTCGGGCTGGAATACTAGTGGTTCCACTGTTTTTTTGATGAGTTCGCTCATTACGAAGTTATTATCATGACTTTTTCCAGAAGTACCAACTTCTTTAGCGAAAGCATCTAGAACTTCAATCATTTCTTTGTCACTCGTGTCAATTGTATTAGTTTTATAGCGCTCCGAGAGCTCGATGATATTTTTTTCTTGGATCATGCTAGATACTTCAATGTTATATAGTTTGCTCATTTTATATATTTTCCTCCTAAAGTCTACATATTGATTTATTATTAAACTACTGTGAATGGATTAACGACTTCAAATACTTGTAGTACATGACCATTATCATCATAAGACCCAATATATTTAAGTGTAGATACTTTGCCACTAGCAGCTTTGGTGAGTTTTCCTTTATTAGCTCCAGTTCCTGCAATTGCATAGTCACCAACAGCAAAGTCACCATTGACTTGATCTGTTCCCCACTGTGTACCCAAGGCAGGTTTAACAAGAATAGCTAGTTCATCTGCTTTTACAACGTCTATGGATTGATCATAGCCAGAAATCTCAACATCACTCAGATGTCCTAGTGGTTGACTATCTTTGTCTAAGAAGTAAATTTGAACACCTTCACCATCTGCAGCATCTGCTTTCTTTGTATTCAAATTTT
Organism: Paenibacillus vulneris; assembly: GCF_039543185.1. NCBI lineage: Bacteria > Bacillati > Bacillota > Bacilli > Caryophanales > Paenibacillaceae > Paenibacillus > Paenibacillus vulneris. Next base: position 532,063 of record NZ_BAABJG010000055.1, on the reverse strand, counting down.
TTGTTACTACAGAACCACGTTTAATATCATTTGCGACTCTATAAATTTCAACTGTTTTACTACCAGTAATAATATTTCTAAGCATCTTTTATCCTCCTAAAAAGTCATTATTTATTTTTTGTGAGTACACTTTTAATTAGGTCAGTAGCACTTACCATAAGTCCGTCATTTCCCGAACCATTTAGGTCGGTTTTTGGTCTTTTTAGTGTTTCTACTTGACTTGTCTCAACTTCATTATTTTCCTTGTTGCTTAATTCTTTGTTTTCTTTGAACATAGCAATCGCTTTACGCCCTTTAATTACCTCGATCTTTTCTTGAGATGTTTCAAAATTATCGAGTGTTAGTTCTGCAAAAATTTGAACTAATTTATCATCGGTTTTGAGTTCTTCTTCGCTGATCAAACTATCTTCTAGAGCAAAAGTTTTCAATGTATCTTTTTTCTCCGCTAACTCCCTTTCCTTTTCTGCTTGTTCCATCTCAACAACTTTATCCTTGTAGGATAAGAGTTCAGAAACCTGTGCTTCTAGGCCCTCTTTTTCTTTTTTTGCTTCTGTAAGTAACTTACCAGCTTCAGCAATTTGTTTTTCTGATTCTTCAAGTTTGGTTTGTAAGTTAGATACTTGAGAATCAATAGAGGATTTGGGCTGGAACACCATTTCAACCTCTTTTTTACTGATAATACTTACAGTATCATCTGAATTTACACTATAGCTAAATTCAACAAAATCAGAATCTTTTTCACGATTCCAGTCATAAGCGATTGCCTTAAACTCGTAAGGGTAAAGCATCGACATGTAATAATACTTGTCTGTAGACGTATTATTAATTGCTTGTCTTACTTTACGATACACATCGTTTTCAGTTAATGCTGAAGTTTGTTTTGTATCATCTTTTTTATCTGCCACTTCAAATTCTCCTCCTTCTTTATTTTCATTACTTTCGTATTCAATAGACGATAAAGTTATAATATCTTGCGATAGCGCCTGTACAAGTTCTGTATCATGATCTTCACTTGCTACATCAATCACACCACTAGACTTGTATGCAGGGGCTATTGTCTCACCTAACAAGCAATGACCAATAAACTCTCCATAATCAATAACTTTAATATTTTTATTTTTTATTTTCTCCTTATGTGACTCATGTACACTTATTTCCCAAGAGGTCTTAAGTCCTTTTTTACTTTCAACTCTCTTTTTAAATACATTATATGCCTTCTTGAAACGTTTCCATATCTTGGCTGAAGCAGTTATGTATTCAACATCATCGACAGTTTCAATTTGTACGTTATAAAATGAACCAAAGGCATTGGTGTCAAATTCGACGGTTTTAATTGTATTGCCATCTACATCAGTTTCTTCGACTACTTTCACATTATGGCCTGAAAAATCATCTTTTCCATCGAAACGAGTTACGACTTTACCTACTACTGGTTTATTAATTAGTGTTTTTAGCCATTCCTCTATTGTATCTCTATTTAAAGAAACATCATTTCCATTTGGCTGAAAATCACAGATGATAAATTTTGCATCAACTGAGTCGCTACTATTTTCTTCGCTTAGTATGATTACATGACTACTTGTAAATTTTATCGTTTCATTGTTCATTTATTTCATCATCACCACCTTTCCATAAAGTAGTTAACCAAATTCGATGTTTAATTCTTCCAAAAGTAGAGTTTTTTCATTATCCATATTGCATGAAGTATCTAAAAGTTTCTCGATTGATTGATCTTCTTGGTTAATAAGTAACTTTTCATCACAATGGGGGCACTTTATTATCATATTTTACCTCCCATTGTCATTGTTGTAGTTTTTATCATAATCTTGCCTATCTTTATCTTTGCTTTCATTTGGTCTGCCTACACTGTCATTTATTCCGTTGTTGCCATTTGTGTAACTAGTTTGTCTAGGGCTGAATATTTCGTCATATCCCAATTCTTTCTCGCTCTCTCTTTTTCTAGCCTCAGTTTTAACATCTAGACCAAGCACTTGATAAACTGTATCTAAAGATGCATTTAATTCATTGTTAAGCATCTTAGCTAAACTCATTGAGAGTTCAGTAGACAATTTTTCGGAATCAATGACCTTTATCTTAGGGCAAAATTTTGGGTCGATACCGTTATCAATTAATAATCCCCGATACCACTTTTTCAGTATATTCTCAAGTTGCTCACTAATTTTATTTATCATTTTCATAAGTTCAGTGATACTTACTTGTGCTGCACCTAGAGTACCCTTATCGGTGTTGAGATAGGCAATGCCTACACTAGCCATTATTTGATCTCGATAACTTTTCTTCACTTGCACATTTGTCTGCTCAAGTTTTGGTTCGATAAACTCCACCTTCTCTGTCCAAGGAAGACCAGTATATACGGACACACCATTTCCCTTTAGAGCAGTCATCAGATCTACATGGGCTTTGGCCTGTGCAGCACTCCATGTAATATTGGGTGTGTCTCTAGGTTGAAGAATCAATTCCTTAATGAGTTTTTGAAAAATGATTTTTTTCCCACGAACGAGAGTGTTTTTATCATCAGAAAGCTCTATATTCTCTAATCTAATTACTGATTTCAGTGATTTAAAAATAGGTGATAAACCATATTTTCTTTTTAAATTATTAATACGGATAAGACCAGAATTCTCAATATTTAATCGAGCATATCTTTCTTTGTTAATATAAGCACTATAAACTTCAGGAGGGTATGTATCTTTTATTTCATTTTCCATGTCCTCATAAAATAGTGACTTATCTTTTTTATTTTTGCCGTATATCTTTCTTAACCTTGACTCTAACTCTCGGATATTAATAAGCAAATATGGTTCTCCGCTCATGTTATAATCTGCAACTTCAGTTATACCCAGAGGGTAGTAATCGACTTGAAAGTTCTCGCCATTTGCATTTTTTCTTAGATAAATTGGGTAATTACCTTCGAGATAAGACATAGGTATTGCATCTGTTATTAACTGCTCTAAATTTATTTTTTCATTAAAATCCCGTATGAGTGTGTCAATTTCGTTAATGATCTCTTTATCTTCTTCTTTGTAATTAGGATATTGCAACTTCCAATCAGAATTAACATTGGTTTCTATTGCTTCGTAGACTTTCCCCAATATATCGTTTTTATTAACGAAATACCTTACAATGTTATTAATTTGAATAATATGAGTTAAGTTGGATTGAGCATTTAAAGCAAGCTTATCAATATCATCAATTTTAAAATTGGCTACACTGCTGCTCTCACTGAAATAGGTTGATCGAAAATTGCTCTTATTTGTATAATCGTATATTGCTTGCTCAAGTGATTTCTTTTCTTGTGCTGAAGTTGTTATCAAGAAAGTGTCTTGATCTATCTGACTCATAAAAGCATCTTCCATAGGTTTAAATCACCTCACTTTCTTATTTGATTTTATAAATGAATGTGAAGGGAAGAGACTTGCGTTGGTATAGTGAGTACATCAATCTCAACTCTCTTTGATTCCAGCTCTTTTTCTTTTAAACTTATAAAATAATTACCATATGCACAGGAAGAGTATCTGTCTTTTCGTTTCCCAGATTGCTCTTTAAGTTTTACATACTTAGGATGTTCCACTCGCTCAAGAAGAACCATCTCATTTTCTAACAACACTGTTTGCAAATATGGATTTAATAGCTCCACTTGCTCTTCAACGCTCAATTTGTTAAACCAAGACTCTCCAATGAAGTATTCCCTAATGTCATTTTTAGAGACTAAAAAACTGATTCGTTTATTGATAATTTTATCCTTTAGGTCTAAAGCAATATCATGGTTAAATTCTTCAGATGCTGAAACTGTGTATATTTTATCCTCATATTCGTCTTCTGTATGAAAAGCGGCCAACTTTAGATCATCTTTTTCATTCATTGAGTAAAATGGAGGATACTCCTTCTTACGCTCCTCATCATACTGTTTTCTACAGAGGTAACTGTAAACACTGATACCATTTCCTTGACGATCCAATACTATATAATCGCACTCAAAATCATCAAACAATCTTCTAATTATAAATGACTGAGTTTCAGGATGAAGCCCCTGATGCGATTCAATATTAAGTACTTCTCGCTTATACCTAGTACCACTTTTATTTTTCTTTGCGGAGATAAGAGTAAACACTGATGAGTCATTTGCGTCACCACCAAGAAGAGCAATATCACAACTTAATACACGAATTTCGTTTTCATTTTTCTTCGAAGATATATTCTTATTCTTAATAAGCTGTTGTAGTTCTTTTTTGTATACCGGAAATTGAATTACTTTTGTATCTTTTATTTCCTCAGTTTTAAAGTAAGCTTTTTCACTTTCTCCGAAGAAAAGACAGTCCATTTCCATGAGCCACCCAATAGAATCTAGATCGTCTTCAGCCAGTTCATCTAACAATTGCTCTCTATTGGTCAAATTTTCCTTTATGGCAATCTGATATGGCAGTCCACAAATGAAATACTTTTTACCCTCTAACATTGCTTTAATAAATACCTTATATCGCTCATATGACCAATTAAATTTGTAATAGCAAGAGGTTAAAAATATTTCTTTGTTTCTTTCTAGATATTCTTGTTTATTCTTATACTCTGGTTTTTGAAGAAACCCCGGCTGTCTGGAAGCTGCGAGAAATCTTCTTAAGACGTTTTTATAGATTTTAGGGTCGATCATTCGAAATTCATCTAGGATTAATATATTTGCACGTGCAGATCGAGCACCTTGAGTGGAAGCAACAACTTTTATCCATGAACCATTCAAAAACTCCACATTAGGATCGTCTGTATTCATTGAAGTTCGAATTGAACCTTTTATTTCCCGTTTCAACATACCAGTTTTTGATTGTGCAATAAGTTCTGGTATCTTCTCTGTGACAATTTTCATTCCCTGTGATTTTTGACCAGCAGCTATTACCACTTTAGTACCAGGAAAGAGGATACACATAATTACACAAAAAAGTGCTGTTAAATAGGACTTACCTAGTCCGCGGCTAGCAAAGAATGCTGTATAATTGTACACAATCATACAGTACAATAAAATCTTCTGAAAAGGTTTAATTGATAAACCAAGGTATTCTTCAGCAAAAATATCTGGACGAGAACGATAAAAAGAAGTCCAGTCTGCTATTCCATTCATTAATTTTTGAGATTTAGTAAGATTGTCTGCGCTTTTATTGAAGTTCTTACCCTTGTCGTAAACACCAACTGCCTTTGTCTGCTTGTTTCGCTGAACTTGAAAATTATCATATCCTGACATTATTAATCATCTTCATATTCTTTATTTCTGTTAATTTCATCAAAGTCAATGGTGTATGCAGACATGGCTTTATCGTACTTCTCGGTCATTTCATTATTCAATCCTTCCATTTTGGCTAAATGACCAATCATAAAGGTATCTATATAACTTTTCATTTCATCATCTAATCCTTGAGGAATTGGTTTTTCATTTTCCCATTTTTTTATTAATACACCAAAAGAAATTTGATCATTTGCATCTGCGCCAGTTGCCTGTATTGGCTTCATTTTTGCATCATTCATAAGATCACTTCTGGTTTTGATTAGGTTACTTATTTCTTTGCCACCATTACCTTTTTGCTCTTGTCTTATTTTTTCTATCTCCAAATTAATAAAACAAATATCACGCATAATCATTTCCATTCCATAATCTGGACATTCAAAACTAGACATTAACTTAAATTTTTCTTCCTCTAGATATAAATAATCTTCGTTAGAGTAGCCTCTTCCCCAATACCTTGTTAATTCGAGAAGATCGCTTTCTTTTATGATAGTATCATCTACTTGATCATTGTAATTATGGTTGTTTGAAGATACGAAAATACTATCCTTAAAAGTTAACCCTTTATATTGATTCATTGAACTAAGTGTAGGAATATATCTTTGCCATTCTTCGTCCCTTTGTTTCCACAGATCTGTTAAGAATGGTTTGTCAAGCAAGGCAAGCATTGAATATACTCTGTGTAAATAACCAGTTGATCCTTTTTCACCAATGTAATTATTAGTACAATCCTTACATACTTTGAATTTCTCCCAATTAAATAGCGGATGGCCATTAACATAGTAGTTAGATGGTGTGGGTGCTTTAAACTTGCCACATCTCTGACATTCAATTTTCAGATCTTTGTCATCTGTCTTCTTAAAACTCATTATTCACCCTCCCATAAGGTGTTATTTCCATATCCATAAAACGTCTGGGTGACATAGGGAGAATAGTCACCCACTTTACTTGTCCTTACACCAGAACAATACGTTTTATTTTTGTTTGCAAAAAAATGCAAACAAAAAAGAAGCCAAGAACAATTAGCTTCCCTATCTTTGCACTTTATTGATTCATTAACCCAGCATTCCTTAGTTTTTGAAGTAGGGCGTTAAAATCTAAAACAAGTCCAGCAATATCTTCTGCTGTACTGTCAGTTTGTGAAACCATCTTTGAGGCAGTTAATTTACCTTCTAGTGCAGTTTGAAGTCCATTAACATCAGTTATGCTATGTGTATGAACAGCTGCAGCTTTACTATTAAGTGTTGACTGTAAATTCGTTACATCTGCAATTGAATGTGTGTGAGTAGCTGGTGTAAATGTTGTAGGCTTTCCAGTAATGCCAGCCCATGGTACAGTTTCTGCTACTTCTGCTAAATCAATTTTTCCATTATCATTTACATCGTATACACTTTTTAACATATCGCCAGAACTACCACTATTACCACTATCTAAAAACTTAACAGGAAGAGGATTAAGTTCACTTACTTCAATTGTTTCTTGATTCTCACCTCTAAATATCAAGTAAGGCATTTATAATCTAACCTGCTTTCACATAAGTATTTTGCTAAAAACATAGAATAAATCTAGTCCTAAACATAATGAATGCTATCTAGTTCCTGTAAATTATATTCAAATAACATAAATCGTTTGTGCGCCCCAACAAACCCGTTATCTCGGTGCCAGCTGTCGGTTTTATTCCGTGTAGAAAGAGTTCTAATCATAGTACCAAAAATATCTTTTCCATCTTCAACATGAAAGTGTCCTTTGTGAATTTCTCTTGTTTTTGCCTTAGCCCACTCCAAAGGGAATTCATGAATAAATATGTTGTGCAGATCTTTTTTGGCTTTATCACCATGGGTAATACCAATGAAAACTTCCCCAAATGTATGAATTTTGCGTTCCACAATCTCATCATCACAATCAATCTGAGGGTATCTAGCCTTTAAATACTTTACAAATGCCCAACTAATGGCTTCATCATGATTACCTTTTGAATAAATGATTTTCACATACTTAGACTGTTTTAATGACTTTTCAATCATTGGCTCATAGAACAGGCAGCAGTCTTCCCAAGCTTTCTGCATATCAACCTTTTCAATTGGTGTTCCATTAGCAGTGTTACCTTTCAAGTCGTTATTATGGAACATGTCTTGACCAATAACAAAAAGAATTTCGTCCCATTTTCTTAAGTTGATCTTATCTAAGATTCTTAATTGAGTTTGTTTATAGTACTCATAATCAGAGATGCCAAAATGAGCATCAAATAGTGGGATTTCCAATAGTTTATTTTCTTTTGAATCAAATGAAGTAGTATCAATTACAATTGGCTGTACATTCTTTATGGCTTCAATAATTTGCTGAAATCCATAATGATCATTACGAGGTTTGACAGTGATTTTACTAGCATATAACTGTAAGACTCCATCTTGTTTTGAATATGAGTTCCAAATATTTGATTTAGCCGAAACAAGTTCCCACTCTGACTTGTCGTATCCATGTGCAGTTAAAAGGAATTCAACATTTTTCGAGTTCTCGATTGACATATGAACAAGTTTATTACTTGTTTGAGTTCCATCTTTTTGAATTTCTACCTGCTCTTTATAATTCGATACATTCTTATCGTTAATGGTGGATGGCTTCTCCAATTTTGCATCTTTAGATCTTAGTTGCGATTTTACCCAACATCTATAAGCCTCACCAGTTACAAATAAACCATTACTATGCGCATTAGCAAGATCTTGCCAACTTTCGTTTATTTCTTTGTTTCTCTTTTTAATTCCTATCTGTAGAAGTTTGGAGTGATTCATCTAATTACTCCTCATCTTCATTAGCATCATTCAGTATAGTATTTATCTCGTATTTCTCAACTGGAGTTACTGTAATTTTTTCTGCTTCAACAACGACTGTTACTTTTACAGCATTAGGGTACAGATTGTAAAGATCGTCTTTAATTTGATTTAATTCTTTAATTTTTTCATTTGCCATTGTATATTACATCTCCCAATATATTTTATGTGCAAATCAGTATGGAAAAAGGGCAACCGCTAGTCACGATCACCCCTTGTTATAAGTTATGTATAAAAAATAGGTATTATTTACTCGCTACATATTCTTTCATTTTTTTAGATGGTTTAAATGCAGGAACTTTGGTTTCATTAATTGTTAACTTAGCTTTTTCCTTTGCTTCCTCTTCAGAAGCACCTTGTTCTTTTAGCTCATTGAATAATTTAGGATTAATACCAGCACGAGCATTACGTTGACGAGATTCAAAGTTTCCGAAGCCCACCAACTGTACTTTTTCTCCATTAGCAAGTGTATCTGTAATGGTATCAAGAGTAGCCTCGACTACTGCCTCTACGTCCTTTTTCTGCAATCCTGTAATATTTGCTACTTTTTTGATTAGTTCAACTTTATTCATTATTTCATTCTCCCTTAGTTTAATTATGGGGTTGTCTTCTCCCCTTAGAGGCTATTAAGCAAATCTTTAAAAAAGTTAGTAAATATATAGGAAATATGCTTGTTTTGACATTTTGTGCACTTGGAAAAACGATATAAATGAGGTCAAAAAATCCTTATTAATTCTAACTTTTTTTAATCTAACAAAAAAATCGCCGCTTTCCCTGCTAATGTGTCTAAAAATAACCAATTTGTTTTATTTTTTTGTCCTTTTAATTTTTCTTGCACACGCTTCACAGTATTTTTTGTTTGAAGTTCTGCCCATAGTTCGTGTCCCACATGAATCACATAAAATGTAACCCTTTTTAAATGATTTATGTATGTTATTTGATAAATTAATCAATATTACCTCACCAAAACATTCCCATAATGTAGCTTTAAAGGATGATCGCTTATATTTATAAAGGTATTCTATTAGAACATCAACGACATAATTAATATTTGAATTTACTTCTAAAATTTCCTCTTTTATTGATTGATACAGATAAGGAATGTTACTATTTTCATCTGTATCTTTGTTAATCATAAAATGGCTTCTTGTTTCAAGTTCAGAGTATTTATCAATGATGTCTTTATTCAAATCAACATTTACACTTTTATTACTTAATAGCATTTTATAGTTGAATTTTCCAATGTTACTTGCACGAAAATTTAATCTTGGGTTATTGATAATCTTTTCTAATTTATTTATAGTGCTATTATTAATTTTCTCTACTTCATGTTTTTCTTTATTTTTGGCATACATGAAAAAGTGAGGAACCTTAGACTTCGTGTACATATGAATTAATGTTCCAATTTCCTTTGGTCTTATTGGCTTATATAGTGTTTTAGCATAGTCAATAACAAAGTTATTTTCCATGCAAAGCCATTTAATTACATCTAAATTTACCTGTTCGCTATTCCATATTTTTGTGATATCATTTGATATCACTCCAATATTCCCACCAGTATAAGCAGCTCTAAGTCCATTGAAAATACTTTGATTATCAATTACCTCAGCTTCAGCTTTTGCCATTTCATAATACAAGGGGACAATATCATTCATATTTCGGTCTGCAACTCTAATTAGTAAATTATCGGCGCAGACAAGCGCCTTATCTCCGTCTACGTCAAATTGCAATATCTTACTAATTGGATCGTGACAACTCGTGTATAAGCCTTTTGTAATAAACCATTTCGATTTTACTTTGTCAGATATGTTGTGTCTTATTGCGTGCTCACGATATAAATGTGGACTACGTAAACAATTTAAGTAATTAGTTTCTTTATACAAGCAACAATATACTTCACCGTTAGCAAGCAATCCTTTTGGTTCCTTATTGTCTAAAATTAGATACTCACAAAATGCATATAGATCTGGACAAAGAAAGGTATATTTCCCTTCAATGTCTAACTTCCCTGCTCTTGCATTTTTCACAATACTTTTCTTTACTTGTTTCAATATTTCTTTAGAGTATGTATCAGCAAGCAATTCAGGGTATATTTCCAATGCTCTCTGAAAATAATTCTTACTTTCATTTGAGTCAGAAACACCAAGTACTTTTAGCATGGTTTTTCTGTCAGTGCCAATTTTGCTTATAGTTTCCTTGGTTTTAGAACATAATTCTTCAAGTTCATCGTCAGTTATATCAGTAAGTGTTTGAAGCATTTGATAATTAATTTTTGCATTGCCAATATTATCTTCCTCAACATTACATATTCCTGTTTGACAATTATGTTTTATGTATTTTTCCTTATACTCATCCCATGAGGAGTAGTATTTCCACATTTTAAACTGACTTTTTGTTAGTATAATTTCAATATTGTCCTCAAGTAAGTTGTATTGTTTACCATAAATATCAGTTACTGTTCCACATTTGAATCCATTTTTTAATGCCCTGTTTGCCTCCCTAATAAATTTGTCATAGGGGAAGGGGACAAGAAGACCCTTTATCCAAGGCATTCTTATCATAAAACTTTTGCGACTCTTTTTTGGGAGGATCATTCCGCAGCCATCAGTATGATTTATTCTAACGTCCATTTCTTTCCGAGTGATGCTGTATGTTTTTTCATCAATATAATCTACAACACTTCGGACTAGCGTTTCCATATCATCAACCACGATGACCTTATTAATGTCAATATCTTTCCATTCGTCAGTGGCACTATTGCATAAAGCCAAATAAGCTAGATATTTATTGATATTTACTCCACCGAGGCTGTTTATTTTATCGGGGGGGAGTCCACACATGAGAGTGTCGCGGTGTCTTTGTAACAAACTTTCCTTAATGAACACTGTTTTTTTGGTTCTTATTTGTCCAGCACTTGCAGTAAAACATACGTACTTTTCATTATTAAGAAGAAATCCATTTATAATAATATCCTCAAGAATTTGAAAAAAGAAGGTTTCGACTATAACTATATCCAAAGATAACTGATTTTCTTTTAATCCCAATGTTCTGGTTAATGTTGACTCAAATACAGAGACAATATTTTTATCTGTTAATACTTCATTTCTTAACTGCCTGACCTGTGTATTTTCCTTAAATTCAATATAAAGCTTATCTTTTATTCTCTTAATACGTTTGTTGATACTTGATATTATTTTTTTACTTTTGCTTTCATATGTATTTTTAATATTGGCTATGTTTTTCTTTAACTTTGCTCTTAATCTATAATTTTTATTGAGTCTATTATGTAATTTAATTTCATTTTCATTATAAAATGCACTTGTATCAATGCTATATATATGTATTTGCTTATCTAGACTAATATCTCTCCCTCACTTTCATTATAGAGAATAAATCTATTTTCTTCTTACTTGTCCATTTTTAATTTTCAAGTACAAATCATCATCACTGTCATAGATTCTCTGAGTAGATTGTTTAATGTTATCCCAACCATCATCTGTTACTCGTTTGTGGACTTTCTGGGTCTCCTCATCAAAAAATTCATTCTCTGGATCAATGTCCCCATTATAATAGACGTCTTGCCACTCAAGTCTTGAACTTCTTCCCATTTACATTCTCCTTTATCATATAAAATCATCCCCTCTATAAAGATTCGGTAAGATGCGATTCTTACAGCGATAATTTAGCATTTTTTGCTTTTTAAAGTCAATAGTTTTTAAAAAATGATATCTGTTGGTTTCAATCAGTGGAATACTTAAAAAGTAGTACTGATGATTAGTACAATAAAATGGAAAAACTATTGACTTCTGCATTTAGAAAATGATAAGTTCCTGTTGCATAAAGGTAGCACTTAATTTTTTTTCAATACATTTGGAAAAGGAGAAATATTTGATGAACTACCAGAAAATTATTAAGGAGAAGGGATTAAAGCAAATTTGGATTGCAAAACAATTGGGGATTAGCGCAGCTATGATGAGTATGTATTTAAAAGGCCAAACCAACATGAGTCCTGAGAAAGTAAATAACTTAAAAATTATCTTAAACCAATAGAAAAGGGGATGAAAAATGAATAATATTATTAAACTAGATATCACTCCAACAAAATGTCTGTACCCTAAAGTATTTAATCCAAATAATGATTTTTACATTTATTCATGTAGTACAAATAGCAATGATGTTGAGAAAAATAAGTATGGTAACATAACAGTAAAAGGAAAAATGCAACGACTAGACTTAGATATTACTTATAAGGCAGAGATAGAGTTTGCAGAAAGTCACCCTACATATGGGACAAGCTACAATATCATATCGGTGTATCAAGAACTACCAAAAACTTTAGAAGCACAAAAGGACTTTCTTAGGGCACTTATTACAGAAAATCAAATATACGAAATTTATAAGGTTTATGGGGAAGAAGATGTAATTGAATTATTCAAGGAGGATAAATTTGATTATAAAAAAGTTAAGGGTTTTGGTGAGACAACTTATAAAAGAGTAAGGCAAAAGATTATGGATAATTTAGAGTATCAAGAGTTATTTGCCAATCTGGGTAAATATGGTATCACGTATGACACAATTGTTAGACTGATGAAAGAATTTGGATCTGCTCAAATTGCGATTCAAAAAGTTAAAAATAATCCCTACGTACTGACTAAAATTCACGGAATCGGTTTTAAAAAGGCTGATGCAATCTCTAGAAACATGACCAAAGAAGAAATTCAGTTGTTACTTGATGAAGGAAAAATAACAAAAAAAGAGGCAGAAAAATTATTCGTTGAGAAAGTATTTGAAAGTCCTTTTCGAATTCAGAGTGGTATAAGACATATTATTGAAGTAGAACAAAGTAAAGGTAATACATATATTGAAAAGAAAGAGTTATTAAATCAAGCAGTTGAACTACTACAAATTGATTTTGGGTTAATAGATAATGAGATTACTGCAACTGAGGGGTTGCATATAGAAAGTACGATGGTTGCATTAGAGGAAACTTATAAGACAGAAGAATACATTAGCAATTGGATAAACACAAAAATTAAGACTTCAACTGAACTAAATTTTGATGTGGAAGATTTTATCTTAAGAATGGAAAGTTTGTATAGTATAAAGTTATCAAACCAACAACGAGCATTTTTTTACAATATTAAAAAGAATAGTATCAACTTGCTAATAGGCTATGCAGGGACTGGTAAATCAAAAATGCAAAGTCTACTCAGAGAACTTTTAAAAGAAATTGGACTAACAGCAAAGTGGTTAGCGCCCACTGGCAATGCTGCAAAGATACTCTCAGGATACATTGGTGAAAAAGCAACTACGGCACATAGGGCAATTGGTTATGGAATGACAAAAGAGGAAAAGGATTTAACGGAGATCGTTGAAGATTTTGTTATAATAGATGAAACTTCAATGTTAGACATATTTATTGCCGCGTCAATCCTGAAAAAAATTAAGAACCCAGAGACCAGAGTATTATTCATTGGTGATGCTTTTCAGATCCCAAGTGTGTCTGCAGGTAATCTTTTACATGATATGCTTGAAAGTGAAGTTTTACCCACCACCAAACTTGATATTGTATTTAGACAAAGTGAGGGTGGAATTTTAGATATTGCAACAAAGATTCGACTTGGGGAAAAGTTTATAGATAATGGAACTGAGGGTCGTGTATGCTTTGGTAATAATATGGTCATCCACTGTACTGAACAAGAATGGATGGCTGATGGTTATAGGTTTTATTACGACAGATTCTTAGTTAATCATAAACCAGAAGAAATTATGGTGTTAAGTCCAACTAAGAAGGGACTACTTGGGACAGTGGCAATTAATAAAGAAATTCAAACTATTGTGAATCCATTTAGTTCACAAAAGAAGGAAATTGAGTTTGGTGAAGACAACATACTCAGAGTTGGAGATTATGTTATAAATGTAAAAAATACATATGATATTGTGAATATAAATAAAGAGATAACTGAAATAGTAAATGGTGATAAAGGAATTGTTTATGATTTAATTACTGACTGGAAACCCCAAAAAGATAACCTTAACTTTAGTAAGGATAGATATAAATTTGATGATGAAGATAGTGAGAAGGATGAAGATGAAGAAATTGATGAAAATGGAGTATATGTGAAGTTCGACTTGGATGAGATAAAGATTTCACTACAAGACAAATTTCAATTACTACATGCTTGGTGTTTGACCATGCATAAGAGTCAGGGTGGAAATGCAAAGGCAGTCTTAATTATATGTGATAAGTCACACAAATTCCAGATGAGCGCTAATTTACTTTATACCGCAGTTACAAGAGCTACAGACTATGTTGTTATTGTGTGCCAAGCAGATGTCATAAATCATGCAATGAATAAAGTTGAAAATTTGAGAAGGAATACAAGATTAGAAGAATTACTTAAGAGAGAGGCCGTTTAGCGGCTTCTTTTCTTAAAATAGATTAAAGGGGAGATATGCAATTGAAGATACTGCTTGATAATGTTTGTTACACAAGCAAGCCTAGAAGTGCAGGAACTGTGACTAAAAGTATAGTAAAGTGTCCTGTTGACATAACGATAGAAAGTTTGGCTGATGAAATAACTAAAGGAAGATCATTCACTTTATCAGAATTTCATTCAATTAATGGAGAAATCACTAGATCACAAGAACACTGGAAATCACAACAGTTGATTTGTTTGGATTTCGATAATGAGATAACGAAAAAAATAAATGGGAAGAACAAAAAAATAAAAAACATTACTAGAATGTGGGAGCAAGCAAAGGAGCAGTTTAAAGATACAGCAGTATTTATGTATAAGACATTTAATTATCAGAATGATCACCCTAAATTTAGAGTAATCTTCATGCTTAATGAAAAAGTGATAAATGGCCAATTGATGGATTATATACTTCGAGATTATAAGATTAAGTATCCTGATGCTGACTCTAAATGCTTTGAAAAAGCAAGAATGTTATATGGTGGAACTGATTTATATATATTTAATTATAATAATAGGATATTAATAGAAGATTATATTTATAAATCAAATATAGATAATACTGTATGTGAGTCGAGTGGTCAGGGGGTTTTGGCATTACAATATTCTTTAGATTTATATTCTAATGCTATTGACATGCCAAAACCCCCCCTAGAGTCAAATAATGTAGATATTATAAGGAAAAAAGACATAGGGAAGCTGCACTCTATTCTGCAGCCAATGAGGGTTAGATATTATACATATAGTGAGTATGTTGATTACATAAAAAAGCAAGACATTAGTAAGCTTCTTGGAATAGATAATCCTAAATCATTTTGTTGTTTATTCCATGAAGATAATAATCCAAGTGCAAGTATTTTTCAAAATATGGAAACTGGTGACTATATATACTGCTGTAATAGCTCAAATTGTACATTTGGTAAGGGCATGGTCATTAAATGCATCGAACGCATACTGAAATGCAATAGAACACAAGCACTTGAGTTTTTAAGAAAGGTGTATAGAGTTGACTTCCATCAAACTGAATGGCAGAAGGAACAAATTGAATTTCTTGACGAAAATATACATTATTTACAAAGCACAGATTTCCCTCAAGAATACCCAATACAATATGGTTTAGTAAAGAATTATCTTGATGATTTGATAAAATTTATAAGCATATCGAAGGAATATATACCAGCTGAACATTACTCCAAAGAGTATTCCAAAGTTCTATTTTTTATGAGTTTACGTCATTTTGCTAAGGTGTGTGGCAAGAATAATATAAAGCTTGTTGGTGATCGAATTGCTTTATTCACTTATTTAAAATACATATATAAATTGGAAGAACATGAAATTCCGAATAAATTGTTAGAAAGGGCAAAGAAAGAGTTGGTTTTAAGTAAAGGTGAGAAAAATATAAAGGGAATGAATTTAGTAAATTTTTATTCAATTCAACCTTATTCTGAAGAGAGTATGTCTGAGTCAGAAATTAAGGCTAAAGAGTTTAGAGAGAATCACTTTACCATGAAAGGGATCTCCAAGGAAATGTTTATAAGAGCACTAGGAGAAGATGAAGCGAACAGGATATACCCTCAGATGAAAGACAAGAAGGTAAGTGAGAAGAGTCACATGGTTACAAAAGAATTAGAACAAGCAGCACTACATTTGCTACAGACAAAAGGTTGGACAACTGAAAGTGAAGTATTAGGCGTAATTGATAAGATAGTTGTAGGAAGTAAAGACTCAAAACATAGGCAGATGAAAAAAATTATAGGTGAACTGTGTATTAAGTATGGATTGGAAAGAAAAAGAGCAAATAAGATTTTGTTGAATGAGTTAGGGATAGGCAAGATATATAATGATGAAGGTGTAGAGTGTTATCCATTTTTGTTAATTAAAAAAGAGAAGTTATGTGGGTAGTGGCTCATGAGATATGAGTCACTTTTTTTGGATGATAGGTTGCCGCGATATATTGAAATCGGTAAGTTAGGTTTTGGGTTAGATTGGCTTGAAGAAAGTTGAGGGATTATAAGATAAAATTAGTTAATGGTTGATTGGATGAGTGGCAAATATGGGGATGGTAATCGTTAAAGTGTAGATTAGATATAGGAAAAATGAATGATTTGAGTGTGTGATGATTGGATAATGGGTGGTTTGGAGGGTAACAGTGATGGAAAATGAGGTGATGGATATAGGGGAAAAATATAGGTGAGAAAAGGGTAAAATGAGAGTGAATAGGTATGGCTGTACGATTGTGTTTACGATTGTGATTGTGGTTAAGGGTAATCGTTTATGTATAAGTGTGAGATTGAGATGGACCTGCTAGGGGCAAATCACTCAAAATTTAGGGGCTGATAATTGTAAATATACCCCCCTCTATACGGCTCTAAAAAGCCTTATAAACACTATAGAATACGATAACTATAAATTATCGTAGGTAATAATTAGGGCTGCCCAGAAACGAAAATAGGGGGTCATTTCGTTTCTGGGCAAGTAGCGACTTGAATGAAGTAACACTAAAATAGATATTTACTTTATAATATATAGTCACTATAAAAAATATAGTAAGTATAATCGACATAGTAACAGGCGAATTTATATCCAACACATACGACACATAACCACACACAAATACACAACTGTTTCTACACAACTATCTTACAAAAAGTAACCACCATACATATTTTCCTCAACTCACCAATCATCACTAATAATCATCTATTCCTCATTCAACCTACCAATCACACCATGTCAATCTTCCCTGCCAGAAAATATTATCACACACTAACACACATTGCCATCCATCTATTAATAAATAAAATATACAAAAATATGTTTACAAACAACCCATTCCATGGTATAATTAGGTATAAACTGATAAGGAGGAAACAAAAATGACAACTGAAACTAAGGCGAAATTCACAGCAATCATCAGCAACTTAAAATCAGAAGGTTTCAAGGTTGGTAGCCTAAAAGCTTCCGATATCATGACTATCACGCCTGTCATCCAGAACAGAAGCAAGGTTGTTGACGGTGAATTTGTTCACTATTCGGTAGAGTCTGGCACGCTTTTGGAAATGTTTTTCGACTTGGAAAATGGGGAAACCATGGGTTCAATCATTTTCAACGTAAATACATACGAAATAACAAAAGTCATCGTAAAAGGCAAAGATAGCAAGAAGTATCGTAACTATTACGTTTCTTTAATGACGGATCTTTTCAACGCAATTGTAAAATTTGCTATAACAGCTCCAGTCTCTAATAGCCAAGAGATTTTGGAAGATGAAGCAATTGCAACTGAGTCTTGCCAAGTTGTTCAAAACGAAGAAATTGCAATAACAGCAACGAATCAAACTTCCACAGGTTTTTCAAAAAGTGGAACCATGTATACCAACAACATAGACGAATTGTGGGCAAAACAATTACTGCAAGAGATTGCAGGATATCAAGAGTGGGTTAATGATGGTTTCATGGTTGAACATGCACTTTATCAAATACAAAAGCTTCAAAAGTTATATAACAGCATCATTAATAAAACATACAAGTCGAAAGAAAGTATCGAATCAATTCATTTAGATTTAAATAAACACAATTCAGCATAACAGCAACGCTATTGAGTACCACAGCTTTTTCAAATAGTATGATAACAAAATATGAAAGAAGGGCAATAGATGAACCAAATAAAGGATTACATCTTACTATTCTTATCCATCCTAACAGGTCTTATCGGTGCATTATCCTTCAAACCAAACAGGGAACGAGTCAAGGCAGAAACAAAAAAGCTATTAGCGGAAACAAGAAAGCTAAACGCAGAAACAAATAAAATTATCGAAGAAACAAACAAGATAAGAGAAGAAGCAAGAAAATTAAAAATAGAAAATGATAAAAATGAAACTAAAAAATAATACATAAAATAAAAAAAGGGGAAGGTTAATTCCTTCCCTAAATCTGATATACTATAATATAACAAAGGAGTGAAAGGGGATTGTTCATAATGAAAACTTTGCGTTATCCTTCAGCGATATTATTTCTCTTAGGTGTGGTTATGTTCTTTTTCGTCAAAGCTGCTGAACCACAATATCTAAAATACTTATCCTTGCTAATTGTAGTTGTCTCCACATTTGTCTTTGTAAAAAGTTTTGATCGCGAATAACGCTCATCAATTCCATATAACAGCAACACATATTTATTTCAGGGGAATAAAGGAGGTTGATACAATGTTTACCCAATCATTAGCCCAATCCTTTACAGCAGATCCAATTCTGTCTGAATCACAACAAAATGAAATCAATTCATTACTCCAATCATCCAAAGCATCAAATACACTTAAAGCATATAATTCAGATTGGAACCACTTTACATACTTTTGTTCATCACACAACTTAACACCATTGCCAGCTCATCCAGATACAATTCTACTTTATATAACAACTCTATCCAGCACAAACAAGCTATCTACAATTAAAAGACATTTAGCGGCTATCAATAAAGCACATACTTCTTCAAATCATCCAAGCCCAACAAATATACAAACTGTTAAAGAATTACTTGATGGAGTTGCGCGGAAAATTGGCAATAAGCAAACACCAAAGAAAGCTTTAGTATTGGACGAAATAAAGGCCATAATTGACTGTATAGACACAACAACACTGCAAGGCAAAAGAGATAAGGCGATACTCTTATTAGGCTTCTCAACAGCTTCTAGACGGTCTGAGCTAGTATCAATTAACCTACAGGATCTTACATTGACATCTCAGGGTATGGATATCTCAATTTATGAGCAAAAGAACAATACTCACGTTCTAAAGTCAATTGTTTACACTCATAATAACTATTGTCCTATTCAAGCCTTGAATGACTGGTTAGATGCATCTTTAATAAAAAACAATGCTCTTTTCAGATCAATAAACAAATCAGGTAAAATAGGCGAACGTTTAAAACCTCATAATGTTGCTGTTATTGTGAAAAAATATGTTACTCTTGCTGGATTTGATCCAACACATTATGCAGGACATTCATTACGTTCAGGCTTTGCGACTTCAGCAGCTATGGAAAACTTTAATACAGAATCAATAATGCAACAAACAAGACATAACACTCGTTTTATGGTTGATCGTTATGTACAGTATGGAAATAGGTTTAAAAATAATGCTTCAACAATTTTAAAAAAAATATAAATATTGATTGGGGTTGTTTTTATGATAAACAAACTCATGAATACCATAAACCGCTTAAAATTGTTTCTGATCGACTTTTGTGAATGTGATGTCGCTTAATATACTCTTGAAAGTAATTAAGCATTATAATCCATTATAGGAGGTTTTAAAGCATGTATAAGCATGGTAAGTACAGAAATGGTTCTCTATATGTTAGAACTCGTAATGGAAATTGGATAAACTTAAAATTATTATGCCTTTAATAATAAAATAAGTTAAAACATTGAACTCATGAGATGTGGAGGAATAAAATATGACATTAGCACAAGTGAAAAAACAATGTAAAGAAATGCATAAGGGAAAACACTATACTGAAAATTTTTACCTTATCAAATATCCGCTTATTGGTTGGACCATTGGCACTTCCAAAGATTTTTCAACAAGTAATACAAAAGCAATCGATATGAGGCTATTTACAATCTAAACGCAGTCAAAATGAAAGTAAAATTTTATTATAATTGGAGGAATAAAAATGAAAAATATAGTATGGGAATCTGAATTCAGTCAAAGAACAAAAAACGGGGTTCAATATTGGGGAATAGGAAAAGAAATGGAACTGATCTATATTATTGAAACAACTAGACATGAAGAAGATGTAAAAATTGATTATTCAAATGTATATAAGCGTGAATATAATTCATTAAATGAAGTGTTACATATTTTTAATGAGTGGCAAAAGGCTGGATATAAAAACATTCAAATTGTAACCAATGTAAAACATAACAATGAAATAATTATAGAAGATGTCTCGGAATGCCTAGAATTGTCCATTAACAGTGAAGAAATGAAAGTTCTTAAAAAAGAAAGCGAACAATTAGAAAGTGCAAAAGAGGAATTAAAAACATATAGAGGTTTTATTAAAAAATATAATGCAGAAAAGACATTCGAAAAATACTTGGAAGAAAGTAAAACAGATAAAAATAAAGATCAAAATGGTTTATACTGGTATGAAATGCGGTTACGTCCTGCAAGCATAGGAGCACAGCCTAAAGGTTTTGTTAAGTCAGATGAAACAAAAGGCCGTCACGGAATTATAGCATACGACAGACCGTTAACAACGAATGAAGTGAATGAGTATGATTTATCATTATGGAATGTCTCATAAAAGGGTATGAAATTTTAATTTTATTAGAAAATGGAGGAAATAAAAAAATGGATAAAGAGCAAAAAAGAAACTTTTATTCAAGATTAATTAATGGGAATCAAGTGAATTTTGTAGATTGGGAACAAGTTTATACTGTTGAATCATACATGAATTGTTTAAATGACACACGGAAACTAAGATTAGTTAGTGATGAAAAAGGAATATTATTAATGGAGATGCCTTTGCCGCTATGGAGATATTTAGAGAATGGTGGAAATGAATTAAGTTATAATGCATACTTACAGGAATCGGAGCAAATGAGAAAAAATTATGTGAATTGTTCTGTAACACAATAAAATGTTACTTTTATAACCTAATTAAAGAGGTGATACATATATGAAAATCCTTGAACTAATTGCAGCAAGTGAAGACATTGTTATCATTCTCTACTCTACAGATAATGGCTATGAAGTTGCAATTAACGATACAGACATTAAAACATTTGATTATGAAAGAAACGCAAGAGATCATTATTATCGCCTAGTTGAAGAAAATAAATTAGAAACAAATACATAAATAAAATATAATAAAAAACTTTACATAGACTAACCTTATCTGTATAATATTACTTAGATAAGGTTATTTACATATATAAATTTTTTTTGAAAGTGGTGTGTATAAATGAATAAAAATCAGTATTGTATGTGTGGTAATAATCTACAAATTAACATGATAGATGTCGGCACAGTCGATGATTGTATAGTTTCTGATTGCGAGAAGTGCAGCCGTCAATTTATATATCAATTTCATGGAGAGAATGGATCTTTGATAAATATTAAAGAATTGCATTGCCCTAGAAATTATAAGACAAAAGTATATTATATATCAGAGGGAAACAATGTTGAAATTTCTCGTAGCATTGCTGCAAAAGACATTGATACAGTCGAATGGATCTTAAATCAATTGTATAATGATTTACGTGGTTTTTGTTTCATTGAAGAATGGGCAAAACAAGAAAAAATTGATTGGGATTGGAATAAAGTTTGTGAAGCTATGTGAAAGATATAGCTTATAAAAGAGTTGTTTTAAGGGAAAACAAGGGAGGAATAAAGTATGAAAAAATGTCCAAAGTGTCTAGGTAAAGGTATAATTCAGAATTACATAATAATTGATGGCGGTAAATGTTACGCCTGTAATGGTCGTGGGCTTGTCGATGATAAGTTCACATTACCCAGACCGAGAATTGAATACGAACCGCCTAAATGGGTAATTGAAAAAGAAAATAGAACAATTCAACAAGCCTATGATAACAAAAGGGTTATTGAGCAGCGTTCAAAGAAAGTACTGGTCGAACTATTTCACATCGATAAACTTGATAAAATTGAACAGGTGCTCATTACAGATGATGTGTTAAGTTGCATTGATAGTTGGACATATACATATGAAGGATTGGCTAAAATGTGCGATATGGAGTTTCAAAAAGTAATTATTGAAGCCTACGAAGAATTGTAAACAATATGCATGAATTAATTGTTTTAAAGGCATTTAAAAATTGTTATGATACATATTGGAGGCGATATACATGAAAATCAAATTAGATGTGACAATAAAATCTAACAACCAAGGGTTCTATTATACTGTCCCTGAAGGCACCATCTGTGAAGTCGAAGAAGTAAAGGGGGATAGAATTTATTTCAAATGGAATAATGGGGTTGAAGAAGGAATAGCAAATATTCATAAAAGTTTTGTACAATTTATCGAGGTTTAGGGGAGATTAACTCCCCTGAGATTCCCCATGAAATAGCTGTTTTAATGGATTTCAGAAGATGTTAAAATTAACTAAAAAGGAGGTTTTATTGTGGAACAAAGCACAAAGAACAAAATTAACGTACATATTCAGATGGCAGCTCTTGATGTGATCAATAAAGATATTCAAAATCTATCAGGTGAAGCTTTTGAATCTATAGTTTCAAAAGTGTATGAGAAACTAACATCATATGATGATAGCGAAATAATCAAAAGTGCATTTACAAGTGAAATATTTAAGGTTTTTGTAAAAACAAAAATAAAATCATTTAATGAATTTTTCGAGTTGTAAAATTGCAGTTTAATTATATTTTACGGGAAGGTGATAGACATATGGCACTAAATTATGAACTAACTGCAACAGCTACGAAAAGAGCATATAAAGTAATTAAACTAATGGAAAATGGTTTCAATGCAGAAGAGTTTGAGTATGAATTTTCTAATTTATATACGTACCCTGACTATCCAATGCTCGAAATAGACTCGTTATATGAATACTATAAAAGAAAATAATTTTGTTGTTTTATTTTAAAATAAATACATATATAATCCTTTTGTAGGGGTTGATACAATGGAATGGGATTTCTCTAAAACAATGATTGTAGGCTATGGAATTCTGTATGATCCAAAAGGAAATAAATATAATGTTGAGTTTGATGATAATGGAAGCATTATTGTGACTACTACTAAGCGAAATACTGAAGTTAAGATCCCAAAAAAGGTATATAAAATGATTCAAGATAAAATAAACCAATAAAATATCAGTTTCATTATAAATAAAATATACATAAATATAATATTATATTGATTATTATCATCTGATCAATTATAATAATAACTATAAAAGGTAAATAATACATAATTGGAGGCGTTATAATATGTACTATGGAGATAAAATGGAAGCCAAAATAAACATCATGGAAGAGCTCGTTAATAGAGGTTGGATAGTTTATGGCTTTACTCCTGATCAATCTGATAGTATGACCGATTATTATTCTCCTGCTCATTGGAACGGTATAGCAGAAAAAAATGGTTTTGTTTTGGTCATCGATCAGCATGGTACATATTATAGCGGCTACGAAGTAAAAGAGTATAATTGCAATAATAAAGCACACATTGCTTATAAACGTATCAAAAAACTT
Source organism: Paenibacillus vulneris (assembly GCF_039543185.1). Classification (NCBI taxonomy): domain Bacteria; kingdom Bacillati; phylum Bacillota; class Bacilli; order Caryophanales; family Paenibacillaceae; genus Paenibacillus; species Paenibacillus vulneris. Next base: position 508,236 of record NZ_BAABJG010000055.1, on the reverse strand, counting down.
GAAGCAATGATGAACGATGCAGCAAGTACAGAAAATGAAAAGGAATCTTGTAAAGCACTTATACAAAAAGAGAAGGAAAAAGCAGAGGTTAAACCAGAATACATAGTTACTGAGACTTATCCAACATTCACAAATGGAAACCCTAAAGGGTCAAGCTGGCACATCGAAAAAGATGGACAAATTCTTGCAAAGGGTAACGGTGTTTTTGCTTGTTATGTGGCTAATGACCATATGGAACCATATAAAAGCGAACGAATCAATAAAGTAAATTCATTTGTAAATCGTATTGAAAAGGTTCTTAAGGACTCTGACGCATTACAAGTGGAAGTTATAAAAGTGCCTGTTACAGTTACTAAAATTGTAGAAAAAGAAATTCAAACTCTGATTGATACAGATATAAAAGATGGTTTAATGTTTATTATGAAAGTTAATTACACAAACGGAATTCATAAAGGTACAAAATATGCATTTACATATAAAGACGAGCAATTTAATAAATACCATATGTTTAGCAAGTTAGGAAAACGCGGCAAAGCTTCCAAAAGTATGAATAAGTCTTGGCCGTTATCTGTTGATAAGCTTAATCAAATGTTAGAAAAGGGTCATATTGCTATTATTGAAATGATTGAAGTAACAGAATATCAAGAAAAAACAGTATTCAAGAAAACTAAACGTCAACAAAAAATGTCCGATGCTGTACAACTTGAAACATTAGAAGAGATACCGAAAGATAAGAAAAATGAAGAGCATGAAGAAATAAATACATATAAAACAACTGATGAACTTGCAACTAGTAAGCAATTATGGGCGCTACATTGTGCGACTAAACTCGATACAAGAGGAGCAAATATAAGTAAAACAAAAGCCTCCGAATTAATCAGTAAATCAAAGAACGGTCAATGTATCATCAATGAATTAAAACAAATATTAGGTCAAATGGCGGAGCCTGAAAACATCAAAGAAACTAATACACAAGAGAATGAAGACATATATAATACAGATTGTTTGGCCGATGTTCTAACAGATTACATCTTAGCTAATGAAAGACCGATGTCAGACGAACAAAAAACCGCTTGTAAGGCTCATATGGTGGAATATATGTCCAGACATGATATGGAGTTTACAGAAGCAATGAAATCATATATGGCTAGGGAATATATATTCATGTTGTCGATATTTGAGTTTGAGCAAAAAAATAATTCCTATGAAACCACAATTTCATCTGAAGAGAAATCTAATGTTATCTATCATGATTTCGGAAAGATTGATCAAGAATTAACAGCAGAGGAAACAGCACAAGAGGAGGAGACTCAAACAAGTATGTTTGATGATATTTTAAGTAAATTTGATAATGTCGAAGTAACATTAGAGAAGAAAATTCCTAGTGAAGATTTAGAATTCTGCAAAACTGAGCAAAAATTATATAATGTGGCCATTGGAGTGTTTATTGATATCGCTAATGAAATAAATATAGTTTCAGGTTTAAATGTACTTACTGGTGAATGGCACAAAGATAAATCATCGAATACATACCTTGATAGTTACAGATTAAGAGAAATAAAAGTAATAGCAATGAGTATAAAAGAATGTTTTATCGATAAAATTGTTTGCTATTTTACCGAAAAATACAATGTCACTATTAAAAAGGAACGACTGCTTAAAAATTATGATTATGACATTACATATACAAATATTATTGATGACATCATGTTGCAACTAGAAGGCTTTTCATTTGCTGAAAAAGCAGTCAAAGAACTATTAGATAAAACAAAAAATACATATTATTATAATGAATATAAAAAACAGAGTAATATGGATATAAAGAATAATAAAATTGTAATTGATGGTTCGTATGTATATAAGGATACAATTTGGAATCAATACAGGTTAAGAGGAGACTTTAACGAAATATTTACAGCATTATATTTATTTGATAATGGTTCAATCCCTAGAGAGGAAACTGAACTACATAGTAGATATTGTGGCTACCAGAACGAAAGAAATGATAGAAATTATGAAAAGTACCAACCTGTTTCGCTCTCGAAAGTTGAATCAATAAAATTTTACAAAAATGGAAAACTGGAAATTGAATTTAAATCAAATCAAATGGCAACTAAATTTGCTTATGAATATCTCGGTTATAGGAAAGTAAGTGCATAACAGCAACATATAATAGGAGCCAGCATTTTTAACTGGCTCCCTAGAAATAAGGTGATTGTATGTATAAAATAACAAATACAGTAATACCACAAGCAAAACGAAAAGAAATAAACGATAAAATATTATATCTGATCGAGAATAACCTTTGTTCAAGATACGGTATAACAGCACAAGATGTATATTCCTCATATACAGGTGATGGTGCTTTGCATGGATTATCATTTAATGATTATGATTCCTTCCATTCATTTACGCAAGCTAAAAAAGAAATTGAGAACGGCCAATTCTTCACGCCTCATCATGTTTGCAAATTCCTTGTAGAATGTCTCAATCCGACTAAACATGATCTAATTGCGGATTTGACTGCAGGAATAGGTAACTTCTTTAACTGGCTGCCAAACCAGCAAAATGTATATGCAAATGAGTTAGATATTAAAGCTTATAAAGTAATGAAGTTCCTTTATCCAAAAGTTCATATAACAGCTGACGATGTTAGGAACTACAATCCTAATACAACATTTGATTTAATATTAGGTAATCCTCCATTTAATCTAAAATGGACTGTGGGTAAAGAAGAGTATTTGAGTCAATTATATTATTGCATTAAGGCATACGAACTTTTAAAGCCAGCTGGAATACTTGCACTGATCGTTCCATATTCTTTCCTTTCAGATGAATTTATGGATAGCGGAATGATAAAACAAATCAATAATCGATTTAATTTTATATACCAAGCAGAATTGCCTTCAGATGTTTTTAAATCTGTTGGAGTAGAGCAATATAAAACGAAAATTATGTTCATGCAAAAGAAGAGCGAACATATAACAGCCAACCTCTTGTATTCCACGGAAATTTTTCATATAACAGAACTCAATAAAAGTTCCAGCGACTATATTTATGAAACATACATAAAGCCATTGGTTGACCAAAAGGAAAAAGTTAAACATAAACTGCTTTTTGAACAATTACAACATAACAGTGACGATAGAGAATTTCAGGAAAAAGTAAAAAAGTATCTATTTGATATCAAACGTAACAAGAATATTGACTCAAAATATGCAAAGTGTACTGAGTATGTTTCTAAGTATTATAACCAAGTTAGACCAGAAGGAATGAAGTGGGAAGAATGGGAAAAGATCAGAATTACAAAAGGTAAAGTACTTTCATATTTAAAACGCATTATTAGCAACCAACATGTTAAAGAAGCAGACTCTATAAAATTGGTCAAAACCAATTACAGTTTAAAATTAAAAGGTTATTCTCAAAAGAATAAATTATATTTATCCAAGTATAACGGAATAAAAGAAATTAGCTTTAATGATATGGTTCTAAATGAAAATTATCCATTCGATGATCCAACATACATAAAGTTATATAACAGCAAGTTAAAAAAGTTCCAGCAACAAAGTATTCCGTTTAACAAGATGGAACTAAATTCAAATATTGAAAAGTTTCTTAACGCTTTGGTAATAGTGGATCATGAGAATGATGAAGAAATACGACTCAATGCAATTCAAAAAGAAGATACAAATAAGATTCTTCAAAAACAGTATGGCTTTTTACAATGGGGGCAAGGATCTGGAAAAAGTATTTCAGGGATTGCAAATTTAATGTATAGATTAAAAGGTAACAGCGTACGTAATGTGTTCGTAGTTTCTACAGCAATTGCAATCAATAACACATGGCAAGTTATTCTAGATAATTACAAGCTTGATTACATTCGTATCAATGAATTGTCCGATATTACTAAAATAAAAAAAAATCAAATTGTTATTGTTACTTTAAACATTCTTTGTAAGTATCAGAAACAAATTAAAAAGTATATCAAAATGCAATCTAAAAAGGTTTCGCTAATTCTGGATGAGGCCGACAATATTTCTAGTCCTACATCAAAACGAACTAAAGCCGTTTTAAGCGTCTTTCGTAAGGTGAAATATAAAACCCTTATGACTGGCACTATGACGCGAAATACAATTGCTGAAGCTGCTACACAATTTGAATTGCTTTATAACAATAGTCTCAATATGTTAAGCGAGTCTCAGTATATCTATAAACGTGATAAGGACGATCCTGACAAATTGAAAGAAACACCGAATGATTATTATAAACGTCCAATCCCTGCATATCATAAAGGCTACAAGTTATTTCAAGAGTCCCATATACCTGAAAAGATAACTGTATTTGGAATAGGTCAACATACTCAGGATATTTATAACAGTGACATATTAAAGAAGCTGATTGATAAGACAATTATTACACGAACTTTCGAGGAAGTAAGAGGCCAGAAGATTTATGAAATAACTCAGAATACAAGTACTTTTGCATCTAATGAAAGAGAGTTATACAGAAAAGCGATTGAAGAATTTTATTCGATGAAACACCTATTTAAATCCACGGGAAATCTTCGTAAGGATCGAATGTTGGAGATACTGAATCAGTTAATGCTAATGCTCAAAATATGTGCGGCTCCTCAAGTATATAAAGAGTACTTAGGTGGAACGCCTAACAAGTTTAAAGACGTTCTTTCTATGCTTGGTAAATGGAACAATGAATGCGTAGCTATAGGTGTTAGACATATTAAAACAGTTAATGCTTATGCCGCGGCTATACGTGCTAAATATCCTGATAGACCTTTGTATATTATAACTGGAGATAGAGTAAACCTTAATAAGCGAAAAGAGATTGTAAAGGCATTGCGACAGTCTGGGAATGGAATTTTGTTAAGTACTCAGCAAAGCTTGAGCAGCAGCATGAATATTGGTTTTGTGAATAAAGTAATAATCCCTGAGTTATCATGGAACGAGGCCACTATGAGTCAGTACTATTTCAGGTTTGTAAGATATAACAGTACTGAACTTAAAGAAATTCATTTTGTTACATATGAAAACAGCATAGAAAGTAATTTGTTGGGATTAATCCTTACCAAAGAAAAGTTGAATTTGTTTATGAAAAATCAAGAATTAGAAGATGAGGAACTGTATGAAAAATACGGAGTACACTTTGATTTGCTTGATATGTTAATGACAAAGGAAAGGGATTCAGAAGGTAAAGCTTATATTCGTTGGGGTAAGCAGAATATCGTATGAGGAGAGAATAATATGTTCTCCTCATACCCAATAAAAAGTATATTTGATGAGGTGACTTGATGAGTATGGATAAATACTTCCGATGGATTGTTATATATAAAGATAATTCCAAACGATTTAGCAATTTACATACTGAAAATGATGTTTGGTTATGGGAAAAGAAGATTGGTAACTTAGATAAGTTAAGTGAAATCATTCCTAACCCCAATTATGTTTCCCCATTTGATCACCAATAATTCCCTAGATAAAACAAAAAAGTATTGAAGTAAAATGGACTTAGGTGGTGTTACTTATGTTCATTTCTCCAATGTTACTTCAATACAGTAAAAATAACGAACCATTCAATAAACCAAACCATATTTCAGAGCTTAAGTTAGATGGATTTCGCTTAATTGTGTCAAATATGGATAAGTTGAGATTGTACACACGGCACAACAATTTAGTTACAAATAGATTTCCAGAATTATTCGAATGTCCATTGCCTGCAGGAACTATAATCGATGGAGAATTGATTGTTGAAGATCCTGAAGGTAAACCTGATTTTGAAGCATTGCAGGCAAGGTTTCAATCAAAGAAAAATAAAACGCCAGTTTCGTTTTGTGCTTTTGATATTATTAAATACAAAGGTATTGATGTTTATGGTTTGCCTTTAATGAAACGAAAGGAAATACTTGAGGAATCTTTTATGGGTTCGCAACACTATAAAAAAGTGAAAACCTTTGAGGGCAATGCAATCGATTATTTCAACTTAGTAAGTCAACATGGCTTAGAAGGTATAGTTATAAAATATAAAAATTCGCTATATGAAATAAATAAACGTTCATGGTCGTGGCAAAAGGTCATAAATTGGACCTATGTTGATGTCTACATATCAGGATATAGGAAAAATGAATTTGGACTCCTTATATCTATAGATGATGCGACTAATGGACTGAAAAGAAATGTGGGTATTGTAGAGTTTGGTGTTTTACCTCATCATAAGGAAGCTTTACGGAGTGTGAAAAAACGTCTAATTTACAAAGAGGACGCCAATTTTGCATATATGGAACCACTAATTAAAGCAAGGATCAAGACAAGAAACTGGACCAAAAATGGAATGCTGAGAAGTCCTGTATTCTGTGAGTTTCTTATATGATAAAATATTCAGACATAGATCATTGAGTTCTTGATTTAATCGAGGGCTCTTTTTTGGTAATGAGAAGATGATTTTATTGTAAAATCATAGAAGCCAGTGTTATCATTTATATGCATTGACTAGGATATCGTTAGGGGAGAAGTTCATGTATTATATTCGAAAAGGATATGTTGTTTGCCCACATTGCGGACATGAACGTGGTCGAAAAGGACGAATAAGACGATATAAACATATTGATGATGGAATATGTGTAGTTTGCAATGGCGAAGGAGAAATCACTGTTCAGAGATCGCTGCAAATAAAGGAGCAAGCAACTATAAGTGACTATGAAAGATTTTACTCTAAAAGCATGACATTTGAAGAATATAAACTTATGCGTAAGAAAGAAGACGAGGAAATAGATAATATGTTTGACTGAATTTATCACCATAATATTCGAGTAAAAAATTGCTCGTTTGCAGCAATTTTTACTTTATAAAAGTAAAAAATATAAATTAACAAAACAATAAAAATGTGCTATAATTGGTTATAGCAGAAAAAATTGGAGGTTAATAAAATGTCAAAATCCAAAGTTCCCAAGCGGCCAACAAGAGATGAATTTGTTTTGGAGGAACTTGGAAATCAACTTACTGAAGCATTTTATGAAAAATCTGAAATTGTTTTAACTGTTTGGGGTCGAGAAGAAACCGTTCGTGGTCAAATTGATAAGATGGATTCTAGAACAGGTAAGGTACATATTGAACAAGCTAGTGGAATTGTAAAGGTGCCCTTTATGGACATCATGAGTGTAGATTATCCAAGAGACTAATAAAAGGGTTATTTCATTAGTTAAAGGAGAAAAGTAAATGTATAATTTATACATTGATAAAGCTGAAGGTAAAATTGAAATTAAGCCTTTAAGGAAAGTCTTTTATAAATTAAAAGATAGCATTACAGACGAAGTTACTAAGTATAACAGTGTTTATTACTTCTGCACTCAAAAAAGACCATTAATAGAATTTGCTGAACAAACTAAGCAAGAATGGATTAATGAATTAGAAAATGAACTGAGTAGAATCAGAAATATCAAAATAAAATGACTGTTTTATGTAGAATGGAGGATTATCATGGGGGGCAAAACTTTTCATAAGGATATTCAAGAAAAATTACTGGCTTATGAATTACAAGGCTTCACAATCATTTTTGAGCTCGATAGAACAGTTAAGGGCATGGGGTATAAGGTTTATCCTGAAGATAAATCAGTGCGAGTTTACGGTTTAATTGGAGATTTTGAGACGTTTAAAACAATTAACTTCTCACGATAAAATGGCTATTTCATAATAAATGAACTTGGAGAGCAAAAAAAATGTTCAACAACTTCTTTAATAAGAATAAGACCTCTAAGGTTAGTGGTAGCGATAATGCTGCAGAAGTTCAACAACAACAATTCACTAGAATGATTAGCATGGCTCAAGATATACTTAAAAATTCTGATGAACATACTCCCTCAAAAGAATATAAACATCCTATATTTAATTTTATAAAATTGCTTGGCATGAAAATGCAAACAGATTATCTAACTTATTTGTTATACGCTGATGATTATGGTGAGACTAGAAAATATCCTGACATAACTCCTTGGCATACATTTTTCGATATTTCAGCAGTATTAACATTGGATGGAAAAAAGTTTTATGATATTCTTTTTGGGAATAAATTAGAAACTCAGTTCAAGGTTGACCTTACTGAAGACTTAGTTCTTCCGTGGCCTTGGAATGTAGATAGATATGTTACTTCAATTACATCAATTGGATCGTCGAGGCCATGGGGAGAATGGGAAGAAGATTCTAATCATCGTGTTGATATGTATCTTCCACTAGGTATTTGTTTTGTTAGAGGTGGGAATCATTCTATCACATCTGGAATTATATCTGGCAAAGGAACAGTAACAACAAGTAAGGTCTATGATATTAGCTTAGTATATGACTATGTTTATACAGATGGTATTTATTATAGAAGAACTGCTGATAATTCGATTATTTCAAGCGTTCAATTTATTGAATTTGCTGTTATTTTTGAAATAGGCAGAATGTTAAGGGAACGAAAGATATCAAGATGAAAGGCATGTTTTATGGGAAAAGGAGTGGAGCAAGAACAATGAATATTTACATAGTATCAGGAAGATCTATGTTTGGTGAGTATACAGAAGTGGTTGATGTGTTTGAGGATATGGAAGAGAAGCCAAAGTCTTATGTTTGTGTAGGGACAAGAATTGACAAAAACAAAATTGGAAAAGTAGAGGAAAGCAGATTTATCGGTTCTTATCAGATTGCTTTAGTGGACTCTAATGAGATTGCTGTGGCTCGGAGGACAATTAAGGAAAAAGTCAGACAGTATCACCAAAATGAGTTTGATAAGACTAAAATAGCATTGGATGCAATTGATCGACACAGCTTGAATTCTGATATTAAATTTAGATCGTAATAAAATGCAAGTTTCATTGTGATCTCTCTACTCTAACTATTGCATAAAAATAAAAGAGGAGACAAAGTCTCCTCTTTAGTGTCTTAATAGAAATTATTGATGTATATAGAAATTAGCCCATAAATGTCTATTACCATAGGTATATGAGGTAAACTTAATTTCTACAGGTCCGGTGTATCCCGATACGTCCAAGGCTACTGTTCCATCTCCAGTTCTAGGAGCATCGTAAAAATCGAAATATTCACTAGTTCCATCTCCTCTATACATTGAAATCGTAATATAACCATCGCCGCTATCCCATTCTTCATAACTATAATCGATTAAAATTTGATTTCCACTCGATACATAAGTCGTACCTGTGATTTCCAGATCGCAAGAAGTACTTGAAGCTTGGTTAAGGCTAATACCATCTACAGATTCATAAACGCTATAGCTTGAATACCCGTCTTCACAACCAAAGTATTCTGTTGTAGTCCATGAAGTGATCGGAGTGATATCGGCAAATGCAGATTGTGTAAAGGTTAACATTGAAAGAACTACAACAATAACACTTATCATTTTCTTAATTTTCTTCACACAACATTCCCCCATTGCATTTAATCGCAACTGGCCAGTTACAATGGATATGATACCAATAAATTACATGGTAAAATATAGGTCATAACCATCTATTTTTCTGTTTTGGTGTGGATTCTTTAAACCTAAGTTAGGGGAATTGTGCTTTGGAAGAATGAAGTGGTTCTTAAAGATATGAAAATTATGTGTTATGAGGGATGAGTTTTATGATAAAGCATCAAGAGTAACCTGTCCAAAATTGTAAGGGGAGTTTAGTTATGGTTTTCTTCTGATTTCCCCCAGATAGTATGATTACAAAAAAATTCAATAATATAGAGGATTTTTTTATAATATAGCGAATATATGTTTGTGTAGGATGGAGGTGTTCTTTTGATCGGAAGATATGCTTTAAAGAAAGAGCCTGATAAAACAATGTTTGTCTTCGTTAAAAATGCTAAGTATTATGGTCACATTGTGCAAAACAAAACAGATAAAGCACCAGCAAAGATTATATTTGAAACTCCCAAGTATGATTCAGTTGAAGAACTGAAAAAAGAATATCCACCACAGGAGTAGTATATGTCATACGAGGTACGTACTTATCCAGAATGGTCTTGGTCAACATCAAGAGCTAAAATCTTTAAAGAGTGTAAGAGACAGTATTATTATCATTACTATGGATCTCATAATGGTTGGCTTGATGATGCAACTGAAGAGCAAAGAATGGCTTACAGACTTAAAAACTTAACTAACCTTTATATGATTTTTGGTGAAAGCCTTCATTTTATCGCAGAGAGTTCCATTAATCAATGGAGGTTACTGAAGGACTTTCCCAATAGAGATGATATAGTTTTATCTTGCAGGAAAAATCTTAATGATGCATTTATAGCTTCCCAATCACGTTCTAAATGGTTGAACAGACCCAAAAAGAGCATTATGCTACATGAGATATATTATAATGGTAAGTTGCCCCAGAAACGAACAGAAGCAATTAAAGAGCGTTTGGAGCCTTGTATCGATAATCTTCTTGCCAGTAAGACGATACATGATATTACACAGGTTGAAGATTCATCAATTTTAGAGGTAGAGCAACTTAATACGTTTAACATGCTTGATGATAAGCTTTATGTGAAAATGGATTTGTTGTACAGAAATGAATCAGGAAAGTTTATTATTACTGACTGGAAAACTGGTAAGCCTGATGAGGATAATAAATTTCAAGCTTTGTTTTATGTACTTTATTTAAAAGATCAATTTCCTAACTTGAAGATTGAAGATGTAGTTATTAGATTAGAGTATTTGATGTTTGGAGAATGTATCGAAATTGAACCAACTGAAGAAATGCTTAGGTGGACTAAACAAGAGGTTGTAAATAGTATTGAGGAAATGAGGCTATATGTCTCAGACGATAATTTAAATAAACCATTTCATAAAGATGCTTTTGAGCCTGAACCAAGTAAAATGGCATGTTCAGGATGTAATTATAGGGAATTATGTTCTGATAAAATATAGGTTTTATCGTAATGAAAAAGACTTGTCCCAAAAGAGTAAATATATGGACAAGTCTTTTTCATCTGAAGAAGTTAGCTTATACGATCCATGAGCCCCAGCTCTCTTGCACGATTTATGATTTGAATTAGGTTTTTGTAATCCTCAGTCATTTTTTCTTGAGGGGTTTTCCCTTTTTCAATTTGATTGGTTAGAGATTCAATTATTGAATTTTTTTCACGAACCTCATTTGTCAATTCGCGTATTTGTTTTTCCATGTTCTCCACAGTCATTTTAAATCTTAAAAGCTGATCCATTAATGAGTCTAGTGGTTTAACAGCAGGGAATTCATGAGTTTCATTATTTTTGACACCTACAACATGAACTTGCTTTTTATTATGAATCTTTCTAGAAGATCTATATAGTTTTGCATTTTTTAATTCATGTTCGTATTGTTTTCTTATCTCGCTATTCCACCTAAAGCCACATGCTGCAGCTGTTCTATTTAAATGTTCAGCAGCCTCCTCAAAAGCTTTTAGTTGCGTGCTGCCTTGGCGTACATGTTCTATTATTACATTTGCAAGCAATTTATCTTCTGAAGGTTTCCAACCATCTTTTCTTTCTAGGGTATTAGACACTTGAATCAACTCCATATAATGATTGTTTAATATATCATTGTACCCATTGTTATTAAATATATTCAAAACAAAATAAATTTATACATACGAACAAATATTCTACTTGATAAAAATAAAATATACAAATATAATGAATATAATAGATTACATTAACATAGGAGTTGTTACATAGATGATTATTAATGAATATAAAAAGTATGATATCTGGATTGCCGATCTGTCAGGCGTGGTTGGAAGCGAACAAGGGGGAAAATCTAGACCTGTATTAATTTGTAGCAATAACTTGGGAAATAAGTTTAGTACAGTAGTGACAGTTGCAGTACTTACTTCAAAGATGGATAAAGCTAAGATTCCAACACATGTTTATCTAAATGCAGAACTTAATGGATTAGAAAGAGATTCGTACGTCATGTTAGAGCAATTGAGAACAATTGATAAAAACAGGTTATATGCGAAAGTTGCAAGATTGAATCCATGTCTTGAAAAGGAAGTAAATAATGCTATAAGAATAAGTTTGGATACAGAAGATGAAATTACATATGATGAAAGAAGAGATTATAGTCATTCAACAGGCAAATCACTTTGTTTTGTTTAAAAAATAAGGAGGTATGAACATGAGTTATTTATTAGTTGGTAAGGGTGCATTTACAGAAGAGTTGCTAAAAGAAAAATTGCTGCAGTTGGGATTTAGTGATCCAGATTCAGTTATTAAAGAGGCAAAAGAAAGAAAAATAGCAGTTCGAGGAAGATATAGAATAATGGCCTTTGTAGCATAGTTTGTACGCGTTTATTAATTGGAGAAATGGGTGTACATAGGTGTATAAAATATGGTATAAGACATGAAGTCTAAAGTGATCCATTGGGGGTTGCTTTAGACTTTTATTTATTCATATGAAAAATTAAAGAATAAAAAATAGAAAATAATGCTTGATATATTCGAAATAAAATGTATAATATAGGTAAGAAATGAAAAATACATAAATGACAATGAAACTATATCTTTATCGGGAGCTGATCAAAGTGATCATCGAACCAGATTTATTTAAAGAAGTGTCTGAAGAATTACAGAGCTTAAAGTGGTCTATACAGTGTGAGATGTTTTGGGAAAATGTGAAAACATGTGGCTTCAAACTTATTCATAGGAAAACTCGTAAACAGGTTACAAATTTAATTGTATTTGAACAATGGCATGATAAGGTTTCGATTTTTCTCGATCACAGCAATTCAAGCCGTAGACAGGTGAAGGTGGAAAACATCAAGAAATATTATGAGTTAATAAAATGATCAAAATAGCGATTGGGGCATAGAGGTAGTGAAGATGAGAATATACGACATGTATTATCCAGTTATTTTTAACAAATTTAAAAATGGTGAAATTAATGAAGAACGATTTTCTAAGTTGTTTAGAACCTTGCAAAAATGGCAGCAGAAGTCAGAATTAATAAATAAGATGAAATGATCCTTTCAATCGAATTTTATAAACTACTAAGTTTCAAGAAATGTAGCAAGAAAAATCAAATAACATTATAATAATTACAGTGATATTTGGTTACGGAGGAATATATTGTGATTATTAAAGGGCTGGATAATAGAAGGGTGCAAGTTTCACTATCCATATTGAGGAACAAAATACATGTTGGAGATATAGTAGAGCTGCAGAAAAACGGAAGTGATGTCATAGTAAAATTTAATGATTTTATACTTGGAACTATCCCTAAGATTTACAATAAGGAAGAACTTTTACAATATAGATTAGCAATTGTTGAGGGAATAGAAGTAATGGCAGTTACATTAAATTTTCAGTTGAGATGTATGACGGACAATGAATATCATCAATTTACTCTGGATCAAATTGTTCAAAAACACGTTAAAAAAGCAGAAGAGTACATAAATCAAGTAATGAGTAAAATAGAAGAAAAGCAGAGAAAAGTTGTTGAAATTCAAAAAATGCAAGAAAAGCAAGAAAATGATGTTCTTCATTCGAAGGCCTTTAAAAATTTAGCAATCAAATACCGTGGGAAAATTGAACGTTCTAGTTCCTTTGTATCCAGATTTATTGATAATCTGAATTATGGATCTGACTCTAATCACAACAAAAAATATCTTGAGCAACAAATAATGAGTGAGCAAAAACAAAGTGGGAATGACATTACATATGTAACATTAAAAAGACTAAATGATCAGGGTCGATTAGAAAAATTATTAAATACGGCTATAGAAGAAATTAAAAAGAATGAAGAAGTTATGAAAAGGTTAAGAATAGCAACAAAACACATACAAAGAGACACATACACACCACCTGCAATTAGGGAAACACATTGTTGGAAATGCAAGGCAGAGCTTTCATCACGAAGAAACAATAAATGTAGAAGATGTCGTTGGTTGGTTTGCTCTTGTGGAGCTTGCAATTGTAACCGATATTAATAATAAAATGAATATTTCATTTGTAAATAAGGAGAGAGATAATAATGAACGAGGAAGAAGTAATTGATATTAAGAAAGTAGAATTCATGAAATTTCGTTATGCTGATCTATTAGGTGAAGATGACAAGTTGCAAGAAGGGGTTGTGTATGCAGGTGACTTTCAATTTTTGATGAGTTGTATAGATACTTTACTAAAGAAATAAAATTAAGATAAAAAGATTATTTTATAAGGAGACGAAATATAGATGACTAATAAAGAGAAATTGGATGAAATACATTCGGCTTGTTTATTTCATGTGGGAGATAAGCATAGCCTAGTAGAAAAAATTCTCGAAATTATCAGGAAAAAAAGCAAATGAAAGGATTCTTTTATTTGAAAGGGAGGGTAGAAAGATGCTTATCAGAGAAGGCAAGAATGCTGTAAATATCATTACCGACAGATGGATATATGTGCAGGAAGATGTAAACTTAGAAATTGACCAAGAAATTATTTTGGGAAACGGAAAGAAGTATAAAGTTGTCGGATTTATTGAAGACAAATACGTTAAGGTAGTTTAATGCTATAAAAGAAGTATTTTATAAGGAGTGTAAAACATGCAAATTGAAATTATTGCTGCTGAAATTAAAAGAGAAACGGTAAATGATGGTGAAGGGGAATGGCAAGAAGATAGACTTTATGTTGAAATTGATCTATCTAAAATTATCGAAGGTAATAAAGGTCGCAACTTTGGTCGTGCTGGTGATTTAAACGATAAGGGAGTCATGAGGATTCAACTTCTAAGTTTTGATGTTGATGAAACCGAATGAAATAAGTCTTTTATGTGGAGGCCGCATTAAATGAAAAAGAAATATTACGAAGTTGTTCTGGCTGGATGTAAACAATACGTTTCTTCTTTTAACGAGAGAGAAGCAATTATTCTGGCGCAAGCCGAAGTGATTCGAGATGGATTAAATTATGAATTGGTTTCTATATCTGAAATAACTATAGATGAATTCTTGGCTAAGAAGAAAAAAGATCTACAAAAATTAAAATAAAATATAAAAAGAAGTATTTTGAAAGGGATTGAAAAGAATGATAATCGTTTTTTCTGAGTGTCCTCAAATATTACAAGATGAAGTATTAAAACAGCAAAACAAGCGATTTGATAAATACAAATGGGCAACAACCATAACTGGTTGTGAAAAGTGGATCAGCACTCCCTATATCGATAAAACTATAACAGTAACAACTTACGTGGTATACGCCGAATGTTTAAATGTATTTGAGACATTTAAGTATGAAATATGTTCAAATTCAGAATTTAGTGCTCACCGAGAAGAAGTGGTACATAATAGCATCATTGCAGGCGATATAGCAGGACATATAAGACATTCGAAGTATTTTATGACTTGGTTTGGAGATGATATTGAAAAAGTAAAGAATAATAAGAGCAACACTTGAAAACGAGACTAAAAAACTCCCATGAGGGAGTTAGTCAAGTTTATCTTCGCCAATAAGCGAGTTGTAAAGTTCATCGTTGATTTCTACAGGTAAACGTGTTTTAAAGTAGCCCAAAAGAGCATCTGCAGCTTTCTCTGCTTGATATTCAGTAATACCAGCTTCTGCTGCAATCTGTTGTTTGACACTATGTTTCACTATTGCACCTCCTTTTATCATGACTTATTATGCACCACTTGGAAGAAATTATTCGTTTGATCAGCACAGATGCATAGTCAAGAAATAATCACGACAATAAAAGATGAAAAATCAACTTCATATGAAATAGGGTGATATATGTTGAAAGAGGAAAATATGACATTACACAATGAAAGAATGGAGCAAATCAATAAACTAAGTGACAGAGATAAAGTAATTGTTCTTTGCTATATTAGCGGCTGGATGAAGAATAACACAGAGTTTCATGAAGCGTTCGAATCGGCTTTAAGAGATGCAGTATTTTTCGATAGAACATAAAAAGCAGATTTCATAAGGAGTGATTTAGTTTTGGCAAATGTAATTTATGATTTTAGCGAAGGTGATCATATCTCTCATTACTTACTTAGAGGGGATGGCGATTTTTACAGTATAAAAGTTTCAGATATGGAGACAGAAGTCACAATGAGATTTTCCAGAGACCAAATTCGATATTTTTTACAGAATCTTATCGATGAAAATGCATTTATAGTGAAACATCTGAACGATGGATATCCTTATGTAGCTGTTGCAATATCAGATAAAAAGTGAATTTTATAGGGAGAGTGAGATGAGTGGAATTTAAGCAATTATCTGACTGGATTATTGTTGATGGTCATTGTGCAACGAGAGTAAAAATCGGTGGCAATCCCGATAATGTTGAGGAACGAGTTGCTTTTATTGAGAAGACACCAAGAGTTAGAATAAATAAAAATAAATATTGTGTTGAGCGCAAAAATGAAATCGGCTGTTCTATGCTGGACAATGATGCTTGGCTTTATGGCGAAAAGGGAAGTACTGAGTATGGAAGAGATAAAAGCAGTCGTAAATGGTGTGATGACATGTTAGCTCTTCTTGGCTGGGAATAATCGAACTACAATAAAATCTTCGTTTCATTAGATCAATAATATATAACCAATCATATAAGGAGTAGATGAAAAATGAAGGTAATAAATAGACGATTTATTGAAAGAGACTACGTATACAATATTGAGAAACTTAATAATTCATACATAACTGAGTCTGAAATTAATAAATTGCTTGATTCAATGAATACAAAATGGTGCGATTACACATTTAAATTTTATGAGCGCGTCCGCGGCTGGAATGTAGTGATTATTGATAATTATACTAATATGAAAGTTGAAGTTGATGAGTTGAACGGATTTGCTTTTGATTATTATATTCGTCAAATAAAAGAACTGTCAGTTGCAAGATGCAAAAGAGAAATTAGAGAAAAATTGTTTTCAGGAGTAGGGGCATAACATATGTGAGATTAATGTTGTTTATGTCTAGTTACAACTATATTTTGAAAATTATAAGAAACTTAATAAAGGAGATATATTAAATGAATATCGTAGAATTTGCAGAGAATGAATTGAAGCTTAAATTAACCTATTTTCAACAGGATCTTTTACAATTGCTTCAGTCTGACCCAGATAGTTGGTTTAACAGTATGCGATTCGATACCTTGGAGATGAGGCAAATAAGAGATGTATTTTTGAAATGGCAGGAAAGCATGTTAGTAGGCGTATAATGAAAAAGATAAGCAATGTTAGAATAAAAAATATGTAAGGAGGAATATTTGAATGACTTCAGAACAAGAACGTCAAGAAATAAGAAAAACCCTAGAAAATGCTTCACCAATATTTAAAGGCTTTGGTAATTATACAAATGCTGATATTTTTTTAGCAATAAATGCTTATACATGGCTAGGAAACGCCTTAGATAGAGAAGAAAAACTTATTGAAGAGAATAAACATTTAAAAGGGGCTCTCGAACAGATCATAAAGGCATATGGGTGGGGAGATCCTGAAACTTACTCTAAACGGATGTATAACGAAGCGAAATCAGTTTTGGATTTGCTTGATAGCAAATCAACATAAGCCTCAGATAGGCTGCTATACAACAAAATGAATAGGGAGCGTGCATGAGAAATGGACAAAAATCAAAAGGTTCATACTGAGTTTGGGATGTTATTGAGCAATGTATCGGGTTCTAGAGATATTCAGGTAATTAGAAAGTTTCGAGATGATTTATCAAATAAGTTGGCTACTGGTGATGTAAGGAGTCTTCATGATCTCTATGAAGCTATTATCGAAGTGACAAAATGAATAAACTTGTCCGTCAGGAAGGGGAACCAGATGGCCGGGACATCAGTTTTATGCGAACGCTGTGGACACTCGTTCCATCAGTATGAGGATGGTGACGATGTATGCGAAGTCTGTTTATCTGAATTAAAGGAAGATGAACTCTACGAAGCATATATAGCCTCATGTGTCGAAAATGGTTTGCAACCTCTAATTTTTGACGAGTGGATCATACAGCTTGCGGATGTTGAAGTGATAGAATGAATAAATTTGTTCGTAAGGCGTGATGGAATTGCCATACATCAAACAAGATGAATTGAAAAAACTGTTAAATAATTTTTTTAGGGCAGGTTGTATTGCTGGCTATGGAGTTGATCATGAAGCCGATATGGAACAGCAAGAAAATGAAGCCTTTGAAGAGTACTACAAACAAATAATTTTTGATCGTAAACAAAACGAAAAACGCCGTCACACAACATATTGAATATCAAGCGTACTAGGAGGCTGTATGGAATACGAGAGCGAGCTAAAAAAGGCTCTGGCAGAAAATGATCGATTACAGAGATTACTCCTAGAGCAACTGAATAAAAACGCGGAACTTAAAAGAGAAATATGGCATTTGAAAGATCAACTTAAGGAGAGAGTCTTAGGCGAATACGAGCAGCAACTAATATCTGTTGCCAAAGGCATTCTTAGTGAATTGAACGTTAAGTAATTCGATGAATATCGAAATACATGGGAGGGTTAATGGTGAACAAATATGAGTGGTTATGGAAAACGATGAAACAGCACAAAAAGGAATTGGTCGAGAAGTTCGAAAAAGCCGGAAAGACTATTCCAATCCAACATTCATCAACTCTCTATGTGATGGAAGCACTCGAACTTAAAGAGCCAGAAAATAATAAAGAAAAACACGCCAATATCAGCATGGAGGAATTGCGTGGAATGGCAGAAGGGCTATGAACATTATGAATATCGAGGAACTTGGGGGTGCACGACATTGATCGAAGTGAAGTCAGTCAAGGACAGGGAAGGAAACAAAGTTTCTATCGACGATATTGTCGGATACTTCCATGGAACAAAACTAATGCGATCTGGCAGGGTGATTCGAATAACCAAATCTGGTTATCACGTTGAGGTGTATATCGAAGGGCATAAGCATCCACTTCAAAAGCCATATATTGAGAAATTGTTTACAGACTGAATTTGAATATTCAAATACGTGGGAGGTTTCGCCAGTGGGAGCAGCGAGGAGAAAAAGGCAGCATATTCGGGCAGTAGAGTATGCCGAACAATGCGGAATTAGTTATTCGGTTGCCGTACGAAGAATTAAGCTGTTTGAAGTGATAGCTCAAAGGTATAGGACGGCTATCAAGTGCCCAGAGTGCAAAAAACGTGGGCTTGTTATAGATTCCACTGATTATGAGTATGCGAGTAACGAGTACTGGGTGTGGTGCTCAGAATGCGGATATACTTGCGAAATAACAAAAAAGTATGAACCACTAACAGCGTGGTATGGATTTGATATTGTCAGAGCGATAAGTGGCGAACGTGATAAGGAATTTGCCGAAGATTGGGAGACGTTTGCATTAAAGGACACCATCGAAATGGAAAGAGAAATTTACGGACAGATTTGAATATGGAGGGACATGAGAGAGATGCAAATTAAAAGAATTTCGCCAACAAATATTACGGTACGACCTTCAGATGGAAGTGGGATTTTTCACGATTCAAGAAGTGATATCAGGATTCTTGCGGAAGCCATAAATACGGTAATAAACAAGCAAAATGAACTGATTGAAAAAATTAATTTACTGATCGAATCGCATAATTCAAGGAACACCGACTGAATATGGAAAAACATGGGGAGGAATGGACATGGGTGGATTTGAATTGCGGCAGAAGCATTTGTTCGGGTCTTAGTGATATTTTGCAGTATTTTCGGAAGCGGAGTTTTCGTTGGTTGGTTGATTTGGGGATGATCACCAATTGAATTGAATTCTGAAATACATAAGACCTTAAATATGTTTATTAAATAGTTAATTTTCGTTCATTTGGATATAGATGCCTAAAATATGATATAGGATAAAATTTGTGTTTCATTTAGAATTAAAAAATAAAAAAATAGGGAGATATGTAATGTATGTCAAAACAAATTTCAATGGAGTTCAGTGGTAATGAGTTAATTTTAATCGAAAGCAAAACAATGCGTGATGAATATGTGTTTAAAGATACAGTTATGGATAAAGTGAAGACTGTTTCTACTCTTCCTAATTCAGTGGAAGTTACAATTGAGATGGCTGCAAATTATTATGAGGTTCCAATTGAAACACTTAGAACAATAATTAAAAGACATAGAGATGAATTTAACGAATACGGAGAAATGAGAGTTCTTAAAGGCAGGTCTTTAAGCGATTTTAAGACGATGGTTCAGGATGAACTAGCGTTTAAAGGTATGAATTCCCTAACGCTCCTCACAAGACGCGGACTACTTAGAATTGGAATGCTGCTTACAGAGTCTGAGGTTGCGAAGTCTATCCGCAATTATCTGTTGAATGTTGAAGAATTTGCTCCTGATGAAGTGAAACGTTGGGCTATTGAGCGTGAGATTTCTAAAAGGGAAAGAAAATTGTTGACCGATGCAATTCAAGAATTTTATGTTGCTTTGTCTGATATGGATGACAAATTCAAATATGCAAATTTCACTAATCTAGTATATAAAGTTCTTTGGGATACAGACGCAAAACGTTTAAAGGAAATTTATGAAATAGAAAAGAATGAATTGTTGCGTGATGCATTTAGTACTGAAGACTTAAAGAAAGTCGTAAAGGTAGAACGTGCTATTGCTGGAATGCTGAACTTAGATTTTAATTATAATGAGATTAAAGAACGAGTGATGAATAACAAAGACAGATTTCAATAAATAAAATAAGTAAAATGACTTAGGTTTCAATATCCATTAAAACTCGTCTTTCATTGGAAATGGGGGTGGTCAAATGTTTGGTCGAGAAGTTAAAACTTACGAAAAGGTCTACCATATCAGAGAGAACAGGAAAAAGCCTAAGTTAAAAATAAAGCGAATCTTGAATTATGAAGACAGCATGGAATGGGTAAATAGAGTTCTATTTAATGACGGAGAAATATACGTTACTCCAGACAAAATTGAATGGGGAAAAGAGCAGGTACTGAATCATATGATAAAAGAAGCGGAACAACAATTTAACGCAGCAAAAAGCCGAATGGATTTCGTAACTGAGTTAGTACAAAAAAGTAAATAAAATTCGTACTTCATAAGGAGATAAAAAATATACATGAACAAACAATATCTAAAGATTGATTTCACGGCAGGTAGCACAATCGGAAGTGCTGTTCGCAAGTTATTAGAGTATAGAGAATCAGGCATTCTGGTTTGCGGAGAGTTTAATGGGGTTATGTTATATTCCGACACAGTTACAATGGATGGGGCATATGAAGCCATTACAGGGAAGACAAAGAGCGAATTCGATGAGTCTCAGAGAAAGTGGAGAGAAGACCACGAACGCAGAGAAAGAGAATTTATTGAGAATATTCCATCTCTAAGTGAAGAGTGGAAGATTAAAGGTAGGGAAGTTTTAACTGAAGATAAATGGGAACTTTGGGATCGAATTGTTCCAATTAGACTTAATGATTTATACCATGGAATGGAGTTGGGGTGCTGCTTAGACATCGTAAAGATTTTGAATGATGGAGGCAGTCTTGATGAGGCAAAAAAGACAATTGAAGGACAGAACCATTCAGGGATGTCCTTTGGATTGGTTTGCTCTATGGTAAGAGAGTTTAGTGATCGCGGCAATGAATTCATAGGTTTTGTTAGATGATGGAATCCGATGAAATCCGCATTTTAAAGGAAAGCAAAAAGACACATGAGCCTAACGGTCTGTGTCCTTTTTTATATCCTCTTCATCAACTATTGTAAGTAATTCTTCAATATTTTCAATATTGAGAGCATTTATAATACTATTTAAATTATCAACAACAAATGATTTATTTGTGTTGTTTACCATTTCCCCAATAGTGGCCTCTCTAACTTTGGTGATCTTATGTAGTGTTTTATTATCCATGCCGCGCTTATTCAATAATTCCTTAAGATTGCTTTTGATCACCTTTCGTTTCCGCATTTGCTACCCCTATCCCAAAAGATATTGCCCTTATTATATAGTGGATAACTAAAATATGGCAATAGAGCAGCTTGACAATTGCGAATTTCGCAATTATAATATTGCAATTACTTGTGTTAGCAATTGCGACTAGGAGAGACAACAATGGAAAAGAAATATCGAATTGAATTATTAGTTTCATATGACAAAGAAACTAAATTAGAGGTTTGGCAGATGACTAAATTATGTAGTGAAAACATTGAAGCGCTTTTACCTTTTGCCACAAAAGGATATCGAATAGTTGAGATATCTTCAGGGAAAGAAGTTTGTAGGTATGAGAATGATACAATATAAAATAAAAACTGCTGCAATTATACAGCAGGTCTATTATTCTTAAATATCATTCTCTCCCAAAGCTTCATGAAGTTTAATAGAGCATTTTTTGGCAATTAACAGATGTTCTTTTCCTTCATGCGTATGTACGGTTGCCTCAATCAATTCTATTGATCTTTTATTGAGGATAATACCTACTTTTTCAAGCGCTTCTTTCTCTGTTGTACTAAGAGTTTCAAAATAAAATGGTATTGTAATTTCACCATAGACTTTATAAATATTCTCATGTTGATCCATAGACCCAGCTCCTCTTATGTATTTTAAGATGAATGTATTAGATACTAACCTTCTAGTAGATAAGAAATTGAAACATCAAAATACTTAGCAATTGCTATTAATCTATCATTTCTGGGTAATCTATTATTTTTTTCGCTTTCATAATTTGCTATTGATGGACGTGGGATGCCTAATACATGAGAGAGCTCATTTTGATTTATACCTTTCGATTCTCTGAGACATCTCAATCTCTTGGCAAAGTTTTTTAGTGAATCACTCGAATTACTGAAATGATTCAATTGAAGATTATCTTTAATTTTCTCTTTGGCGACTTTAACTTTAATTTTTTTTGTTGGATTAGAAACAAAGTCCTTAATTATAATCTTATTATTTTCATAGTAGTATATTTTTAATTCAACTTTGTTTAATAATTTCAGTTGATTGGCAATCTTGTCACTGTAGTCAGGGGCAATTAATAAAAGTCTTTTCAATGGTAGGCAATTGTTTATATAGTATTCACATTGTTTGATTGTTCCCTGATTAGGCTTCTTATTTTTTAATTCAATACCACACAAATATTGATTATTGTCTAACGATAAAATATCTAATCTTCGAGATTGTATTCGAACTTGATTTGAAACAAAGAGCATATTCTCTTCAACTAAATTGATATTATCACATAAGTATTTTTCAAGATCCAACTCGTATTGAAATATTATTATCATCCCCTAAATATTATATTGGCAAATCAAACATTTTGGTTTACAATTGTGTTAGTAAGTTTGTGATAATCTCTATATCCATAATATAACATACATGATATCACAATTGCAAACACTAATTTAAGAGAGTTGATCACATATGAAAACAAATGCAATAGAGTTTGGTGGCTATCTTAAAATGTTAAGAAAGCGCCAGAATCTAACAATAAGAGAACTGGAAGACAAGTCTGGTGTATCATTTTCTTATCTCTCTCAAATGGAGAATGGAAAGCGTGGGGTTCCATCGCCAGAAATACTGAAGAAAATTTCAATTGCTCTTGGAGTAGAATATGATGAAATAATGACTAAGGCAGGTTACTTGGATAGCCAGGATATTATAGTAAGAGACAATTTAACAATGGACCTGATACCAACATTGGGGACCAAAGTTACTAATAGAGTAGTGAATGACGATTCTGTAATTAAAATTCCTATCTATGGAACCATAAAGGCAGGATATGACTACGTGGCTGAACAAAATATTGTAGGTTATACATTCGCTTCAAAAAAGGAAATTTCGGATGGTGAATATTTTTACTTAATTGTTAAAGGAGATTCAATGATTGATGAAGGAATTAGAGAAGGATTTAAGGTTTTAGTTAAGAAACAAACTTTTGTTGAAAATGGTAAAATTGGTGTTGTTATTGTTAATGGAGATGAGGCAACACTTAAGAGAGTGTACTATGATGGCGATAAGGTCATACTACAAGCTTCTAATAAGAATATTCCTCCAAGAATATTATCTATTCAAGATGTTTTCATCCAAGGGCAGGTTAAAATGGTGGTGTTTGATGTCTAATGGCTAATATTGATGTTTACTATGATTATTATGAAGAAGGACTATCGCCTAAATGGATGTTTATTAATTTTGGAAAAGGGAAGATTGATTGGGCCAAGAATTTTGTTTATGTTCCAATTGAGGTACCATTCCAAAGAAAGACTGCTGATGAATTTATTGACATTGAAATGTGTTTTACTGTTACACTCAGTGATCTAGTTGTTAATTCAGAGAAAGAAGGAAAATTTGGGATTAGTCTAAGGAGTATTCAGAACAGGGCTAATTTAATGAGAGGAAGGGGAGAATTTCCTTATCTCGTGAGCGAGATTGAAAGCTTTATACTCCAGATTTGTGATATTGAAGAAGTTTTAGCTATAGATAGCAATGATTTATATGCTTGGAGATAAGGAATAAAGCCTGCCCTTGAATGAAAAAGAGTAGGCTTCCTATAACTCATTGATGTGAGATGACGGAAATTAAATATAAAATATGAATAAAATATCATATAAAACGATTGAACTGCGATTATATAAATGGTAATATATTACTAAGGGAAAAATACATAATTCTGAGGTTGGGGGCTAAAAGTGAAATTTCTTGAGAAGTTACTGATAAAATGGATTATGTTATTTGAAGATGGATGGATCGAACACGATGAAAATGGAAAATATTTGATTTGGGTTGACAGAGGGTATATGGTTAGAAAACCTCAAGTTCATGTACTAAAGATATCTTGATGAAATTCAGATTTTATGGGAAAAGGTAGTGGATAAAATGTTTGTTAAAGCGAAGAAAACGATACTTAATGGCGCAGGTGCTTATACACTTGGCAAATGTTACGAGGTTATTCAGGAGGGAAGGAGAGCACTGATTACTTCAGATGACAACGGTAGTAAACAACTGCTCGATTATGCCCCTATTCACAGAGTAACTGACGATAAATGGGTAAATGAGCATTTTGAAATAATACAATAAAAGTCTGATTTCATTTACTTATTCAAAAACAAAAAGGAGATGTTCTTATGAGACAAAATTCATGGGGATTGCAATTTGTCAAGGTTAATGTGAAAGAGAATGAATTCGAAACACTTCTAGGGTTAAATCTGGAATCAGAAGAAAAAGCAAAAGAAATTTTCAATAGAATTAAAACAGAATTTGTTGAAAACAAAAATGAGCCAGAGTGTGTTGTTGATCTACTCGATGAAGATGATAGCATTATTGATGATTACGCATTAACAATGAATCAAGTTGTTACTGTCGCATCACTTTTAGGCTATGTGGTTAACCCTCTAACGAACCAATTTCAGCAAGCATGATGTTACTTAACAGAAAACAGAAACACATAAAACACGGATTTTAATGGAATAGCATAAGGAGTATGCTCATGATTTTTTTAACAACTGGCGAAAAAGATAATCTTTCTAGGTTTATGAGTAAGTTATTTGACATTAATATTTGTTATAGAGCTTACCTTGTTGATAAGGGATATAAATTTGAAAATGTAACAGGTGATTTTGAAAAAGTAAGAGAAGTTGCAGTTAAATCTGGAGTGAAAATTCAAATACTATAAAACTGATTTCATAACAACAGGTGATTAAATTGCATACGAAATTAATGCCACTTGCTCATACCCATGAGGAGTTGGTTAAAGAATGGGATGTATTAAAAACAAAATTCTGCACTCCAATGGATGTTACTTGCACATCACATAAAAGAGTATGGTGGATTTGTGAGTCAGATCACAGTGTTTATGAACCAGTTAGACTGAGAGTGAAAAATAAAGGCTGTTCTAAATGTGCAACTATAAAGAGACAAGAGATGCTCGCTCAGAAGGCTATAAAGAGAAATGTTGATCTGCCGCTAACCGAAACTTTTCAAGATTTAAAAAACCATCCAAAAAAACAACTAAGGTTTTTCTTTGGGGCTGAAGCAATATATTCAGCAATTTTAATTGAAGATTTTATGGAAATGAGCGGCGGATGTTCAGAGGTAAGGGTGTACAATTGCCTTAAGAGGGTAGGAGTTAATAGCCTTGAAGATCTGTTGAATCTATCCTATGAGGAACTTGTCCGAGTGCGCAATATGGGTGATGGATCGCATAGGAAGCTTTACTCAATGTTACAGAATTTCTTTAGTAACGAACTGTACAAAGAAAAGCACTAATATAAGGTTGATTTTTAAGAAATGAAGATGAGGCGATACATTGGCTAATGATAATTCCTTCGATATAGATTCAATCAATGAAGAAGAGGTAATAAAAAATTTACTTACTTTCACTGATGAAGAATTTATAAAAATTTATAAGTCTAAATCAATTACTCCATTAAAGAATATTGATAATGTACTCGCCAAAGTTTTGAAGGCGTGTCGTAAGAGAGCAAACATGACTCAAGATGAATTGAGCTGCCTTCTTGATATTTCGAGAAGCGCCATTAGTAAATACGAGAGGAATAATAAAATTGTTAAGGCTGACTTTCTTTATCAGTTATGTGAGATAACAAATTCACGTGATGCTTTTGTTGCCTTAGTGCATGGTCAAGAAGGGGTTAATTGGCTTATCCAGAGATTTAAAAAAGCAGGAGTATGGGAAGATTGAGGTTTAAATATAACGCAGATTTTATGAATAGGAGATCAGATGATGAAAATAAGTGAGTTTAAGCCCACTGAATTTATTAAAATTGTTGATGTGTCATTAATAAAACAAGGTGATATGTTATGGGAAAATGGTGACATTGTAGAAATAGAAGATGTCGAAGTATATGAGAATCGGATTGCTGTCTGGGATAAAGAAAAATTTTTGAGTGAGTATATATATGACCATGAACTTAAAGGGATTGAAAAACTGAGATGAAAAACTGATTTTATGGAGAGACGAGACCCGAATAAAAGACATTGATATGGGGATTTAAAGATTGATCTTAAAACAAGATCTTATTGGATTTCTCATAAATTTCCGAACAACAGGGTGAGATAGTGTCTATTGGAAAAAGATTGAGGCTACTAAGAGAATCAAAAGGATTGTCACAAGGAGATTTTGCAAAAATATTGAATATAGCTCGAACTACTTATTCTGGATATGAAACAGAAACAAGAGAACCAGATATCTGTTCTATAATAAAATTTGCTGACTTTTATAGTGTATCCATAGACTACCTATTTGGCCGCGAAATAAAAAGAGAGCAAAATGTGGTAACAAATAAAAATGAGATAGCACTTAGACTGAAAAAATCGCGTGAATTAAAGGGATTCTCGCAAATTGAAGTATCAAAACTCACTGGTATTAGTAATAAAACTATCAGTGGCTATGAGAATGGTATTAGTGAGCCAGATTTAATAACTATATCCAAACTCTCGTATCTTTATGGTGTTTCTATCGATTGGATTGTAAATGGAGTTCAATATAAAAACGAAGTGAATTCAATTGACTTAGAGGAGCAATTAAGAAATTGTAAAGCTATTTTACATAAATTCAAAGAGTTAGCAGATCAAATAAACTGATTGTGTCAACAGGAGGAGCCGACATGAACATTCCATTTGGTTACAAAATGGTGGATGGAAAACTTGTGGTCGATGAGTATCAAAGCAAAATCGTCAACTTAATGAATGAGTTGTTCCTATTGGAACTGTCTCAAGATGGAATCAAAGTAAGTATTGATTCGAATGACATTGCCCATGTAATGCTGAAATTTAATGTTCCAAAAACGCAAATAGAAGGTTATGAAATTGAAGATCATAAACAGGAAATACTAGCTTATTGTCAGGAAATTCTTAAAGAGAAATTGGCGACAAAATTCGAGCAGTTTAAAAAAGATTCTCAATAAAACGGAGATTTTATACGAAGGGAGGAAAATATTATGTCATTACCGCCGCATTTAATTGGTGTTAGGCTTCTAGCGCCTCCAGATGAAGTAGTTCAACTCACTCAAAGATTTGGAGTTGATGAAATCTATTTTGTAGATGATGAAAAGCATAAAAACTCACTAAGGGCTCAAAATTCGATCTATATTAACGCAAGGGGGACTTTTTGGGGTAATCTCATCTCTCCTCCTTGGAGCGCTAAAACGCTTGGCGAAGGGTTGCTATTGAGAATTCTTCATGAAATAGGGCATGTTTATCACAGGCATCCGGGTGAGGGAGTAACTTCAACGAGAAACGGCATGTCTGTACAACGCAAATCGCAAGACTTCTGGGAAGTGGCGTTTACGGAATATGAAGGAGAAGCTTGGAGTTTCGCTTTTGAATATCGAAGAGACAATAAAGAGGAGTACGACTCGATTAAGGATTCGATTGTTCAGTGGACAGAATCACACCAATACACTAACAAGGATTGGAAGAATAAGAATACGGATCAGTTTTTCTACCATAATAAATTTTCTTTAACAGAAGCTGAATTTAATATTCCAGATTGGGTAAAACTCAAATTCCATTATTTGTTTTAATAACGAGATAAAGGATTGGTCTTATAAGGAGAGAGCCAATGGAGAGATTATACGAAGTTAAGTATAGAATATTAACTAAGAATTTCACAATGACAATATGGATTGAAGAAAATCATGAATTAAATCTTAGAAAAATTATCAAAGATCGAATATGTAAAACTAATGAAGTTGATATTGAGAAGATAAAGATTACTTCAATTAATGATGTAACGCCAGAATCCGAATAAAATACTAGTTTTATAATCCTTCTAGGAGTTGTAAGGGTGAGGAAATGTTTTTGTTGCAAAAAAAATATGGATGTTAAATTTTATGACGCTTATTTTTTTCGAGATGATGATTGGAATATATGCGAGAGTTGTTTTCATGATATAAGTATCAATGCAATTCAAGAATGTAATATGCACTATCCAAAATTGAGAAGAGATTCAAGTTATTTTTACGATGAAAGAGAATACTTGGAAACCCATATTTATGATGCAGTTTATAAAAAGTTTTATAAAAAAATTGTTAGTGCGAAATATAAGAAAAATAGAATAGCAATAGAGAAAAAATTGAAAAATACCATTTCTAAAGAAGAATTAAAGGAACTAAGAGAAAATGGAGTCTGCGAATTGACAGGTGCAACAAATGATCTTACAATAGAACATTTTATACCTGTTTCATGGGGACATGGTGGCAGCTATTATGGAAATATTTTTGTTGTTTCGCGAGAGGTTAACTCATCTAAGCAAATCAAAAATCCTTTTAAATGGATTAAAAACGTTCATTATGATATTGACTCTAGTAGATGGGATTCATTGGTCTCAAGACTTGCAAAGTTAAACGGTATGTCTGTTAAGGAATTTCGTCAATATGTAAATTGGTGTGAAAAAAACAAACGAAGCATTCAAGACTTAGAAATTGATAATACATTTTCAGTTGATGCTTGGAAGAATAGAAGTAAGAACGCAAATTGCCAATGAAAACTGACTTTTATCAAGAAATCAAAGGAGAATCTTGATGCCAAAATATCAACTTCGAACATTGGTTCCCAATGGAACTCCAAGATCAGAATACCCGACTAAGGATCAGGTAAGAGAAGTGCTGGCTACGGTTAATGCCACATTAGCTGGTCATGATGAAATTCTAGGTGCATATGTTGTTTGTGACAGAAAACCAAAAGACTTCCCCCAATATTCGTCATATTGGGTAGAAATTTAAAACACAATGAAAGTTCACTTTTATTTTAAGCATAATGGGGGTTGGGTAATTGACTACAACAATTGTTGTTTTTTTAATTATTATGATAATTATTGTTTCAATTTTTGGCGGTTCAAATAAGCGGCGATATAGACGAAAAGGATATTCTAGAAGTTATAATGGATACAACGATATGAAAGAACAAAGGGAACAGGAGAGAGCTCTCAGGTATTTGAAAAGGCAACAAAGGAGTAGCGAGAGGTATTTAGAGAGAAATAGAGCGACTTTTAATCCAAAACCCAAGAAACCACTATATAGTCAGTCTTATAAGAGAAGGTTTAAATGAAAGGTCAATTTTACAGGAAAAGTTGGTGAGAAATCATGAGAAAGTGGAAACTAGAGAGAAACGAATATTGGCAAAATCATAACCTCTATGAAGATGCTCCGACAGGAGGACAAATTCTCACTCATATTGGTGAAGATGAATTAAAGAGAATCAGATTATTAGTTGAATATCATAATCGACAAGTTGAACAAATGGAAACAGATGAACGAGTGAATAAGGCGATAAAGAATATTGAAGATGCAATG
Source organism: Paenibacillus vulneris (assembly GCF_039543185.1). NCBI lineage: Bacteria > Bacillati > Bacillota > Bacilli > Caryophanales > Paenibacillaceae > Paenibacillus > Paenibacillus vulneris. The sequence goes on along the minus strand of NZ_BAABJG010000055.1, from coordinate 478,032 downwards.
CAAACGCTTGTCCCCCACGTAAAGGATCGAGAAAAACATCGATTTAAAAGCGGAAGTTCAAATGATGCTATTTACAAAACATACTGGTTGCTCTCAAGTTTATTGAATGAACTACGATAAAATGTCAGTTTTATCATACTGGGGGTTGGATATTATTGAATAAATCGATGATTTATGCTCGTGTGGCAAGTAATGAACAAGCAAGCGGAAAACTTGAAGAGCAGATTAATCTATGCAATCAATTCGCCGCGGATAATGAATTAACTGTTTATGCTGTCTATAAAGATGTTATTGGTACCCATATACCAGATAAGCGATTTAATGACATACTTGAAGAAATGATTATAAATGATGTAGAGGATCTGATCGTGCAAGACTTGTCCCGAATCTCTAGAAATTCCATCAAGGTATTAGAATTAGTACAGAAGTTTACGGAGCAAGGTAAGAATATAATCTCTGTGGTTTGAGATAGATTTATATTTTCATGAGGAGGAATCAATGTATGAGCGATGACATAAAAGAAATTCTAAAAAAGGTTACATATGAAGTAATGAAAGATTTTGATGATAGAATAAAAATATTAGCAAAACATATTGCAGAAGCTGATGCCAACTATATGGCTATAGTACTTTTGCTTGAAGAAAAAGGTATTATTACTACAGATGAATTTGATGCAAAAAAAGATATTATTTTAGAAAAGATCAAGGATGACTATGCTAAATTAGCCATCGATTTAAATAAACATAAAAAAGAAAATGGGATTCAGTGAAAAATTTCCTATTGGGAGTGTGAAAATGAAACTAGATGTATTTGAAGAAGGAAAACTATACTTTTTAAAATTGAACGATGGAGAACACTATGCCAAATGCTTGATAGAAAATGATGATCATTCCTATACCTTTATCGAGAATGATAGACGAATTATTGTCACACCAAAAAACCTGATTCACTATTTAAAGATATCGCAATAAAACGCTCATTTCATTAAGGAAGAACTTAACTTTATCTCATATGGAGGTATGGAAGTGGTTTTTTGGAGAAAAAAGAAGGCTAATCAATTATCAGTTATGGGAATTGTCGTGTCATTAACCCCTTTTTCATACAGAGTTCATGATACTATAATGCAGAAAGACGAAGAATTTGGTTACTTTCAGGGCAAAGGTAAAGATCTTTTTACTTACGTTATGGCTGCATCGATAATACTTTCAATAAGAAAGTTAAATGATGATTATTTCACTCGATATTATTCTGAAATTCTGAAGCACCTTGAAGATCATTATTCGAATATAGGTAAAATATGTTCCGATTTTAATGATTATATACGTATTAATTATCATTCTGACAATAGACTTGATGCCACAGTTCTGCAATGGCTTCATGAACGTGTTGGAACTGGAGATGTCTCTAATGAAGTAGAGATTAAAATACTTGCAGATGGAGTGTGGAATATTTTTGATGCTTACGATAATTGGTTTGAAAAAAATGATATGCCAATATAATAGAAGATTGAACCAGTATTACAGACAAAAAATGCTCATTTTTTATTGAAGTTAATAATATATTCTTGAATGGCATTATAGGCATCATTTTAGTAAGAGTCTCTAAACATTTTAATAAAAAATGAATACTAAATATCGTTTTATTGATGGTTGATAAGAAGAAATAGCTTTATTTTATTGTAAATATACATATTTTCATGCTTATTTGGCGTGCAAATGTGTATATTTTTTCTTATTTTATGATATAATAAAATATAGTTTAATGGGAGAGGATGTAAAATAATGAGCGAAGAAAATGTAGTTGAGTTCTTAACAGAATCCCTAGATGAAATATCAAAAGATCGTAAAGTAATGAATGATATTGATGATTATTTGTTCGGTACTCACAAATTTCCAATTGGTTTTTTTCAAGAGTTGGTTATAAATAAAGCAAAATTGGACGAACTAGAAGAGAGTCAGTTAGTTGTTATTTTAAATGCAATCAATAAAATCACAAATGATGAAAAGTATGCAGCTGTTAAGTACTTCACTCAAAGCACTGTCAAGAAGGCTCTAAAATATAAATTCAAAAAGCAAGATGAAGTATTAGAGTTTCCACTTGTCTATGAAAAGACCATTTCTGGTAGTGATAGCGACTATATAACTAAATTGACATATCAAGAAATTAAAAGACATATTGAACAAGTATGGCAGTATAATACTGCTACACAAAGGATACCTGTTGAAACTGTTAAGAAAAATGGGGATCTGAAGGAAAAACCTAAAGTATTTAAAAAGAGTGTAGAAGAGATTTCTCAATTGATGCTTGATGGTGTTTATAAACCTGACTCTCCAATTGTAGTCAACGTTCTGCAGGATGGTAATGATGAAATTTTCTACGATGAAGATAATTTCCGTTTGATTATCGAGAAAGCTTCAGAGATTGATATTATTGATGGGTTCCATCGTGTTTCTGCGATTTTGGTAGCACTAGAGGAAAATCCAGAACTAGAGGGATACCTATATATAAGTGTGAGAAACTATGACCTTGAGACTGCAAGATATTATTTAGGGCAACATAATAGCTTTAACACATTTGATAAGACTCATGTAAGACGCTTAAAGAGTCTAAAAATTGCAGATAAAATAGTAGAGGATCTTGATTCAAAATCCGATTTGAGAAAACGTATTGCTACGAAAACAGCAGTGCAAAGAAAACTCAATAAAATCACAAACTTTGCAATTCTGAGTGATACTATCAAGGAAACGTTTAATCCGCAAACAGGTAAGGACAGACTTGAAGTTTCTTATGTATTAATTAGATTCTTTGATTATCTGTTAGGGAGTTATCCAGAAGCGTTTAATGGGGTTAAGAATGTTGAAGAGACTTGGAAACAATCTTGGATCAACCATCACAATACTTTTGTTTTATATGTGACAATTGCACACGAACTTTATAAGCGTTTCGGTAAGGATTTCCCTCTAGATGAGATAACAAAAATTGTAGGAAGCATTGACTTTGCAAAAGAAAGTGGTCATCAATTTAATGATCTGCTTACTGATGGTGGGACTGCTCAAGGTAAAGTAAACTCAAATCAAACTAAGAGAAAGATTAAACAATTTGGTGAGAAGTTAATGGAGGAAATGTATGGCTTAGTACCTACTAAGTAGTATTTGGGGAGGGAAGATTTACAAATGTCTAATGTAATGTATGATGATATAATGTATAATCCTGAAAGAAAAGAGGAGTTTCTTGGGAGTTTAGATAATGAAGGCTATCAGGATAATTATCGTAGGTTGTTCAAAATAGCCTATCCCATTGAAAATGTTCTGAAAAAAGATCTCTTTGACTTCACTAGAGATGAGTTAAGAGGTTATTTTTACAGGATTATGCCTAAGACAGCAAAGGCAAGCAGAACAACAGTATCCCATCTTATGACGTACATAGATTGGGCCATAGAAAATCGTTACAGAAAAACAAATTTAAACCCTTTACTTCAAACAGACAATGAGTGGAGGGAGCAATTTGCTCAAAAACAACTTAAATCGTACTGGACAGATAAAGAAATAAGAAAGATCGTTGAAAGCCGCGCTAACAATCAGGATGCAATAATCTTACTGCTTCCCTTCAATGGGGTTTATGGTAAAGCAGGAAGTGAGATGTTGAATTTAACTTATAAGGACATAGATAAAGCCAATAATACTTTGTCCTTGTATGATCCAGATAACGATCCTTCTCGTAGAACGATTCAAGTAGATGAGGATTTAATCATTGCTTGTCTGAAAGCGTATGAAGAGCCAGAGTATGAAGTTATGAATGGCAATCCAAATCCTGATGCAAGAAGACGCAGCTTAGACTTGGTCGACAATGATTATGTTATAAGATTGGCGAGAACAAGAGTGAACGAAAATGCAAAAGCCGATCATAATATTCTCCACAGAAGAATGAGGAAAATCTCTGAAGAAATCAATGAGCCTAACTTTACAACAAAGAATATTGTGTATTCTGGAATGTTAGCAATGGCTAAAAACCTATATCTTTCAAATAATAAATTAGATAGTGAAGAGTTTAAAATGATCGCAAGGCAATTCAATTTTGATGATGCTAAACTATATAGATATAAAGCAGATTTCTTAAATATTGACACGATTAAAGAACTCTATGAGTTACCCTAGATGACTTCATCTAGGGTTTTTCTATATTATATTCTTAAAATTATTGACTTCCATAAGTAAAAAATGCTATATTCTAATCACAGATATGGAAATAGAAATTTACAGACGGTAGGAGGTGAAAGCATATTGGTTGATAGGCTTGCAACGTTGTTTAGTTTATATATTAAATCAAAAGTGGCTGATAGTAGAAGCATTGAGGTAATAAATTATGGAATGATAATAATATTTAACTTACTCTTTACTATTGCAATGTCTTTTTCTATTGCATTATTGCTAGGTATTCTGGAAAAAACATTGATTGTTTTTGTTGTGTTTGTGTTATTCAGACAGTTTGCTGGAGGGTATCACCTAAAAAACTGTGATGCTTGTGTAATTACATCGACCATAATTTTAATAGCAATACCATACATAGATCTAAATATCCAATTAGAAATACTTGATGTACTTTCAATCTTACTCGTATTATGGCTAGCACCAAACACTAAGAAGTTTACTAAACGTAGTGATTCAAGAAGATACATAATTTATAAAGTAGTCCCTGCTGTATTAATTCTTTTCAATGTAATTGTTATAAAATCCTCATTAGTTTCTTTAACTTTGTTTACAGCTTCACTTTCATTGCTATTAGCACATGTTAGAGATTGGGTAGAATTGAGGAATGTTCATGCTAATTAATTATGTATGGTTTCTAATATTTTCAATTATTGAATTCAGTGGTTTATGTATTTTAACAATATCCCTGTTTAGATTAGATCTAAAACTACACATTAAAGAAGTAATTATCACATCAGTTATATGCTCTACTGTCTCCCTTGTTTTATTATTTTTAGGTATACACACGCAAGCAATGATTATTCAAATTATTGCATATATAACATGTTTTAAGTTTATTTTTGGTATTCCGCTGACAAGATCTTTAGTAGTAGGTACATTTGGTTATATGACATATTTATCAATTCAAAATATTTTCTTTTTAATAATAACCACATATAATCTGATTGAGGTTACAGATTTAGTGCCTGATACCCCATTGAGTCGAATCCTGCAGCTTTCATCATTTCTAATTGTATGTGTAATATCATTATTTATTATTAAGGCTAATGAGGGATTTGGTTATTTGGCGGATCTATTATTTAAACAAAATAAACCAAAGAACGCCACCATGCTTATTATTCTTTGTCTTGTTTTTATTATGTTGGTTTGTTTCACTTTTTATCTCTTTGTTTTACATAATCAATTATTATTCTTTATATTTATATTGATTGCACTGATTATTGTATCATGTACAATGACAATAATTTTTATCATAAAGGACAATGATCAAATCAAACGCAATAGAAGGAGGTGAAAAAAATATGATCAGAAATTTTCAGGCAGTGTTTTCCTTTACATTTGTGGCTACTGTTGCCGCAGTTGTAGCAGATTTTTATAGCACTACATGTGTGGGTCTAGTCCATGAACCAGAACTTCCACAAGAATTGAAAAAATAAAAATTGTAAGAGAACTAGGCACTTGCTAAATTATATTGGTTGGTGCCTATGGTTATATATAATAATATATGAGGTGTTTGAATAACTACATGGATATACGAAATAACATCTTAGCCATACTTAAGAAGTCATTTGATGGAAAAGAGCGTATTACATGTGATGACCTAGAAAATGCAGCCACTCAAATCAGAGCTGAAGTTATTGAGAGAAAACTGATTCCTTTTTTAAATGTAAGCACTAGGGAGTTAGAATTAGTTGATGTCAGCAATGTCTTATATGTACAATTACCAAAACCAAAAAGCAAATACTTGGTTTACACACAAGATGGAATATTTGAGCAGATAACTAAAGGATCAGGTATAGAGCCACTGTTTTTCGATCCAGATATTTTTATTGTTGTCGATTCAAAAACATCTGTAAACAGATTTAAAGTCAAAAAATATGATAGTTATAGATTTCGACTTTATTTTTCTGAATGTGTGGATGAATCATCTATATATGTTCAGGCTTTTCAAAAGGTTGTTAATGAATTTGCCTCAGAACTTGGAAAACATAATGATGTAAGCGAAGTGGGGCAATATACACTAAAAGGATTTGTATCGAAACTCTCGTCAACTTAGAGGAGTTTCTTTTTTTATTTTAATATAATATTTATCGACATGTTTCCGACATTCTTCTACATGGGTACATATTTTGGTAAATTTGTAAACAGGCTATTTTGGAAAAAATATTCCAAACTGGCTTGTTTATCATATCTGGCTTATACATTATGATTAAATTGTAAAGTGCATACTACTATCCAAAAGAAATGAGGGAGCGAATGGGATTTACTTAGTTGTTTTGTTTTATCTATTGAGGATTATTTACAGAAGGATTGGACACTAGTTGATACCAGCAACTAATGTCCTTTTAAAAGAAGTGTTCTATCAAAAACATTCTAACAATAAAAGTATTAAACGGAAAGCGAAAATTACAAAGTAGATTACTGTTGACAAACTATGTAGATTATGCTGGAGGGTGCTTGCCTGTGTTTCAGTTAAGTGATTTTCGGCCACCAGTTATAAACTTGATAACAAATGAACTTGAGGTTATCTCTTTTGCAGAGATTGAGAAAATCACAAAGGATAGTAAAAATAATACGATATATCATATCAAGGATAAAAAATATATGCTAATTACTTCACTAGATGATCATAATGAATACTTATTCCATCTTGGCTTAAGACAAACTGACAACTCTAATGTAGTTAATATGCACAAAGCGGATTCTTATGATGGGGTGCTTAAGAACATATACTTCGATAAGAAAAAAACTAGATTTGCATCAGTTGCTGCAGTGCAATCAAAATATGTAAAACACACAGTAGATGGATTGAAAGAAAACAAAAGATTGGAGCAGCTTGATGTACAATATCTTGATGAGGAAAAAACAAAAGATAAAAAGATAAAGAAGTTCTTAGATTTCTTTTCTAGAAAAGTTCACAATACATAAAGGAGAGAAAACCATGAAAGAACGTTTTGAGATATGTGGGATGATCAATATTCCATTTAAGTATGTGATTTATGAGCAATCAAAAACACTCGCTCAAGAAAAAATGGAGGAAATTATAAAACAGTTTAAGGGGTTTGAATTGGATCTTATAGGCGATAGAATGCAAATGCCTGTTGTTGGAAATCGACTTCAAATAACATGCGATGAGGTATTAGGAGAAAATGAAGTATGATATATGTTTTAAGTGCATACTGGTTTATTGGGATTCTTGTTAGTTTAATAATCCATGTATATTGGAATGAAATAAATTCAAAAAAATATAAGGTATTTGCTAGAGAAGACAATATTACTTCTGAAGAAACAAAAGAAATCCTTAGCGATGTATTTCAAAAGAATAAATATTACTGGCCTATTGTTCTTATTATGATATCTGTTTTATGGGCTGCTTTATTTATAGTAATGATTGGTCAAAGGAAACTCAATTCGCATTAGAGGGAAGCTGGAAACAGCTTCTTCTATGTTTTAATAAAACAAAAAATGAAAAATACAAAATTTCATTGACTAATTGTTGCGTTTTTAGTATATTTAACTTACGGTATAGGAAATCTTTAGCAAATATAGAATACATAATTAAATGGTTATTTTATTGGGTTAAACGAGAAAGGAATGTGGTTCATATGCAGTCAATTCCAACTGATGTTTTAAAGGTGATTAAGGATGCAAGGAAGCACTTTCAGAAGGCAATTGAATCTAACAACATAGCTAGAAATTGGTTGGAAGAGCAAGGATTATTGGGTGAAGATAAATCAACGGATTACTTGGAAATTGAGGATCAGTACATAGATACTGTTGAAAATGGAGTTGGTGATCTGAAGACTCTGTTGAAAAATATAGAGAACACAATAAACGAATGAGAATGAAACCGAAATTTTATAGGGTGAAGGAGATAGAGAAATGGCTAGAGGAAAGAAGAAGGTTGAGTTAACTCCTGAAGAACTACAGAATCAATCCTTAGCAAGAGAACTTAGAGATCTTACAGAATGTATTCACTTGATCCCAGAGCCTCGCGAGATACTACAAACTGGTACACAAGTGAGGATTGGTGCTCTAGAAGATGTTATGATTGAAGAGGTACTAATGGATGGAAAAGTGTATAAGATTGATTACACTTCAGTAAACACTAATTACGGCAATCCGATTAGAAATGAACATCAGAAAAGATTTGTAAAGTGGTTAGATGTAAGGAAGATGCCACAGTCTGATGTTCAGACACTTTGCAAACGAGACGATCTTCAATTGAGCTATTCTAATCGGCACATGGGTGATATTTTTAGTAAAGCTTATCACTTTGGGATCGATTTTGATCCTGACTACCAACGAGAGCATGTGTGGAGTCTTGAAGACAAGGTTTCTCTTATTGATTCAATCTATAACAATATAGACATTGGCAAATTCGTTTATGTTCATCTGGGTTATTCGGTAGAGAAAATGTATGAGATACTTGATGGCAAGCAGAGAATTCGAGCAATCCTTGATTTTTATGAAGATAAATTCCCTTATAATGGACTCTATTTTAGTGAAATGACGAACAGGGATCAAGACCATTTTGAGAATTATCCAATAAGTTGTGCAGAAGTTAGAGAAGCCACAAGAGCACAAAAACTACGTTATTTTATTAAACTAAATACAGGTGGAAGAATCATGTCTACAGAACATCTAGATAAGGTGCGTTTAATGTTAAACGAAACGGAATGAAATAGATATTTTATTGTGAGGTGAATGAAAGTGTTAACTAGAGAATTGCTTGAAAATAAAGGATTTGCTCGCATCGTATATGAAAATCAAGAAGATAAGCCAGTATTTTATTCAAGACGTTTTGAAGATGATGAGTCTGTGGTTAAACTACATAAATTTTTTGGAGAAAGTAATGCTGAATTTGACTATGATTACTTTGGGCTTTATTGTGTAGTTGAAATTTCGCCAGATTTCACTTTTGCTCAATATCTTTTTAGCGAGAAAGAAATTGAAAGTGGTTATTTTACACACGCTCGGATAGAGTTGGACGAATTTGAGCGACTGCTTGAAATTATTTAAGGGAGTTGTGAATGATGTTAAAAGACCTGCAAACTGTACCTGAGATTGATCAATTTTTTGAAGAGCTAGAGACAAAAGCAAACTGGAAAATGCAAAGAGCGCAAATATATGGATTAGCACATGATTATCAGCAGCAACTTGAGAAAGAAAAGGAGATTGAAAAACAAGTTGAATCCAAATATCGCAAAATAATCAAGACTACAATTATCAGTGAAGATATGGCTATAGTAGAGGCAGAGTCGAAACTTGGTGAAATAGAAACAAATTATTATCCTGTTGTGTTTGGTAAGTTTCATAGCGAGTCTTGTATGACATTTGATGAGGCTTTAGTGCTTGCTTTAAGCCGTAAATATGGTCAGGATCGATTTGCGCCTGCAATGATTTATAACATGCTTAGAATGGACTTGGGAGCGAGGGAAGACTAATGAAATGGGCTGATTTGAGCAATGAAGCTAAATCAATTCTAGAGTGGGTTGAACACGTTTGGACTGGTAAACGTCAAGTATTGACTATAGAGCGAGGGAAGTTGTGGGTTCAACCAGTTAAGTACGTAGGAGATGTAAAAGTTCCAGTCACTGATGAGTTATTCGATGAGATTAAAAGGTGGCTTCCATATTCTAAAGATACAGTACATAAAATAGAAGATGATATTATGACAGTAACTTTGAAAGATGGAGTTAGGCTACATTAATGGCTGAAATAAGGCTAATTTCATTAGGAGTGATGAAAATTATCTGGGAAGCTACTTTTGCCACTGGCGATATTATTGAGTTCTGTAGCGAGCAATTTGAAGTAGTTGTAAATAATGGGTACAGTGGAACTGTAAAAGAATTTTTTGGAGAAGGAAAGTATGGTGACACAGTGAGTAATTTTAAATGGGAGTTTCAAGGTGAACGTTGTAAATTGATCAAACCAGTGTAAAGGCCATTTATCTTAGGAGGAGTGAATGTAAGGGTTGAATCTATACTGTGTTGTACTGAATTCAAATATTAATGATTGCTCTATTAATTTCAAGACTTATGATGTAGAAGAAAAAACGAAATCATTTCAGAAAATTAATGGTGGAAAACCAATTAAGAAAGAAGATATTGAGAAATTTAAAATTATAGATCGTGGACATGACAAATTGGATATTGTTTATTATTCACTTTCTGAGTTCAATAAAGACGATATAATTCTTAAATTGAAAAATGAAATGAGAAATCATTATAGACATGTTATTTCTGAGTCAGAGAGAGCATTTGGGAATGTAAGCAGAATTAAGATAAAAGGAATGTTTTGAGGAGAGATGGTGAGAGAAAGTGGAATTAACTACACAGGTTAAGAAGAAAATTGAGCAATATATGAGATATTCTCATAAAGCCAGTAAACTTAGAGATGAGATTGATGAATGGTTCGCTTCCAAAGGAATTGATACAGTTAGTACAGATAATACAGACACAAATGGTGGTGGAGCAATTCAAGACATTATTATAGACGCTGCTCAAGGCATGGAGACCACAGAAAAGAGTATTCAAATGACTATTAAATTAATTGAAGATAATTTACCATGAATGACTAGTTTCATGGGGAAAGTGAGAGGAGTAGATTAGGTATGACTTATGTAATCGATCTGTTAAATAATAAAAAAGAGGAATATGAGACCCTTCTGAGCTTGGTCAACAGTCAATTTGAAAAAGGGAATGTGTTTAGAAGTGAATTCGAAGTAGATAGTGCTAAGAAATCGAAGTCACACTATGAACAAATATTAGCGGATATCAATGAAAAGCTACAACTAATCACGATGAAAGGTTAATTTCATGGGGGAAGGGGATTGTTCAATCATGTTAGATAAGAAAGGCAATAAAATTTTTATAGGCTCCACAGTCAAACCACTTTCAGGATTTTGGAATGGAACTGAAGGTAATGTAATAGCCATAGACGATGATACAACGAATGTCACAGTGGAGTTTGAAGATTATGAAACATGCGTTTATTTTCCTGAACGTCTAATGGTTGTATAAACATTTTTAGGGGACTGGTGATCATCATTGCATACCTTTGTAAAAGTGGTTAACGGATATAATATCAAGCACTGGTCATTAGGTAATGTATATTACATAATTGAAAAAGGAAAATGGTTGTTTGAGCACAAAGATTTAGAAATGGTTGAAGATTACGCAAATACCATACGTAATGAAAAATAAGAATAAAAAGATAATTTTATGGGGGTTGTGTTTTTGAATAGAGTTGGCATTTTATTTAGATACGTTTTTAACAAGTATATATTTTTAATGGAGCGGCATATGAAATATTATTTTTGCCTCACTCTAATGGCTTTTTTATTTGGATTCAACTTAATTGGTTTTATTTTATTAGTATTTCTTTTAACAAGTTTCCTGATGGATTTCATTTACTATAAAATAAACGATTACTTATCAGTAAATAGGTTCACAGGATCTTTGAACATGCGATCAGACACCGATGTAAACAAATTAAATCAGTATCGACGGGTTTTCAGAATGACAAGGGATGAATTTCTCACAAGGATGTTTGTAAGCGGGATTAAGGAAATTGGTAATATTCCTAAATACAAAACACCATTTAAATTCTATACTTCAAATATGAAGGTTTCAACTAATGAGACCATATATCGCCATATCCAATCGGAAGCAGATAGTGGTCATAAAGTATTAAAAATTGAACAAAAAGTGGTAAAAGAAAGACTAATGCTACTAACCTTTAAAGATATTTTATTACTTGTCTTTACAAGTAAAAGGAAAAAGCTATTTAGGCAATTACAGCAAAAGGGCAATTATTATAAAATTCACATTCCTATAAGTTTATAAAACAACAATTTTAAGGGGAGCGTTACATTGAGCGATGTAGTTTCTGCCTTTGATCCAACAAAAAATAAGTATGCATATCATCTGGATAAGTTCTCGTGCTTTCGTAAACTAACAGGAAAATGTTCTTTAGATTTAACTGAAAGAGAAGTTGAATACTACACTTCTCTTGAAGGTAAAAATCGACATCACAATAAGTCCTCAGTACATCATTGTCGATTGCTAGCAGAAAGTATTAAGTCTAAAGGAGTTACTGAGTATGTTTGGATTCACCCCCATAGTTGTGATCATTATTCATTTACATGGGGGCAGCATCGAACTTGCATCGCAAAGCGTATAGGGTTAAACAATATTCCTGCACTAATTGGTTCAGCTTGGGAAAGTGATTGTAGAGTTTGCGGATATATAAGAACTAGTCTAATATTTCGTTTGATGCATTGGCTTAATAAGACTGATGAATTTGTTCGATGAAACAAATATTTTATAAGGGGACACATATTATGAATACAAGAAGTGAGGCATTTCGTAAGATATCTGAATTTTTAACATCTGATGAAAAGGGTTTACTCATAACTGGAACACACCAGTATGAGAAGCATCCTTTAGTTTTAAGAGCTATTGCGCAAACAATATCTACTCCGTCGACTATTTTATTCAGAGCAAATAGCATGCAAAATTTAGGGACGATCTTTGAAGCAAGAACTGCCAATTATCAAACTGGTACTCCGTATAAACTTGGAAATCATAAAATGTTTATTGATACAATTAATAAAACTTCGTGGAAAAACACAAGGTATAACTATGATTTTGCAGTACTGTATCCTGTTGACCCATTAATGAGAAGCCAAAAATTATATAATGAGATAATTGAAGACTTGTTTGAAGATAGGAGAATTTCAAAGGTTTTTCTTGTGTCTTGGACAGATAGGCCAGAATACGATTATTCCCTATTAAACAAATATGTACAAAAACATGTAGTTTTTGATGCACTTGAAGAAGATCCTGACTATCATAAAAGAGTAATTGAAAGATAATAAAATAATACATTTATTAAGAAGAGAGATGGCTTACCGTGGATTTGGAATGGAAAAATAATATTGATTGGAAAGTGCATACATTAAATAAAAAAATCTATCTCATGCGAGATCATAATTGGGCATTTGCTGCATGGGAGATTGCAAAACTTGAGGGCGAGATTAGAGATAAATCTTTGGTTGTTCATGTTGATTCTCATTTTGATGATGTGACTGATGGACTCTCAGTTAAGGGATTACATGATGCTAAAACTATAGAGGAAATCATTTCTGTGAGCAGAAGTTTTGACAGATCTCTTGGTCAAATACCTCCTAGTAATATAATGCATATAGACAATTTTATTTGGGCATCTGTTGGAAGAGGAACTGTCGAAGAAGTTATTCATGTTTCGAAAGATAACCAAGAGTTGAATACCCTATCTGATCTTGAGTGGTACTATGTCGATAAACTTCCAAAGGATTGTAACTATCGAACCAAACTATTCAAAAATTGTGATGCTTTTTTTGAAGAATTTAGTCAAGTTAGATTTTCTGAGTTTGTAGGGGATAGGACAGTAATTTTAGATTTTGATATTGATACATTTAACCAACTAGATTCAACTATTAGATCAGATTTAGTTCCTGAGTCTGAAGTTAGATTGTGTGTTCAAAAACTGTTGGATTTATACCCATGGGATTTGATAACAATAGCAATTTCACCAGATTATTGCGGTGGCACTGAAGAGGCTGCGTACTTATTAAATATTGTTCTAGATGAGTTTAATCTTAGAATAGAAGACATGGTATTGTGGTAAGCGAATTTTATAAAACAATTCTTTCATGGGGTGTGGGATAATGAAAAAGGAAGAATACGAAAAATTAACTAGTACTCAAGAAGCCAAAAATATAATTACATGTGATGACCTTAGTGAAAAATCAGGGAGAACACTACTTTATGGCTATACCTGTGAAAGAGAAACTTGGCATGTATATCTTAAACATGGTCAGATCGTGAAAGTGATTTATAACTATAATAACGTACCCAAAAAGTTTGAAGTGACCGACAACAGAGAATTTGTCCCAGATAAACGCCTTTACCCTGAACGTTGTGATTATGAATTTTGTGCATTGTTAAAACAAAGAGGAATAGATTTACCATTTACAATTTGGACAGATGATGTTGAAGAGAAGCAATATTATGGTGAAGTTTTAGAATAAAATGAGTCTATAATAGGGGATCACATATGAATAAACATGATAAGGTTGAAGTAGCTCAAAGGATGATGCGAGAAGCATATAGCGAAACTGACCAAGGTGGGTATGATGAGTGGGATCAGACATTTATAGAGTGCTTACGAGACGAATTGATTCCTCATTTAAGTATTGAAGGAATCAAAATCCTTATGGATACTATAGAAAGGAACTCGAATATGGGAATAAATCGAAAGCAATCAGTTGAAGAATTAAGATAATCCATACATAACGATCATTTATAGGGGCGATGATGGCTTTCAATAAATTCATTATGAAATTTAAAAGAAATATATCTAAAGCATCTGAAACAATTGACTTAGATAATGGATACACAATTGAAAAGTATCGTAATTATTTTGATGTCTATTTTGGCGATAATTTACTAGGAAGTTTTTCAAATCATGTTTACTTTTATGCTATATATAAATTTTCTCTGGAAAGATGCGCACACGAGGGCAGGTGTTAGTTTGATTAAGTCAATATCAGTACCAATTATCTATAATGGCAATATAATAGGTGAAACAAGAGCCAGCGTTGAAAGACTGGATAATGGAACTTATAGAGTGATCATTGGTGTTTGTGCTGATGTAATCGTCCATGGTAATCAAAGAAGAGGAAAAGGGGCAACGAAATATAAAGATGACATTATGAAAGCTGTGGAATTATATAAAAATTTAGTACAATAATTTCGGTTTAATGAAGTGATTCTTTTGTAGGAAGTGTATGATTTGGCGGAAAACACTAGAACGTGGAAAACTGAGGTAAGAGGAACTTTTGATGGCAATGAAGTTGTATACTTAGGTATTATTAGTGAATGGAAAACAGATGATGCTTAAGGGATTAGGTACATATATCACACAACTGCCAAATATATAAGAATAAACACCAATCATTTTTATATTAGTAATTGGTTATCATTTGAACTTAGAGGCCGCGAAAAGAGAATTTAGATACAGAATAGGGAAAATGGGTAGGTATGTCGGTAGATTTGAATGGACTGAGATACAGCATAAATAAGAGGTGTTTTTGTGCCGCGCGATCCAAAATATTATTTTTACCTTTCTGGAATAACCAGATACCCTCAATCTTACTTGAGTCATAAAATTGAGACTTTTGATTTTGATTCAAACATCAGGAGTAAATTGAATGAAGAATGCCCACGATGGATTGTACATGTAGACTTTGATTCTTTGACAGATTCAAGTTTTAAAACCCATAATGTATTTCCTCATATTATTTCTGGTTGGGCTGAAGACGATAGTGCATATGCTAAGAGGTATGAATTTTTTATGACTCAAGATAAGGAGATTGCTGTACATATGACCACAGGCTTACATCTTGAAGGAATAGATAAGTTGCCAATCCCTAAGTATATGTGTGACTTTCTAAGGAAACTTGTTGAGAAACTCGAACAGTGGGAATCTGAAGGATCGAAGGGATATTTTATGGGCGAATATATTCCAAAGGGTTATGTATTTGAAACTTGACCCAGAGAACTGCATGAGAGGTGCTAATAATGTTCACTGATAAAAAAATACGTGATCGTTTTACAGACGAGGAACTTGCCGAGGTATTTAAACTAATTAGATCACCAGATAACAAGTTACTTGGTCGTTTTATCGATGCGTTAGTTGATGATAGGAGAGAAGTTATAAGAGAGTACTTGTATCTGTCAGAACAACCTAAAAGAAAAAAAATTTAAAAGCGGTGAAATGAATCTTTTAATGGGAGATGATGTTTTTATGGAGATGATTATTACTGAAGATAGAACTAAACTTCAGGGAATTATCTATGGTTTGCCAAATAGAAGTGTGATGTGGAAACCAGATGTAATATTAATTAAGCAGCCAAAAACAAACAAATACATAGTACTAAAAAGCAGACATAACGATGAGAAAACTAAGTCGATTGATCCTAACACATTTGAAATAGTTAATGAAATTCGTCATTGGACAGACGAATACGACGATTTATATAAGAAAAATGTAATTATTGATGACTCCATATTAAATAAATCAGGTAAAGAAGCACTTATGAATTTCCATTAAAATCGAAGTTTCATGGGAAAATAGGTGATGCCATTTTGAGTAAAAGGGATAAGCAAACGTGGTTATACGAGTATTTTCTAACACATGGGTCAGACAATGTTCTCAATCTTGAGTTTTGTCATGCTTATGTTGAAAAGTTTTATCCTGATACAATGAAATCATTCACTGGCGAGAAAGATTTGTCGCGGCAGCTTAGTGATATGTGCAAACAAGGGCTGTTGGTAAGGGAACGTTTTGGATTAAGCAATAAACAAAGTGGTTCACCCAATTGGTATTATGAATATAAATTAGCATGAAATTGAGATTTCACAAGAAAGGTTCTGATTATAATTAGATACTGGACAATACAAACCGTAGAAGCTTGGAACGAATTTTCTAGTCTAGGATATTTAATTGGCTCTTCTGTGTATGCAGGATTTAAGAATGAGTACCATTGGATGATGGATCAAATGAAAAAGAGGTTGGTAAATTATAGTGGAGAGTATCCTATTTGGGTTTCGCTGCAGGAATTTAACTCACTTGATGTTTCTGGATATGTAACTGGTAAGCAATATGTAAAATTAGAACTAGAAATTGATAATCAGGACGTTTTAGTTTCAAATTTCAGTAAATGGAATGAGTGTGTTTTAAATAACCTTTGTTTTTTTGACAGTGAGCAGGAAGAGTATATATATCAGTTTGCTGAAGATGAAGGTTTAGATAAGGAAGATTTTAAAAAATTAACATGGGAAAGAATCTTTGATCCCTCCAGATTTGGAAATAGTGTCTTGCAAGGAACTACGGGAAAGGTTGATACAGACAAAGTGAAAAACGTTGAGTATTTTGTAGCTCGATAACAATAATACAGATATTTTATAGTTGTCTGGGGTTATGATCTTCATTACCGGAGCTGCACATGTGTTTATGCTAAGCACCTTATGCGCGGCCAAAATTGATAAGGGGCAATGTATCGTTAAGATAACTTAAATGGGTCCAATTGAGGTGAACCACATGAAATGTCCAAATTGCGGAAAAGAGAAGCATTCGCCATTAGGTCAAACACACTATGAGGCAAATGGAGATAGATATGAATATAAATTATGTCATGGATGTGGGAGTACTCTAGAAATTATTTATGACAGTTTTACAGGTACATGTGATTCAATTAATATTATAGATTAATTGTAGATATTTGAATAACCATTTAGGGAGAGCACAAATGCGTTTACGAATTGATTCACTTGGTGGACTGATCGATTACATTATACAAAACGAATTAACTGAGAAAGATAAAGAGTTCATTGTAAGCATAAAAGAGAGTGAGTTAATCAAATTGCATTTTGGTTTAGCACTGTACATAAGAAATAACTTTGAATTAACAGATATAACGAAGGTCCCAAATTTACTGAAGCAATACTATGATTATAAAGGAATAGAAAAGAATAGTATCGGTGAATTATTTTTGCATGTTGATGATATATCGTATGATATAAGTATTATTATATGGGAAAGACTTCGTCAATTAAAAGCATAAAACGTGCATTTTACAAGGATTATACAGTTTACTAAAGGAGTGTTGTGAGATGGGCTTAAGGCCAAAAGTAGGGACTAAAGTTAGGTTCGTTGAATGGGAGACAAGATATGGGAATCCTATCCCACCCCTTCCATGGACAGGTATAGTACTGGAAGTAGAACCTAAAATAGATTATTTTCCTGTGAAGTATCATGTAAAGCGTGATTTTGACGGTGAAATAGTAAAGTATTTATCAAGGGATTTTCGTCCTTATTATTAAAAATTAACGATTGAAAAACGAAAATACAAAGTTGAGGGGAATATAGTCTTCAATGAGATATGAGCTGCCAAAATGTACTTGGTGTTCGAAGGTACTATTGTTTATTGACACAAGAAAAATGAATGAGAATTTAAAATTTAATATCTATAAACTGGATTCAACAGGTCGACCAAAGGAAGTTGTTCGGGATATTGATTTGCCGATATTTAATAGACCTGAATCTTATAACGAGTGTCCAAAATGTGGGGATCAGTGGAAAGCCATTATTGATGAGAAGGGCAGAATAGGATAAAAAGTACATTTTATTTGATTGATATAGAAAACGTGCATATGGTAAAATATTCATAACCTAGACATGTTATCGGGAGGATCATTTAATGAAAAAACTAAATTCCGACTTTCAATATATAAAAGATATGTATGACGACGATTTCTTTCCTAAGTTTCTTGTAGATAAAGTGAAAGCCGAGTTAGTTAAAGTTGTTGATTTTTTGGAGCAAGGTAATACAGATATTGACGATATTCAATCTAAACTTGATATTGCTATCTCTACTATCAATGATATTGCAGAAGAGTTTTATGAAAATGAAAGCGAAATTGAAACAGTTGCTAGAGAATCAATTGCTCAAACAGTCGAAGATATTTTAGCTTATTTTAATATTGAAATAGATACTGAAGAAGCCATTCGTAATCGTGATTGGTAGTTTATTGAATAATTGAAATAAAACTCATGTTTTAATGGATTTTAATAAAATAAAAGGATGATAAAGATGTCTACATATGATTCTGCTTACCACTCTGAAAAATTTCCGGAAAATAGTGAAATTACAAATAGCATTATAGAGCAATACGAAGTAATAAGCGGAAGACAAATTGATGTTTATCATTATCATGGCTCATGGTTTGAGTATACTTGGGAGCTTACTTTGCGAGATAACGAAGGAATCATAGTAAAAAAAGACTTGGATACTTGGAATAATTATAACTCTTTAGATGGTGAAAAAATTGAGTATGATGGATACATCTTCAAAGCTATTAATTAAATTTATTCCAATGAAAGCCGAATTTTTATTCTAAGAGCTAACTTAAATAAAAAATATAAAATTACGAAAACTATTGACTTTAAAATGCAGAAAATGGTACATTATCAATGCAAACGAGAGACCCAATAAATAACAAAAGTGAGTGAATGAGATGAAACCTTCTTTAATAGTTTCAATTGAGAAGATTGCAAAGCAGTTGAGCCTTAATTTGCAAAAAGCAATAAAAGCTATTAAAGAGGAAATTAAAAATAACAGGGAAACCTGATTATATAAATAAAATTTACAAGAAGGGTGATAAAAAAATGTATATAAATAAGTCTCCTCCAAGTGTAAATTATGGTAATTTTGAATTGAGAGGATTAGTCACTGGTACATTTAATGAGCAGAGATTCTATACAGAAGGCGAAAAAAACGGTGTTAAATGGAGAAGAGTTCAATTTGGGGTAAAGATTTATCATAATGCTTTTGTTTATGTTGAACTGCTAGGTAGTAAAACTCCAAAATTCAAACTCATCTACCAAGATCCTATTACTCAAAAAATTGATAAAAACAAACAACTTTTAGTTGATTACGAAGAGATACATAAGCATAAAAATTATAAAATACATATGTCAGTGAAAGCAAATTTAGATAGAAATGAACCAAAAGATGACGAATTAACTTCTTACGAAGCAGCTGAATATATCAGACAGAACTTGAGAGAAGGGGATTCAGTTCTAATAAAAGGATCACTACAAATTACAGAATATAAAGAGAAACCCCAAGAAAAATACATAATAAACGGTATTTATTTAACAGATAGGATTGAATTCGATTCGATAGGCTATGAACAGCAAGCATACTTCACCCAAGAGATCGTATATGTTGGGCTAGGGTATGATGAAGAATTGGACAAACATAAGATCAAGGCAAACATAATTTATAAGAAAGATGAGCAGCTTGACTACATTCCTTATGAGTTCACTATAAAAAATGAATGTTTCAACGAGTTAACCGAATATTTTTATCATGTGCCATATGGTTCCGTTGTTAAGATCCATGGTCATGTTAATATATATGTACCTGTTAAAGAAATAGATGGTTACGTAGTTGTATGTGGCGCTCCAGTTAAAGAGTTGGTTGTAACAGGTGGTAATGCTAATACTTTAATTAAAGCAAGATACGATGAAAATGATTTTGTTATGATGAGGCAAAGTAGCCCATTCAAGGAAGCTAAGATGGAACAGATTGAGGAATTATTGCCATTCTAGGAGGTGAAGCAATATTACCATTATTCAAAGAAGTCCTCCATTCATTTAGTATATTAAAACAAATTATATAAATAGATAAAAAAGAAAATAGGAGATGTTAATACATATGACAAAAGAAAATAAACAATTACGTGAAGCAACAAATAACGCAGAAGTGGAAGGTCTGGTTAAGGACATTCGAATTGAGAAGAAACAAGTAAATAGTAAAGATGCAATTACAGGAGAAATTGATATCCAAGTTGAAGATGGTTCTGTACATACATTTAGAGTGTTCTCCTATAAAATGAATAAAGAAGGAAATGAAAGTGGCTTATACAAAGGTATTGAAACTGTAATGAACGAGTATAAATCCATTGAAAAACATGGAATTGATGCTGCAGATAAGGTAAGAATTACACAAGGTAAGATTGGCTTGAATGAGTACTATGGGCAGGACGATCAATTACGTTCTTTCCCACAATTAAGCACAAACTTTATTAATCGAGTTACAGACAACTTTGAACCAAAAGCCAAGTTTGAACTTGAAATGGTAGTGGCAAGTGTTAAAGAGGAAATGAAGAGTGAAGAGGCTACAGGTAGAGCAATCATTAAGGGTTATGTGCCTCTTTATGGTGGCAAGGTAATTCCTTTTGAGGTAGTAGTCGAGGATCAGAGAGCTGTAGATTATGTTTTGAATAATTACGAAAAAGGTAACACAGTGACAGTGTTCGGAAATATCGTTAACAGCACTATTGTTACTAAGAAAGAAATTGAAGTTGGCTTTGGTCAACCTCAAGAAAAAATCACTCGTAATACTGTAAGAGAATATGTGGTAACTGGTGGAACAACTCCAAGAGAAGAAGATGATGAAAAAGCTTATGATATGGAGTTGATTAAAAAAGCTTTGAAGGAACGCGATACATATTTAAAAGAGTTGAAGGAGAAGAAAGGTAAGCAAGATGAGAAGAACGAGAAAAGAAATCCTTTTGCTCAAGATGATAAAAAAGGTAAACCAGTTGATATCACTGATGATGATACTTTGCCATTTTAAGAAGAAAGTAAATAATGAATAGTATACATAATGAAATCGAAAAGGGTTTGATTTTGGCTATGGCATCACTGTCTATTGACAGGATGCCCACGGTCAAAGAATTGAGGATGCTCAAAATGAGAGAATTAGAATATTTGATTTCTGATAATGGAGGTTTTACTTATTGGAGTAGTATTCTGGGAATTCCTCAGAAAAGAAGCATTATAAAATGGGATGACCAAATGATCGAATCTGAGATTTTACTTGTTCTCAAAGAATTGAGTTTAGATCGTATGCCAAGTAGTAGCGAAATTAAAAAGCACTCAGGTAATGTAGCACTACATAATAAAATATGCAAGACACTAGGATATCGTGGTTGGGCAGTAAAACTCGGACTCGAACAAAAAGAAAGTGAAACAAAGCTAGGTCAAGATATCGAAGATTTTGCAACAGAAATCCTACATTCAAAAGGGTATTCTGTTGAAAAAATGACCACCAACTACCCTTATGATCTATTAATCAATGGAACAGTAAGAGTCGATACTAAGTCAGGTAGGGCATATGATTTACAAGGTAGTAGATGTCACACGTTTGGAATTAATAAAAGAAATGCTTCATGTGATATTTATCTCATTTTTGCACTTTCCGAAGACGGTTCACTAGAAAGAACGTATATCATACCAAGTCATAAATTAAAAGTTACATCACTATCTATTGGAGAAAAGTCTAAGTACGATATTTATAAAGATAGATGGGACTACATAAATACATATGATAAGTTTTATAAAAGCATAATATAAAATATAGGTAAAAAATGTAAAGGGGAATATTACTAATAATGTCTATTGATATTTTTTCGATTGTACCTACTGTTGTAAGTCGTGATCTCCGAGGTAAAATTGTACTTAAATATGGTGAATATAAAACAGGTAAAACCAGTAACGCAGTAAAATTTCCAAAGCCATTACTTCTAGCTGCAGAGAAAGGGTACAATGCGTTAAATGGAGTTAAGGCTCAACCAATCAACAAATGGAGTGACTTTAAAACTGTTCTCAAGCAATTGCGGAATCCAAAGGCTCAAGAGGTTTATGAGACAGTTATTCTCGATACTGTTGATATTTTCTTTGATCTTTGTGAAAAGTATATTTGCTCTCGTGAGGGAGTTGACAAGATTGGAGAAATTCCATTTGGTGCAGGGTATGGAATGCTTGAGAAAGAATATGACGAAGCATTGCGCGAAATCCCACTTCTTGGGTTCGGTTTAGTCATGATTTCTCATAGTGAAGATAAAGAATTTAACGATGAGAATGGAGAAAAATACAATAAGATTGTTCCTTCTCTTCCAAAACGTCCACGAAAGATTGTCCTGAGAATGGCAGACATTATTGGATACAGTAAAATTGTTTCAACAGATGAAGGTGATAAAACTTATTTGTTCATGCGTGGTACACCACGGTTTGAGGCAGGTTCGAGATGGAAGCACACTCCTAGTAAAATTGAGTTTACATATCAAAATTTGGTTAATGCTCTTGCCGATGCAATTGAGAAACAAGAAAAAGAAGATGGAGTAGAAGCAATCTCCGAACATGTTAATGTCTATAAGGATAAGACGGAATACAACTTCAAAGATGTGTATGATCAAATTGCAGAAATTGGAAAGGAAGTTGTGAATAAGGGGAAACCTGAAAAGGTCACAAAAGTTATTGAGCAATATCTTGGTAAAGGTAAGAAATTTAATGATGTAACAGAAGACCAACTTGAGATCCTTGTGCTTATTCTCGATGATTTAAAGGATGTACTGAAAGAAATTAATGAATAGTTTAATAAATACATAACCCAATAAAAGACACATTTTATTCTGAAATGAAGTGAAAAAGGTTAGTAAAATAAAAGTGATTCCTAGAGTAAAAAATGCAAAACATGCAGTATACTCTAGGAATTGTTTTAAGGAGGCGCAATGAGGAAGATAATCCTATCTTCTGTTGCTGCAATCACCTTATTAGTTACCCAAGTTGAGATTGCATATAGTACAGGAGAAATAAAAAACACGGATAATACTAAAATATTGCCGCTTGAAATTGTACATAAATTTAAGAAAGAAACAATAAGTGTAAAAGATGAAAAAGAAGATAGTGAATCTAAACATACAATAAAGTTTGAAGATCTAGGTATACAGGAAATAACCGCGTTTACCTCGGGTTACGAATCGACCCAAAAGAAAAAAGGTCATCCTTTATATGGTATTACTGCTAGTGGAACTAAAGCGAAACAAGGAAGAACAGTTGCATGTCCCAAAACCCTCCCATTCGGAACAGAAGTTTATATCCCTGAATTGGATCATACTTATGTCTGTGAGGATCGTGGAGCCGCGATAACTGAAGGCCATTTGGACATTTATTTTGACAACTTAAAAGACGCTAAAGAGTTTGGTAGACAAAAGTTAAGAGTAAAAATAAAGGTTGATTTTGACTGATATATATAGGAAGGTGATTTAACTGTGTCATATACCGCGGCAGAAAGATCAAGTACCTTTAACTGTGATGATGAAATGAAACTATGGAGTGGAAGTTCATGTCAACCCACTGTAATTAGTAGATTACGTAAAGCAGGAATTGAGGCTTACAAAGTAGATCCTGATGGGATGCATTGGTATAAGGACATTCCATTTAGCCAGATTAGTTTTAGAAGTAAGAGTGAAAAGAAACGTGTTATGAGCGATGAACATAAATTTAAACTTCAAGAAGCTAGGAGAAATAAATTGAATGGATAAATATAGCGTAGGACACAAGGTCAAACTGAGCACGAGTGGACTTTATAGATTATTTGGTGGCGAAAATTCCTTAAAGGAGCGTTATCAAGACCAAGATGCAATAATTTCTGAGGTTATATCAGAGGAAGGCTATTATTTAATTGCTTTTCAAGATAATTTTGTAACCTCTGTTACAGATAATGAGATTACTTTAGTTGAAGGTGAGAGTGCATCCTCTGAAAAAGGATACTTTGAAACTCTTGCTACTGACATTGGAAAACTCGTTGATAAGAAGCAGATTGCATATGGTAATAGCGTGGACAAAACATACAGACTGATGCAGATATATTTAGAAAAATGGAGAAACGAAGATAATACATATACAATTCCTGAATCATTAATAAAACATATTCTACTACAAGTAAGAATTATTGATAAACAAAATAGGATTTTTAATAATCCTGCAGCAGATCTTATGCAAGAAAATTGTTATTTAGATATTACTGGATATGGCCTTCTTGGGCATCGAATGATGGAATAAAATGACGCTTTCATGGGGATTTGAGGTGACATGTGAGCATTTATAATAATCCAAAGAAATATGCAGATTATGTTGGAATTAGTTTGGAAGAAGCAGAAAAGATATGCACTAAACAGTTGAAGCTTCAAGAAGCAATTAATATTGCAAGAACTTGCCCTAAGTGCGGCAAACAGACCTTAGAATATGAAGGATATTCTTATGAGGAGCAAATTCAGGCATATATTTACTGTTCAAATGATGAGGTTCTTGAAACAGACGACGATGGAGAAGAGTACTTTAAAGATTGCGGATTCTATGATCAAGATGTGGACGACATGAAGTATGATCCATTAACAGCAGGATATGGTTTTGATGCATTATTATATGAAGCTGTTATGAAAGAGAATGGTTATGAAATATAGCGAGGTGTTTTTATTAGAATTTTAGAATGCTCATCGAAAGGTGATAAACGGTTCTCTGCCTTTTATGCCAAGGTTAAAACATGGAACAAACTTGATAGCATAGAAAATCATTATCAACTATGCAAGCGATTTGGCGACTTCAAGCCTTCTTCATGGAAAGACGCAAAAGGAAAGCAGCCAACACATATTGAGTTAAATGGTAAACAATACAATCTGATGTACCTTTCACAGTGGTACAAAATGCTTTGGGTGAAATATTTGGACGATAATCCTGAACTTGTGGAATATGCAAAAGGATTTGATGATTTCAATGACATATTTAAGGGGAAGAGTTTGAATTGTCAGGCAGATGTAGTTAGACAATACATAAAGCAAGGTAGAGAGTCACTTGTAGAAGAGTATCAAGAATTAGTGGAAGTTTTAAAAAGGAAATAAAAGTAGATTTTTATGAGGAGTGAAGTTATTGAAAAGTGAAATTTTAAGTTCATGTTGCGCTTTTGGTGCAGGGTGTGAAGAAGTTCATGTTTTGCGAAGCGAATGTCCAATTGATCGAGAAGTTGGGCGTAGACAAGTTGATTCCTTCAAGGGTATTAGCGAAGAATGTACTTGCATTTATCAAAGTAATTTTGGTAATGGTGTAGCTAGATGTGAATTTTACGAGGGGGTTAAGAAAGTTCGAAGAAATAAGTCAGAAGAATATAAAGTGCTATGTAAGAAATTGCAATAAAATTTGGTTTTTTATAGGGATTTATGAAAGGAGGGTGAAAATGAAACTTACTGTAATACATAACAACATGGATGATTGTTTATTGTATGTAAACGGAGAAGCATACAGCGATATTGATTATAGAGATGCTATGTGTATCCAGTGGTTGAAAGATATTGTAAAAGAAAAAGTTGAAATTGAATTTAAGCATGTTAGTTTAGAACGTCAGTATTATCCAGATTATGATCTTAAAGTTGGCGATAAAGTTTATTTCAAGACTGACAAGCGGCCATACACAGTAAAGGCTTGCAATGAATTGTTTGTGATCTGTACGAAACCATTTAATCTTCAGCATACATGTATATACACAATTATTGATTGGAAAAAGGGCAAACGTAACCGTAATAATATGGTGTTCAATCCCTATGATTATACTAAACAGTCTGATATTGATGAGTGTTTGCAGGATTTAAGTGATCCTAATCATGTCTGTGAAATTTCTCATAGGGGTGCAGTTAATATTGATATTGTTCGAGTTCTAACCCCATAAAACAGATGTTTCATAAGGAATGGAGAAGAGAATATGGCACATTGGATTGATGAATATCCCCATGAACTTCATGCAAATGTATTGTTACTAGATAATAAAATTGAGTGCTGGAAAGTTGGAGACACAAAAGCTGATGAAGGTTATTGGCCCTTTAAAAGTCGCTGGAAAGTAGATAGAATGAAAACGATCAATATGGGTTCATATGATGTAATGGGCTTAGGTGACTATAAGGTTGAAACTAAAACATGGACAGTTAATAACCGTCAAGAGCACAATGATGTTTTTACTCTTCATTCAAAAGAATGGTTTAAACAATGGGAACATGCAGATGATTATAAATTAGGGAGAGCTTATTAACATGACATTGAGCGAATTCATTAAACAAAAAATCGATGAGTTAAAAGAGACAGGATTATATAAAGATATTGAATTGCTAAGTGCTGTTGATGTTGAAATGAATAGGAATTGCGTTAGAGAAGCATTTATAACAAAGGATTCAGATTTAAATAAACAATGTACAGAAGTGACTGATTTTGGAAAATTGTCTGAAGGTTATAAGTTAGGATCAAAGGTTATAATTGATGTTCTGAAAAAGAGAAAAAAGACTTATGATACGATCCGATACCATGTAATTTATACATAATGAAATAGAAGTTTTATAAAAAGCTTGTTTGAACAAAAAAACAACCAGATACAGAGGCATCTGGTGAAATTGCATTAATTAACCCTTAGTGTAACTTTTATGAGAGCGAGATTGAGCTAAAACAGATCCAGCTAACGATTTTGCAGTTTTGCTTGATGAAGAACTAGAAAGAACTTTTGAAGCTTTTGTAGACATAGACGCAGAAGATACTTTACGTGTGCTACTCTTTGCCATTTTATCACCTCAATTCTACTTTTCATATTATTCTTGCTCATAGTAATATTTTACAACACAATATATAGTATGTCAAATAGTTATGTTCGTGTTTGTTCTTACCATATATAGATTTCAAAAAATGTTATATTGCTAGACTATAATAGCAATAAAATTACACTTTTACGAGGAATGAGGGAACATATTGACTAGAGTTAGAATTGATCTAGACTCTTTCTATTATCTTGATCCTACATTTGTAGTGGTTCGAGATGAAACAAACAAAACATCCCATACTTATTCTTTGAAATATTATGATGTTTACCTAAACGGTGTTTTGTGGGAATCAGTCATGAAAGTAAAATGAGGCTGTAGACTTGGATTATATTAGGAAGGAATGTTCTATATCGATAGATCAGAAGTTAGGGAATTACGAAAGAAAGAAGATAAATCTGAATTAGAGTGGACTTTGCTAAATTATTATTACATGCTTTCTTTAATCAGCGAAGTTTGTGTTGAGGAAAGCAAATTTCATATTCCAAGTTATGAAGCTATTGAGAAAATTAGAGAGCATTTGCGTAATAATTGGCATTAATGCAATATATGGTTGATCATAGAGTTATCATGAATTCTTGGGGTGAAGAAATGACTTGTAAGCATGATCAATTAGCACGGTCTTGTAATATTTGTGACTTGGAAAATGTCATTGATGACTATAGGAAACTGCATGAATGGATTAAGCGAAGATACGGTGAGGAATGGACATTTGAAATGGGAACAGGCGAGGTAGTTGAAGAAATATTAAGTAAATTTGATGAAATAGGTATGTAAATTCGGATTTCGAAAGGAGTTTGATATGGAGTATAAAGTTGTATCTGATGAGCATTACTTTAATAGATTCGTAGATATAGCAGCACGAGTCTTAAGTCTCGCTGGTCTGTTTCAAAATCAAGACACAATAACAACTGATCAGGAATTGATTGAGTGGCAAGATGCTGCCGATAAGTTAGAATCTGAATTGAGTGAATTAATTTATGAAGCACAGTATAGGATTAAGGAGTTCTGAATAATTAAGGGATAAAAATGGACTTTTATTGTGAATAGGAAGTGATGAATAAGAATGAAAAGATTAAGTAATATGAATAAAAGTGAGTTAATTGATTATGTTGATGGTGGGCAATATTGTGATCAAGATGTTATTGACTTATATGATGACCTAAGAAAAAGGGAAACTGAGATAGAGGATCTTAAATCCGAAATTAGAATACATCGATCAAACAATGATTCAGACTTCTGGGAAGAACAAAAGCGTGAATGGCTTGAAGATGGCTTGGAAGAGTAAATGAAACAACATATTACACCAATACAAGCTCAAGAACTCACTGAAAATCAATTTTATTCCTTGTTTAAAGAGCATGCTGTAAAACGCAAAGATTGGTACAAGTATCACCATAAGAAAATTTCAATTGGTTTTATGATTGAGTATTTACAAGTAAATCTTCAAATGCCAATTTATCTGCATACAAATGGACAAGAGTGGAATTTGTCATTTGAGATGAGTGAATGTGGAAACCATGACAGGTGCACTTCTGCAGATGAATTGTGCGATCTACTTTGGGTAATGATTAAAAACTACATAAAAGCTGATTATTTGGAGGATTAATTAATATGAAAATTATTCGTGTTGATAATTATGCGAGAGAACATGTGGCTGATAAATTAGTTGCAAATAATGTAACTGAATTCTATGGAGAAAAAATAGTTGAATTTCTCAATAGCTTAGAGCATGAGCACGCCGAAGATTTTTATAAATCAGTTGCTGATGATTATGTACTGTGGAGAGGTATGGAGGAATTAGTTTGAATCTATAAAAATTGGACCTTTATTGGGAAGGTGAACTATGCGAGAAGTTAAATCAACTATCTATATAACGGATGACGGTAAAGAGTTTGCAAACAAAAAAGAAGCAGAAATACATGAATCAAAGATAAAGAATGTGAAATGTTTTCTTGTTAGATATGCTCCAGACTTAACAGAAGGGAGAGGATTTCAGAAATCAGGAGTTGTCATGGTTCATGCCAACGGACACCATAAGGATTTTGTTGAACATTGGTGTTATGAGAAATTTGGAAATCGGATTGATTTTTGTATGGGAGTTTATGGTTCCAACGCTATAACGAGTACATGGTTTATTAAAGAAGCTACAGAGAAAGATATTGAAGATCATCCAACTCTACATAAAATTGAGGAAAGATTCGTGAAAAAAATTTGGAGTTAGAATGTAAGGTGGTGCCCTTGAAATGGAACTTTTATTGTGAAATGTGGGGGATCGAATAGATGGGCATTGGGATTTGTGGAACCTGTGGAGAAGCCATTCATTACAGACATCCTTGTAAATGTAGGCGCGAGACGAAGAAAAGAGTAATTACACTTTGCGGATCAACAAAATTTAAAAATGAATTCAATGAACAGAATAGACGACTTACTTTGGCTGGATATGTTGTAATTTCGGTTGGGGTATTTGGACATTCAGATAACATTGATTTAACTGAAAAAGAAAAGATGATGTTAGATAATGTTCATCTCCAGAAGATCGATATGGCTGATGAAATTTGTGTGATAAATGTAGGTGGATACATAGGTTCGAGTACGAAACGAGAAATTGAATATGCGATAAGTCAAGGTAAGATTGTAAATTATTATGAGAGTACCAGATAAAAAGCGAATTTCATTCAAAAAGGAGTAAATGAATATGAGCGTAGTACGCGAAGAGTTTGTGATTGTGGGGATTGATGTTGGTGAACATGAATCTGATGACTTCTATGACAAATACGAAGCATATATGGACAATAAAGAAGAAGGGGAGTTTACAATTGTTGTTGATTGCTATGGTGGGGATTACACACTTTTTGGCGAAGTAGTGAAGCATGGTGACGAATATAGTGGACTACCTTTGACTGAATTAAATCTGGATTGTTTTAACGAGTCGATTATCAGAGTCAGAGAGAAAGCTAAAGAATTGTTTGGAAATGAACAACAACCCAAAATGTATGCTTTTACGCATTGGTCATAAAAGGCAAATTTTATAAGGAGGAGAATATGGCTAAAGTAATTGAAACTAATTTATCAATGGCAAATGGAGAAATTGCAGATTTTCAGTCAAGAATAATTGAGGTTGAGAGCTGGACGCTATATGTTAATGAGATAGGTAATGGAGATTCCATTAATCATCCAGCATATATAGGAAATATGTATGGATATTCAATACTACCAAATGCAAAAGTTGAAAATTTTACTTACGATGAATACCATTTGAGTTGCGATGTTTACCATAGTGACGGATGGCCCACAAAGAAATTAGCATATTTAATAGACGAATCTAATGGAATCAATTTAAAGTAAAAGGTAGATTTCATTTGAAGGAAAGGGGTTTAAAATGGCCTGTGTAACTTGGAGTAAACCAACAACAAATATACAAAACGATAAAGAACTTTATGATATGTTGGTTGAGATAAATTCAAAGAGCACCAATGAACTATATATTATGTATCATTTTGAGTTTGATAAGCGATTGTTTAGCAGTCCTAGAAAGATTGAATGGTATAGCATCTATTGGAATCTCAGTAATGGCGAGTATCAGAGTATTATGTCATTGGAGTTTCTGGATAGACAAGATATCTTTTGTTATCTTCTTGGCATTTTAACTGGAATGGATAAGGCAACGAATTGTTGATTTTATTGAAAAAGTGTAAAATAGGGAGAATGATAAATGGAATTTAAAACTTATTCGAATAAACAATTATTGAATGAATTTGCAATAACTTATGGCTTGTCTGTCTTTGATAAATCTCTAAAAGAAGAAGTAAATAAATTGAAGCAAGAAATTCTTAATAGAATGAAACGAAATACCGTTACAACAGAAAGCTTGCAGAATTCTTTAGTTGACGAGCTGGTGATTATTGAAAATAAAGATGTTGATATTGTATTTCAATCTCTTAAGGATAAACTCAATAATATAACACCACAGACAAAGAACAAATCTGCAACAATCATCTCAATTATTGATTCTTCTGGTTCTATGGGATCGTTTGAGAAATATATGAGTCAGTGCGTATCAACATGGTCTGAGAAACTCCTTGAGTTGAAATATGAAAATGTGAAACATAGATATATTAGTCATCATACAGAGGCTCAAGAAGTTCGTCGAGATGTCTTTTTTTCTAAATGTGATACAGGTGGAACCATTATCTCTTCTGGACTAAGCAAAGCAAATGAACTGATTAATCGTGTTGGCTATGAACACGAAGATATTTACTTGTTCCAATATAGTGATGGTGATAACCTGACTAGTGATAATGAAACTTGCAATCGATTTGTAAAAGATATTTTAAATAAAGTTATACTGTTTGAATACGTAGAGATTAATCAATTTAGACGCTCTAGTACTATTATGACTGCATATCGTAAAATTCAACAGGACAATTTTCATATTAATGTATTACAGTCTAAAGAAGATGTGCTGAAAACAGTAACTAATATTTCAAATGCTCTATTATTCTAATGAAACAGTGCTTTTGGTAGGTATAAATAATGAATAAAATCATTGATTACATAAATAATCATGAAATTGAAGATATGGTTAGTTCAATAGTTAATAGCGGCAAGGACATTAAGGATGTATTGCAACAGATCCGTCTCAGCCGCGTGGAATATCAATGTAAATCTCAATATTTGCAGTGGGCATTAGAAAAGAGGCTAACGGAGGTTAATGAATATGAAGAGTAATTTCTTTAAAAGCACTCCAGTTTGGACAAATAGATATTTTAAGGTTACTGCAGAAAAAGGTGTTTTGATTATTCTAAGTCGATATGACAGATGAAGAATTAGTTTCTTAAGAAGAATTTTGTACATCTGGGATGAGGAAATTGAAAAAATAAGTAAATAAAAGAACTAAAAAAACCGAAGATTATAGGTAGGAAGCATATGAAAGTTGAGAAGGTTATCAAGACAATTAAGGGTAGAGTCACGATTCAAACGAATGCTTATGGAACACCAGAAATTAAAGTGCGAATCAATAGAGAAACACACAAAATCCAATGTAGCAGATATCATTGATAACATTGAGAAAGTTGTTAAGGCTTTATTAGTTTCCAACCCACAATATGATTAAGAAAATCTTGAGTACCAAGGAGATATTTTATGAAAAACATATACATAGTAAGAGAACGATTAGATGATAACCGAGAAATAACAAGAGCAGTGTTTTCAACGCTTGAAAAGGCTCAGAAATATAAAGATGAGTGTGTGATGGAGTTATTTGGTGATCCATATATGGAACATCTGTTTCCAATTGAATGTTGGTCTGTAGATTATCAGAGCAAATAAAACACATCTCTAATCGGTAAATGGAGGATTGTAAATGAGTTATAACAAAAAAAGATTCTGTAGTAGTGAATGTGAAGCAGTATATGATTTGTCTGGTGGTATCTGTAATCATTGCAAGTATTATGATTTTAATGGGGGTAATAGCGGTGCTTATATTGGGAATGGATTCTGTAACCTTCACAATGTCTCGTCAGATCCTCATGAGGGATGTGATGGATTTACATGTTTCAGAGTGGAAAGCGAGTAATAATCATATTCGATCAGGTTGGTGATACATGTTTAAGGTTATTGTAGCAGGCTCAAGATCATTTAATGATTACGAGCTTTTAAAAGAAAAATTGGATGCATTATTAATGAATAAAACTGATATCATAATTGTCTCTGGTGCAGCTCGCGGCGCAGATAAATTAGGTGAAAGATATGCACATGAAAAAGGATACAGTGTATCAAGCCATCCTGCGGATTGGGATCAATATGGAAAGAGTGCTGGATACATAAGAAATGAAGAAATGGCTAAAGAATCAGATGCTCTTGTTGCATTCTGGGATGGAATTAGTAGGGGAACCAAACACATGATTGATTTAGCAAATAAACATGGATTGATGGTTAGAGTAGTAAGATATTTATAAAGATGGGATATATCATTTACCATATTTGGAGCAGCAGACGAGAGATGAATGACTTAATCAAATACTTATTACTTAAACCTTTGCAGGTAGTTGTTGAATTTATTTTGGGTGCCATATTGATATTAGTGGTCTTCCTAGAATGGTTATCTTGGCAAAATGGAGGATCGTTTATTGAAAACGTATTTAATGCTATTTGGAAATGAGAACACTATTTTATAATTGAGAGGGGAATGTATATGAATTTAATCAACCACACCAATCAAATTTATGAAGTCGAACAAGGTGATATGGTTGAAATCGAAAAGGTGCTGTATTTAATTGTTCCTCATCCGTCCGAAGAATTTAGATACTACCTTCCTTCTATTGACGGTTTTGCCTTTTATGGAAAAGAAGGAAGAACACTTGAGGAGATTAGAGATATTGTTAATGAAAATAAAGGAAAACATTATTCACAGGAATCGTTCGAACTACTCTTACAAAGTCGATAACACCTGTATTTTTATAAGGGATATATGGAGGTAAAATATGAGAATCCTATCAGAGATTATTGATGATATTACTGATGGAAAAATGCCAACTCATGAAGAGTGTTATTATGCTTTAAAAGTATATAGATCAATGCTTAACTGTGATCACAGACAGTTACGAGAGGAATTATTAAATGAAAAACGCTCTCCAGAATTTATAAGAAGAGTGAAGGCAGATACTTCTTTTGGAATGTATAAAGGGGCACTATCTAAATCTCCAAAAGAGTGGCTAGGAGAGTAAATGATTCTGTAGGAGGATGCATTTGAAAATAGAGTATTGGCTGTTTAAGGAAAACGGAGAAGACTTTTTAGAGCATCTTGTTATAAGTTCTTTTGATAAAGAAAGATATGCTAAAGTTGCTGCATGGATTCTCAATAAATATGGTAAAGAAGATAGAAAGTTTTATTATAAAAGAGTTTATCGCGGCAGACAATAAACTTGGATTTTATCCTATTAAAAAGGAGTGAAGATATGAATCTGGTACAAATTTTACAAAAGAAAGTAAACAAAATTACTAAAGAAACTTACAAATCAGATGAGTGCTCTCCAATATTTACTGTTAGTTTATTGTATGAAAAAGCCGAACACAACAAAGAGGATAAAGACCACAAGATTATTCTAACTGTACAACATCTAGGATCGGCATTTAGCAAAGTAATTTTTCCTCAAACGAAAAATGTTTATGGATACGAATCTTTAGAGGAAGAAATGAAATATTTGTACAACCGTACAATGTAACACATTAAAATAAAGATTTTATGAGGAGAGATTGAATGACTAAATTTGTTAGCAAATTAGATAAAGCAGTATTTGCAAATGAGCAAGAGGCATTTGAACATTTTAAAAATACATATCTTGTCGAACATAAAGAAGATGTAACAGTAAGTGAAGAAATTCATATCTACAATGCTCTAGCCGATGCCTTTCCAGATGCCATTGTTTCAGTAACTTACATCAATAATTCATGGGGGAAATACAACATTAAGTTAGACTTTGGAGATGTAAATTTTGATGAGTATCTTTACCAGAATGACAAAGAAAGTTATTCTGTGGCACATGAAAATATATCAGATTTCATTGAGTTGTTCAGGAATCATTATAGAGATGCAAAATACATATTGAATGAAGTAAAAAGCAAATATGATTTTAAGGATTTTCAATTCTCAAGATATCATAGTGACTATGGTAATGGTCATTATCTAGATTTTTATTATAAGACTCATGATGATTATTCAGAATACAAAACTTATGAGTCACATAAAGACATTAATGTTTTTATAAATGAGTTCAAAGAACATTTTATTACTGAATTAGAAGGCGAATGTGAGGTCAGATATGACGAAGGTTATTTCGATGATTACTATGTAAATGGGTTAGCAATTGGAGGTATTTTGAGAAGAGCAAAAGATGGTAGAAAGGTTAAAATTAAATTACTATAAAATCGTGATTTTACTGGAAGGTAAATGAAAAAGCATCCACCGAGGGATGCATTTATTCATGTCATTGAGTAAGTTTTCCAATTGAGCCTTCTGAGGTCGATGTTAATCAGCTGCTGTATGATGCTTTGACGTTCTCCTCTGAACGTATTCCGTCTTCCATCTGTACTTACCAAGTAAACAGGCCTTTGGAATAATGTTTCAAGTACCCTGATTACTTTATTTGAGTCGAATCCGTTATTTGTGATTGTGCTTTTTACTTGTACCAACATGATATTTCCAACTTGTGCTGCCATTACTTTTAACATATATGAGTCCACCTTTCTAGCAGATGTGAATTGGTATAGTTGTCACATCTCTATTACATAGTTTTGTCAAAAAGGTAGTTTTTATAACACAAATAAAAAAATATTTTAGTAGATTATGAAGAGATAATAAAATTGTAATTTCATCAGAAAGGAGATATAAGTGAATTCTTTAGATAGCAAGGTGACATTTTGTTCTGGCTGCTTTGCAACTAATGAAGATGGATCTTGGGGAATCAATGGATGGTCAGTTAGTCAAGTAAAGGAATATGGATTAGGTTGCTATTGTCTTAATTGTGGTGGTCATGGGGAGATAGTAATTATCTCTAGGAGGGCAGCAAATAGAATTCGTGAAAGTGCTTCTTGGGTTGGTAAGAGATATTATCCAATCGAAGAGGATTTTGTACATAGTTTTGTTGTGAATGGTGACGAAGGGACTTACACAGTAAAATGGAGACTGGAGTTAGGAGTAAAAACAGCACCAGAAGGGATTCGTACAGTTAATGGTGTAAACGTGGTTGAAGCGGAAGACATTTTAAATAAGGCATTATCGTTGTTTGATTGTTGCAGAATTCGTATGAAATAGGAATTAGTGGAAGGAATGAGAAGATGAATTACAAAATCATTACAATCTCTAATAAAGAATATTTAGTTGACAATGTACAATATGATTTACCAAGTTTAATAGATGAGGTAAATAAAATAAGCAATTATGGATTTCTAGTTTTTGACGATATCGCGGTTATGAAAAGGGATATTTCTGCGATTCTCGCACAAAAGTAATTGACGATATTATCACTATTATTATAAAAATAAAATATAACGAATGGAGAATATAACTATGCCAAATCTATACACTTTAGCTGAACAATACAAACAATTTTATGATTTTATGGATAATGCTTTGACTTCTGAAGAGGACTTTACTGAAGAGGATCTTCAACTATATTTTCAAACTTTAGAGTCAATTGAAGATAATCTTGAATTAAAACTGGAGAACACAATTAAGTTTCTAAGAAATATCGAGGGAGATATCGAATCTTATAAAAAAGAAAAACAAAGACTTGAGCGTAAACAACGTTATCTACAAAATACATATGATCGTTTGAAGAACTGGATGAAAGATTCCTTAGAACAAAATGGAATTGATAAGATGGGTGCTGGACAATTTA
The DNA here is from genome assembly GCF_039543185.1 of Paenibacillus vulneris. NCBI lineage: Bacteria > Bacillati > Bacillota > Bacilli > Caryophanales > Paenibacillaceae > Paenibacillus > Paenibacillus vulneris. The sequence goes on along the minus strand of NZ_BAABJG010000055.1, from coordinate 441,330 downwards.
AGGCTAGGCTACAAAAGAACAACCCTTCTGTAGATGTGTATGATGCTGAGAAAGTACCAAAACAATATGTAACAAAAACCGAAATTTCAGTTGACAAAAAGCAGTTACTCGCTGAATTAAAAGAAGGAAAACAAATCGAAGGTGTTCAAATGGCACCTGAGAGTAAGCATATTCGAATCTCATAATAATAATTTAAAAACTGCAATTAAATTGTTTTGATATACATAATTTTATATTTATAGATGTGTAGCAATAAATTCCTCTTGAATATAGAACGTATGTTTGGTTATAATGTAACCAACCAATTACAAACATACGTTCTCATCAAGGGAGGGAATTGGAATGACTCCAAAACAGAAAATAATGTTAGAGGCAATAATAACATTTATAAAGCAACACAAATACTCTCCATCAGTAAGGGAATTATGCAGTATAATCGGCATTAGTTCTGTAAGTACAGCCCATGGTCATCTTGAAAGGTTAAAGAGCAAGGGTTTTATTACATGGGAACAAGATAGGCCGCGGACATTAAAAGTATTAATTGAATATTAATTTAGTCGCGAGGAAGTGATTCTTATGTCACTTATGGAAACAGCAGACGATCTTCGATTAGTAAAGGAATCTATCTTGCTCCCTGTTGTAATGGATGTTCTTGAAGTTGATATCAAAAAATTAAGTTCGGCAAGTCTGAAAATGCCAATTGTGTATGTTGAAATACTAAAGTCGTTACAAAATATGGTCATTGCAGATATGTATCAGAACAGATTGAAATTGCGCAAACATGGAATTAAAGTATACGAGCAGCGCAGAACAAAAGACTGTTTAGAAGCAACTTACCTATGTCGTGGTTATCATCATAAGATATCTTTAATGTGGGGATTAGTAAAAAGTGATATTCAAGTGATCCTATATAAATATATTGGTATTAATTCTACAGGTGAGAATGTGATGACAACAACATGACCAAACAACCAAGAACTGTAATGCTATTGGATTGCCAGTCTTTTTATGCTAGCGTAGAGAAATCCCGTAATCCACAATATAAAAACAAACCTTTAGTCGTTGCAGGTGACCCTGAAAGAAGATCTGGTATAGTTCTTGCAGCCTGCCCAATTGCTAAAAAATTTGGAATCTCTACTGCAGATCGTCTTTGGGAAGCTTTGAAGAAGTGTCCAGAAGTAATAGTCGCAAAGCCACATATGCAAGAATATTTGGATGTGTCATTACAAATAACAGAAATTTACGAAACATATACTGATTTAGTCGAAATATATAGTGTGGATGAGCAATTCGTTGATGTAACACATTCAATGCATTTGTTTGGATCTCCATTTGAGATGGCAAAATCAATGCAAGATAAAGTGATGTCTGAAACTGGTATTTATGTTAGGGCAGGCATTGCAGAAAACAAGATACTTGCAAAATTATGCTGTGACATGATCGCAAAGAAAAATGCAACAGGAATATTTTATCTCAATAAAAATGAATTGGATAAACACATATGGCATAAACCCGTTGGGGATATGTGGGGCGTAGGATCGAGAATGAAACGTCATTTTTATAAGATGGGTATTCAAACTATAGGTGATTTAGCTAAAACTCCTTTACCGAGATTAACTAAACGATGGGGAGTTAATGGTCAGGTGCTATGGCAATGTGCCAATGGTATTGATAATTCACCTGTATCAACTGCAACGCATAACAATCAAAAAGTAATTGGTAATGGAATGACATTACCAAGAGATTATGCTCATGCTTGGGAAATTGAAGTGGTTCTGAATGAGTTGACCTCTCAAGTTTGCAGAAGAGCCAGAAACAAAAACGTTATGGGTAGGACAGTTTCTGTTAGTTGCATGGGTGCAGATTGGGATTATCCAACAGGGTTCTCAAGGCAAATGAAAATGGACGATCCATCTAATATCAGTGTTGATGTGTTTTCTAATGTTAAGAAGCTTTTCCATAAGTTCTGGGATGGTTTGCCAGTTAGAAGGCTCGGAGTTTCGCTTTCTGATTTATCAAGTGCAGATGTTTATCAGCTTACAATATTTGATGATTTTGAAAAGAAAATAAGAGTTGAGAATGTTATGGATAAAATAAAGGATAAATTTGGTGAGGCTGCAATACTAAGGGCTTCCTCTCTGACAGCTGCAGGTCAAGCAGTCGATAGATCTGTGAAAATTGGGGGTCACTTTAAATGAGCAAGAAACTAGAAGGAAATGGTCTATGGGAGTCATCACGCATGATGTTGCCTGAGCATAAACATTCTATAATTCAGTATCAGATGAATAGAAACAAAAGGACTAAACCATTACTACATGAAGATGAATTGGAGATTATTTTTCAGAATATCAGTTTATCACTGAATAGAAAGAAGTTAATCAAAGTCAACATCTTTGGTGAATTTGAGGATATTTCATTTTCTGGAGTGGTTACAAGTATTGATCAACACAAGAATAGGTTTAAATTAGAGTATAGCGATGGGTTTGAGTGGGTTGATTTTAACGAGGTAGTTAGTACATTTATTGATTGAGAGGTCATTAAGGCTTCTCAGATTTTTTATATATAAATAAAACATGAAAATATTGATTTTGTTATGTCGATTGTGATATATTCTACTCGTAAAATTTAGAGGAGAAGAGGTGATGAATTGCCGAGAGTAACAAAGTGCAGGAGTTGTCTGGTTAAGGATCAATCTGAAAAAACAAAAATGGATGATATGTATTTTCATGAAGGGGATTGTTTAGATAAATACATAAGACATAAGGAGTTTCAGAAGAAGGAGCAAGAAGAGAAAAACGAATTGTTTTTTTATTTATTGAAACTCCACAATTTAAGTAGAACATCGGAGATTCCATCTATTTTTTATCAAAGAGTCGAGGATCTAAGAAACGATAATTGGATTCTTGGAAAATACGATAAAAAATATAAACAAGGAATACGATATAAAGGAATTCTTTATACATACCAATACTGTGAGGATTTAATAAGGGCATCGATTAATAAGATGGTTGATAAACCTTTGATTGAACAAATGAATTATTCGCTTGGGATTGTTAGAAATAATCTAGTAGATGCTTACAACCATGCGAAAAAAAATGCTAAACAAAAACACAATACTAATAATACTATTAATCAAATTGAAAGTATGGCTAAAATCAAAGAAAAAGTTAAACAGGCACAGTTTCAGTCACATAGAGAGAACAACAATAAAGATGTGGTTAATTTAACTACTTTGTTAGACTGAGGAGTGATAATATCCAGAACATAATTGAATCATCAATTAAAGATGTTAATACAGAAGTCCTTACAGTTGCTTGTTTTTATAAAAAACCAGATCTCTTCTTAGATTATGGAGATTTAATTGTTCCAAAGTATGATTTTGCAGAGCCAACATCAGCATTTTTGTACAATTCCCTTTATGAAATTTATCATCACGAACTAAATGGCGAGTTAACTGAAGCAAAAATAAATGTTTATATGAATCAGAATATTGACAGGAAAGAAAAATATGATTATTTAAAAGGATATTCTTATATTAAAAGAATAACTGATATTGCCGATCTTGAGGAATTTGATACATATTATAAGAACTTAAAAAAATATTCACTCTTACGAGAGCTTGAGCGAAAAGGATTTCCAGCACAAAAAATTTTAGAAAAGGGGAGCCTAAGTAAGCTAACTCCAGAAGATATCATCAAATCAATGGAATATCAAATAAACACAATTGGCACAGTCATTGGTGGGGTTCAAGACAGTGTCATTTTAGGTAGGAATATGAGACAAAGGGTGCAGAAGTGGAAAGAAACACCCGATATTGGACTAGCGTTACCGTTTGAAATTATCAATATGTTACTACGCGGCTTAAGAAGTAAAAAGTTAACCCTAGCTGGAATGCACTCAGGCTGTGGAAAATCAAGACTCACATCAAAAATTGCTTGCTATATAGGAATTTTATTTGGGATTGATGTTTTGGTTGCAGCAAATGAGCAAGATGAAGATGAGTGGGATGCTATGGTGCTCTCCTGTGTCATAAATAACCAAGAGTTCCACTGGGCAGATGCCGAACAGAAAGAGCTAAATGAAATTGGTAAGATTGTCGATAAGTACAGTTTTCTTTTTAATGAATATGGATTTGGTATTGATGAAACAAAAATTGTTACTGGGGCTTTAACAGAGATCGAGGAGGAAATTGTTACTGTTGCCGCTGAATATATAGAGAATAACAGTAAAATTCATTTCTTGGAGTTAGCAAATTATGATGAACTAACATTAAAAAGACAATTTAAAAGACATAAGATTAAAGGGTGCAAATTAATTATTTATGATACTCTTAAAGCTCCTGACCATGATTGGATGTCTTTTGTGAAAACAGGTGACATGCTAAAAGAGCAGTCAAAGGAATTAGATGTTTCAATATGGGGAACGTTCCAATTAACAGATGACAGTCTATTTAACGAAATCCTCAATTCTCAGGCTATCGCAAATGGAAAACACATAAAGCATATTGCTGATGGACTCTTAATGTTTCGACCTTTATTTCCTGATGAATATGATAAATATGTAATTTACAAACAGAATGAATCAGGCGATTGGATAACTGTTCCTCTGGATAAAAGTGTTGTTTATTACATTGGCTTTATTGACAAGAACAGGGGTGGCAAGGATAAGGATCGCATATGTCTTAGGGTAGCTAAGGGGCAAAACCTATGGATTGAAGAAGGTTATTTAATACTGTCTGAAGATGAAAAAGAATTTAAAAGAATTAATAAAGAATACAAAAAATTAAAGAAAATTGAACAAGTTGAAAAGATTAAAACTAAACTCGGTAGTGCATAAGGATGTGATTGAAAATCGATGCACAATTACTAAAAGAGAAGATCCTTAACGATAATAAAATTGAGGACATACTTATTGCTTTAGGATGTCATAATATTAGAAAAGGGAGGACTTTTTATACTGCCTCCAATCCAGATGGAGACGCTCCCTCAGCAATTAATGTAAGTCTGGACACTCTAAGAGTTTTGAATCATACTAGACCAGACTTTCCAGAGAAAGCTGATATTATTGATTTGGTAGAATACATAAGTAAACTCTATTTTTCACAAGCAATTTATTGGATTTGTAAAGTTTGCGGTTATGATTATTATCAACAAGAAGAATATAAAAAGGAAATTATTGAAGATCCATGTCTGCTAGTATTAGATCAGATTGAGCCAAAGAATAGCAATCATGGGCATGACGATTCACCTTTAAGAAAATTAGACGAATCAATTCTTAATGAATATGTAACATTACCTTATGAAGAATGGATTATAAAAGAAGAAATAACACCATATGTACAGAATATGTTTCAAATCGGATTCTCTATAAGGGATAACTGTATTACAATACCAATACGAGATGAATTGGGGAATCTTGTTGGTGTAAAAGGAAGAACTATTCTGGACTATGTAAAACTAAAAACTTCAAAATATTGGTACCCTTATCCTACACCAAAAAGTCATATTCTTTATGGGTTGGATAAGGCTTTGCCATATATAAAAGAATTAAAGGAAGTTATAGTTTATGAAGCTGAAAAAAGCGTATTAAAATCGTTCTCTTATGGCTTTTGTAACGCAGTAAGCATAGGGGGGCACGATCTAAGCCAACAGCAGGTATTAAAACTTGAAAAATTAGGCGTGAATGTGATTCTAGCCTTTGATAAGAATGTGAGCAATGATGAGTGGCGTAGAGAAATTAATAAATTCTTGCTTAAAGAAAGATTGTACGTGATTTATGAAAAGAAAAATAGTATTTTAGGAGAGAAAGATGCACCAATAGATTTGGGTTTGGAGGCATTTATAAAATTATATAACGAAGAAAAATACAAAGTTAAATAAACTATTAAATTGCATGTAAAATATAAAAAATCATTGTATACATTTCATTAATGTGGTATCATCATAAACAAGTAAAAAATACCAAATTGCTAGGAGGGATGTAATTAGGTGTTCTGGGTCTTCACTGGACTAATTGTTTATGTGTTTGTTCTGGTTATTTGTTCATTGTTTTTTATGGGAGCAACAAAGAAACGAAAAGAATACGAAAATGCATGTCTGAATAAAAAATAGTACTATACATAACTTTTAAGGAGGAATAACATGAAGGTTAAAAGACAAGTTATAGAACAGTATCTCGAACTATGTCCACTGAGTAGTTTTAAATGCAGCACTCATGAAGAAATTGAGTATAAGGTTAAACGTTGTGTCTCGCTAGGAAAAATCGTTGAAATGAATAATGATGGTTCACTTGTGTATGGATATTATCATCTAAGATTCATTGTCAAAGATGAATGCGTAATTGAAATGTTTAAAGTAAACAAGAAATATACAATACATATTAAAGAGTATTTGAAAGCTAAATATGATCAAGTTAATGATAAAGTAGTAGTTTAATATTAAATGTGAGTTTCATTTAGAATGGAGGAATTTTAGCATGGAAGTCAATGTTTGTGGTGTTCTGTTTAAGAAAATTTACAAGAATATCAGTTATCCAGCAAGGACAGAGCAGGAGTTACGCGATAGTGCAAACCACTATTTCGTCTACTGCTTCTAAATAAAATATGACTTTTATAGGGAGGTTCTTATAAATGCTACCAAAGGTATTTGTAGCACGTAATATTGAGACTGGGGAAGTTAGTTGGGAATTTGGACTTGGGGTAGACAAAGCAACTTTTTCATACGATGAAATTTATTGTGAAGACAGGCCATTATTTGAAGACAATAAGCATGAAATTAAACAGTATACAGGTAAGAAAGATATTGATGGATGCAAAGTTTACGAAGGTGATAGGCTGTACAATGGCTATGTGTTTGCTTATGTGAAATATAGTATAGAGCATGCAGCCTTTATGATTGAATACCTACATAATAGCAGTTTAGATTATTTGCATATTGCTTTGGAAAAAGGATTTAAGGTTGGATAAACATTGAAAGGAGAGGATTAATTGAGAAAGTATGAACTGAGTCTTTCTAAAGACTATGTTCCCAATTGGACAGTTGTAGACGCAGTGCGAGAATTGTTTCAAAATGCTCTAGATCAAGAAACAAGTGTTAAAGGCAACCAAATGTTCTTTAGCTATGATAAAGACAATCAGATTCTACATGTTGGTAATAAATTATCAATTTTAAATGTTAATACATTGCTCCTTGGTTCATCAACAAAACGAAATGATCCAAACACTATTGGTCAATTTGGAGAAGGATATAAGGTTGCTACCCTCGTACTATCCAGATTAGGTAAAAGAGTTGTTTTTTATAATTATGGAGCAAAAGAGGTATGGATGCCTCGATTCGTCAAAGCCAAAAGATATGGCGGATCTGAGATACTAACATTCTTCGTAGACACAAAATATTTTTGGCAGAGGGTTCCTGATAATAATTTAACAATAGCGATTGAAGGAATTACTTCGTTGGAGTATCAAGACATTATAGATTCCAATCTGCATTTACAAAACCTCGGAAAAGTTACCCAAAGTGAATATGGACAAATTCTTCACGATGAGAAGTTCAAAGGGAAAGTCTTTGTTAATGGCCTGTTTATTTGTAACTACAATAAATATGACTATGGGTACAATTTTAAACCAAAATACATAAAGATTGATCGCGATAGAAAACTTGCTGATTCCTTCGAACTTGAATGGCTCTCCTCGAAGATGTGGAGTGGAGTAGATAATAAGGAAACAATTGAACTTGTTAAGAAAGGTTCTGCCGATGTAGCATACATAACTTCGGCAGCTCCATCATGGTATGAAAAAGGCCAAAATAAAGTAAGTGAAATTGCAGATAAAACACATGATGAATTTAAAAGAGAACATGGGGAACATGCAATACCAGTTACTAATCAAGACGAATACGAAAAAGTGAATGCGAGTCGAGACTACAAACCTGTGTTTGTGAAAGAGTCATATTGCTCTGTAATAAAATCGAGTACTAAATATGAGCCACCTATATTTAAGATAAAAAAGATCAAGACAACCAAGTCAAAATTGGAGGATTGGTTGAAAGCACAAAATAAGAACCTTTCGAGACGAGCAAAAACTAAGTTAAGAAAAATTATTGGTGAGATGACTGAGTAGAAGTGGGGACATAATGGATAGGGAAGCGATTTATGATATTGTAGATAAAGCTAAAAAATATGAGAAATACTTGAAGAAATGAAGTCTGGAATAAAGAAAAACGACTAATCCATGAGGAGGAATGTTTTATGAGTAGTAATGATGTTAGATATACATTTACCTCAATTCAAGCATTTGATTTAGTTATACAAAAACTAAAGGAACAATTGCATATTGAGGAAAGGATGGATCAGAATATTGGGATGACGATTCAAGATTTGGAAACAGTACGTAATCACATGGAGATATTGTTTGAACGGTACTATCAAGCAATGAACGCAATTGATAAAGTATATCATGAAGCTCGTGACACTTCAGGGAATGCACTTGCATCAAAAGTAATTTATCCTACAAGGTCGCTACTAAAAGATTATCATCATTCATTGATATATTCTACTGAATTAAAAAACAATTATGTAGAATAGGAGGTTAAAAGTGTTTAAAAAAAGATTAAATGAACTCCTACTATTTACAATCGGCTTTCCATTGATTCTAGCTGCTTGGGTGGGAATATGTTCACTTCTAATTTCCTATACGCCCATTATTAAAATGTTTGACTTTATACAAGATAATAAGCAAATTGTTTTTGGACTAATCTTTGCAGTTATAGTACTTACAATGATTTATAAATTCATCATGTGGCTTTTCATAGAGCCGTACATAGAGTATAGAAGGACAAAAACTGATAAAAGATAAATTTTATTGGGGGACTTGTATGATTCATATTAGGTGCGAAGACACAAGAGGTAATTATGAGCGATTCGTAATACCAGATGTTAATACAATTGATGAGTTAAAAGAATACGCGGATAAGAATTTACCTATAAAATGCTTTAGGATGGGCAGTAGACATAAAAGTGCCATCTATATTGAAGAAGAGTTTGAAACTGTGTATTTATATTTAAACCAATATGCGTTTTATAAGCAAATACATCCATACATAATGAGGAAAGATGAATTTGAAAGACTCACTGTAACACAATGCACTACATGTGCATTGGAATCTAGAGACTATGGTTGGTATTGTAGTTTTAAGAATTCAGAGAGCGACTGTTCTAATTATGAGAAAAAAATATATTGGAGTCTATGGGAATGGATAAGAAACAAATTGCAAAGGAGGTACGAAAATTAATAAGGAAACAATACTTGAATTAGAAGGTAGAGACTTGGATCAAGCAGTATTCACCTATATTTTTGAGGGGTATATTGAAAAGGGAGAATTTAATGATTGGTATTGTTATAAAGAAAGTAAAACATATAAATCCAGTTGTATTCCGTTCTATTCATCAGATATGAGTAAAGCTTGGGAAGTTGTTGATTACTTAAATCATGACCAAAAACACTTGGTGTGGCATGAGAGAGAAAAACAATGGGTATTCATATTTGGCAAAGGAACTTGGGGCAGATGGTCTGCATGGGCAGATAAACCTGAAGAGGCAATTTGTAAGGCAGCATTGCTATACAAATTCAATATTCAATCATTTTGAAAAGCAAATAAAACAACGATATTATTGGGAGTAGACAATGAAATATCACATTACACCTAAACAAGCAAAAGAAATAACAGAGGAACAATTCTATTCAATGTTTAATGAAATTGTACCTCGAAATGATTGGGCAAACTATCATCATAAAAAAATGACAATTGGAAAAATGATTGATTATTTGGACAAAGTTATAGTCAGAAAATGTAATTTAGATAAAAAATGGTATGTGATTTTATTAGATGACAACCAATTTTGTGGAAATGAGCTAACCGATGCTTTATGGGAAGCAATTAAAGCAGAGTTGAACCAATAAAACACGAGTTTCATGGGGAGATGATAACAACTGAAAACAAACATTTTTATTCCGAAGACAATAAAAGTAGGGTATCAAAATCGTAGCGATACATATACGAAAAAACTGGCATACGTTATCTATGTAGACGAAAAAGGTAAGATTCGCAAAGAAGCATCATGGAATGGTTGGAGAGATAAAAGTATTGAATCTGACGACTTTGCAAATGAGCCGACTTCTGGATTCGTATTGAATAAGAAGGTTGGCGGTTATAGTAGTGGATGGAACCATAGACAGACGTACACGCGAATCTATGACCCAAGAGGGTTCGAGTTTGAAATTACAATCACTAATCTATTATATATTCTTGAAAACACAAATTCAATTAAAGGCAAAGGACTAGAAGGTGAATTTGTTTACGGATGGCATGGCTCAGATCTAATTCTTATTCCAACTGAGTCTCCTGATTATGCGGAACTGTCCCAATACAATAAAACATTGCACAACAAGAATTATGTGAAATCAAAAGATTTGGTCATCGGAGGAATTTACAAATCGAAGGACAACACAGAATGGATATATATGGGGCGTTTTGATTTGAAGGATACTAAGTCTGAGCGAATTGAAGTAAATAATGGCAGAGGTTATTGGGGGAGATCATATAATTACATATATCACAAAGTAAATAAGGGAAAGCACTATTTCTTTACGACTGGTGTAAATGACGGATATGATGGAAACAAGTATTTAAACACTTTAACACTCAGGTCATTAGGTGATAAGTTTATTGATATTGTCTCATCGGATTGTGTTGAGAATTATGCTGAATTGTTTGATTATTTGGAACGTAGTAAAAATTATTCTCACTATGATAAGACTAGAGATGAATACGTACCATTTACACTAGACGAATTTAAAGAATATGTTTCCAATAGAAAACTTGGTTCATATACTTATGATCAAAGTTTTACTTTCAAAGTAAGTGAGCATGATGCAGAAACAATTCACTATGATATTGAAAAAAATGAGTATTATAAACGAGGTGACTATACACGAGAAAAAGGGTATGAGAAATTTCCTATAGGTACTTTAGAAGAACTTTTCAATAAGTATGAACCAGTTTATAAGAATGAATATTTGGAAAATGGAAAATTATATCGGAGGGTTACATCATGGTAAATAATAACGATCAGAAAATACTTGAACTAAAGAAACAAATTGAGGAAAAGAAAAGTAGAATTAGTAAATCTATAAAGTTTAGTCCAGTTACGAACTGTTCAATTGAGGTAGATGGAGTCAGACATAATATTCAAGTCTTAACAAAGGAACAAACTATCTTGCTGATGGTTAAACTTAATGCTTACGCTGCTTCAGCTAAAGATTTAGGAGTACTAGATAATTTTGCATTTAGCGGTTACAACGTTACTGACTGGATATCTGATTTGAAGGCAAAGTTGGACTTCTTGAACAGAAAAGAGGAGGAGCAGAAACTTAAAGCAATGGAGGGTAAACTGGATCGGCTACTTTCTGAGGACAAGAAAGTTGAGCTTGAGATTAATGAAATTGAGTCACTACTAAAAAACTAATATAAATTATAAAGGGTGGATATATACATATGACACTAGAACAAAATATTAAGGATGTAATTGCTAAAAAACTTGAAGATGGAACTGTTGAACAGTTAATTGCAGAACAGCTAGAAAAGGGAGTAAAAAATGCACTTGAAAACTTGTTTAGATCGTATGGAGATGTTACAAAAATCATTGAAGAGAAAGTTAAATCTGTAATGATTCCATATCTAGAACAATATGATTACTCTGAATATATTGTTAAGCTAGATAGTGTTTTAGTCGATATATTAAAAAGTTCTGCAATGGAGAATAAAAAACTCCTAGAGAATTTTAAAGAGTTAATGGTTCCAGAAAAAGATAAGAAAATTAAGGTAACAGAACTTTTTGAGCGGTGGATGGGATATGTGGAAAAGAATGTTGAAACCGATGAACTTGAAATTAATTATGATGATCGTCCTACTTATGAAAACGTAGAGGTTCGATTCGAGGTCGAGTACAACAATGAAAGATCTTGGAGTGATGTTGAACGCGCAGTAGTAGTGTTCGAATGTGATCATGACGAAAAAATGAATTTTGAAATTAATATTCATCGTTGGAAGAAATATGATAAAGAAACATGGACAATTGATTATGAGTCCGTCCATGACTTGAACTCTTTAAGAAACTTGAGTGAGTTCGAAGTATTATTAATGAAGCTAAAGCAAAATTATACGAGACTTATTATTGATTCTGATGGAGATTGTGATGAGGTGACACCAGAGAAAGAGCCAGAAGCAAGTTGGAGTTAATCAAGATGAAATAGCGATTATATTACAGAGTGGGAGAGAGCAATATGGAGAAAAGTCAAGTAATCACATTACATAAAGACGATGTAAATGAGAATAGTCAAATTACATTTAGACAATTGTATAATGAAATTCTTAACGAGATGGAGACATATCGAAATCTTGGTCGACTAGAAGAACTAATGGATCAGAAAGTAAAAATTGATATTTGTGATCTCAATGGTAATGTAATTGAAGGTTATGTTAATTTGTTTGTTGGATGGCTAGAGCATGGAGAAGTATTGCTTACTGGAAATTTACGTGATATTTTTTAGTACTATAAAATAACAGTTTTATGAGGAGTTGATAAATTGAGTGCAGATTGGTTTATTGCAGATCCACATTTTGGTCATAAGAACATCTTAAAGTATGAAAATCGTCCATTTGTTGATATCGAGCATATGGATAACATTATTATCGAAAATTACAATAGAACAATCTCAGAGGGGGATACAGTTTATTGGTTAGGTGATATGTTCTTTTGTAAAAGTGACAGGATGGAATACATAGCTAAAAGGCTGAGTAAGGGCAGAAACATCTTAATTCGTGGGAATCATGATAAAGGGGTAACTGATGGTAAGTTTCTCAAACTTGGTTTTAAACCTTATCGAATGATGAGTTACTATAATGCAATACTTACACATGAGCCAATTTCTGAGGTTAACATGAGTTATTTAGAGACTGAGGGTATTAGATTTAACATTCATGGACATGTACACTCACGAATTGATGCGTTAGACCAATCTAAATACCAATGTGTTTCAGTAGAAAATACTGATTATTCGCCAATTAGTATTGATGAAATTATTAATAGGTTTAGAGTAAATCGAAAAAAGTTAAGTAGAAAGGAGTAAGCATGAACAGTATTCAAAAGAATAATCTTGTACTCGGACTAACTATATACACACTAGGCTTATTACGTCAGTCTCCTGAAGACTATATTGATGGCTTCGAGCAAAAATACTTAAAAGATGTGGCATTAAGTACTGATACATTTGATGATAAAGATAAACTAATTAGAGATTTGAAGATAATTGCAAATGACTACTACAAGAGGGTAAAAAATAAACATAAGTGAAACTATTGACTTTATAATGTAAAAAATGGTAAGTTATCAACACAAAATCGCATAAGGAGATGCTGATATGAATCAACAACTAATTGAGGTTGATCAGATTGAGAAAGCAGATCTTGTTTACATCGTGAGTGACCATAGAAAGTTAGGTTTCACTGATGATAAATATTATCCATTGTATGAGAGGAATGGCGAAAAGTTTGCTATAGATGACTACGGACGAGATAACTATGGAATATTCAGTCTTGTTAAAACCAGACTCTATAAGTACAGTGAATGTAGTAATATACATAGCTTTCCGCTGATTGACAATCAAAACCTACATATCGAAAAAGTTATGGGGGATAGTTGTAGAACACTATTTCATACATATGAAACACTAGGTATTAAATAAAATATGAATTAACTATTGACTTTTTGTGGATGATTTTGCTAGATTGTACAAGCAATAAAAATTGAACTTTATATAGGAGGTGATTACAACGAAATGGGTTAAGAAAGCGCCTAAAGAAGAGTACAATGAATTTGAGGACATTAAGACAATACTTGCAAGGATTCATGACATAAAGCAACCTAAGAGGTTCTTGAATCCATGTGAGTTCGAACTGTATAGTCCAGAATTGCTGAAGAATTGCCACCTTGCAGTTAATAGAATTGTTAAAGCAATAAATAATGAAGAGCTCATATCAATTCATGTTGATGTTGATTCAGATGGTGTTACATCAGGAGCGCTGATGTACAACTACCTCAAGAATTTTACTAACAAAGTAACATACTTTCATGCTCAACGATCAGATGGACATGGGATAGAAATTTCAGAGAATGACGTTCCTTCAGGAACAAACTTGTTAATAATTATTGATTCGTCAACAAACAGTGTTGAAACATGTAAAAGGATTAGTACGAGTGGGGTTGATATTATTGTTCTGGATCATCATGAGCAAGATAATATTAATCCATACTGTATCTTAGTAAATCCCCAACAAGATGGCTGCAATTATCCTAATAAATCTATTAGCGGCGCAGTGGTGGCTTGGAAAGTTTGTCGAGCGTTGGATTCGTACTATAAAACAAAATACGCTAATGATTATTATGATATTGTAGCAATTGGTCTTGTTGGCGATGTTATGAGTTTAAGGGAGTATGAGAACAGATATATTGTTAGAGAAGGAATAAATAATATAAAAAATATTGGGCTCAGATCTTTGTTAAAAGCCTCGAAGAAAGATCCTAATAAAATCACAGTTTCTGATATTGGTTATCTCATTGCACCAAATATAAACGCTGCTTGTAGAATGGATAAAATTGAAGTAATACTTGAACTAATAACTGAAACTGATGAGGTTAAAGCAAATGAATTGGCTCATAAAGTTTTGGAATTGAACGAAGAGAGAAAGCGACTGCAGAAGTATTACTATGAAAAATTACGCCCCTTAGTTAATGAAAATGATAAATGTTCATTCATTATTGATAATGAAATAGGTAAAGGTTTTAGAGGGCTTGTTGCTGGGGTATTAAGTGAGGAATTTCAAAAGCCTGTTATTATAATGTCAATGGATCATGAAGGTATTTATTCAGGAAGCTTCAGGTCATATGATGATTGTAATTTTAAAAAGATACTTAATGACATCCCAGAAGTAATTGAAGCTGCTGGTCATAAAACAGTTGGTGGGGTTAAGTTTAAAAGTGATGACCTTGAAGTTGTAAAAGAGCACTTAAATAAAGTTCTTTTAGGTAATCAAAGTGAAAAACACATTGAATACGTGCTTGAATTGTTACCAAACGAGATCGACAAGGATCTTGTGAAAAGTATACAAGAGTTTTATGAAATTAGTGGGCAAGGCTTTGAAACAGGACGCTTTCTGATAAAGGGTGTTGAAACACAAAAGAAAGTTATCTTAGGCAAAGATAAGAATACGATTAAAATTGAATGCAACAACATTGTATTAATGAAATTTAGAACTGATGAATCATATTTTGATGATTACTTAATTGGAAAAAATGTAGATGTCGTTGGCACCTTAAACCTGAATGAATGGGTTAATCCTAGAACAAGGAAAGCAATTGTTACAACTCAGTTATTCTTAGATGATTATAAAATTCACAATTAAAAAAACAAAACATACATAAAGGAGAAATGTTAAATGTTCTATGTAGTAGCTAAAAATCAAGATGGTAAACATATTGTTTTATCGAGTGCTGAAACTAATCGCATTACTGCTCAAAATGACATTAGCGGCCAAGCACAAATTAGAGGTTTATTTGTAAACTTGGATGAAGTTCGTTTGGCGAAAGGAACTGGAAAGCAAGGTCGAACAATGACTAAGTTTTACAAAGAAAGAGGTAAAACTGGTCATAATGGCCGCGGCTATGAGAGAGCGTTGTAAAACTAGAGGAGGTAGAAAAAGTAAGATGATCTCTAAAAAGCAACTGAAAAAGATTTCAAATGATCTAAACCAGTATTATTCAACTGAAGAGTTTGATATTGCATTATCAAATAGAATTTATGGGCACTGTTATAATCTATTGGATGAATACATGGAAGCAATTAGTCTTTTGGATGAAGCATTAACTTTGTTGGATGATGTTCATTGTGGTGACACAGAAACATACAAAGAAATTGCTGAGTTTATTGAGGAGGATTGAACAAGTGCTTCTCCACGAATGCAAAGACAAATTAAACATTGGTGACATTGTGTATATATGCGATTATCGTTTCAATGATATAGATAATCAACCAATAAGACATATTCCACCAATGAAAGTTGTAGTCTGCAGCAATGAGGATTTACCAAAGAATAAGCGTGTTTACTACTCTGAGGTTCACTTTAGACCAATTGGTACAAATGGTAAAGTTCAATCTAGAATCATTGCACCATTCGATAATACAGGGTATAGAGCTTATACTGGTACTTCTTTAAATATTTTTTATGATGAGCAAAAATCCAAGGATTTCTATAGAACGCAGTGCAAAGAAAATATAAAAAGATTTAATGAGGCTAAAGTCAATAAGGTTGCTTACTACGATAAGAAGATTGAAGAAATTAATAAAGAAATGGAGTCTCTATAAATTCTCAGTTCTTCAACAGTGTAATGTAATTATCTTTAAGTCTAAAACCATATAAAAATATAAAGGAGATGTATCTCATGCTGTTTGGTAAATATAAAATCGAGGGCAGAAATGAACGTGCGAATGGAAGTGAAGTTATTATTTCGATGGATTTGATTGAGATGGTTGATGGAGAAACAAATTACGCAAATGTAACCAGAATTAATTTGCAGAATGTAAAACATTCGATTTCTGAGGGACTAGAAGTTGGTAAAGTGTACAATATTTCTTTAGAAGAAGTTGTGGAGTAATAAGGGGCAATTCCAATAAAAGTCACGTTCATTTCACTAGAAAGGAAGAAAAAAATGAAAAGAGTAGTAGCGGATTGGTATCTAGTGCATGAAGCCGAGAAAGTTGGAAATGTGTCATCAATGACTAATGTTGTTGAACGCAATAGAAATGAATTAAACAAAAAATTAAGTTTATATTTTAGAAGTCAACTTCCAGATTATAAATCCATATTCGATGAAGATGAGTGTGAAGATATTCTATATACATTAAACACATACATTGAAGAAAATGGTATTAACAAACGAGAGATGGATTTTTCAGGTACAGATATTCATTTACTCAAAATCACTGATAATCTTCAGATAAAGATTGTCATTTCAGATGAATATTATGGTGGTGGAGACTATAGTAAATATATTGAAATTGGTAAATTTCTGATAAATGAGTATACGACTGAAAAAGATGTTGATAAACTTATTGAGTTTGTAACTAAGTATTTACAATAAATTTGCATTTTTTATGGGGGGATGGTCGTTATATTACAAACATATAAAGAATTAATTAAAAGGGAACAAGCACTAAGAGAACAATTAGCCGAAATTGAATCAGAACTTGACGATCTCTCAATTGTTATCAAATACTTCAAGACTCATTTTATGGATAAGGAGGCGCAGAATTTATTTGAAAATTATCTGGTTCATATTGAAGCATACTGTAACTGGCAGAAAGTATTGATTAATGAAGAGTCTCATGATCCAGACGAAGCGCTCATGAGGAAAATTGAAAACAGTATTGGGATAAGTGAGAATGCAAAGAAGGCATTTAGAGAAGAAATATTAATTCGAGCATCTTCTTATACAAGGAAAGGGAAGAAATTCGATTACACCTCTCACGATAGTCTAAGGGAAGCCATAGAAAAAGTAATATTACAATAAAAGAGCCATTTTAATGGAAAGGGGATTGGATCTTGCAAGAAAATAAAGTGTATGTAAAACCTAAACATCCTATGTTAAACAGAAAAGTATCAGATGACTATGAGCACAGTGAGTTGCTTTGGGCTATTCGAAGCAATTTTAAATCGAATGGCGGTTTGCCAGAAGTAGTTGGATTGATTGCAATTAAAAATGATATACGATATAAGGTTCTTTTTCCTAATAGTACAATTGATTATTTCAGATTAGATAATTTTGAGAAGTTTTATGAATTAACTATGGTCAATGAGCAAATCGAATTGTTTTAAAAAGATATTAATCTTGAAGAGGAGGTTGCTACATGTATGAAGTAACTTGTGGTCAAAAGTATAAACATTATAAAAGAGGCATCTATACAATTTCTAGGATGGCAACTCATACTGAGACACAAGAAGGTTTGGTTATCTACTATGATAAGCAAAGATGCTATTGGGTAAGGCCAGTAGAAATGTTTTTTGGTTATCTGAACGATGGAACAAAACGCTTTGTAGAAATTGATGAAGATGCATATGAGGAAGAAGAAGTGGAATAAAATCATTTATTGGATATAAAAAAGAAGAAGAGGTTAATCTTCTTCAAATTCTATCGACATGTTTCCCATGTAATAATCTTCAACTTCAAAACCACGTATTACCCAATCAATTAGATATTTTTCAGTGCATTTTATGTGGACACCATTCTGTCTGTTGACCATGTTATAAATTTTCTCCAAGTCAGTCATCTCCTAAAATTTATATAGGTAATAGGATATGCATGAGGAGGAGAAAAAATTCCTCTTCTCCAAGTCAGTTATATTATAAAAGATATTAAAATTAACAATATATTATTGTATGGAGGTAATTAAAATTGGAAGAAAAGACTAAGAAAACTTATGACGACCTATTAGAATCTATCGATCTACTTATTGAAAAGCATAAGTTGAGCAACGATATCTCCGATGGAGGCAAATACTACTATATCCAAGGGTTGGATACCGCAAAACAAATTATTGAACAAGAACAAGATTTTGTTTACAACGATTATGCCTATGAAAAATTTGAGCAGATAGTTCAGACCTTTCTTAACTGGAGAATCACACAGAACCTAGAACCAGAAGAAATGCATGATATCTTGGAACGAGAAATTGCGAAATTAGATTGAAGGAATAAAACAGTTCTTTTATAAGGAGGTGAAAATATGCTGGAGTTTCTAATTTATTTATTTCTTCTTACAGGTAGTGCTTCCTTTATAGCAGAGCTAACATGGAGAATAACTCATTGGAAAGTTAAAAATTCTGTGATCAACTGTACGATTCAAAATACAGACAAATTCAATGTAGAGCAGGCTGCAATTTGAAAGATGCCTTTATGAAATTGGGATCTAAATTTTAATGTAACATTTCTGCTAACTTAAAATAATAGGGAGGTATTCAATTGTCTACAACTGAAACAGTTACAATATCTAAAGCAGAATACGAAAGGTTGCTCGATAGAGAGTATTTCTTGGATTGTCTCGAAGCGTGTGGAGTGGATAATTGGCAAGGATATGGAGATGCATATGAGATGTATGAGAATCCAGAAGACGATGAATAGGTAGATAAAAAATATAATATTGAAGGGTATGATATTATTGGAATGAAGGGAGTTGAGAATTTGAAAACAATCGAGGGCTCTTTAATTTTCATTGGAGAAAATAAAAATACTGGTGCTTTGGAAATCTCAAAGGCATTCGATATTTCTACTGATGAAGCAATAGAAATTCTATACGAGGCTATTCGTGCGCTGGAAGAGAATCGTCCTCCAATCGACTAATTATAATGCAACTGTTAAGGATTTAAAGATGAAATAGTTATTTTAGTAGAAAAGAGTGCATCTATTTGCTTATAGTGTATGACAGTAAAACAAGAAATGTTGAAAGATTTATTAATAAATTAAATATTAGGAATGTAAAAATACATAATGAAATGGAAGTAAGAGAATCGTATATCTTAATTACTTATACAACAGGGATGGGTCAAGTTCCAGAATCAACACTCAAATTTCTTGATAATAACTACTCATATTTGAAAGGTGTTGCTTCAAGCGGAAATAAGAATTGGGGAAAAAGTTTTGCTTTGGCTGCAGATATTATTTCAAATAAATACAATGTTCCAGTAATTTGTAAATTTGAGTTAAGTGGCACAGTTACAGACATAAATCGCTTTATTCAGGAGGTAAAAAAGTTTGTCTAGTATTCCTAAGTGGATTCAGCTTAACAATGAGATTATGTTGAGGAGTGAAAATGGACAGTTTCAATTTGACAAAGATAAAGAAGCTGTTAAAAGTTACTTCGTAGATTACATTAATCAGAATACAGTATTTTTTCATGATTTAAAAGAAAAACTTGACTATTTAATTGAAAATGAATATTACGAGAGTGAGTTTTTAGATAAATACTCTTTCAATGAAATTAAGGAAGTTTTTAAAATAGCTTATGCAAAAAAGTTCCGTTTTCCTTCTTTTATGAGCGCATTTAAGTTTTACAACAATTACGCTCTAAAAACATCTGATGATAAGAAAATCCTTGAGCGTTATGAGGATAGAGTAGCAATTAATGCGTTGTTCTTAGCAGATGGGGATATCACAAGGGCTAAGAAGTTTGTTAAGGATTTGATTGACGGAAAATATCAACCAGCAACACCTACGTTTCTTTCGGCAGGACGTAAAAGAAGGGGTGAACTTGTTAGTTGCTTCTTGCTTATGGTTGATGATTCGATGAATGCTATTGCTAATGCAATAAATAATGCTTTGCAGTTGTCCAAAAGAGGAGGAGGTGTTTCTTTCAACTTAACTGATCTACGCCCACTAGGAGATCCCATTAAAGGAATTGACAATCGATGCAGTGGCGTAGTTCCTGTTATGAAGTTGCTTGAAGATTCTTTTTCTTATGCCAATCAACTCGGAAGTAGAGATGGGGCAGGAGCTGTATGGTTAAATATCTTTCATTTAGATGTTATAGATTTCCTCTCCACTAAGAAAATTAATGCAGATGAGAAGGCACGAATTAAAACACTTTCACTTGGCTTAATAGTGCCAGATAAATTTTTCGAATTAGTCGAGAAAGATTATGATATGTACTTATTTTCATCATACTGTATCGAAAAAGAGTATGGTAAGAAAATGAGCGAAATCAATATTTCTGAAGTGTATGATGAGTTAGTTGACAACCCTAAAATTAGAAAGAAAAAAACTAACGCTAGAGATTTACTTACGATGATTGCGCAGGTGCAAGTTGAAAGTGGGTACCCTTATTTCTTTTTTGAAGATAATGCAAATAGAGAGCATCCATTAAACAATGAAGGTAAAGTTAAGTTTTCAAACTTATGCACCGAAATTCTACAACTATCTGAAACATCTATCATTAATGAATATCACGAAGATGATGTTATCAAAAGAGATATTTCATGTAATCTTGGCTCATTAAACATAGTTAATGTTATGGAGAAAAAAGATATTGCTGGAGCAGTATCATCTGGTATTCGAATGCTTGATACTGTAGCAAATAAGACAAACATCGAAGCAGTTCCAAGTATCGCAAAGGCTAATCACGAAATGAAAAGCGTGGGACTTGGTGCTATGAATCTTCATGGATACTTAGCCAAAAATAAAATTGCTTATGATTCTAAGCTTGCTGTTGAGTTTGTTCATGCTTTCTTCTCTGCTGTAAACTATTACTCTATCCTAGAATCCTTGAAAATTGCACAGGAAACTGGTTTTATTTTTAAAGGATTTATAGGTTCAAAGTATGAGACTGGCGAATACTTTGAACAATATCTAAAAAATGATTATTCTCCTAAGAGTGATAAGGTTGTAAGCCTATTTGAGGGGATTGCATTACCTTCAAAAGAAGATTGGCTCAAATTAAAACTT
Organism: Paenibacillus vulneris; assembly: GCF_039543185.1. NCBI lineage: Bacteria > Bacillati > Bacillota > Bacilli > Caryophanales > Paenibacillaceae > Paenibacillus > Paenibacillus vulneris. The sequence continues at coordinate 419,728 of NZ_BAABJG010000055.1, read as the reverse complement.
CTTGTTAAGGAACATGGATTGGCACACAGTTATAGACTTGCAATTGCTCCTACAGGCTCAATCAGTTATGTGCAAAGTTCAACTGCTTCAATTGCTCCAATTACAGAGAAAATTGAACATAGAACATATAAAGATAGTGATACATACTATCCAATGCCATTCCTAAATGAACAAACATTCTTCTTCTTTAAAGAAGCGTATGACATGGATATGTTTAAAATGATCGATGTTTACGCTGCAGCACAATCTCATATCGATCAAGGCATTTCATGTACCCTGTATGTAAAAGATACAATTACTACTCGTGAACTTTCACTCTATTACATTTACGCATGGAAGAAGAACCTTCGCACACTGTATTATACAAGAACAAAAATGACTAATAATGTTGAAGACTGTGTAAGCTGTTCTGTTTAAAATTTATATCGGAGGTAGATAATTTGATTGAGGCAGTGAATTGGGATCAGGCCACAAGTGATTATGCAAGTATGTTTTGGGACCAGAATACAAAGCAATTTTGGCTCGACACAGAAATTCCCATTTCTAAGGATAAGAAGGCATGGGAAGATTTAAGTGAAAGTGAAAAAGAAGTATATATGAAAGTGCTAGGTGGCTTAACCTTGCTCGATACAGAGCAAGGTGGAGTAGGTATGCCTCAAGTGTCCATGCATGTAAAAGACCTTCAAGATAAGGCAGTACTAACATTTATGGCAGCAATGGAACAAGTTCATGCTAAAAGTTATAGCACTATCTTTACGACATTAACTGATAAGAAGCAGATCGATGAAGTTTTTGATTGGGTTAAGCAAAATAAGTGGTTACAGAAGAAATCTAGCTTGATTGAATATTATTATAAGAATATAACTGATGAGTACTCATTAGCGCAAGCGATGATAGCTTCAGTGTTCCTAGAGAGTTATATGTTTTATTCAGGTTTTTACTATCCACTTTTATTAGCAGGACAAGGAAAGATGAAAAACTCTGGGGAAATTGTTTCGCTAATTATCCGTGATGAGTCCATTCATGGTGTGTTTGTTGGGTTGTTATATCAAAAGTTAATTAGTAATATGACCCAAGAAGATCGAAATAATTTGTATGGATTTGCAATAGATTTGTTAAGCCAACTATATGAAATCGAAAGCCGCTACACTGAGGAAATTTATGATGTATTAAGTTTATCCTCAGATGTAAAGAAATTCGTTAGATATAATGCAAATAAAGCATTAATGAATCTTGGATATGATGTATACTTTCCAACCGAAGAAGTAAACCCAATAGTGTTAAACGGCTTGAGTACTGAAACACGTACTCATGACTTCTTTTCTCAAAAAGGAAATGGATATGCCAAGATTAAAGTTGAATCTTTAAAAGAAGAGGACTTTGATTATGTTTCGGCACTTGTCGAACAAAATAGATAATTCGCTAAAGGAGTGTTTTAACTGTATAATTCTAAACTAAGACAAGAACTCAAACAGAAATATGGTAGCGAATCTGTTCTTGTAATCCCATCTGATGACTTACTATCTCTCAATTTGCAAGAAGGTTATTCTGAATCCTCAGATGAATTATTAGAACATATCAGCAAATATAGTGGCTTTATGTTCCGATATTTAGTTGAGTATAATACTGATTTCAGACAACCTATTCCATACATTCTGATTCAATATAAGGATACTTTTTTTGCTACTAGAAGACTTATGAATAGTGGTGAAACAAGACTTCATGGTAAAATTTCTCTAGGTGTGGGAGGTCATATTAACCCTGAAGATTACTCGCCATACTACAATACTATTGAAAGTGCGTTGTATCGTGAATTAGCCGAAGAGTTAGACATTGGCCAAGAAGTATCATTAGACGTTATTCAAGCTGGAATGATTAATGACAACTCCAATGAAGTAAGTAGGGATCATCTTTCTATAGTTTATATTGTAAATGTAAATAATCCAGATGTAAGAGTAAAAGAGACTGATAAACTTGAGGGTAGATTCTACTCTATTGATGAATTGAAAAAAAGTTATGACAATCTAGAGAGCTGGTCAAAATTGGTTTTTGATCACCTTATTGTAGATAAGGAGAATTAACAAATGAAACTGCTTCTATATATGATCAGGTGGCAATTATCTAGTCCTATACTATATCTCTGCATTAATTTCTTGCCCCTAGATAATTTAACTAAAACAATTGTCGCTAATGCAATTGGAGCGATTCTCTTCTATCCAATTGATAAATTAATTTTTAATAAGAAAAATATGAAATATGAATAACAAAGAATAAATACATAACTAGGAGATGCTATAAGGTATCTCCTATACTTATCAAACATCAAAAGGAGTAAAAAATGACTCAATTATCTCTAGAACATCTACCGCAGCAAAAATGGAATAAAAAGCTTGAATATGTATTTACACACGATAATAAGGAATTAAAGATCTACAGTGTTGAGCCACAAGCTAAACTTATTGGTGTTACTCAGCCAGTTGGAATACTCGAAGGTTACTCAATGGATGCTATTCTTGTAAAAGCATTTGAAAAAAATTATAAAACCCCATCTAAACCAAAGGTTGTAGAGACATATGGATTTGAGCAGATGCATGGTGAGCCAATTGAACTTGTTGGCTTTAACTTTGAATGCATTTTTGATCGCGCTATTGAAGCAGAAATAAATCGTTATAGACATAATTCAAAGAACTATGAGTCTGGGCGATATGTGGATTATATTAAACATGGATTGACTATTATATTTCCAGATGACATTAAAACAGAACAAGAAAAACAAGAATTTCTTCATGATGTTGTAGCTTGGGATCTTCTAAAATATTATGAAGTTCTTAAGAATGGAGGTAAACGACAGCAAGCAAGACGTAGACTAGGATTTTATACTGCAGTGGAAAGTGTGTTCTATATCAATCTACGTTCGTTGTGGCACATGGCACGTCAAAGATCATCAGAATTATCACCTAATGGAAAAGAAGCTGAACCACAAATTGGAACAGTTGTAACTGAAATGGTCAAATCGATTGAGCCATATCTTCCTAGATTTTATAATACTCTTATTGAACAAATCTCAAAAGGATATAGATAGAAGAAAATAAAAAATGGTATATTGACACAATATTATAAACAGTGTTATCATTGGGATTAGCAAAGGAAATATATGCTAATCCCATTTTTTAATAGTGAGGTGTGAAAAGTGTGTTCTGCCAGCAAATTAGTAAAAAATATGCTTGAAGAGTTGAAAAGTAAAAAGGAAGAACTCCTTCATGATGTTACCCTATACGATAGACAAGTTTCTAAATTGTATCACGAGTTTGAAAGTGCTGATTTGACTCTAGAAAGTGGAATTCAGTTAGCTAAAAAAATGCAAGGTGTGTTAAGAGAAAGAAGAGGTGTAAAATATGATTTGATGCAATACAAAACCTTGATAACGACATTAGATACCGCATTGAGAAGACTAGCGGCAAACGAAAAAGAATACTTCAAGGACAATGAAAACTACAAACAATACATATCATAAATGAATATTTTATGAGAGGAGTACATATGATCTGGAATGAAGTAAAAAGAAACGATACATTAAACAATGAAGAATTATACATTAAAGCTAAATCTGGTGATAATGATGCAAAAGAGATGCTATTAATAAATAATATACCTTTGATAAAGAAGATAGTTAATCGAATGTATAAGAATGACTTGGACATGGACAAGGAGGAACTTTTTAGTATTGGATTTATAGGAGCTCAAAAAGCATATAACTTGTATGATCCAAATAAGGGATATAAATATGTTACACTGTTGCATACAACTATCTTAAATGAACTTCGAATACATATGAGAACATTAAAATATCAAAAGAATTCTAAGTATAAAAAAGTTAGCATGGATAAGACATTAGACATAGAAGAGGGCAATAAAGAGACCTACCATGACTTAATTGGAGATGAACAGAGTATTAAAAAGTATTCGGAAATAGAAAATGCCGCTACAATCAATGAGATTTTAAATAAGTTTATACCTGTAGCCAACGAAAGGGAAAAATACATATTAAATCAATTGTACTATGAGAAGAAAACAATGAGGGAAATCGCATCTGTTCTGGGGACTACACATCAAAATGTTGCACTAATACATAATGAGATTATTCGAGTATTGAGAAATATGATGCATATAGAAGTGAAAGATGACAAAAGAAAAAGGAAACGTAAAACTGCGTAGTTTAGGTGAAAATATGAAGGATTATATACAAACAGCTCTTGGAATGATTATTTGTATGATTGTACTCTATCCTTTAGCATTGGCAATATATAAGTTAAACAAAGAAAAATTAACTATTAAAAAGTACTTTTGGATGATGTGTGTAGGAATGATAATAGGATCAATTATAAATAAGTACTGATTTAATTTAATACTAAGGGAGGCAATAATAATGGGATGTAATCACTGCCCATTTGCTTTTACAGATGCATCAGAAGAGTTTCAAAACTATGGATGCTTACCATCACCATGGGATATTATTCAAATGAAAAGAAAGAGTGGTCATAATTGGGCTTGTCATGAGAATGAAAATAAATTATGTCAGGGATTAAAGGATCATGTTCAATATCATCAAGAAAACAATTGCGTTGATAGAATGAGAGATATCGATCTATCAAGAGGTGGGCTTATATCTTATGAGACTTGGTTTCATGAAGGCGAAGAAGAAGCAATAAAGAAAGCAAATAAAACTCAGATATCGTTGGGAAAAGGTTAAAAATGAATAATATTATTGAATTTAAGTCTAAGCCAACTAGAAACCTATACATAGTAGATGATTATCATGTAGTGTTAGCACACAGTGAAGATGAAGCATTAAGGTTAGTCCAAGATGACTATGAAACAGATGAAGAATTTGAAGTGCGTCTTATTGATGACCAGAAAGAAGTACATGTAATTAAATCTGGAAAAGTTGAAATTATTCTCTGGGAACGTGAACCAAAGCCATTAGAGAGATTGAGTTTTAAACTTAAGGTAAGAGATTTTATTGATGGCGACTTAAAAAGATATGCTGCACCAAGCTTTCAAGACATCCTTGAGGATAGAGGAGCAATTAGACAGAAAAAATAATTAAGTCTTTGCTTAACTCCATACATTCCTGTCTTTAAAATCACCAGCAATAAAAAAGTTACCAAAATTATCTTGATGGGGAAATCCTTTGGGATGTGCCGATTTGACCTCTAGACTGTGTTGACATTTCATACACCTAACAGACTTTGTATTAGGGTAGATGTAAAACGAAGTTTTATAAAAGCAGGCATTACACTCATACCTTAATCTGTACAACTCAGTTCCGTCATCTTTAATTTTTATTCCTGTTCTTACATACTCAGGTACATTCGTATCGTTTTTATTTAGGTATGTAGATTCAAGTTCCTCTTTATTTTCCGTAAATCCTTTTATAAGTTTTTCTTTAATTTCATTTTTATTTATTTGGTCTTTTTTTAGTTCTAAGTCTTCTATAGGCTTTACTTCATTAAAGAATGTGCTATAGGCTTTTCCAGCCTTATTAAAGGTAGAAACCATATCAAGTACATCAGTATCTATGCCAAATAGATTGAAGACATTTTGAATAATAACCAACTTATTTAAATTATCAGCTTCAGATATCTCAAGTTCGGCCTTTTTGCCACTATCATCTTCAATTGAAATTTTAACCTTGAGCATAGGTTTCACCTCTTCAAAAACAAATCATACCGAATTTGAGGCAAATAAGCAAGTTGAAAATGTCTTATAAACAATAGGTTTTTTTAACGTAAATTTCCAATAAAATTTGAATTTTATCAGAAAAGGAGTTGCTTAATATAAGAACAGAAACAGTAAATGTAAATTTGCAGTTTAACATAACCAGAGAACTTGAAGATAATGAGGTTCTATGCCCAACATGTAGTGGAACATCTCTTCATATAGAAGGTGTTCCCTTAGCACAAACAACAAATGGAGTTTATGAATTAAAGAAATTTGGAAAATGCACGACTATTGTTGGTTGCTCATCATGTTATTTCGGCGTACAAAAGAAGTGTTTACATTGTGATAAGTTACTTGGGCGTAATTCTTATTGTACATGTGATAAATCAAGATATGAGCAAAGGTATAAGCAAGAACAAAAAGAAATAGAAAGTTGGAGTAGAACTAATAAAATAACGTATGATGAAGCTCTTCAAAAATATGAGATGATCTTTATCGATCGCGTTGAAAAATATTGTTCTCCAGATGAATTAGCCGAATATCTTCAATGGTATCTTGATGATAATGAGGATCTGACAATCGACGATATTCTTAGTCTTAGAATTTATGGGACTTATACAACTCAAGCTAGTTTTGATGCTTACAGCATCCTTGAAAATGCTACGGAGGAATTGCACGAAGATGCTTTCAACAGAGCAGAGTATGTTATAGAGGATATGCAAGAGTATTTGAACAAAGTTGCTAATGAAATTAAAATTGATACTAAGACATTCTTCCCTGATGAGAAAAATGGTATTCAGTTAACAATTGCAGATATTAATAAATTTAAACTTCAGTTTGATGGGAGTGAAGTATAGTTGCCAAGAACATTGTGCATTAGTGATATTCATGGGTGTTATGATGAATTTAATAAGTTGCTTAACGAAGTTGGTTACAGTCCATATGATCAGCTCATCTTGCTTGGAGATTATGAAGATAGAGGATTTAAAAGTAAGGAAGTCATCGAACAGGTAAAGACATTAGTCGATAAAAATGGAGTAGTAGCATTAAGAGGAAATCATGATCAGATGTTCCTTGACATCTTTAATGGAGGAGATGATTATCTATTTCTTCATAATGGAGGAATCCACACTATTGAAAGTTACTGTGGTATGAATTGGTTCGAGCAGTATGATGGATTTGAGTTTAATCGATATCTTCAAGCAAAAGAATTTATTAAAAAGAATTACTCTGAACATATTGAGTTCCTTGAATCGTTGCCTTATTACTACGAAGATGATCTACACATTTATGTTCATGCAGGGATTAATCCTTTTTATGAAGACTGGACTAAGCAGCCAAAAGACGACTTCATATGGATTAGAGACATTTTCTTAAACAATAAAATAGATACACATAAGAAAGTTATATTTGGTCACACTCCGACAATAAATATGAATGGAAACTCAGCAGAAGTATGGTTCCAAGATGATAAAATTGGAATTGATGGTGGATGCTGCTTCGGTTATCAACTTAATTGTTTAGAGATTATTGATGGTCACTATAATACATATTCAATTGATAGTTCGTTAAAAAGTGATAAAAACTAGATTTTATAGGAAAAGAAAAAGACCTTCGAAAAGGTCTCAGTTTAATTGTAATTATTTGATATTTATCAATTTTAGTTTGTTTTGAAAAGTCTGAGCGTCTTCTGATGCCATATTTAAGAATGTACCTAGTACTGCAATACCTGCCTTTCCATCTATAATAACATCTTGAAATAGTGGCTGTGATTCTTTGAGGTTCTTAACAGACCTTTTAAGATAAGTATGTGATTCCTTATATTGTTCTGGTACTGACATCTCATCAACACTTTTTTGCAGTTTATCAATTCTAGCATTCATTAATTGTATCTCTGATTTCCATCTTTCAGAACTTTTCCCATCTTTAAAAATCTGATTAGCTGAAGTTAAGATCCCTGAAATTTCAACCATGTATTGGTTACTTAGAGTTAAGTAATCAGGTGGAGCTGCTGTCTTTGTGTTAGGGATTTGTTTTTCTGCACATCCTGCAAAAACCAATATAAAAAGAGATGTGAAAATAAAGCTTTTAAAGAATGAAGAGTATTTGTTCATTTTGGCCTCCCATGAAGTTGTTTCATATAAGTAGTACTAAAGTATCAACAATGTAGAGGTTTGTCAATATTTTCATGCTAGAATATCCTACGAAAGTATCATTTCATTAACAAAGGAGAAGTGATAGTTATGAACTATGAAGATTATGAAGCATTCGAACATGAGCCAAATGAACTTGAGTCTGGCATAATGGCATTGGTTAAATCCGAGGTAGACAGACAGGTGGGTACTTTCAAAAAAGATTATGAATGGTATAAAACAAAATATGAAGAATATAATGGTAAGTGTCTGCGGTTATCTAATGAGCACAAAGAACTAAGCAAGGATTTAAACAAGAATCTTCATCAAATTGAAGTATTAAAAAAGTTTAAAAATCTAATCAATGAAGAAAACTTTGAAAAATTTCTTAGTTTTACCTCCCTTAAAGAGACTGGTATTAAGATTGATGGAATGTATTCAGAAACTATTCCTCTGTGGTTTAAATTATTGATGAAATACTACGATGATAAAAATACACTGATTACTCTGATGGATTTATTTGAAATCAAGTACGAGAACTGGATTCATACTTATAAAATGCCTTATGAATATAATGAATCAGAAGTAGATCATTTTTTTGATGATTTGAGAAATCGATACATTTGCAATGGGTGTATTTTTGAAAGGAATATGGGTTTTTTCTGGCAAAGCATAAATGGAGTCAAAGGTGATACAATCAAAAATATGAGTGGAAATCGACACTTTAGTAATTATGTTCCATGGCAGTTATTTTTAAAAAATCCGCTGCTCACAACTGATAAATATTTTAATCGGATTCTAAACTCTCTTAAAAAGAAAATTGATAATTCATATTACTTTTATAAGATTCAAGATTATCAAGACATTACACAAGAACAAGCATTGAACATGTTTGAACTTCTTCCTATGAATAATTTGTATGATGTACATAAAAGATTTGTTGAAAACAATAAAGAGATTATCAAACATAAACCTGAACTTGCCGAAATTTATAAGGATAAAATAAGTGATAACCAGTTCTCAACCTTCTACTATCTGAATTTCCCAATAGAAATGCAAATAAAATTTGTAAAGAGATTTGGGGGAGACCGAGTACATACAAAATTTGAACTGATTGATAAGATGGATATCCCAAAAGAAGACAAAATTAAGTTGTTAAGCGAAATTGCTGAAAAGTTATTCAAGGAGAATAGTAGAAGACCATCCATGCCATCTATGCCAGAAGATAATTGAATTCATTAGATGAATGAATTGCCAATAATAGAACATTTTCATGGGGATTTGAGGTGGGTTATGAGTCAAAAATTAAAGGTTACCATACCGCAATCAGGTTGTCCAAAAGGTAGCATAATCGATGTTATCCATATTCAAGAGGACAGAACGGCAGTAGGAATCAATGCAAGCAACGAATACGATAGTACACTTTATTATATACCCCAAAATGCTTACAAATTTATTGAGTTCGACTCACCATGAAAGGAATATTTTAATGGAAAATAAAAAATCTCTTAGAGGTTCTTCCTCATAAGAGACTTGATGGGGATTCTTTCCCACAAAAATTATAATAGCACATGTGGGATATATTGTAAACGTTAATCTTTAGACATAATACAGCAAAATATAGTATAAAAGACATGAACTCCTTTTGGCACAAAATGTTGATTGTAATCAACACATTACATCAATATATTGTGTTGATCTGAAATATATGGTAATATATGCATATAGGCAATATAAGAACATATGTTTCAGGAGAGTGATGAAGTCTGAGTAATAAAGTTTCAAAATTATCAAAGCGAATTAAGATTAGTTATAAGCAAGGGGCAGAATTAAAAGCACCAAGGAAAAAAGTTGTTTCGACAATTCTGGGTTGTAGTCTTGCTACTGATTTTGATGAAGCAAAACAAGAATTTCTTATTGAATCTTTAATAGATGAGTCAGACGATAGTTTTTCGGGTTGTTGTCAACTATGTGGCACAACTGGGTTAAAATATAATTTCATTCTTTTTAACACAAAAACAAATGTAAGGCTTCAAGTAGGTACTACATGCATAATAAGGTTTGGTGTTGGACAAGGAGTATTCGATGTTGATACAGGAATTCAACTTCTTCAGAATGTTGCAGATGAGCAGTATTTAATAAATGAATTACAAACTTCAGTTTCAAGTGTTCTAGTGCCAATACCAAATGCCTACGATTTGAATAAGTTTATTAAAACATTAAAAAAATATATGGATGTGCGAGGTATTAGGAACCCAACTGATGAACAATTAAGGGAAGCATTCTTTGGTGTCTCATGGAGAGACATCAATGATCCAATAAAGCTAGACAGAATGAAAATGATTTGGGATAGACCTGCGTACATATCCACAACAAAAAGCACTGGTGTTAAATTTCAAGCTAACCCCAAAGAGGGTACTACTTGGCACAAGAAAAGAAGACACGTGCTGCATCATGGTGGCACTTCTGAGATTTATAAAGTATCTGATTATGTTAGTAAGAAAGTAGATGGGAAATAGATTGTTTGAACAGTAAGGAGGTTGTCGCTTCCCTCCTTACTAATCATTTATAAATAAAATATGTACAATTATTATCATATATGTTAAAATCAACTCATAGTTTGTACCACAATTTACCACAGTGTTGCTACATATTCTTTGGGGAGAGTGTCATATGGTTAAATTATGTACAGTTGATCTAGGATTTGGATGGACAAAAGGGAAAAGTAATAGGCAAATTTATTTACAACCTTCAATATTAGGAGAAACCAAACCACTCTTTGAGGAAAGTGTTAAAGATGACGATATTGTATTTAACGATGATTTTTTTGTTGGAAAACTTGCTCTTAGACAAAGTGATGTAAAGTATTTCTCAATGAATGATAATAAGACAGAGACATGGATCAGCGACATATTGTTAAAAACAGCAATAGGTTCACTTTGCAGAATGCATGAATGTAACTTGGTAACTGGACTGCCTGTAAAATACTATTTCTCACAAAAAGATAAAATGGGAAAAACTCTTTCACTGATAAATGGTGGAGATATCTATAAAATAAAAAATGGATTGAGCGATATGTTTTTTGTAAAACCAAAGGTGTGTAATTTTAAAATAGTCCCTCAAGGACTAGGTATCGCCATTGATTATATTTTTGGTGAAGATGGAAAAATGGCTAAGCCTGAAGTAGCAAAGAAAAAAATTCTTGTTATCGACTTAGGGTATTATACATTGAACCTTCTTGGATTAGATAAAATGGAAATTATGAAAGAATCAAATACATTACTATTGGGGGTGGATTCAGCCTATAAGCTACTACAAAGATACATCCAAGAGTATTTTGGTAAATCACCATCTAGATATGAACTCGATCCTTTTGTGTTATCTGGAGAATATGAAGGGACGGATATAACACCTTTAATTAATAGAGCTTTTAGATCTCTATCTTTGCAAATTCAGAATGAGATTGAAAGTTTAAATATAAAATTTGATTATTTTTTAATTGGTGGTGGGGCTGCAAATAAAATAGAGTCAAACATATCTCATCCAAATAAATTTATTCTTGATCAACTTTCTCAGATACGTGGTTATGAGAAGATTGGTGTAAGACAATGGAAGTGATAAGAGTTCGCATTCGAACAAAAAAAGATGAAGACTTAAAAGTGGTACTTGATAATTTACCAAAACATATAGATAAGAGCCACTTAATTAGGACTGCTTTACGCTATTATTTATTTGAACGCCAAGATCAATTGCAGCAAGTAGACAGAATACCAGTAGTGCTAGATGACTTATTTGAGGATTTTGCATTGAACCCAAAGGAAGTAGATATTGAAGAAATTGAAAAGAAGTTCGATAATTTTTTAGACAACTTATAATCAAGTGGAGGTTAAACCTCCCAATACATATAAATTAGCAGGGGTGCATTAGCATAGACGAGAAAAATTACATTTATTTATTTTTAGATAAAAATGAGGAAATAATTTATGTTGGAAAAACTAAGAATTTAACTACAAGATTAGAGAAACAGCATTTCACTAGAAGTGGACACTTGCCATTTGATTGCTACTATCGTACTGAAACAATTTTGTATGCTCAGATAGAAAGTGAAGTTTCAATGAGCATCTACGAGATTTACTACATCAATAAATATCAGCCAGAATATAATGACACTCATAAATACAAAGAAAGTGATATTCAAATTGATCTCCCTGAATTAAATTGGGTTGAGTATAAAGACACAGGCAAGTTGAAGCATAGAACAAAAACAAAAAAATGCTCAGCACATATGATTCAAGCACGTCTTCGGGATAATAGGGATGATGATCTAATTAAGGCTATGAATGAATTACCAGAATATGTAGATAAGAGTGATATTATCAGAGAGGCCTTGAGAGCATACTTCTTTGATAAAAATTTAACACCTTAATTTTTTGAGGGATTGAAAGTAGGCACAACAAAAGGTTGATAGTTATGATAGATAAAGTGTTTTACCTACATAATCACTTCAAATTTATAAAACTGGGGGAGCTAAGATTGAGCGTAATTGCGCTTCATAATCATACCGATTACAGTAATTTGAGACTTTTGGATTGTACAAATGATGTTAAAGATCTGATAAAAACTGCAGCGGATCTACGGTATGTAGGTCTAGCAATAACTGATCATGAGAGTGTTTCAGCGCATGTTCAAGCTATTAAAATAACTAGACAATTGAAAAAGGATAAAAAAATACCTGATGATTTCAAATTGATTTTAGGAAATGAAATTTATCTTGTGGATGATCTTGAAGATGTAAAAAATAATTATAAGTCAGGTGTTACGAAATTTCCTCATTTTATTTTGCTTTCTAAAAGTTATAAAGGTCATGAGATTTTACGATATTTAAGTAGTAGGGCATGGGGGAATGGCTTTTATACTGGCACAATGCTTCGTGTTCCTATTGAGAAGAAGGTATTAGAAGAAGCTGTATCAAAAAATCCCAACCAACTTATTGCGTCAACAGCGTGTCTTGGATCAGAGATAAATATTGCTTTATTGAAGAAGAGAGAGGCAGTATATCATAATCAAATAGAAATAATTGATGAGTGTGATCAGCAAATTGACCGTTTTTTAATGTGGGGAATTAACACTTTTGGAAGAAATAATTTTTATTTAGAGCTGCAACCTGCATTTTCTTCAGAACAGATTTACTGTAATAAGCAACTACTTATGTTGTCAAAACAATATGGACTAGAGTGCATTATTACAACCGACACTCATTATCTTCGCCCAGAAGACAGAATCATACATAAAGCTTTTTTAAATGCGAAGGATGGGGACAGGGAAGTAGATGATTTTTATGAAGCAACATTCTTGCAAACAAAAGAGGAGATATATGAGCGATTAAACTATATTGAAAAAGATGCTATAGATAGGGCATTTAAAAATACACTCAAAATAGGTGAGATGGTTGAGGATTATACAATTGAGCATGATACTGTTATTCCAAAAATATCATTGCCCGAATTTAACATAAGACATTTGTTTAAGCCAGCATATGAGCAGTATCCATACATAAAAAAAATGGCATTTGCGAAAGATGAACAAGATCGCTACATATTAAAATTAATTGAAGATGGTTTTGATGAGCATATACCGAGAAACACATTATCTAGAGAGTATTTTCATAAAGTTCTAGCACGAATAAATGTTGAGCTTGGTGAACTATGGGAAATTAGTCAGCAGTTAAATCAAACTATGAGTAGTTATTATATAACAACTGCTAAAATTGTTGATATTATTTGGCAAGATGATGAATGTGGAGGAAATAGTCTTGTTGGTAGTGGTCGTGGCAGTTCCGGTGGATTTCTAATATGTTTCTTGTTGGGTATCACTCAAATCAACCCATTAGACTATGGTATAGAAATGCCACATTGGAGACATTTACATCGATCCCGACCTGATATTGGTGCGCTTGATATTGATATTGATACTGAAGGAAGTAAGCGTCCAAGAATTGTACAGGCATTAAAAAAATATTTTGGGGATGAAAGAGTTTTACAAGTATGCACTTTTGGAACAGAAGGTAGCAAATCTGCGATACAAACGGCTTGCCGCGGGTTAGGGATTGATTCAGATATTGGTTTACATATTAGTGGACTTATCCCATTCGAAAGAGGGGAGAATTGGAGCATTTCCGATTGTCTCTTTGGTAATAAAGAAAAGGAAAGAGAACCTGTAAGAGAGTTTATTAACGAAATTGAAAAGTACCCCAATCTCAAAGAAACAGCATTAAAACTTGAGGGTAAGATCAATAAAAGAAGTATTCATGCTGGTGGAGTTATTGTCTTTAATGAACCATTTTATAAATCTAATGCGATGATGAAAGCTCCCAATGGATTACCTATTACCCAATTTAATCTAGATGACAGTCAGGCAGTAGGTAACATAAAATTTGATCTCCTTACAATTGAAGCCCTAGATAAGATAAGAACTGAACTTGATTTACTATTAGAATATAAGGAAATTGAGTGGCAAGGTAGTTTAAGAAAGACTTTTAATAAATACCTACATCCAAATATTATAGAAAAAGATGATCCAAGAATTTATAAAATGTTGGGTGATGGTACAGTACCAGATCTATTTCAGTTCTCTACAGCAATTGGTTATCAATCTGCAATAAAAGTTAAACCCAAAAACTTACTTGAGGTGGCATCTGCTAACTCACTTATGAGACTAATGAGTGAAGGTGGAGGGGAGCAACCAATTGATACTTTTGTTCGGTTTAAGAATGATATTAATCAGTGGTATGAGGAAATGAATTCATTTGGTCTTTCAGAAGATGAAGTTAGAATCATGGAAGAGTATCTTCTTAAACTAAATGGTATTGCTGATACACAAGAATCTGTAATGCTTCTAACAATGGACGAAAGAATAGCTGGTTTCAGCGTAAAAGATGCTAATAAACTCAGAAAAACAATCGCCAAAAAACAAGCAAGAGAAGAATTCGAAGAACGCAAAAAAGAATTTTATGAAAGCGGAAGAAAACGAGGTACGCGTGAAAATTTATTAAACTATGTTTGGAAACAAATTGAACGACAGCGTGGATATGCCTTCTCCATTTTGCATACTATGGCCTACTCGATTGTTGCACTTCAGGAATTGAACTTAAACCTAAAATATGATCCTCTATATTGGAATACTGCTGTATTATCAGTCAATGCAGCTAGTAATGACGATGGTTCTGATGATGACTCTGAGGAAGAAGAAAAGAAAAATAAATCGACAAATTATGGTAAAGTGGCCTCTGCGATTGGAATGATGCAGTCGCATGGGGTGAAAATTGGTTTGCCTGATATCAATAAAGCATCATTTGGTTTTAAGCCAGATTTTGAAGCAAGGCAAATTACATATGGATTAAAAGGGCTTGTGGGGGTTGGAGATGAACTTGCTTCTTCTTTAGTAGAGCATCGTCCATTTAAATCATTTGATGATTTTCTTGTAAGAATGTTTGATGCTGGTCTCGTTAAGAAAGGGCAATTATTACAATTAATAAAGGCAGGTTGCTTTGACTCTTTTGGTGATAGGGTTAGTATCATGAGACAGTTTATTTCTACAAGAATTTACAGTCCTAAAGATCAACTAACAATGCAGAATTTCAATATGCTAATTGAAAATGACCTTATCCCTGAAGAGTATATGAGCTATAAAAGACTGTTTAAATTCAGAAAACATGTGATCAAATCAGTTTATGATACTCAAGATAAAAATAAACTATACATACTAGATGATATTTCACGCGATTTTTATATGGACAATTTTACCTCTGAAGGTATAGTGGACTATAAAAATCAACAGCCTATTATTTCAGAAAAAGTGTTTAAGAAAGAGTATGACAAAAAAATGGCCGGAGTAAAAAAATGGCTACAAAGCGAAGATACATTGAAAATGGTTAATGAACAGTTATACATGAATGACTGGAATAATAATGCTTCTGGTACCATTAGTAAATGGGAAATGGATTCTCTCTCCTTTTACTATAATGAACATGAATTGTCGAATGTTAACAAAGAAAAATACGAAATTAAGGATTTTTATTCATTACCTGAAGAGCCCATTATTACGGGGTATTATGAATCAAGAGGTCAGCGGAGACCAAGATTTAAATTATGTTGTATTGTTGGTACTGTATTGGATAGAGATAAAAATAAGCATACAGTGGCTTTACTCACAACTGATGGTGTTGTAACGATAAAATATTATGATGGAGCATTTGCACATTATAATAAGCAAGTGTCAAGACAAAGCGGAGATAAAAAGGAAATACTAGAGAAGAGTTGGTTTACTCGCGGCAATAAATTAGTGGTATATGGGTACAGAAGAGGATCACAATTTAAACCATATAAGTATTTTGATTCCCCGATTAAACATACTACGATGTTAATTACTGATATAGATCAATTTGGGGACATTACTGTACAAAGCGAAAGAATAAAAGTGTAGGAGGACAAAAAATGGCTAGACCTAAAAAAGTAACTGGAAAAATCTCAAGGATTTACTTGGTTTTTTTAACCGAAAATTCCGATAAAATCACTCTTTCATTCCGATCTGAAGAAACACTTAATGATTTTATTAAAGAACGTAAAATAAGTGAAAATCATGTTGTCTATAAAGGAGGTGTAAGACCAAAAACCGAAAACTCTGGTCAGCGTTCATCGTGTGTTAAAAGAACTCTTAATACTTTCTACGAATACGTAAAGCTTGTATATGAAGAAAGATTATCAGCGGAAGGAGGTGTTATTTCTGGAACTTGATAGATTCACATACAATGATGAAGGTGAGTCACCTGATGAATTTTCTACATGTGCTAATGCAGAATGTAGGAGAACATTATATGTTGGTGATGAAATCATTAATCACTATGGCTCGGTGTGTTGTAATGATATAAGATGTCTAATTGAGGTAACTGGATCTAAACAAGAAATTGCAGGAGATATTAACTAAATCATTAAATACATAAAACAAAAAAGGAGAGATCGTTTGAGCGATTCTAAAAAGGTGATTAACTTAATTTCAAAAGTTCCTCCGTCAGTAAATCATTACTTAGGATATAGAGTAGTTTCAAAAAGAAAAAATGGAAAAATGGTTCATATAGTAGTTCCATATCTCACGAAAGAAGCGAAGGAGTACAAAGAGTACTTTTCAGAATATGCTAAAAAACAAGTGTCAGAGCAAAATTGGGATATAGAGCAAACTCGCCATAAACATTTCTATATGGACTGCATCTATTATTTTCCTCGGATAGATATGGATGAGCAAAATTATCCGAAATGTATGAGCGATGCTTTAAATGGAATAGCATATGTGGATGATAATTTTATATTAACAAGAACTAATAGAATATATTATGATACAAAAAATCCAAGGGTAGAGATACTTATACAGCCAGTTGATTACATAGGAATCTTCGATAATCAAGATGAATTAAATGAATTTGAGTTCAAGTGTAAAACATGCAAAAGATATAAACGTAATTGCAGTATTTTGAAAAATGCAATTAAAGGGAAGATTCAAGATGAAATTATTAATAAAGAATGTAAAAAACACACTATTTAAAAACCAGAGAGGAGAACATGATTATTTGACCAGTATAGATATTTTAAAACTTCATAGTTATTTTTTAGATAAATTTAAAATTAATCAAATATCATTGTGTGCTCTAGATTTATTTAGAGAAATACTAAAAAATATGAAAATAGAAGAATTTTTTGAATACATAGAAAAGAATGAAATACATATCGATGAACTAATCAACAAGTATAAAGAAGATGAGAGGTTGATTTCTTATGCAATAATAAGACTAGTTTACACCTCATAAAAAACGTTTAGTATCGGAAACAAATCGTCTTCGACGGTTTGTTTTTTTATATAAAATTGATATAATAGACATGTCCTAGTATATAGATGTAGATATTAAAATAAAGTGAGGTTAATAGATGAGAGCAACATTTTATGCTCGGGTATCAACAGACTCAGAAGAGCAGAAAAATTCGATTATATCTCAGGTGGATTTTTTTAAAGGATATATTGAAGACAACAATTATTTGAAAATGAATAGTTCTGGTGCTTTTTATAAAAGAGATGGGACTTATGAAGAAACTGATGGTTATTATGTTGATGAAGGCTTTTCTGGTGCAAAATCCGCTAAGTATCGAAAAGCTTTTCAGCAGATGATGAGCGATGCCAAAATAGGAAAGTTTGATATTATATTCACAAAAAGCATTAGTCGTTTTGGTCGAAATGTAAAAGACCTTCTTGAGTCAATTGATAAACTTAGGGCATTAAATATAGGAGTATATTTTGAAGATCTGAAGATCAATACTTTGAACAGAGCAGATGATTTTAAGTTAATGATATTCGCAGCACAAGCTCAAGAAGAATCAAGAGCTAAAAGTGAGAGCGTCCAATTTGGTAAAAAACAAGGGTATAAGCGTGGCGTATGGGGAGGAAGAGAACCATATGGCTACAATCTTATTGATGGTAAATTAGTAATAAACCAAGAAGAAGCAAAAACAGTAGTAAAAATCTTCTTTTTATACTTAAATCAATCAATGGGTGTTAACTCAATAGCTAAATTATTATGGGGTGACCCCGAGAAAGGAATAGCGCCAATCCCCACAAAAAGAGGTGGGAAATGGAGTGGAAGTGCGATTTCTAAAATCCTTGCAAATGAAATCTACACTGGAAAAGTGCGATTGCATAGAACTAAGAAGATTGATATTAATCAAAACCTGATAGCTAAGGTTCCCCCTGAAGAACAAATTATATATAACGATGAAACGCTAAGGATAATCGAAGATGATATTTTTAACCTTGTCCAGATTGAGAAGCAAAATAGATTTGAAGATTTTGGTGATATTAAAATCTCGAAAATTGAGAGTATAGATGATGAAGGAAATATCGATACTAAGATATATAGAACAATTGTAAGAGGAGATACAAGACATTCTTCAGCACATTTATTTTCTAATATACTAAAATGTGGGGTGTGTGGAGGTAGTCATAGAAAAAAAGTCCAAAAACATTCCTATAGAACCTATACCTATTGGCTGTGCAGAAATAACGATCAATTAGGAAAGATAGGTTGTTCAACAAGAAATGTATATATGGAAGAACACTTAGTGGAACATTTGAAGAAAGAAATTATTAAATATAGGGACAATGAGGATATCCATAAATTAAACTTAGAACATTATATCGCAGTTAATTTCTCTTCAAAAGGTATTGATTTCAAAATTCATCAAGCTAAATCTAAGATAGATGATCTCAAATCTGATCGTGAAGCAAACTTCAAACTATTCTCCAAGAGTAAAATCAATGATGATGAGTATGAAGAGCGGAATAACGCTATTACAAAAGAAATTGGTGAACTTCAACTTGAACTAGCGAGACTAACGAATCAAGATAGAGAAATAGAGAGATTTAAGTTAGAGTACACACATTTTATTCAAGCATTAAAAAATTTCGATTTAGAAAAGTTAGATAATGCATCGCTCAGAAAAATAATTAACAAGATCGTATTGTTCCCTGATCCACGAGTTGAGAAATTTAAAGCAAGGGTAGATATTATACCTGAATTAATTAAAATAGACTGGAACTTTGTTGGCACACATGAGAATTCACTTTTAGTAGAATATTATGAACAAAACACCATGGAGCAGTTATAAATCTGCTCTTTTTTTGTTATTTTACATGTCCTATTATATATAAATCTTTCAGGCAATGAACACGGGGCACGACGGCAGCCTGTCCACAGGACATGCCAACTCAACGGAAGACATGCTAAGCAGACTCGAAACGATGGTGCTTAGCGGCGCAGCTCTTCCTGTTGAGGTGATTCGCAAACAGATTTGTTCTGCGATCGATGTCATGATTCACCTTCAAAGGCTGCGGGACCGTTCACGCCGTGTGACGGAGATTAGCGAGATCGTCGGTATGGAGGGAGGGGAAGTCAAGCTGAACCGGTTGTTTGAATTTGTAGAACAGGGAGAGGATGCCAGCGGGAAGGTCATTGGAGAGCTTAGACCTACAGGCAGCGCTTTAATGCATACGGATAAACTGGCTATGGCAGGTATTGCCGTATAAATGAAAACGTTAATTGATTAAAGGAGACAGAGCTTGAGTTATATCATTCTTACCGCTGCTGCGGGGGCATTATGTTGGGTGGCTTTGACACTCTTTCAAAACTTGGCCAAGAAGAAAACAGATCCGTTACCGGACAAGGATGGCCACAAGCTGAAATGGAAGCCATCATTGGCCTATAGAAAGACTAAAGGAGACGATACAGCTGCTTCGACGTTAACCCGGTACGATGAGTATTCATTGAGCCTTACGGAAAGGTGCATTTGCATAGTTATCGGCAGCTTGGTGTTGGGTATCATAGGATATATTTTTTATAAAAATGCAATCGCCGCAATGGTGCTGGGCTGCGGGGGATTGTATTCCCCGGTTATATGGCGTAAGCAAATGATCCGCAAGCGTCAAGCTCAGCTTCAGCTGCAGTTCAAGCAGGCGCTCTCCTCTCTATCTTCTGCTCTTGGTGCGGGCAAATCGGTAGAATCGGCCTTCAAGGAGGCATTGACGGATCTGCGTCTTCTCTACCCCGATTCCAACGCGTTTATTGTTAAAGAGCTGGAAACGGTAAACCGGCGGATTGAAAACGGAGAAACGGTTGAAGCAGCATTAAAGGATTGGAGCGATCGGGCGAAGGTGGAGGATATTCAGCAGTTTGCCGACGTATTCGTAACCTGCAAGAGGACCGGCGGCAACCTGGTGCAGGTGATCCGACGAACCGCTGCCATCATTCAAGAGAAGCTGGATATTCAACAAGATATTCAAGTCATGATGGCGCAAAAGCGATTTGAATCCAAAGTGCTGACATTCGCCCCTTTAGTTGTTATAGCTTTATTGAATTTTAGTTCACCGGATTATATGGAGCCGTTATATCAAGGAACAGGACTACTGATAATGACTACAGCGTTACTGATCCTGATCGGCTGCTATGCCATTACGAAATGGATTATGGATGTTAAGGTGTGATGCCGGATGGCGATGCTTATAGCTTTGAGTATCGAGCTAGTTGTAGGTTTGCTGATTTTCTGGACTGCGTATCCCCGATATAGCGGCTTTGTGAAGGAGCATCGTAAAGTATTGAAGCTTTATTGGCTAGCACCCCTTGCTTTAGCTTTGATGGATCGCCTCCGGCTGACAGACCGATTCGGAGATGCAATCTCACGCGTACATCAGCAGATGATCGGACTATATGGCAGCAAGCAGGCTTTGATCCGCACCAAATGCTTTGCGGCCGATGTCCTGTCGGTCAGTATGTTCCTGTTGATCGGTTGTACGCTCGTTGGGGTAGTAGCTGAGAATAACGAGATGCTTGGTTATGGAGCTATCTTGATACTGTTTCTCCCTTTTGTTCTGTACAAAGAGTTAGCGAATCAGCTTCGTAAAAAAAGACGCCAGATGCTGCTGGAGCTGCCTGAGGTGTTGAATCAACTCGTTCTATTGGTGAATGCGGGAGAAACCGTGCAGAAGGCGCTTCAGCGCTGCATAGAGAACAAACCGGACATCGACAAAAATCCTCTTCTGGCAGAGCTTGCTATTGCTGCATATGAAATCCGTATGAATGTCTCCTTCAGCAAAGCGATGGAGGATTTTAATAAAAGATGCGGCGTTCAAGAGGTTTCATTGTTCACTACGACATTGTTATTGAATTATAAACGAGGCGGCGACGAGCTCGTCATGTCCCTGAAGGAGCTGTCATCGACACTGTGGGAAAAAAGGAAATCGTTAGCCAAAACCCTGGGCGAAGAGGCATCCTCGAAGATGGTATTCCCCATGGTATTAATATTTCTGGTCGTCATGGTTGTTGTTGCCGCACCGGCTATATTGCTTATGAATTAGTTTGAGTTTGTACAACTGGAGAGGAGTAAAGCGAATGAATGGGTTAGGTCAAGGAATTCGAAAATTTTGGAACGAGGAGGAGGGGCTGGGTACACTCGAAATATTGCTCATCTTGGCAGTGCTAGTCATCATAGCAATAGCTTTCCGTAAGTGGATCATGCAATGGGTGAAAGGACTGTTTGACTCGGCTAATGCGGAAATTACCGATCAATCCGGCACGATCAAGAATGATGCGGATAAAATCAGCCCTTAAATTACAGTCAAGGCAGGATGGTGCACGAATTCTTCCAAAACCAGGACAGGCGAACGCGTACAGGTTTGTCAATGATACGAAAGGAAGCTTTACGATAGAGGCGAGCTTTGTGCTTCCAGTGATATTACTAAGCACGCTGTCTCTGCTGTTTCTCGCTCTCTATGTTTATCAAACCTCGTCTGCATTTCAGAATGCAGGCGTGGCTGCCGATCGCGCCGCTTTCATCTGGGATAACAGTAAGAAGGATGTCATTACAGGGGACTACCCCGTAGATCAGAATGATGGATTATATTGGAGACTTCACAGCGACAGCATGTCGGATCTTTTCCGGTTTCTTATCCCGAATGCAGCGGCGCAAATAACGCTTCCTGCTGCGACTAAAGGCAGCGATACCGGACCTGAAGGAAAATTGACGAAAGTGGGCCGCAGTTTATCTCCAGACTGGAGCGGCACGATGAGTTATATGAATAGCGGCATTTCAAGGGAAGTGACGGTGAATCTGGAAAAGCCGTTTCGTTCGCCGCAATTTATGATTAGGAAGCTGCAGCAGCAGGTAACCTCGACTGCGTCGGCACAAGTGGTCGATCCGGTTGAGGGGATCCGACTCATTGACTTAACACGGACCTTTATTCAAGAAATCCAGGGTAAAATCAAGCCTGACGCCGCATTAAAGACCATGGTTGAGCCCAAATCAGTACCCGATCCTGCCGCTGTCATAAACAATCACGAGAGTGCGGCCAGCTATTTGCGCACGTTGGTGAACGGAAAGGAGCAGACCATGGTTGTCAATGGCTCGACCAAAAGGGTAGTCGATGCATTGGATGCGAATAAAGTCGCCCATCAAGCCTACTACACCTTTAACGAGAACCAGCTCAGGAAGGAACAAATGCCCAAGGATGCGGCGCTGCTGAGAGATGGGGGTCAAGTAACCGGAGTTGTCTGGCATTTCTTCAAGCTGTCCAAACAGGACAAGGTCAAGCTGTCTAACGGTCTTCGGCAGGAGCTGGAGCGTCAGGGTATCGTTGTGGTCATTCACGAATGACAGAACGATACCAGGCAATCTTGCCAAACATGCAAGCAGGAAGGAGGGATGAATGCTGTTTCGGTTGCGGCGGTTATGGAAAGAACAGGGGGGAGCGGTGTCCTTATATCTACTATTGATTCTTGTTCCGGTATTTTTATTTTGTGCGCTGTTAATTGATTTTGCCCGTATTCAGGTTGCTGATAAGGAAGCAGAAAATGCAGTGAAAACAGGGGTTCGCTCTACGCTGTCCTCCTTTTCGCCGAAGCTGCAGTCCTATGGGCTGTATGCCTTGAATCAAAAGCCGGATGAATCCAAGGCGCTTTTTTTGAAAGTAGTTGAAGGAAATGTATCTCAAGCGGTTGCATCGAACTCCTTTCAGTTTATTGATCAGAAGGTAGAAGCCGACAGCTCAAGTCTGACATCGATGTATTCTCTCGGCAATCATATGGTATTCAAAAAACAAATAGTAGAAGAAATGAAATACCGGGCGCCGATGATTTACTCCTTGGAAATGGCGGATAAATTCAAGAAAACGGGACTTGCATCTACGATGGGTCAAGCCTCCCAGTTTTCCCAAAATGCCGCGAAAATCGAGAAGCTGATGGAGGAACGGGACGATGAGCTGGACAGGGCGTGGAAGGAATGGTCGGCGATATACCAAAAAGCGGTGGCGATGCATCCCTTCTATAAGACCCAGCTTGAAGCCTTGAATAAATTAAGCGACAAAATCGGGCTGCATACTATTGAAGAGGTCAGGCAATCCATTCAAGATTCCAAAAAGCAGCTGGTTGATTTGCGGGACGATGTGAAGCGTATTGATGGAGATATTCGCTCTCTAATGCAAGCGGGCTCATCAGCCGCATCCGCGATAGATTCTCTTTATGATCTTAAGGACCGTCTTCAGGATGAAATCAAAGCTGTGAATGATCGAATTAAGGATTTGGAGCAGCTGCTGGATGACTTACTGGAATATGCGAAGCTGCTGGCCTTTTTGAAGGTGAAATCAACCGGCGATTTGAATGAATTAAAGGATTTGCTTAAAGCATTTGAAGCTGCTTTGAATAAAGCTAAAAAAGCGAATGATCAGTTGAATGCAGAGCTAGGTCTTGTCCAATCCCAAAATACGGCTTCAGGCTCTTATGATGCCAACCAAGTATTTCAAGCCATCCATATGATTTCCCGCTCCGAGCTTGATGATTACGGCAGCAAAGCGGCTTCTACTGTTGCTCTTTTCTCGGGATTGGAATCTCAATTATCCAGCGTCATTCTATTTGATGCGCAAAATTACCGCAATGCAGACCAGGCGATCCAATCATTTTGGAAGCAAGCTCAGGAGCTGCACTCGGCTCAAAGTGCAAAGGAGTCGCAGAGAAATAGCAAGAAGCAAGCGGTAAATACAAGCAAGCAGGAGCAGAGGAAGAAAGCGCAGGCTTATCTCGATCAGATAAAGGCAGCTCTTGGAGGCTGCAGCATTCTTGGGTCAACCGATGCATTCAAACAGCATTACATAACGCTTCAGGGGGACCCTGGCAAAGGAACAAACGGATACTATCAAGCATATATGGAGACCAATCAGGAAGCCAACTTATCTCAGCCTGTTCCATCCATAGAATTGGATAACGCGGACAAAGCCGGTTTTAGCGCAATGAAATTGATTTCGGATTTCACCAGTCTGCTTACGGATGTTAGGGATGAGTTTTATGTGGATGAGTTTGCTGTTAGTAAATTCAATTACCGGACCTTCGGTCTTGAGAAGGACAGCAATGGCAATGTGAAGGGGGCTTTGGAGCCATCGGAACCAGGGAAGCACAAGCTGGCGAATCAGGAGCTCGAATATTTACTGTACGGTGGCAATTCCTGCGCAAGCAACTACTCGATGGCATATGCCGAGATGTTCGCCTTCCGGCTTGCAGTTGATACGGCAGAGGCATTACTGGAGCCTAAAAACGAAGTCTTGAATCTCGGCTCGCCGTTGCTCGTATTTCTGGCAGCCGTAGCTGAAGGAGCTATTCATGCTCAACAGGATATGGCGAAGCTGACCCAAGGGGAGTTGGTTCCTTTATCGAAGAAGCTGGGCAGCTTTTTCACCATGGGCTACAAGGATTATTTAAGAGTGTTCTTTTTACTGCACAGCCGGGATAAAGTTCTGTTATCTCGGATGCAATCCTTAATTCAATTAAATACCGATATCGACTTGCTTCAGAGCACCACGTATATTTCCGGCACTGCATCGACCTCCATCCGCTTGTGGTTTTTACCCGGACTGATGCGGCAGCTGGGAAAAGCCGGACTTACTTCCTGTCAGGTTAAGCTCGGCAGATGCCAGATTACCAAAACGGGGGTGATGGCGTATTGAAAGCCGGCGGCAAGCCTTGGATTGAACGGGTACCAAACAAGGCGACCTGGAGGGATGACCAGGAGGGCGGCATCGTGCTGGAGGCTGCGCTCGTCCTTCCATTATTCCTGTCCTTTATTTTAGTTCTGATTGCTTTTATTCAAATATCGCTTGCAGAAATGGCGCTGCAATCCGCCGTGACCGACACGACGAAAGTCGTG
Source organism: Paenibacillus vulneris (assembly GCF_039543185.1). Classification (NCBI taxonomy): domain Bacteria; kingdom Bacillati; phylum Bacillota; class Bacilli; order Caryophanales; family Paenibacillaceae; genus Paenibacillus; species Paenibacillus vulneris. The sequence continues at coordinate 394,095 of NZ_BAABJG010000055.1, read as the reverse complement.
GCAGCCAATATGTACCCGGTGGATCTGTTGTATCAGCAAGCCAGAAGCAAATGGAATCAGAGCGCAGCCAGCGGCTGGATTGATAAAGTCGTTGGTCAAATCGAATCCGCTAAGCAAAAGGCAGTGGATACGGAACAGTTCATCGAGGATTATGAACGTTGGATTCCGGACCCTGTCGTTCAGCTGGTGGAATGGGAGAAAACCTATCGGGAGCATTTGGAGAACCTGGGAAATGCGAAGACCGAGGAGGCCAAGAAGCAGCTGGAGGAGGCATACAAACCCTTGTTGAGCAAAGCCGTAACACCGCTGGTCGCTCATTATGCGAATCCGGCACGGATAAAAAAAGACAGGCTGAAGGTGACGAAGGTGATCCTACCGGATCTCGAGCATAAAGAAAACGCATTTGTCGGCATTGAGGCTCAATACGAAGTACCGTTATCGATTCCATTTTTCAAGAAGACAGTCATTGTTCGCAAGCAGGCGTTCGAGCGCGCATGGGTTGGAGGAACCGGATGATCTTTACAGTGCTAACTTTTGGTATGATTATCACCGCTTTTACGACGGATATATGGCGGCGTAAGATTCCTAATTGGCTTACCCTATCGGGTTGGATTGCAGGGATGGGGCTTCATACGGCGATTTCCGGAGGATCAGGCGTTCTATATGCCCTTGTGGGCACGGCTCTCGGGTTCATACCGATGCTGATCCTTTATCTAATTAAGGCGGTAGGAGCGGGGGACGTAAAGCTGTTTGGGGCTATCGGCGCACTGGCCGGAGGAGAGATGGTTCTCCAGAGCATGATATATTCGATATTTTATGCCGCGTTGGTGGGATGCATTATTTTGATATGGCGGCGGCTTTGGAAGCAGACGTGGCAGCGCCTTGCAGCTATGCTGTTCCATTTGATTGCTTTGAAGGATACATCACAATGGAAGCCTTACCTTTATTCCTCCCATCATCTACGGTTTCCGTTCATGTGGGCCGTACTCCCTGCTGTGATCAGTGTGTATTTTCAATTATTTTAAACTTTTCGATGAAAGGAGGTCCGAGTGTGAATCAGTCGATTTACGGCCTACAGGTCGATTACCAGAATCAGAATGGCCATTATATGGTGCTCTATAAAGAAAACGGCCTCCGTAAAGACGAGCTTTCCGCTTTTCAAATGAACATGCTTCTGATGAACCGCATTCCCCGGCTGCTGGAGCTTCATGTGGAAGAAGTAAATCATAATACCAAGCTTTATTATAAGATTACTGACAAAAAAATGCTGTCCCATTGGCTTCGCCTGGGGAGTCTTTCCATTAAGCAGTTTTTTACCTTGCTATATACGATCGTCGATACGCTAACGGAAAGCGGCGTTTATATGCTTGAAGAAGGCAAATATATTCTTAAAGAAGATTATATTTATTGTGGGAATGATTTAACCGATATATATATTACGTACCTGCCGATGGAAACCCTGGTAGATAAACAAACGGTCTCCGTCGATTTGCAGCATTTAGCCTCCAGGCTGGTGCATAAGGTCACTGAATTGAGCGGCAGCGGGTACCAGGAGCTAATGAATTATCTTATGGATGAATCGTTTCATCTGCCTGCATTAAGACAGCTTCTCCTTAAACATATGAATCAGGCCGGTCAAGAGAGACAAGATGAGATGATTATGCAACAGGCTGCCTTGCATCGGCCGTTAGCAATGCAAGCTCTGGAGCTTGAAGATGCAAGAGTTCAACAAGCCTCAGGAACGATGACGAAGCATCAGGATGAAGAGCTGCCTAAATGGACTCCGCTGATCCCTTTTGCATCTGCACAGGGCGCCGCTCCTGATAAAGGAACTGACCAAGGGGAGATCCGGATGCCGCTCTCGGATGCCTTATCATTGAGCAAGGGAGAATCGTCCCTGGTACCGTCTCCTGACAAGCTGAAGCTTCCGGTGATGCTGATCGGAATCTTACTGTGCTGTTTGGTATGGAAGCTGTATTTGGAGCATCCTGGAGAGCCTTGGCTTTATATCTGCATAGGGTTGACGATGTTCATTGCAGATCTGGTATTCGTCGCCTTATGGATATGGAAGCCTGCTGTACGAAGCTCTGAAGTCAATGGGAATGCTGCAGCGCAAGAACCGGCACTGATGGCGGAACAAGCGATTCCTGAAGCGATCTTATCCAAGCTTGGTTCCAAGACCAATAAAGACCAAAGCTCGGAATTAGCCGCATTTTTGAAGGGGCAGCCCAAGGAACCGGACGCCAAAGAATCGGCCTGGAAGAAGCTTTCAGATGTTCAAAAAAGCTTTACACCAAATGAAACCAGCTCCATGAAAAGTCCAGGTAAGGAATCGGACCATTACTACCAAGAGTTGGAGCATCGCACGACCCTGCTTCCGAAATCGGATGCCACCGTTTTGCTGAATAGCTCGATAAGTCCAGCAGCCTCCGCTTATCCGTATCTGGAAACGAATCAATCGGGTCATGCGTCCAGAATAAGTCTTATGAAGCCATGCTTTGTCATAGGAAGGGCAGGGGATGGAGTCGACTATGAGCATAAAGAAACCGGCGTCTCCAGACTTCATGCCGAGTTTGTTCGGGAAAACGGCCAATATGGAGTGAAAGATCTCGGCTCACGAAATGGCACTTATGTCAACAATGAATTGCTTGCACCTTATCGGGTATATTCCTTGAACGATGGGGATATAGTCCGAATTATTAATACCGAATTTATTTTTAAAATGGGGTTGTAGCTGTTGAGAACAACTTTTGCCGTCCATTGGCACTATGGGATAGCCACACATTCCGGCTGGTTTCGGATGATGAATGACGATCGGTCTCTGCTTCGAATCGGCACTACGGAGCAAGGGGATCCGTATGCCGTTGCGGTGATTGCCGATGGTGTCGGGGGAATTGGTGACGGAAGCCGGGCAAGCGATGCGGCGATGGATCACGTAAGACATTGGCTGGACAATCAGCTGCCCAAGCTGCTGAAGACAGCGAGGCTGAGAGGAGCGTTCATTCAATCCACCAAAAAACTGCTTCACGAAATCAATGTATCGTTGCTTGAGATGGGAAACCATGCAGGAAGTCAGATGAGCACGACACTGACCCTGCTTTTTCTGCTGAATGAAACTTATATACTATGCCATATAGGTGATTGCAGAGTCTATTATTTTCATCGGCAGCGGTTGAAGCAGCTTACCAAGGACCATTCCTGGGTTGCCGAGCAGGTACGCAAGAGGAAAATGACTCCTAAGCAGGCCCGCAAACATCCTCATCGTCATGTGCTTCTGCAGTGCCTTGGCGTTCAAAAGGAGCTCAACATACAGTATCGGAGCGGTTTTTATAGCCCGAACAGTCTTTTTCTGCTGTGTACGGATGGGCTATACGATCGGATGTCCCACTCCAAAATCGAGTATTTTTTGAAGGACAATGATTCATCGGATCTGAATCTCCAACAGGTCAGTGACCTGCTGGTCGATAAGGCGCTGGATCAGCGTGCAAATGACAATATCAGCGTGCTTCTGCTTTCGCCATTAAACAGGCCGCTTACTCTTCTTCAGCGAATACGTGACAGACTGAAACACTGTGATTATCTATTCCCTGCGGATTGGAGGAAGTGGTATAATAAACGATCATGATGAGGAAAAGCCGAAAGCTGACCCTTGATGTCGAATACCATTTCTTAATCGAGAAAGGAAGACGTTGATTATGCTTACTCATGTTGTCTTTTTTAAGCTGAAGGACCGCAGTCCGGAATCTGTTCAAACGACCGTAAATGTGTTGAAGAACATGGAGGGTAAAATCCCTGTACTAAAATACATAGAAGTAGGTACGGATGTACTGCATTCCGAAAGATCCTATGATATTGCGCTGATCACCAAATTTGATTCGCTGGAAGATTTAAGCGTATATGACAATCATCCTGTCCATGTGGAAGTAAAAGCCCATATGAAGCAAGTGCTGGATGGGACAAGCATTTGTGTCGATTTCCAATCTTAATGGCATAATTAAAACAAAAAAACCGGTTCAGGTGAATGACCATCACCACAGAGCCGGTTTCATTATCATTAACCACAGCATGACGAACAAGACAAACATATAAATATACAAGGAACGGGCCAGCTTGTTGACCAGTCTGACTCTATCATGATCCGGCTGACGCAAGCGGCGTATGGTCGGGGAAAAGGCGCGGGCCATAAATATAAGCGAAGCGATCAATACGATCCATGTGCCCAAGATAAACGGTGTGGTCCAAGGCCATCCGCCAAGCCACAGCAGTAAAAGTCCGGAAACTACCAGAACATGACCGGAGTGCTTCGATAATCGGACGACAAATTGAAACGAGTCCAGATACGAGGAGAGAACGGGTTCTTCCGCTTTGCGAAGTTTGCCGAGCATCGGGATGAGGACGAAAAAAGGACCAATGGAAATCATTGCGCTTACTGCATGAATAAAGACTAGCCAAGGATACAAAGAATGAGCCTCCAAACTTGAAAAGGTGAATAAAACAGTGTAGCATTCATTTTATTGATGTCTACACTGTTTTTTTGCATTCCTGCTGCCGCAGCGGTTTATTGAACCCGGCGGAACTCATGAACCCAGACTTTCATTTGAGGAAGCCAAGGCATTCCGGCGTGCATGGATAAAATATAATTTTTGTATTCTTCCACATTTTTGAAGCCTTCGGTTTGTACCGCTTCATCTGTAAGCTCACCGAGGGATTGCTGATATACTTTATGTACTTCGAATTTATGGCCTTTAAGCTCCATAATTTCGCCTGGATCGGCGTAGCGTCCATTACGGCGCGTCGATGTTTTTTCGCCGCGGATCACTTTCTCCACATCGTCTTCAACTGTAACTAGACGTTCGATGGAACAGGTTTTTGGTGGCAATGTTTCAGACATACGGTAATTCCTCCCTGATTTTATTCATTTGTTAGCTTACATGAAAATTTTACCGATAGCAAATAAAGGTCGAAATTTGATACCAACCAAGGAGATGGGCTGTATGAAATCCAAAATCAATCAAACTTATGTTCTTGATCTGCTGAAGCATTTGCTTCTTACGCCTAGCCCAAGCGGATTCTGCCAAGATGTCATGAAGCTTGTCGCGGAAGAAGCGGGAAAGCTCGGTTTTTCGATATCCTATACGAACAAAGGTGGAGGCATAATTACAGTACCTGGCCGTCAGGAAGGAAAGGTCATCGGCTTGTCCGCTCACGTAGATACATTGGGTGCCATGGTCCGCTCTATTAAAAAAGACGGCTCCCTGCGTTTTACGTCGGTCGGAGGCTATATGATGGGCTCGGTGGAAAATGAATACTGCCAAGTCCATACTCGCAGTGGCGCGACTTACGAAGGGACGATCCTGACCACAAAGCCATCGGTTCATGTATACCCGGACGCAAGAGAGTTCAAGCGCGAAGAAGCTTCCATGGAGATTCGCCTGGATGAAAACGTGCGATCCGAAGAGGACGTCAAGAATCTGGGCATCAGCGTTGGAGATTTCGTGTCGTTTGACCCGAGGCCCCGTTTTCTTGATAACGGATATATCAAATCACGGCATCTGGACGATAAGGCCGGTGTTGCCGCGTTATTCGGTATGCTGGAGCTAATGAAGAGAGAGCAGCTTGCTCCGGCGTATCCGCTTCAGCTTTTTATCAGCACTTATGAAGAAGTGGGCCATGGCGCAGCGTACTTGCCGCCGGAGATCGATGAGCTGCTTGCCGTCGATATGGGGGCTATGGGCGACGATTTATCCTGTACCGAGCATGATGTCTCGATCTGTGCCAAGGATTCATCCGGTCCATACGACTACAATATGACTTCCAAACTGATTGACCTGGCGAAACGGGAAGGTCTGCAGTATGCCGTAGACATTTACCCGCAGTATGGTTCTGACGCTTCAGCGGCGCTTCGCGGCGGCAGCAACATCCGGGCTGCCTTGATTGGCCCCGGGGTTCACGCCTCCCACAGCATGGAGAGGACTCATAGCGAGGCGATATGGAACACGATTGCTCTGTTGACGGCGTACGTGACGGAAGCTTAGAAGAAGCATTCCCGGGAATGAAGGAGTCTTAGGTGTGCGCAACCAACGGAAGATAAAAGGGGCTGTTTGTCATGAATATATTGACTGTAGAGCATTGGAATAAAAGCTATGGCGAGAAAGTGCTGTTCGATGATATTTCCTTTCAAATTAATGAAAAGCAAAGAATCGGCCTTGTCGGCGTGAATGGAACCGGCAAATCGTCGCTGCTTAAGGCGATGGCGGGCTTGGAGCCGGTGGATTCCGGCAAGCTGATCCATTCGAATCACTTTCGGGTAGAATATTTGCCGCAAAATCCGGAATTCGACCCTGAATCCACCGTGCTGGAGCAGGTGTTTTACGGTGACAGCCCGTTAATGCAGGCACTAAGGGACTATGAAGAGGCCCTTTCCTCTTTGCAGGAGGCTCCTGATGATGAAAAGAGACAATCGCGCCTGTTCGCCGTGCAGCAGCGAATGGATACCTTGAATGCATGGGAAGCCAGCACGACAGCCAAAACGGTATTAACCAAGCTTGGGATTACCGATTTCTCACAGAAGGTCGGCGTTCTGTCAGGAGGACAGCGAAAGCGTGTTGCGATGGCGCGGGTGCTGATTCAGCCTGCAGATCTGCTAATACTGGATGAGCCTACGAACCATATTGATCATGATACGGTGGAGTGGCTGGAAGAATTCCTTTCCAAATGGAAGGGCGCTCTGCTGCTAGTCACGCATGACCGGTACTTCCTTGACCGTGTAACCAATCGGATTATCGAGTTGGACCGGGGCAAGCTGTACAGTTATGAGGGCAATTATGCCGCGTTTCTTGAGAAAAAGGCGGAGCGTCTCGAGCGCGAGGCGTCGGAAGAGGATAAGCGCCAAAATATGCTGCGGCGCGAGCTGGCTTGGCTGCACAGAGGGGCTAAGGCAAGGACGACGAAGCAAAAGGCGAGAATCGAGCGCGTAATAGAATTGCGGGACCGGAAGGTGGACGGACCGGCGGAGAAGCTGGATATGACGCTTGGCGCCAGCCGGTTGGGAAAAAAAGTCATCGAGCTTGATGGAATCGCTAAGTCATTCGATGGCCGGAAAATGATCGATAACTTCAGTTATATTGTTCTCCCGGACGATCGAATCGGTATTATAGGGCCTAACGGAAGCGGAAAGTCGACTTTGCTTAACATGCTAGCGGGGCGTTTGCAGCCGGACGAGGGATCGATAGAGGTAGGAACGACTGTAAAATTGGCCTATTATACGCAAGAAAATGTTGAAATGGATCCCAAGCAGCGTGTCATTGAATATATCAAGGAAGCGGCTGAGGTGATCCGGCTGGCTAACGGAGAATCCATAACAGCATCTCAAATGCTTGAGAGATTCCTGTTTTCATCCTCTTTACAATGGACGCCTATTGGCAAGCTGTCTGGCGGCGAGAAACGCAGGCTGTATTTGCTCCGCACCCTGATGGGGGAGCCAAACGTGCTGCTGCTCGATGAGCCGACCAACGATTTGGATATTCAAACGTTGACGATATTGGAAGAGTATTTGGAAGACTTCCCTGGCGCCGTTATCACGGTTTCTCACGATAGATATTTTCTTGATCGGACCGCGGATCATTTGTTTGCGTTTGAAGGCGGCGGACAAATTCGCCATTTTTACGGCAATTATACCGAATACATGGAAGCAGTGCGGCAAGAGGAGCAGGCGGAAGCGAACGACCGCAAAAACCAGAAGCCGGCTAATACGGTCACAGCTGCTGCAGGCGCAGGGGATAAAAGAGAATCACAAAGGCCCCGCAAGCTGTCCTTCAAGGAGCAAAAGGAATGGGATGAAATTGAAGGGAAAATTGCAGCGCTGGAGGAGAGGCTGGAAGCCGTTAAAAAAGAGATTCATCTGGCGGGAAGCGATTATGGCAAGGTTCAGGAGCTCTACTCCGAGGAGCAGCAGCTGAATGAACAGCTGGAGCAGGCTATGGATCGTTGGACAGAGCTATCGGAGCTGGTGGAACAAATCGCTTCGAACAAATAAAGAAGGGAGTGCAGAGCGATGAAGAAAGGCAGGAATCGGATCGTATGGACATTGGCGGCCTCAGCATGTGCGGTCATGGCGATATCCTTCGGTTACTTGGTACCGAGGGATGAGCCAACCATTCAACAGCCGACAGGATCTGCCGATCCGCCGGCCGTTCTTCATACGATGCAGCTTCAATTTCAAAGCAGGGGCTTGCCTGGGAGTATTGCAGAAGGGACACGCATTCCTGAGCCGGATGTGGAACAGTACCCTTTCCGGCTGTATCAACAGGACCGGTTTCTCCTGGCATATACCAGTTATCCGGATGCCGTTAACGCGGCTAAAGGACTATCCAATACCGGCGTATACTTTAAATCAAAGGACAAGCTCCTCTGGTCATCCGATAAACCTCTTGCTTCCTCTGCTCAGACCGAAGCTCCGTTAATCTATCAGATGCCCGAACTGGATCGAGGATGCGAAGTCACGAGCTTGGCTATGCTGTTACAATCAGCGGGCGTAAATGTCGATAAAATGACCCTGGCTGATGAAATCCGAAAAGACCCGAATCCGTTTGAAATCATCGGTCACGAAATTCATTTTGGCAATCCGAACGAAGGCTTCGTAGGCGATATCGCTTCGTTCGATCACCCGGGATACGGAGTGTACCATGGTCCTATTATGGAGCTTGCAAAGCAATATTTGCCCGGCCGGGCGGTAGATGCTACAGGCAGCAGCTTCGATGATGTATTAAGGCTGCTGGAGGCAGGGTCACCGGTATGGGTAGTTACCAACATGGAGTATACCACGTTAGATGAGGACGCCTTCGAGACCTGGGAAACAGAGGACGGCGGCATCGATATTACGTATAAAGAACATTCCGTTCTGATTACGGGCTATGATGAAGATACGGTTTATATTAACGACCCGCTTGGAGAGACGGGAGAAGTTGACAAAGCCGATTTTATATCTGCATGGGAGCAGATGGGACGGCAGGCAATAGCTTATGTTCGATAATTTCTGTATTTTCGCAATAATATTGGGAAAGAACGGCCATTTTGTGGTATAATCTGTGATTGGAAGCTTAAGGCTAAGGGCAATAATCAAAGAGAGTAGGTATTAAGTATGATTACAGTTAATAATGTCACCTTACGATACGGTAAAAGAGCCTTGTTTGAGGATGTTAACATCAAATTTACCCCGGGTAACTGTTACGGTTTGATCGGTGCCAACGGCGCGGGCAAATCGACATTTCTCAAAATTTTGTCCGGAGAGCTGGAGCCGAACAAAGGGGAAGTAAGCATTACTCCGGGCGAGCGTATGGCTGTGCTGAAGCAGAACCACTTCGAATACGACGAAATGGAAGTCTTGAAGACCGTTATTATGGGTCATGCACGCTTGTTCGAGATTATGGAAGAGAAAAATGCGCTTTACTCTAAGGCCGATTTCTCGGAAGAGGACGGAATGCGTGCCGCCGAGCTGGAAGGCGAATTTCAGGAGCTTGACGGCTGGCAGGCGGAATCGGATGCCGCTGAGCTTCTGATCGGGCTTGGTATTTCCAAGGAATTGCATGACATGAAAATGAAAGATTTGGGCGGTAACGAGAAGGTCCGCGTCCTTTTGGCGCAAGCCTTGTTCGGCACCCCGAATATTTTGCTGCTTGACGAGCCTACGAACCACTTGGATATCGAGTCGATCAACTGGCTGGAAAATTTCCTTGCTAAATATGAAGGTACAGTTATCGTTGTATCCCATGACCGTCACTTCTTGAATCAGGTATGTACCCATATTGCGGATATCGACTTCGGTAAAATTCAGCTTTACGTCGGTAACTATGACTTCTGGTATGAATCCAGTCAATTGGCTCTGAAGCTGACCCGCGAATCGAACAAGAAGGTAGAAGAGAAGCGCAAAGAGCTGGAAGCGTTTATTCAGCGCTTTAGTGCGAATGCATCCAAATCCAAGCAAGCGACCTCCCGTAAAAAGCAGCTCGAAAAGCTGACGTTGGAGGATATCAGGCCTTCGACGCGGAAATATCCGTTCATTAAGTTCCAGCCTGAGCGGGAAGCGGGCAAGCAGCTGTTGTCGGTCGAGAAGCTATCGAAGACGATCGACGGCGAGAAGATTTTGAACAACATCAGCTTCACCTTGAATAAAGGCGATAAGGTAGCGCTGGTTGGTCCTAATGGCCATGCCAAAACCACCCTGTTCCAAATCTTGATGGGTGAGCTGGAAGCTGATTCGGGCGAATACACTTGGGGCGTTACAACAACACAAGCATATTTTCCAAAAGACAACTCTGAGTACTTTAACTCCGATTTGAATTTGGTAGACTGGCTGCGTCAATACTCCAAGGATCAGGACGAATCGTATATCCGCGGCTTCTTGGGAAGAATGCTGTTCTCCGGCGAGGAAGCTTTGAAGAAAGCCAGCGTACTCTCCGGGGGCGAGAAGGTTCGCTGCATGCTGTCCAAAATGATGATGAGCGGCGCCAATGTCCTGCTTCTCGACGAACCTACGAACCACTTGGACCTGGAATCCATCACTGCATTGAACAACGCCATGGTAGATTTCGATGGTACGATGCTCTTCGTATCGCATGACCATCAGTTCATCCAAACCGTAGCTAACCGGATCATTGAAATCACACCGAATGGTTTGATTGATAAAATGATCACCTATGATGAATACCTCGAGAGCGACGAAATCAAGAAGCAGCGCGAACAGCTTTACGCTTAAGAACGTAAAAAAAGGATGAGCCGGAATACCCATGCTCATCCTTTTTTAGCCATATTGCTGGTTTAAAAGTGAAAACGTGACGCCCAAATACAGCGGATCCCTCAGGTTGTCGAAGAGGATTAGCTTCCGCCGGTACGACGGCGTTGATTGTTAGGCTTCTTGTTGTTTTGGCTTCTCATAACAGCGCTATTGCCGCCGCGTAGAGGCGCGCCTGCTTTCCCATCGTTTTGGGCTTGCTTTTTCTGGGCAAGCTTGTTTTTAATAGCGTCCGCCAGACTGACTTTTTTCGGTTCTTGTCCGGATTCGTTAGTTTGATTCACGTCCGACATGGTGCACACCTTCCTTGAATTGGATGATATCATTGTACTGATTTGTCCTGAAGGAAGCAAGTGAAAAATATATAAAACATGACAAAGAGGTTAGAGAGCAATATGTTCGACCCTACCATATTTGATAATCTGAAGGTTGTATTCGAAGGTGCCATGTACGATATGGATTTGACAGGAGATGTTCAAATTCTGAATCGGACCGATCGTGTGGAACTGTCGACAATGTCTAGAAGCTTCGGGATGGAAGCGATTCGACGTCCCCACGGCTTCGTTAAAGGCAGCTTCGTATTGAAGGCATCGCTGGCGGACTTGTCAGCGGAGCTCTTGTCAGAGCAAGGAAAACAGCCCGGCTGCAGCCTGGAGCTCAGGTTCTCCTTCCCCGTACGAGAGATGCAGCAGGATTGCGCTGTCGCGGAGAATCTGATGAGATCCATTTGGGGAGAGGGCCCATCTATCCAACAGAAGGTTTATTGGGTCTACGGGGAAGATCAGAGCTTGATGCGGAATGAACTCACTCTTCAGTTTATTCGTAAACTGGATGAGAGACAAATTGATGACATTCCGAGCCTGATGGATCATCTCGTATTAAGCATGGAACGGCTGGACCAGCAGCATTTTCATAAATCCTGATAGGATTCTGTAAGGCATCTTTGACATCAATGAAGGGGAGGTCTCGCGGGTGGAGGAATGGTCTGAGCAGCAGATTAAGCAGCGGTTAGAGGCATCAGACGAACGTCTTTTTATTTACTTTTATACTCCGATGTGCGGTACGTGCAAAGTAACGGAAAGAATGCTTCAAGTCGTATTGGCCATGGAACCGAATTTACCTTTGGTCAAATGCAACGCTAACTATTGTCCCGGCTTGACCCAAAGCTGGAAGGTGGAAAGCGTACCTTGTATTGCAAGCATCGAACGCAGAAGCTTAACCCGAAAGCGATACCGCATGCAGGGTGTAGCGGATCTTTTGCAGTGGTTCCAGGAATCTGCATAACCCTTCGGCCTATGTTTGAAGGTACATAACGCAATTGAACTAAAGGAGGAATATACTATGAATGAACCGCTCGAAATGGGAAGTATCGTTTCTGCCGAATACAAAACCGGTGAGTACATCGGAGAAATTGTTGAGATATCGTCTGCCTCCAAGGCGGCTGTAAAAATATTGGCTGTAGTAAAGCATCCGACGCAAGGGGACTTGCACAATCCAATGAACCCCGATGTGGCTTTCTTTCATCAACGGAGGGCGCTGGCGTATCAGGAGATCGCTTTGATGCCGCTGTATACCATAAAGCCTTACCGCGGTACCGTTCCGGATTATGCGGATTCTCTAAGAAGAGCTCTGCAATCCGAGCTTCAAACGCTGCAGCAAACCGTCAAATGGGCACAGCGCTGTGTGGAAGAGCTTGAGCAATTGAAAAAGGAATACTCACTGTAGCCTTACAAATTGAAATACTGGAGTGTCGGACGGAATGCTGTTTGTGCTTATAGGCTTATGGACGATCGGCCTGTTATTGATCGTAACAGATCCGAGGCGGTTAACGACCCGGTGGATCGCAAGTATTGCTTTTACCGGCGGTTCAGGCGGCTTATCGGCTGTCATCCATGATTATTGGATTCCTAGCTTTTACGACAGGGGCTGGCTGACCGAGCCCGTTGCCGATCTGATGCTTCGCGCCGAGAGTATCAGCTCCCTGGTATGCTATTACGGACTGCCTTATACGTTCCTTATGTTTACGATCGTCTACCATCCCAATTATTCCGTGTGGCCAGTCCGCAATAAGCGTTTTTCCTGGATTTTGATTGTGCCCGTTCTTTTGTCCTTTGCTTTTGAGCCTGCGAGCGCAATCGATCCGATACCCTACCATTATGTAACCTGGTGGACCACACCCTATATTTTGGCAGGGATTGCTATCTTGATTCATGCGACAGTAAAGGAACGGAATACCTTTTTACGGAAGCATCGTATGCTGACTACATTGGCTGCTGCGCCCGCCTTGTTCTTTGCCTTATTCACTTTATACATTTTACCGACGTTTTTCGGGTTATATGAATGGTGGCGCTATAATGCCTGGGTGATCGGCTTCACGCTTGCGGTTATCCTCATTTCAAGCTTTCGTTACGGGTTCATGGGACTGCAAATTTCGATTCAAAACCAGAAGCTCGATTACACATTAAGAGCCATTACATCAGGGACCGCAATCTTGAATCATGCTATCAAGAACGATGTCGGGAAAATTCGCTTGTTCAGCGAGAAAATCAAATCGGAAGCTTATGAGTCCGACCCGGAACAGCTCGTTAACGATATCGAAGTCATTATGAACGCTTCGCAGCACATTTATGATATGATATATCGTATCCAGGGCCAAACGCAGGATGTAGTCATAAAGCCGGAGGAGCTTCGATTGGATCAAATGCTCGAGGCATGTGCCGGCATGCTGGACCCTGCAATGAGTCATATAGAGGTCGAAAAGGATTTTCGCTGCACAGGCAAGCTATGGGGAGATAAAGCGCAGCTGAACGAGGTGTTCACGAATGTCATCTCTAATGCCATTGATGCTATGCCTCAAGGCGGTAAGCTGGTCCTTAGGCTGACTGAAACCAAACGCAATATTACCGTAGAAGTCAAAGATACCGGGATAGGCATGGACAAAAAGCTGTTAAAACAGGTGTTTGACCCGTTTTTCACAACGAAAGCCGGGAAGAAGCTGAATTTTGGACTTGGCCTTTCCTATTGCTACCATGTGATTCAGAAGCATAAAGGGACAATGGATATGCACAGCAAGCAGGGAGTAGGGACTTCGGTATTTATTCATTTTCCTAAAAAGAAAGGAGTCAGACCTACATGAGTCGGATACGATTGGTTATTGTGGAAGACGACCAGGACTGGCTGCGCGGCTTGACCAGTTACTTGAAGAAGGAATCGGATATAGAGGTCATAGGAACGGCATCCTCCGGCCAGGAGGCTGTAGAGCTGCTGGAGCAAATAGAAGCGGATGTCGTGCTTATGGATATTATGATGTCGGATAACCCCGACGGTATTTGGGCCGCTGCGGAGATCGTTCAATGCACCAGCTCCAGAGTCATCATGCTTACTTCGATGGAGGAAAAGGAATTCATATTCGAAGCGTTCAAAGCAGGAGCCGTCGACTACATGGTGAAATCCAATTTTACGGAAATACCTCAAACCATCCGGAACGCTTACGCCAACCGGAGCGCGATTCATCCAAGTGCGGCAGCTCAAATGCGCGAGGAGTTCCGGCGTCTGAAAAAGCTGGAGCACGAGGTGAGAGTTAAAGAGCTGCGGAATCTGTTGACGCCTACTGAAATTCAAGTGCTGGACTTGATAGAAAAAGGGCATACGCAGACTCAAATCGCTGACAAGTTCGTTGTTTCGATACGTACGATCAAAGTGCATGTAGGCAACATTTTGCGCAAGCTGGGCGGCAAGAGCAGCAAGGAGGCAGCGCAGAAGGCCAAGGATATGGGAATATTATAAAGCGGCTTATTACTGCTCTTAAAGGCGGTTTTAAGCCGTTTTTTAACAGGAAAAAGGTGCTTCGAAGGGGTGCGATTTTCAATAGCGCAAATCGTCCGGCATGTGTTATAGTTAAATTCAGTTTGTTATAGATGATGGGAGGAACCACTGCAATGAGTTTGAACAGCAAAATTCAAATCGGTATTATCGGGGCCGGAAATATCGGCAACGTCCATATGAACGGGATCAAACAAATGCCTGAGGCGGCGATTACGGCCGTTACGGATGTTTACTTGCCTTTGGCGGAAGCGCGTGCAAAAGAGCACGGAATTCCTCACGTCTACAGCAGCTACGAGCAGCTTCTTGAAGATCCGAATGTCGATGCTGTGATCATTGCCGTTCCTAACGAAATGCACGCCGCGATAGCGATTGCCGCATTGCAGGCTGGGAAGCATGTGCTTCTGGAGAAGCCAATGGCGATTAACGCCGCTTCGGCCAAAGAAATTGTCAAGGCTCACCGCGCATCCAACAAGACCTTAATGATTGCCCACCAGATGAGATGGGAATCTATTAACATGCAGCTAAAAGAACAGATCGAAAAAGGAGCGCTTGGGCATATATATAATATCAAGACAGGCTGGATGAGACGAAAAGGCATTCCGGGATGGGGAACCTGGTTTACCCAAATGTCCAAATCCGGAGGCGGCCCCTTGATTGATATCGGGGTTCATATGCTGGATTTGTCTCTCCATTTCATGGGCAATGCAAAGCCTGTATCGGTATTTGGGACGACGTATTCCGAATTCGGTCCTAAACGCCGCGGGATAGGTACTTGGGGAACGCCTGATTGGAACGGGCATTATGATGTTGAAGACCTGGCGACTGCATTGATCAAGATGGATAACGGCAGCACCTTGTCGCTCGATGTTAGCTGGGCGGCCCATACGGATATGCTGGACAACCAACCGTATATTTATGTTATGGGTACAGAGGGCGGAGCATCGCTTCGGGGCGGCAAAGGCAAGCTGTTTGCCGAAATTTATGACCGCACGGCGGATGTAGAATTAACCGCACCGAATCAGGATGAGGGCTCACGCATACGGTTAAGCCGGCACTTCCTGGAGTGCATCCGCGAGGGCAAAGAACCTTTAACCTCCGGATTATCCGGGCTCACGAACAATCTGATACTGGAAGCTATCTACGAATCGTCGCGTACTGGTCAAATCGTCAATTTGGATTGGAACTTTTAGTCATCGGCAATTCGATAGGGAGTGAGAATACGATGGTCATGTCATTCACCGATTTGAGACGAGTCCCTTCGGAATGGCTTCAGGAACGTCTTGAGACGGTCAAAGCCTTGAAGGACGATAACCTAGAAATGTACGAGGTGGCCAAGGATAAGCTGACCGGCGAGCATTATCTGCACTATGCTTATCTTCATAAACAAGTTGCAGCCATCGGCCCCGAAAGCAGCGGGGAAGAAATATTTCATCATCTGATGCCGATTGACAGCGATGATGTGCTGGGACTGGTATTTGGAGAACAGTCCTACACTTATCCGGATAACTGGACTAAGACGTTTTTACGTAACGGCCCGGACGGAGATTACGTATGGTTTGACCCTTCCTACACGGATCAGGAAGCGGAGAGCGAAGAAATCGGCGCCAGTCTGCAGGAGCAGCTTATGAGATTCAAGCAGTCTCCCGAGAGATCGGAGGAAGCGGTCCGCAAGCTTTTGGAGGAATTGGACCGGACGCTCGGCAAGGACGATAACGGATAATGCATTCAGTGGGGAGACGCTTCCAA
This sequence comes from Paenibacillus vulneris, assembly GCF_039543185.1. NCBI lineage: Bacteria > Bacillati > Bacillota > Bacilli > Caryophanales > Paenibacillaceae > Paenibacillus > Paenibacillus vulneris. Next base: position 377,735 of record NZ_BAABJG010000055.1, on the reverse strand, counting down.
TGAGGCGTCTCTTTTTTTATGCCTCGATAGAGGTTTTCTTATTCCGTGCCCGCATATTTTCCTGCTCATAACTCATCCTAACGATGTAGAACATCCAAGAGATGAGGAGGGAAAGCATTTGAAATGGCGTTCAACCGTATGGCAGGCCGGATTGATAGGGAGTATGCTGCTTCTTGCAGCCGGCTGCGGTCATGATCAGAATCGCAACAAGGAGCTGGGGGCAGGTCTTGAGTCTAAAGATCATCATGCTCTTTATGACAGGGGCACTTTTAATAATGAGAACAGTACCTTGGGGGTTAAGCCGAAGTGGGAGAATGCCCAGCCTTCAAGGCCTCAAGCGGATAATCCCGGAGCGTTCCAGCAGCTGGATATGACGAATTATCATTTATCCAAAACCTTCCGGTTTGCGCCGGAGCTCTCGAATCAAATTGAAAAAATGCCGGGCGTTCACCAGGCAACTATTTTGCTGACAGAGACAAACGCTTACGTTGCAATCATTCTGGATGGACATAACATTGATGCGGAAGCTCATCCGGAGATGATGGCGAATCCTATTTCCCCAAAAGGCGGAGTCGGGCTATTCGGCACGAATAAAGGGAATGGAATGATGAACTGGGGGGATCCGGCAGGCTTAACTCATGCCATGGCTTCGCGCATCAAAGGGCAGGTGCTGGCAATGGAGCCTAGGCTGCAGCGGGTGTTTGTGTCAGCAAATCCCAATTTTGTGCAGAGAATACGTTTTTATGTGAAGGAATATCAAAAAGGCGTGGATTTATCGGTCTATATGAACGAATTTAACACAATGATTCAGCGTGTATTCCCGAATGACACCAACACGAGAAGATAACAAAATAAACTCCTGAACCATGCTCGCTGTTATTAGTAACGGCACGGGTTTTCAGGAGTTTCTTATTAGGGCTCAAATTTATAGCCGACACCCCAGACCGTTTTGATGTGCTTAGGGTCCTTGGGGTCTTTTTCTATTTTTTTGCGAAGATTAGTAATATGTACGTCAACCGACCGCTCGGTAACGAAAGCATCCATGCCGCGGATTTTATTCAGAAGCTCTTCCCTTGAGAACACTTTGCCCGGGTGCAGCCAGAAATGCTTCATCATCTCAAATTCGGAATACGTTGTTTCCACTACAGTGTTATGCAAATATACGCAGCGCCTTTCCATATCTACACGAATAGCTTGTGTATCTGCACTTGGTTTGGCATCAGCGGCTGCTTTATTCATGGTCGATCTTCGCAGCAAAGCGCCGGTTCTTGCGGCCAGCTCCCTCATGCTGAAGGGCTTGCACAGATAGTCATCCGCCCCGATGACCAGAGCCTTCACCCGTTCGGAAACCTCGCTCTTGGCAGATACCATCATGATGGGGACAGGGGATTGGGCGCGAAATTCCCTGCAGAGCTCCATCCCGTTCAAATCGGGCAGCATCACATCCAGAATGATCACATCAGGTTGGACCGTGCGAAACAGCTCAGCTCCTTGCTGACCGTCTCTTGCAATATGGACTACATAATCTTCCTCTGATAAATAAATGGAAATCATATCCGCAATACTATGATCATCTTCAATCAGCAATACGGTTGCCATGAATTCCTCCTATTATGCCAATGATAAATAATGAAGCGGATTCCCTTAATAATACAGATGAAAACGGTTTACTTCAATGGTAGGTCGTTACTTACTTTAACGGAAATTGCTTGCAGGAACAAGCTTCATTTCTCCTGCCAAACGTGTCAAATTTATGAACATAAATAAATCAGCTGCCAATCAAGAGCGCATTGCAGCAGAAGACGCGTCTTCCGGCATGCGGCCAAAGTCCTGACTAGCAGCTGTTTATCCATAGTAAGGTAGGATACCATTCATTATCGACATATGCCCCGCAGCGGCTGTCAAGAGCATATTATATGTTTAACCAGCTTTCACCCCACAGGTGTACAGCGGCCATTACAGGTTCCAATGCTTTGCCTTTCTCCGTCAACTCGTATTCGATGCGAACGGGAGTCTCAGGATATACATGGCGATAAATAATACCGGCGGCTTCCAACTCCTTGAACCGTTCCGCAAGCATCCTGTCGCTCATTCCGGGAATCATTTCCGAGATGTCCTTGAAGCGTCGGGGGCCGCTCAAGAGCGACTGAATAATTAAGCCTGTCCAGCGCTTTCCTAACAATTCAAAAGCGGCTTCAAATTTGGGACAAAGCTGATGATTATGGTCGGCCATAACTATCATCTCCTTCATATCTATAGTTTAACATAAGTTACTTGATAAAAGTAAGCCCTTTTCTCCAAAATGCCACAATAAAAACATAGTTTGGACCTGTCTATAAGCAGTCCATGCAGCTATCTTACTGTTATTATACATTTTTACGCCGAAATTAGCATAGCTCAGAAGGGAGTCAGGGTGATAATTCGGGAAAAAGCCTTGTTGTTATGAATGTTTTTTCGCTCAGGGTGTTGAAAATTTTCACAGGGTGAAGTATAACAACCGTAGGTAATTAATGAATTCATGAGAGGATAGATATCATGATCGTAGCAGATCCGTGGGCAACGTCCAAGCTGCCCGCTCCATTGTTGAAGCAAATTTTGGAGCGCCGCGAGTTTCTCCGGCATTCTTTGGATGCGGAGTCTTTGAGCCTCGTGGGCGAAGACGGGTACAAGCCGCCGAATGAGCAGATCCTCCAGGATGCTCTTGTTTCCATGGCACTAGGGAAAAACGTATTGTTAAAAGGGCCAACCGGTTCGGGAAAGACAAGACTGGCCGAAACCTTATCGTATTTGTTCGGACAGCCTGTCCATGCCGTGAACTGCTCCGTAGATCTGGATGCGGAGGGCTTGATCGGATTCAAGACGCTGGAAGCCGAGCAGGGGCAATCTGTGGTCAAATTCGTTCCGGGCCCTATCATTAAAGCGATGACCCAGGGACATTGGCTTTATATTGATGAAGTGAATATGGCAAAGCCGGAAACACTGCCTCTAATAAACGGCGTTCTGGATCATAGAAGGACGATCACCAATCCGTTTACTGGCGAAGTAGTTCGAGCCAAGGAGGGCTTCGGCGTCATTGCCGCCGTCAATATCGGGTATGTGGGCACAGTACCTATGAATGAAGCGCTCAAAAACCGATTTGTAGTAATCGATGTTCCTTATTTGCAAGGAGACAAGCTGCTGGAGCTTTTAAGGGAGCGCTCCCGTTTAGCAGATACAGATCTTTTGCAGCGCTTCGTACGATTATCAGCGGACTTGCAGGAGCAAATTCGCTCGGGTCAACTGTCGGATGAAGCGGCTTCGGTCCGTGCTCTTATCGATACCTGCGACTTGGCAGCCTATATTCCTCCTCTTAGGGCTGTACAACGGGCCATAGCGGACAAGCTCGACGATGAGAGGGAACAGGTACTGGTCATGAATTTGGCGGAGACCTATTTTGGTTGAAGCGGATAGACATCCATCATCAGACATCAAGCCGGAAGAGGAGAGCCTGAATGCGTTTTTTGGAAAATGAAGTGGACGCTTTCCTTCTCATGCAGCTGTTGGACTTGGCTAGAGCCTTGTCCGGGTGGGAAGAGCTGCAGCTGGAATTATCTTATCTTTCTTCGTACAACGATAAGGACAAGCTTATTGCGGTCAGCCAGTTCTGGAGCTATTATCCCGAGCAGACGAAGCTGACGGGGATGAAGACGGATGTATATTTGCGGGCCATAGGAAGCGCGTGGTTTACGGATGCTAATGTTATTGCAGGTTATATAGATTGGACCCGGACTGCGAAGCTCCCGCAATTGGCCAAGCAGTGGCTTGCCATGTGTGAGGAGGCCAGGCTGATGACCTTATGCAGGAAGCATAGGCCGGGGACTGCGGCGGGGTTTGACCTGCGTACCCGGATTCTGGGCAAGCATTACTCTGCGAAGCGGGATATGCACCGGGATCGCCGGGAGGAGGCGGATGCATTGCTTTGCGGCTTCGCCTCCGCTCTCCATAGTAATGATTCGAAAGAGCTCTATATCCCGGACGGATTCAGATCAGAGCACCGGGAGTTCATGGAGGAGCTGCTGTACGCTGTCAGGACAATGGAGAGCACCAAGCAAGCCGCACAAAGCTGCCGTAGACTCATGGACCATCTGGAGAGGGACAATGCCTTAGAAGGCGACTCAAGGGCTCAATACTTTTCATTGCAGCTGCACAGCGGCACCGATCAGCCGTTATCCTGGGAATACATAGGCGAATTGAAGCGTAAGAAAAAGCTGAAAAGTCACACCGAGCTTCCCAAGGATTCGAGAGAGGATAAGCCGGAGCAGGGGGAAAGACTGCCAAACTGGCACCGCGAAACCGAGAAACAGGACGAGAGTCTGCTTCGTTTCGATATCGAGCAGGGCTCCAAATCCGGCCTAATCAGTGATCACGTACGCGAAGCGGATAGTGGAGATCAGGCCTTGGGGATTGTCCAAGGCTCCTCTCAGGCGTCGAGCCGCAATGAGCCTGAGCCGCCCAAGCCTCAGGCATTGGATCGTCTCGATACCGGATTTGCCGGTAAGGGCGACCCCTACGGGAGATTGAATCGCAAGGCAGTCCCTGTGTACAGAGACGCTGAAAGTCCAGATACGAAATCGCGTCTCCAATACGATGAAGTGCTTCGGGAAGTAACGCCGATGGTGAACAAGCTGAAGAAGACGATCCGAATGACCATGGAGCAGAAAAGAATAGCGCCGCGCAACGAGCTTCTGACAGGCAGATTGGGCAAAAAGCTGGTCCGCGCCGCGTGGGAGCCTCTTCCCAGATTATTTTATAAAAAAAACAGTCCTTCCATGGAGGTCGATGCCGTTTTTTGCCTTCTTATCGACTGCTCGGCCTCCATGTATGATAAAATGGAGCAGACGCATCGGGGCATCGCATTGTTTCATGAGTCGCTTCGTTCCTTGCGCGTTCCGCATGAAATCATCGGCTTCTGGGAAGACGCAGATAAGGTCACGGACAAGGAGAGTCCGAATGTCTTTCATATCATAACGGACTTTGACCGCAGTCTGCATGACACGTCGGCAGGTCCCAAGCTGCTTCAGCTGCAAGCGGAGCAGGATAATAGAGACGGATATTCGATTCGGATTGCTGTCGAGCGGCTGATGAAGCGCTCCGAGAAGCAGAAGGTGCTGCTTGTGTTCTCAGATGGAGAACCCTCAGCTTCGGATTATCACGAGGACGGGATCATCGATACCTGTGAAGCCGTTCTACAAGCGAGAAGAACGGGGGTCGAGGTGGTCAGCGTCTTTTTGGGCAGCGGTGCTGTGAAGGATACCGAACGGGAAACGATGCGAAACATCTATGGCAGATTCAGCGTTCTGGTGCCGGATGTATCGGGGATTACCGACCAGCTTGGACCGCTGCTCCGCAAACTGCTCATGAACCAGCTCTAATTTAGAAAAAAAATTGAAGTCGGATGCAAGTATTCGAGGGTTGAGAGGAAGGATAACAATGTACGGATCACCATTATCAGGACAAGCTCGTAGAATGATGCTCCTAGGCTCTGGCGAGCTGGGCAAAGAAGTTGTCATTGAGGCGCAGAGACTGGGTGTCGAGACCATAGCCGTCGACCGCTATGCCAATGCGCCGGCCATGCAGGCAGCCCACCGTTCTTATGTTATCAACATGCTGGACGGGGAACAGCTGCGCGATTTGATTTTGAAGGAAAGACCCGATCTGATTGTCCCTGAGATCGAAGCTATTGCGACGGATGTGCTGGTAGAGCTGGAGAAGGAAGGCTTCCGGGTCGTTCCTACAGCTACGGCAGCCCGGTTGACCATGGATCGTGAAGGTATCCGCAGACTGGCGGCGGAAACGTTAAAGCTTCCTACGGCGCAATTCGAGTTCGCCGATAGTCTGGAGGAGCTGAAGGCAGCCGTAGCCAAAATCGGAACGCCTTGCGTCATTAAACCGATTATGAGCTCGTCTGGTAAAGGACAGAGCGTCTGCCGTTCGCTCGATGAGGTGGAGTCTTCCTGGAATTACGCGATGGAGGGCGGACGCGCCAAGAAAACAAGAGTAATCGTAGAGCAGTTTATCCATTTTGAATCCGAAATCACGCTGCTGACGGTTCGTTCCGTCTCAGGAACCGCTTATTGCGCGCCGATCGGTCACGTCCAAAAGGACGGCGACTATATCGAATCCTGGCAGCCGCATCCAATGAGCGAAGAGCAGATTGCTGAGGCACAGCACATAGCCAAGACGATTACAGATGCTCTCGGAGGCGCAGGGATCTATGGTGTTGAGCTGTTTTTGGCTAAGGATCAGGTCTATTTTAGCGAGGTTTCCCCAAGACCTCATGATACGGGCATGGTTACCATGGTTACTCAGGATTTGTCCGAATTTGCTCTGCATGTCCGGGCAATCCTTGGTTTTCCGATCCCTACAATCCGCTTGCTGACGCCTGGCGCATCGCATACGTTAAAAGCGGCTGAGGAGCATCAGACCTTTAGAATTGAAGGGATAGAAGAAGCGTTGAAGCTTCCGAATACCCAGGTGCGCGTATTCGGCAAGCCGGAGACGAAGGTTGGCAGAAGAATGGCTGTGGCGTTGAGTTCGGCCGAAGATACAGAAGAGGCCCGCCGTGTGGCCGCCGAAGCCGCGGGCAAGCTGAAGCTGATTTACAACTAAGTTACAGAACAGAACACCACTTGCCACCGTCTGGAGGAACAGCTATGAGTGAAGCAAAACCGGCAAGGATGTCACGTACGACGATGACGGACATTATTTTCCCGTCCGATACGAATTACCATGGCACCATGTTCGGCGGTATTGTCATGCGCTATATCGACAAGATAGCCACCATTGCCAGCATGCGCCATTCAAGAAGGGGAGTCGTGACGGCTTCAAGCGATAGTCTGGATTTTCTGGCGCCTGTCAAGGTCGGAGAGGCTATTATGCTGGAAGCTTACGTATCCTGGACCCATCGAAGCTCTATGGAGGTCTTCGTGAAAGTGGAATCCGAAAACTTGTTTACAGGGGAACGCAAGACGACGGCGACGTCCTTCCTAACGTTTGTCGCCCTTGATGACCAAGGGAAACCGACGCCGGTGCCTGCGGTAATCCCGGAAACCGATGAAGAGCGGCGTTTGTTCGATAGTGCGGAAGAGCGCTATCAGGCAAGAAAAAAACGCAAGGCGGAGAGGGATAATAACTCCCATTAAACGATCCCGATGCGCCGTTCGTTGAGGTATGGTATAGTAAAATGGGAGGGATTACCACAATGAATGCTCATGAAATAGATTACCGGATTATGGGATCGGAGATGCAGTACGTCGAGATTGAGCTCGATCCGAACGAGAGTGTCGTAGCTGAAGCAGGCAGCTTGATGATGATGGACGCCGGCATTCGAATGCAAACCATCTTCGGCGATGGCAGTGAGGAGAACAAAGGCTTCGTAGGCAAGCTGTTCGGGGCCGGTAAACGGTTGTTAACGGGAGAGAGTCTCTTTATGACCGTCTTCACCAATCATGGATACCAGAAGGAAAGGGTGTCTTTTGCCTCGCCATACCCGGGCCATATCTTGCCGATGGACTTGTCGCAGCTTGGCGGCAAGCTGATTTGCCAGAAGGATTCATTTTTATGCGCGGCTAAGGGAGTCTCTATCGGAATCGAGCTGCAGAGAAAGCTGGGAGCCGGCTTTTTCGGCGGGGAAGGCTTTATTATGCAGAAGATCGAAGGGGACGGAATGGCCTTCGTTCATGCCGGCGGAGCGATTTGTGAGAAGGTGCTGTCGCCTGGAGAGATGATACGGGTAGATACGGGCTGCTTGGTCGCGATGACCCAGGACGTGGATTACGATATCGAATTCGTTAAAGGGATCAAAACCGCGGTCTTCGGCGGGGAAGGGCTATTCTTTGCTACGCTCAAGGGACCTGGCCGGGTATGGATTCAATCCCTTCCGTTCAGCCGATTGGCGGACCGAATCGTATCGGCATCCCGAGCAGGCGGACGTAAAGAAGAAGGCAGTATTCTCGGCGGTCTGGGTAATCTACTTGACGGGGATAAGTAAAACAGGCTATTATTCAATATACATTACATAAGAGAGGTGCTGAAAAGAATGGCATATCAACCACAAGTCGTCGATGCCAAAATTGTCAGCAACAACCCGAAAAACGGATTGTTTGAAATTGTGGTCAATTTGAAGGATCGTACATCCTGCCGACTTATTTTTGAAAAGGATCCTGCTACAGGTGAAGCTATTGTGACGCATGTCAACCGATTGCAAAAAGAGCCTTGCCCTATTTGCCGCAAAGACTATTTGTGCAATTGCATGACCAGCTATAAGGATGAGATCTCTTCACAAGCGCTGCAGCTAGTTGGAACTCCTTAATGCCGAATAAACCCGTGGGCTATACGCTCATGGGTTTTTTTCAAAATTTGAGCGCTATCGGGTGAGGATGGACTATGCTTCGGATTTTAATCTATATAACGATTACCTGCTGCCTGTTCGTGGCGGGTACGGTTGTGCTCTATTCGCACTTTTTCTCGTCCAATCAAAGAATGGAAATGTCGAGTCAGATAGGACAGCTGCATGAGCAAACGCTGCAAAGGCTGAAGCAAACCTTCAGCCAAGTGGATGCGATGGCCCGGAATGTAGGCAATGATAATGTACTGCAGCGGATGACTGAGGGAACGGTGGCCAGAGACTCGGCGGAAGAAAGAGCCCTCAGGGAGTACGCAGATCAGCTCATTAAACAGCAAACCTCACAGCTTCCCTATATTACGGATATGTGTATCACCGTAAACGATAACGGGTTTATTCTGTGTACCAATTCGGAAGCTGCGTCACCGATGCTGGATGCCCAGAAGCTGCCGCTTCAAAAGCAGGACCGTATGATTGTCAAGAGGGAAATGGACAATGACGTGCTGGATGCTTCTGACCAAATTATTTTCATGGCACCTTTGGTGGACCGCAGGTCCAATGTTGTTAAGGGCACCATCCAAATGGTCGTAGCGTTGGATTCGATCATGAAGGACATTTATGGGAAATGGCCGCTTCTGCATAATGAGCTCATCGACTCGGAAGGCACGCTGATGTACAGCCGGAAAGCCTCGACCCAAACCAAGGAACCGGATTGGAAGCTAACCGAGCCCGCCCAAATGCAGTGGAAGGATGAATCCATATGGTCGCAGCTTAGTGTGGATTTGCCGGGAACGATATGGGTCTCAAGGATCGAAGTGCAGCAGAGCGTCGATAAAGCGGAGGGACAAGCCATGCGGCAAACGCTGTTCTTCGTTGTCCTGATGCTATTGGCAGCCGTGGTGCTGAGCGCGTTCCTGTTCCGCTATTATTTCACACGCCCGATGCAGCATTTGCGCGCTTTGATGAATCGTGCGGAGCTCGGGGATTTCAAAGCCTATTGGGTTCGAAAGAGCAGCCGCGAATGGGGAGAGCTTGGAGAAAGCTATAACCAGATGCTCAACAGGCTCGAAGAGCTGATCAAGCAGGTCAAGAAGGAGGAAGCGCTAAAAAAAGAAGCGGAAATGGAAGCGCTGCAATACCAATTAAATCCTCATTTCCTGTATAATACACTTAATACGATTAAATGGGTTGCCAAAATGCACAGGACTCCTCAAATTGCGGAAGTGGTGACCTCCCTGGTGCGTCTATTACAAGCCAGCCTTGGGAAAAAAGGGGATTTCATCACCATCCGTGAAGAAGTCGGATTGATTCATGATTATATGGAGATTCAATCCTTCCGTTACGGGGAGCAGGTAAAACTTCAATGTGAAGTGGATCCGCTGGCCCATGGCTGTCTCGTTCCGAGAATGATTCTTCAGCCGCTTATTGAGAACGCGATCATACATGGTATTGAGCCCGCGAAACGGGAGGGGCTTATTACGATTCGAGTATGGCTCGACGTGCCTCGGGATCTTCTCTACTGTCAAGTCGAGGACAACGGAGTCGGCATGACGCAAGCGGGGGGAACCGTTGATCACACGTCTGCGGCAATGAGGGAACGGATGAGCGGGATCGGCCTTCGTCATATCCGGGAGAAGATCAAGCTCTACTATGGCGATGGCTATAGTATGCATATTAACAGCAAGCCAAGACAGGGGACGACCATACGTCTGACCATGCCTGTACATCAAAGCGAGGTAGGATAAAGTGATGAAAGTGCTTATCGTGGACGATGAACCGATTGTCCGCAAAGTTCTTAAAACGATGATTCGCTGGGAGGATTACGGACTGCAATGGGGCGGAGAGGCGTTCGACGGTTTGGATGCTTGGGAGCGGTTGCAGAGTGAGCCGGCCGATCTGGTAGTGACTGACATTCTGATGCCAAGAATGGATGGTTTGGAATTGGTCAAGCGTCTCCGCCAGGCTAATACGGATGCTGCGGTAGTCGTGCTGAGCTGTCTGGACGATTTCACCTACGTGAAGGAAGCCATGAAGCAGGGGGCTCACGATTATATTCTGAAGCCTACGATGGAGCCGGAGCAGCTGGTGGATATCCTGGTCGAAGCAAAGGAAGCGCTGATCAGGCAGCGGAAGGAGAATGAAGTACGGGAGCAGGTGCAGCGTCAGCTTCAGCTGTCCCGACAGGCGCAATGGGGAATGAGGCTTCAGAAATGCTGGCTTAGCGGGCAGAGGGATGCCGCTCTGGAGCAGGAGTGGTTTTCTCCGGGCAGAGCGTTAAGCAGCTGTATGATTCAATTTACGCCGGATTCGCAGCTGTCCGTTCTTAGCTGGCACTGGCCCGATGCACTTGCTTTTATCAGTCTGACGGAGCATAGGACCCTGCTGCTATATGAGGATAACGGGAGCCGCAGACTAGCGGATGTGGAAGTAACATTAACGGAACAGTTCGGGTTAAGTCAGGATCGTTATTGCCTGACGGAGGTTCAAGGAATTAGCGGCTGGGAGCAGCTTCAGAATCTGGTCGCTCTGCATGAAGCGGACAGAAACCGGATGTTTTATGGAGGAAAGCATGCCGGTTTCGACGATGCGCGCTTTGCTGCGGCAGCCCCTGTGGAATGGAACGGTTCCCTCCCTGTGGAGGAAAAACAAAACCTGTTACGGGCGATTACAGGTCATAATGAAGAGGCTATGCATTATTGGGCTCGGCAAATGATGGCCCACCTGGAACAAAATCACCCGCCTGCCGATACGGTCTACAGCTTTGTATTTGAACTGCTGGGACTGGCTGTCGCATTCGCCCGACAAGAGACGGACACAGATCTGGAGCCGTTTGAACGCCAATATGTTTCATCTGCGGCCGTGCAGTCCCATTTGACCATGGAATCGCTGGCTGCATGGTTTTTGGAGGCAGTGTCCAATCTGACTGCAATACTGCAATCCAACGTTCAATTGGCTTCGCGGAACCCTTTTGTCCGCAAGGCAATGAGCTTTATGCGAGAGCACTATCATTTGCAGATCAGCACCTCGGATATTGCGGACCACGTCAAGTTAAGCAGGAGCTACCTAAGCGATTTGTACAGCAAGGAAACGGGTGAGTCGTTGATCGAGACGTTAACGAATATTCGTCTTCAGGAGGCCAAGCGCCTGCTGCGCAATAAGGAGCGAAAAGTATATGAGGTGGCGGAGGCTGTCGGTTTCATCGATCCCAAGACATTCGCCAAAACCTTCAAGAAGATTGTCGGATGTTCGCCGAAGGAGTATGAGGAACAGAACAAATAGACACCAATTCCTAACAAATTGGTGTCTATTTTTATGGTCTGGAAAAGTTTACATTTAATATAGAGAACGCTTTCATTAAAGGAGTGACGTAATTGCCATGAATTTTCCGTTAATCAAGCATGACCCGGGCGAGCCGATCATACAGGCCGTAAGCGTGACCCGATCGTTCGGCAAGGGCTCGGCAGCCGTTCATGCGCTTCGCGGAGCCAATCTGAGCATCCCGCCAGGCCGGCTTGTCGCGCTAAGAGGACGCTCCGGCTCGGGGAAGACAACGCTCTTGAATATGCTGGGCGCTTTGGATCGTCCGACGGAAGGTGCGATTTATTTTATGGGGCAGGATGTCACCGTCATGTCGGACAAAAAACGCAATGAGCTGAGACGCACCCAGCTTGGGCTGATTTTTCAATCCTTTGCGCTTGTACCTTACATGTCTGCCTATGAGAATGTGGAATTCGGCTTACGTATAGCCGGCGTTCCTTCCTCCAAGCACCGGGAATACTCCGAGCAGGCGCTGGATTTCGTCGGCTTGAAGGCGAGAATGAAACATCGTCCCTATGAGATGTCAGGAGGAGAGCAGCAGCGTGTCGCCATTGCAAGAGCGATCGCCCATAGACCGAAGCTGCTGCTGGCCGATGAGCCGACGGCGGAACTGGATAGCCGGATGGGACTGCAGGTGATGAAGGTATTCAAGGATTTGGTTCAGATGGAAGGCATGACGATTATTTTAACTACGCATGATCCGGCGATTATGGAAATTGTCGATCAAGTGTACGCATTGGAGGATGGACATATTGTCGAAGAAAGCTAACCGCCGCCGCAGCTCCCTTTTCACCGCCCTATTGGCGGCATCCGTGCTGGCCGCATTGCCGGGGTGCAGCCTGCTGCCTAAGGAAGAGCAGGCGCTTCAGCCCCCGCTGGTGAAGCCGGTCAAAGAAAATTTCGAGCTGTACGAGGTCAAGAGAGGCAATATAACGAAGCAGGTCAGCGGTGTCGGAACCTTCGCTTCAGATAAATTGCAGTATCTGTATTATTCGGAATCCGGCGGGCGTCTTAATGCCATTAATGTCTCATTGGGGTCCAAGGTTGCAAAAGGCGATGTCGTAGCGCAACTGGAGAAAGGAGAAATAGAAGGAAAGATCAAGCAGCAGGAGCTGGTGGTCGAGAAGGCGCAAATTGCTCTGGAGCAAGCGAAGGAGGAGAAGCGCGGTGACGCGTTGACCATTCGTTCCAAGGTTCTTGATGTACAGAAGGAGCAGATTCAGCTGGACATGCTCAGGCAGCAGCTGGGCCGGACGAAGCTGGTATCCGATGTGGACGGCATTGTGACGTTCATCGATACCATCAAGCAGGGCGATGCGGTGACGGCTTATAAGACGATCATGACCGTATCGGATCCCAAATCGATGAAGCTGGCTTACGAATCGTCGAACTCAGCCGATCTGACTGGAATCCAAGTCGGAATGACCGCCGATTTGAAAATTAAAAACAAGCCATACAAGGGCAAGGTCGTCCAAATTCCAGCGACCGCACCGCAGTCCGATGTGAAAGCGATTGCAGATAAAAACGCCAAGTCGATCATCATTGTTCCGGATGAGCTTCCTGCAGATGTTACGATCGGGACGAATGCGGATATCACCATTGTGACGGAGAGCAGGGAAAATGTGCTGATTATTCCTAAAGTAGGACTGCGTTCTTACATGGGACGCGATTATGTGCAGGTGCTTGAAGGCGAAAGCCGCAAGGAAGTCGATGTGGAAAAGGGAATCGTATCGGCAACGGAGGTTGAAATCCGCAAAGGGCTCAAAGAAGGACAAAAGGTGATTTTAAACAATTGAGGTGACGCTTGGTGGCAATCCTTGTGATGATCATGCGAAAGATGATCAAAAACAAATGGCTCGAACTCAGCCTGCTGCTGGGCTTGATCATCTCGGTCGGGCTTGTGAGCAGTATGCCTATTTATACGAACGCAATTTTACAGCGTCTCTTGATTAAGGATCTGGAGCTTCTACAGGATAGCAGCCAGCAGTATCCGGGAATCTTTTGGACGTCGGTGTTTTTGAACAGTGAAATGACGCCGGAGCAATCCAGGCAGGCGATTCAGGAAGCGGACGAGTACATGGTGAAGACCGCACAGCCGCGGTTTAAGCTGCCGATCAAATCCTATGTGACCGAGAGAGCCACGGACAAATATAACATGGTACCGGTTAATGCGGACAAGATCGATGCTTCCGTCAAACGGATGGCCGACATCACAACGCTAAGCGGACTGGAAGACCATGTAAGGATGATTGACGGGAAGTTTCCTTCCGCGGAACCGGTGAACGGTGTTATCGAGGTAGCCGTCGTGGATCAGACGCTGACGAATCTGAAGATGGTGGTCGGTCAGGAGTACACGATAGAGGATGAGTCGATAAACGACAAGTTTACTTTTAAAATAGTCGGTGTGATCGACCGCAAATCGTATGACGACGTGTATTGGTACAATGCTTTATCGAGCTATAACTCAAGCTTGCTGGTCGCTTATCCATGGTTTGAAAAGAATGTGACCCAGGAACGAAAGCTCATGCTGCGCTCCAGTATCTGGTACACCGCGGTGGACTACAGCCAGATGAAGCTGGATTCCATTAACCGGTTCATCTCGACCTACTCGAATACGGAAGATTTTCTTAGCGGAAAGTTCCCGAATTACTCGATGAAGGCACCGGCCTTGCAGACGATGAGCACGTATTTCGTCAAGGAAGAGAAGCTGCGTACCATGCTCTGGTCCTTGAACGTGCCTGTCATGATCATGCTCGCCTATTATTTGTTTATGGTTTCCAATCTCATTACGGACCGCCAGAAGACGGAAATCGCCGTATTGCGAAGCAGGGGAGCCAGCAGGCTACAAATCATTATGAGCTATGTCGTGGAGGGCTTGCTTTTGGGCGGAATTGCGATCCTGGCGGGTCCATTCTGCGGCTTGACGCTGACCCGGATGCTCGGGGCCTCGAACGGATTTTTAGAATTCGTTCAGCGTGCGGCGCTGGACGTGCGGTTGAATAACGAAGCGTATCAGTACGGAATGATAGCGGTCCTGTGCTCCCTGGTCATGACTCTGCTTCCCGTGCTCTTTGCAACCCGCACCAGCATTGTCGGTCACAAACAGCAAATGGCGCGTCAAACCAAGCTTTCCTTTTGGCATAAATATTTCGTAGATGTAGTCCTATTGGGCGTTTCGCTCTATGGATTGCAAAATTTCAAGAGACGCATGGCGGATATGCAGTCCCTTGGATTGGAAGCAAGCGATTTGCAGATGGATCCGTTGCTGTTCCTGGTTCCTGCGTTGTTCATACTAGGCATGAGCTTTGTGCTGCTTCGGATTTATCCATGGATTATCCGGTTTATTTATCAGGCGGGCCGGCGCTGGTGGTCACCTTCCTTGTATTCGACCCTGCTGCAGGTCGGCAGATCCATTACGCAGTATCAAGCCATCATGGTATTCTTGAGCGTTACTTTGGCAACGGGGCTGTTCAGCGCAAGCGCTGCCCGAACCATCAACAAGAATACGGGTGAGAAGATCATGTACAGCAATGGCGCGGATATCTCCATGCAGATCAAGTGGGAAGACGATGCACCGCCGCCCGGGATGGAGATGGAGGATGAATCGGCCAGCTCGGATGACTCGGAGACCCCTGCGGTAACGGCACCTGTGGTTCCGGCGGTAAAGAAGAAGATACAGTATTCCGAACCGCCGTTCATGCCTATGACACAGCTTCCGGGTGTGGAGCAGGCCGCCAAAGTGTTTACGAAGAAGGATGCGAGCTTCACCGTAGGCAAGGAAAAAGCGAATGCGACCTTGATGGGGATTGATACCGATGATTTCGGGCGAACGGCATGGTTTCGCGGGGGGCTTCTCGACCATTCCTTCTATGAGTACCTGAACCTGCTGGCCTCAAGCCCTTCTGCTGTCCTAATCTCGAAAACGCTTGCGGACCAGTTTAATTTGAAGGTCGGTGACCATATTTATGTAGGGTGGAACGGAGTCGAAAATACGATGTTTAACGTGTTTGGCATTGTGGACTACTGGCCGTCCTGGAATCCGAATCCCAAATATGCCGATAAAAATACTTCAACAAGCACCGGCACCGGCGCAAATGCCAAAGCCAAAAAAGTATTGGCTCCCATGCTGATCGTAGGCCACCTGTCTTACATTCAGAACAATATGGCTCTGGAGCCCTATGACGTATGGCTGAAGCTAAAGCCTAACGCTTCCAGTCAGGAGCTGTACGATGCGGTGGAGCAGAGGAACATTCCCGTCACGAAGCTTAGCGACGCCAAGCAGGAGCTTATCCGATCCAAGAACGATCCGTTCCAGCTTGCGATAAACGGTGTGATGACCTTGGGCTTTATCATTTCCATAGTGATCAGCTTCTGCGGATTTTTGTTGTACTGGATATTGTCTCTTTCCAGCCGTGTGCTGCAGCTCGGGATATTAAGAGCGATGGGGATATCGTTCCGACAGCTCATCTTTATGCTGATTGGCGAACAGCTTCTTACCTCCGGAGCGGCTATAGGCATCGGGCTGATTACAGGCGGCCTGACAAGCAGACTCTTTGTTCCCATGTTTCAGCTTTCCTTGCAATCAACGAGTCAAGTGCCCCCATTCCAGGTAACATTTGATCCGAGGGATCAGTTTCAGCTGTACATTATCGTGAGCACCATGCTGGTCATTGGTCTGATTATTCTTGGTACGATGCTATCAAGAATCAAAATTCATCAAGCTGTGAAGCTAGGGGAGGACTAACCATGATTCACTGCGATAACCTCGTCAAAATATATAAAGTAGCCGATCTGGAAGTCGTTGCTTTGCAAGGCCTGGATCTTCATGTGGAGCCTGGAGAGCTGATGGCCATCATAGGCAACAGCGGCAGCGGCAAATCGACACTGCTGAACATGCTGGGGGGATTGGACCGCCCCTCTGCCGGACAGCTGTTGGTCGACGGGAAAGATTTACTGAAATTTACAGAGAAGGACCTTGTGAAATACAAGAGGGAGACGGTGGGCTTCGTATGGCAGAACAATGCCAGAAACTTGATTCCCTATTTAACCGCGCTGGAAAATGTAGAGCTGCCCATTTTGCTCCAGGGAAAGCGCAAGCGGGAGAGAGCTCTGGAGCTGCTTGAGGCCGTAGGCTTAAGCCATCGTATCAAAAATAAGCTGAATCAGCTCTCAGGCGGGGAGCAGCAGCGGGTGGCGATTGCCATAGCCCTTGCCAACAATCCTAAGATGCTGCTGGCTGACGAGCCTACAGGCTCCGTAGACACGAAGATGGCGAATCAAATCCTGGATTTGTTCCGGGACTTGAACCGGAGAATGGGGTTAACGGTCGTTATTGTCACCCATGATCCGCTGCTAGCCAAGAAGGTTGACCGTGTCGTTGCGATACGTGACGGCAAAACCTCATCCGAAATTATCCGGCGCAAATCGTATGCCGATGAGCTGGCAGAGCTCGAGCAAGGCTTGCAGTCGGATGAGGAAGATTCGCACGTGGAATACGCGGTTCTGGATAAGGCCGGACGGCTTCAAATACCGGGCGATATGCTGCAGTCTATAGGCGTTCAATCATCGAATAAGGTAAGGGTTCAGGTGGAGGAGGGCCGCATCGTTTTACTCCCTCCGGAGGAGGAGAAAGGGGAAAAGGAACATGAAATTATCGGCAAAAAATAAAATGCTGCTGCTTCTTATAGCAGCCATGACGGCATCGGCAGGGGTCATCCCGAGTCCCGTCACCATGGCGCAGGGGGAGAGCTACCAGAGGGATGAGATCGATGAAACGATGCGCCTGTCCTCCGTCTCCATAGCGCCTCACAGCAAAATTGAATTGAAAAACGCCGCGGTCATGCCATCCGACAACGGCAATATGTTATTTTTTACATTGAGCGTAACGAACGGTGAGAACAGCTCCATTTCCTTCCTTGACTATTGGGTCAAGGTATACAATACATCAGGTGCGGAGTTTACTCCGGACCTGATCCCCCAGGACAAGCTGAAGAAGGATATTCCCGCGGGCCAGCAGGTCGACTTCACCTTCTATGCGCCGGTGAATGATGCCACGGCACTGCAGGATCTATGGTTCCGGCTTACCCGGTGGGATTATAACAGCACGGAATTGGAGAAAGCGATCGGCGATATCCGCTTTCCCGATCAGTCGGCAGACGTGCTTGCCCCTGAAGCCGTCAGCAAGACCGTCATGCTGGGCAATGTGCCGATAGCATTGGAGGTAACCAAATGGAGCGCGCTGCAAAACGATGCTTACCTTACGCCTAAGCTGACATTAAGAGCAACGAATAAAGGACAGGCCGCCGCCAAGCTTACCGGCTACCAATATTCGCTTAGAGCGTCCAATGGGGCCATGTACCCGCTGGAAATTACGGTGAATGGGGATAAGCAGCAGCTTCAGCCCGATGTGCCGCTGGACCTTCAGCTCAAGGCTTCGCAGCTTCCGGCTTCAGCGATCGGGGATCATTGGGACCTGGTCATTACGCAATCGGTGACAGTAACCAGCGATTTGAAGCTGAACCTGCCCGTAACGACGCTTAAGGTTTCCACTGAACAGCAAGCGCCGCCGAGTATCGGCTCCAGTGTCGAGTATGCCAATAAGGACGGGGTATATCAGCTGCAGGTGGAGAAGCTCGATCGTATGCCGTGGGATGATCAGGATGTACTAAGTGCGGATTTGTCGATGACTCATCATCAATCGGACGCGCTTCCCTTTCCGGACATCAAGGCGTACTATGAGCTGGACGGAGGGGTGAAGGTGGAGGCCAAAGCGGTAAAAACCGATAGAGCCGTCGGCGTTCCTCCCGGCCAACCCGTACATTTCCAGATTGTCGGCAAAATTCCTTATACCTATCCTTTTGCGGCAACGAAGCTGGTTCTGCAGAATAAACTAGGCGAGAATGAAGTGGAGGATATGGCTCAGTTTATGCTTCCGCCATCCGAGATCAAGCTCCCTGTTGTTGCCTTCGGCCAGCAGCAGTCCATTACAGGAACGGGAAGAAATACGTTGTACGCTCCCCGCGAAATCAATTCCTACACCGACGGAAAGAGCGATATGCTGGAGGTTCAGCTGGAAGTATCCAATATGGAGAAGCGTTCCAATGCCGTACCGAAGCTGACCGCCTTCTTGAAAACGCCGGATGAGGCGTTATATCCGACCAAAGTCCGCGAGGTAAAGCAGAAATTAAATCCGCAGGGGAAGGCGCTAGTTTCCTTCTCGTCGAAGCTGCCGAAAGGATTCGATACGAAGGGGCTGCGGCTGGTTGTAGGTGAATCTGTTACGGAGCAGAGGCTAAGTCTTACGGAGGATAAGGCGGATGCTTATATCAATGCCGTGGAGATGGAACTCCCGATTGAAAAGCCGATTGTCAATACAGGCTTGAAGGATGTTGCATTCGACCAGTATAGCATTTCTTTAAGCAAGATGAGCACCTGGCTGGATAGCACGCAACTGCGGGTCAACTTCCAGTATGATTTGAAAAAAGACAGCTTTTTTGAGACGAACAACGACGGCAGCAAGCTTATTATTCAATTTGCCGATATGAACGGAAACATGACTTATGAGCAGAAGTATTACTTGGAATCGGCCCCGGATAAGGATGATGTTCGGCTCGAGCTGGGTGAGCATAATTACAAAATGATTATTAAGGACAGCGATCTATTAGGCAAGATTGGATCGCTCAAGCAGTATAAGCTATCGATCATTCATGAGTTCCAGGGGATGCGTAAGCTGTTGGCATCTCAGACGATGGATTGGTTCGCTATTACGGATTAGAGCGGGTTTGCCATCAACCTTAAGCACCCTATGCGGTGCTGAGTCTGTCGGGAAACCTAGTTTTGCGAGAACTTTGCTAAATATGGAGGTGGGGTATTCCTCGGAAGAGTTTACGTCCGCCTTTGAAACCCGTGAAAATACCACTAAATCTGATCCCTTTCACGGGTTTCAACAGCGGCTGGAGGGGCATACCCCACCGTAGTATATTAGCAATAGTTCAAGCCTTATAGGTTTCTCGACAATCTGAGCACCGTATGCGGTGCTTTTTTCTTGTATGCAAGTTATGGTAGAATGAAGGAATGAGCGACATAGGAGAGGAGGGGATCGGGATGCGCATTGGCGTCGTATCCGATACGCATATGTTCCGTCGTGCCAAGCAGCTGCCGCAGGCCTTGCTGGAGGGTTTGCACGGGGTTGATTTGATCCTTCACGCCGGCGATTGGGTGGATCCGGGGGTAGTCCGGCTTTTCGAGGCGATAGCCCCGACGGACGGCGTTGCGGGTAATAACGACGGAGCGGATATCATTGAGCGCTTTGGACGCCAAAAGGTGTTGAACCTATCCGGATGGAGGATCGGGCTTGTTCATGGAGACGGCGGGCTCAAATCAACGTTGGAGCAGGCTATTGACGCTTTCCGTGATATGAGCGTAGATGTTATCCTATTCGGCCATTCTCACATTCCTTACCAGGGTATGCATGACGGGACGCTGCTGCTCAATCCCGGTTCTCCCACCGATAAAAGACGCCAGCCGCAATACTCTTACGGCATCATGGAGCTAGGCTCAACGATACAAGCTACCTTATATTATTATGATTAATTTGTAAGCAGCTATTTAACAATAAGTGGAGGGAATCAACATGACACAATGGAAAGAAATCACAACCCAAGAGGAATGGAATGAACACTTCGAAGGATCTGCCAATAAGCCGATCGTTGTCTTGAAGCATAGCACAGCTTGTCCGGTAAGCTTTAATGCACTGAAGGAATACGAAGCTTACTTGCAAAATAAACCGAATTCTGATGTGGACTATGTGCTTGTCAAGGTCATTGAATCCCGTCCAGTCTCCAACCAAATTGCCGAGGATACCGGTGTAAAGCATGCTTCACCGCAAATCCTGTACATCAAAAATAAAGAAACCATTTGGAACACCTCGCATTGGGCCATTACCGAAGAACATATGACTGCTGTTCTTGATTAGGAAGAACGAGTATGAGCATAAGACCGCATCCTTTTTTCTCCGGAGCGCTTTTTGCGCGTAAATCGTGCTTTGTCTATTTACCGGATGACTATGAGACGAGCGAAGAGCCGTATCCCGTCATCTATTTGCTCCATGGTATGTATGGGAGTGAGTCCCATTGGCTTCTTAAGGGGAATGCGGAGTCGACGCTGAACCGGATGATGCAGGAGAGATCACTCCGCAAAAGTATTGTTGTTTTCCCTAATGACGGAGGCTACGGGTTAGGCACCTTTTATATGAACTGGTATGACGGTACCGGAAACTTCGAGGATTATTTTATTTACGATTTGGTGACAGAGATCGACAAGAGCTTCAGAACCATTCCGGACAGGGCACATCGTGTTCTTTGCGGCTTATCCATGGGGGGCTTCGGCGCATTTTCTTTAGCTCTGCGACATCCCGAGCTCTTCGGTGCCGCGGCAAGCTTGTCCGGTGCCGTTACTTCCACGGCGATGATCACAAACCAATATTCGCGCAGCGACATTTCGCGGATGATCGGGCCTCTTCACGGACCTTATGCTCAGAGCTATGATTTGCAAAAGCTGGCTGATGCTCAATTGACAAATAGTCAACGACCGGCATTGTACTTTAACTGCGGGACTGAGGATTATTTGTATTCGATGAACGCGGCTTATCACGAGCATCTGGAACGGATCGGATACCAGCACATCTATCAAGAATTTCCCGGTGAACATAACTGGGATTACTGGTCGAAGTATCTGCCGGATGCTTTGCGATTCCTGGAAGCATCGTTTCAGCAAATGACTGATAAGTAAATGGAGACACTCTATCTATGCCAAAACCCCTTAGGACATATGGTCCTAAGGGGTTTTGGCTGTGGCGACAGGCGACTTCTTCTTCAAATAGACAGTGAAGGTGGTACCGACGCCTTCCTCAGAAGAGCATTCAATAGAGCCTTCGTAGTGCTGCAGGTAATTGTGAACGATATGAAGCCCGAGACCGGAATTCGTCGATTCGGATTTCGTAGAGAAGCCCTTTTCGAATATTTTGGTACGGTTCCGTTCAGGTATGAAGGAGCCGCTGTTAAAGATCATCAATTTATACCGTTCTTCCTGCTCCTCGATCGTGAGGCGGAGGGTTCGCAGCGGATCATCCTCCGGGATGGCTTCAATAGCATTTTTTAATAGATTGTGAACTATGCTGGAGAAGTAGCTGATAGGCAGAGTCAATCCGTCAAACGTACAATCCAGCTGGCCGCTGACCTGCAACTCGATTTTCTGCGAGATGCAGGGGATGCTGATATTGTTTAGTACGACTCCCAATACAGGGAATTTAACGGAGTTGACCACTGATTGCTGAACGATTTCCTTGCACCATACGGAAATATAGTCCTTGGCCATATCATACTTGTTCATCATAAGTAACGCATGAACCGTCTGTACGTTATTAATTAACTCGTGCTGAGCTTTGCGAATGTTCAGCATCGTAGCTTCGGAGGATTGGACCCAGCGTTCCTTTTCATCCAACTGCAGGCGAACGTTCTTTTCCCGTTCCTCGAGCAGCTGTAGCTTATAATCCTTGTGCTCCAGATTGGTATACAGCTTGGCATTTTCAATAGTACCGGCTATCTCGGATGCGAGGAGCTTCAATGTATCCAATCGCTGCTCTTGAAACACATGGCTTGCCAAATTGTTTTCCAAATACAGCACGCCAATCATTTTACCTAGTTTGATAATAGGCATAATCAGGATTGACATAGGCTGATGCGCCCGAATATAAGCGTCCTTCGGGAACATATCGGAAGATGCCGCATCATGAAGCAGCAGCGGCTCTTCCTTGCGAACCGCAAATTGGATGGCGGAAATCGCCGCATGCTCGTACTCTTCGATCGGTACGGAATGTAGCGCCATGAACGGACGATCCGGCATTTTTTCCACTTCGACATACAGCTGATGGTCCCGTTCGAGAATGAGCAGCCCTTTTTCGGCGCCCGCGTTTTCTATCACAATATGCATGAAGCTTTCCAGCAGCTTATGAAAGACCGCTTCGTTGGACAGCACATGGGAAGCCTTTGCTACTGTGGATACATCAATTGCCGATTGAGAGACAGGCGTCCGGTTAACCAGGTACGGATGCTGGTCTTCCAGCTGAGCCACCTTTCGAACGGCACCCCATTTACTGTACAGCGCTTTCGCTTCCGTCCAATAGGCGCGGGCGATTTTAAGCCTCCCGCTCTGGGTGTAGAATTTGGCAGCGCACTCGTTGGCGATAGCCTCAAGCTGTAGAAATCTATGCTTGTTGGCATAAAAGATTGCCTGCTCATACAGCTCTGCCGCAATGACGGAGTTGCCGGAGATTCGATTCATCTCCGCCTCGAGAAGGAGCTTCTGAGGGACGAAATTATCCGGCGAGTGCACGCTCCATTTTTTTATGGCAGCCAGATGCTTTTTCAGCTTGCGCCAGTAACGCTTCTGATCGGCGGCCGCAGCTTTGGGATACAGCGCGCAAATCACGAGCGAGCTCATAAAGTAGTACATTTGTACATGAATGAGGCCAAAGACGGATTGGAGGCTTTCCTCCATCATCTTCATCGTTTGCTTGGCTTCATCCAATCGGTCCAGAATGTAGTAGGCTTGAAGCTGCAAAGCGTAGAACGTATGAACCGTTGCCTTGTTCGTGAAGCTCTGCAGCTGCGCGCATTCCTCTGGGGTCATGAATGGTTCCATGATATCAGGAATGCTGGTACTCGGCTGGAGCTTGGGTTCGTCGCTCATGAACAGCATGAAGCGCTGCAGCACCATAAAGATATAGATCGTATCCTGATCCTGAGCCCGTTGAATAAACGGGTGATACAGCTCGGTTTCATTGAATACGTCATTCAAGGGATCCCCCTTAAACAGACGAAGGAAAAAGCTGAAGGTGATAGAGTAGCCCGCATAAACCAGGTCGCCTGATTCGACGCCGAATTGGTAGGCTTTCTTTAAATAATAAATGTTGTTTTCTATATGCTGAGTCATATTGTTCGTAAACGCCCCGAAGCCGAAGTACACTTTACATTTGATGGGCAGATGATCCAAAGCGTCACACAGCATCAGTCCAGCCTTGCCGAACTTGCTGCCATTCTTCAAATCGCCGAAGATAGAGCTGATAATTACCCCGTAAGTAGAGTAGGCCAGAGCTGAACCTTCCGAATTCCCGTTCCTTAGCGAGTAGTTAAACATCTTCAGCATGAGATAAATATACAGCTCGGAATTCAGGTAATACGTCGGTGCAATCAGGTTCACCATCAGCTTCATGACGGCCTTATGGTCCTCATCGACCATTTGCGGCAGATCGAATAAATCTGAAGGATGCTTGGCCATCATATGCCATTTGGTTCTAACCAGTTCGATGAGAATCGAGCTTCGCTTCACGTTGGACTGCAATGGAATATGGAACAGCCGCAGTCCTTCAAGCCCCATGGCCATCGCTTCTTCATGGAGCCCAAGATTGGTATAGAGCACCATCATCAGGTTGTATGCATCCGCTTTTTCCAGTCTTGTACGCGCATGATTCAGAATGATCTGGAAGGAACGCTTCGCGGACTCGAAATGTCCGCATAAATATTCGAGCTCCGCAAGCTCCAGATAAATCGCAAACGACAGTTCATACTGATTCGTCCAGTGGTTGGGCTCCAGGAGCTGAACGGCTTGTGTTACATATTTTAATGCGGTTTCATATGCCGTGTTGGATTTGGCTTTGCCACTGGCCTGCATGTTGAAGCGGGCCAACTGTTCTTTTTCTTCAATAGAAGATAATAAAGGCTTGCCCAAATTCAAATGGTTGGCGACTTCAAACAGCTGCTCCTCCAAATCCTCAGATGATAACCCCTGAAGCATTATCTGGCCAATTTGGTAATGAAGCTCCTTTTTCTGTTCCTTCGGCACGAGCGAGTAGACGGCTTGATGCACCCGGTCATGCAGGAAGGAATATTTTATCGACGTATGGGGATACAAGTCGCGCCTTAATGCTACGATTAGCCCCTCGTCTATAGCGGGGCGAAGCTCCTGATTAATAAGGGCCACATCCTGAGATGCAGCCAGCGAGAGCAGCTCCGGCCGGAATACATGGCCTATACAGGCGGCCTTCATTAATAACTGCTGTACGGATTCCGGCAGCCGGCGAATTTTGCCGATCATGAAATCCACGACATTATCCGTTATGTGAAGCTCATTTATTTGCTCCAGATCCCATTGCCAGCGGCTAAGCTCATAATTGAAGCGGAGAAGCTGCAGGTCATAAAGTGACCTTATAAATTGCTTGGTAAAAAACGGATTGCCCTTCGTTTTGTTCATAACCATCCGGGCCAGCCCATCCAACTCATCCTCGGACACGACCTGCAGCGTATCCTGAATAAGACTTTGGACCGCTTTATGGCTGAGAGCCTCCAGCTCTATGCAGGTCACTCGAATATGCTGCATTCGCTCCAGCTTATCGAGCATCCCTTGGAGGGGATGGTCATCATTTACCTCATTGCTTCGATAAGTGCCGATAAAGAGACAATGATTGAAAGCAGGCTGCGCAGCCAATTCTTGAACCAATTGCAAGGAAGCTGGATCGGCCCACTGCATATCATCAATAAAGATGACGAGCGGGTGCTCCCTGGTAGCAAACACCGCCAGGAACTGGTTGATGGTCATCAAAAACCGATTGTTCGTCTCGGCAGGAGGCAGCTTGGATAAAGGAGGCTGACTGCCCAGGATTTTTTCCATCTCCGGTATCATGTCTATTAACACTTGTCCGTTCGGGCCGACCGCATCAAGAATTTTCTTTTTCCAAAGCTGGAATGACGCATCACTTAGGGTCAGCAGGAATTGAATGATTTGGAGTCCTGCCTGATGGATCGCTTGAAAAGGCAGGTCCCTTTTAAACTGCTCGAACTTGCCTAGAACAAAGAGACCGTCTTCCTTCTGGATCGATTTCTGAAATTCCTGAATCAGGAACGACTTGCCGACACCGGACAAGCCGGAGACGAACACGATTTCTTTACTTCCCAGAATGACTCTATGGTAGGCATTGCGGATGTCCTGCAGCTCGTTATCCCTGCCATAGATATAATCGGGTATTTTAAAAATATCCGTGGGCGTTCCATATCCAATCTCGATGGGACCGATGGTTCCGTCATGTAGAAGCTGTTCCAGACATACTTCCAAATCCCGCCGTAAAGCATATGCGCTCTGATATCTTTGTTCCGGATGCTTGGCCAGACATTTCATAATGATATCGGACACCGGCTTCGGAACGGCAGGCAGTATATCGGCAGGCGGGAGGGGCTGTACCGCCATATGCTGATGAATCAGCTCGCTCGTATCGCTGCCGGCAAAAGGAAGCGTACCGGTTAACAGCTCATAAAAAATAACGCCTAATGCGTAAATATCGCTCCTGTACTCCGCGTTACGTTCCATGCGCCCGAACTGTTCGGGAGCCATATAGGGAAGCCTGTAGGCCATATACCCTTCATCAGGTTCATACATGCTAACAGAGGCGGAATAAGGTGCAGCTGAATATAGGTCCGTTAATCGGATCGTTCGATCCGCTTCTATAATAATCGCATGCTTGGATAGACTCAGGTGAGCATACTTGGCCTGATGCAGCCTGCGAACAGTGTCGGTAATATCTGCGGCCAAACGCAAAAAGAGCTTCAATTCCATAGGACCCGAAGCTGCTAGCTGAAAAAGCGGATGACCATCTGAATGCTCCATTAATAGGATGGTCGTATTGTTATAAGATTCCAACCGGATCGGCTTCATTAGCACGTCCAGCTGGATATGCTGTCCGTTTTCATATTCGTTTGTAATCCATTGGAGCTCCTGCTTGGTCGGGAATTCCGATTGAAGCATCTTCATCCAATATTTTTCCTGGGTGGAAGGATTGAAGCCGCGGTATAAGGTGAACGGCTCGTGATCGTACCATTTTTCCATTTGAAATTCGTTTATGGTCAATGACAAGCGGGTAACCTCCGATTACTTCCAATTATTATTATTTTACTTTTTCCCCTAATAGGAAGCAACAGGAAAATGCTAAAACAGACAATTGCACTCAAAAACCGACTTGCTTCGCGAAAAAGAGGCAAATATCTTCAAGCTTAAGCTTACCCTTCATGAATTCCGCATATTTTTATTTAACCGCTCCGTAAGCCGTTCCATGTAGCCGATCAATTCGAACTGCTCTTGCTTCGTAAACTGATTGAAGGAATCGTTGAGCGCTTCTATCCACAGAGCTTCCGTCCGGCGGATCAGGTCTTTGCCTTGCTCGGTTAGAGCTACATTCTTCACCCGTGCGTCCGGCTGGCTGCTCTCACGAAAAACGAGCCTGGACTTCTCCAGACGATCGATCATTTGTGACATGGTGCTGGGCCTGACATCGAGATGTACAGCCAGCTGTCCGATGGTACGCGTTCCGTTACGATGCAGATGCCGGAGCAGCAGCCACTGTACCCGTGTCAAGGAATCCGGCTGCTGGTCAAACACCTTGGAGCGGAGATGCCGGTTAATGGTTTGCATATGCGTGATAAATTGCTCTAGTGCTTCATTATTATTCATAGAACAGCCTCCATTTAGTAGTATTATATAGTTTTACTAAATATGCTGACAACAGCAAAAAGGAGGCAACGAAAGATTGCCTCCTGTAAGATATACCGATTATTGTTGTTTGACAGGCGTAAGCCGTTCGGAAAAAGTCTTGCTGATAGGATTGAAAGCGATTCGGATGCCCATGGCTTTCTGCAGATCATTAAACTGAATTTGCGCATGGCGGCGTTTCAAGGTAATAGGTGAATCCAGATCAATTGGCTGATCCCCAAGCATAACGACGCTGCTGCCTTTGCGAGTTGTCCAGTGGTTGCCACTATAGTAGAAGTTAATGGTTCCGTCATGATCCTGAATCATGGTACCGCCGATTTGTCCTACGCTTTCGCGAAACGGGATATAGCCGAAGGCTGGATCCAGACTGACGACCTTACGCATAATCGTTCTGTGCAGCTCATCCGGGGTAATGCTTGGGTTCCCGCCTGTAATCCGGGGAATCTGCATAGGATCATCGTTTCGTGTCGCCATTTCGCTGACGGTTGTAAAGCCGTACTCAATACCCGCTTGATGCACGAGAGCTGCCGCGTTAGGGTCCACGCCTCCAAAGGGGTAAGCGTATGTACTAATAGGTCCGCCATTGACCTGCGAGAGCTTGTTTTTGCAGGTATTCGTATCGGAAATGACTTTATTGGCGTAATCCGTACTGTTTTCCAGCGTACCATTAGCGTTTTGCCTGCTTGTCAGCATCGGTTGCCCGTTGATTTGCTCATGAAGGCTATCGGAGTGGCATTCAAACTCGATATTATCTTCAGGATGACTCAGGATTTCGCTGAGCTGCTGCCTGGTCATGAAAGGGATGTTGCTTCCATCGGGATTGTCCAAATAGCGCGTAATGATGAAGTTAACGGCCGGGATATGCATTTCCTTCAAGATCGGATAGGCAATGTCGTAAAAGCTGCGATAGCCGTCATCGAACGTGACGAGCACGGCATTATCAGGGACCTCGCCGCCGGCCATGTAATGCTTAAACTGCTCGAGCGTGATGAAATTGTAATGTTTATCCGCCAAATATTCGAGCTGCTCCCTGAATAGCTTGGGCGTTATGGTGACGCTGCTTTTGGCGGTGTCGCTTAAATGATGGTACATGATGACGGCAACCTGATCCTCATACATATCATTAGGCGAGCTGGAGCTGATGAATGGTAGAATAGAAACACCGATAAGTAGTAGAAATAAAACTTTAACCGATAGCATTTTCATGGGACCCAATCTCCTGAGTTAGTAAGCTACAAGTACAGATTATAAAGGAGGAAAACGCACTTTGTAAATCGACTTTTTTCGCGTAGGTTCGAGGAATGTTTTCTATCAAAAATGTTAACTTTACCACAAAATGATAGAAAGCGATTGTAGCATGTGAAAACCCTGTAATATAATGTCGATGCGCGAGCGAAATACATAGGATTAAGGGATGGGTGAACATGCAGTTAAAGAAAATGTTGGCTTCTGCACTAATTTGCTGTCTTACTGTAGGTTCCGGATGGACAGCAGCGGGCGCAGAAGGGACGGGGCGCACCTTCGCCGATGTGGATGGTCACTGGTCCAAGGCGGAGATTGAGTACTTGTCCGGCAAAGGGATTATTGACGGGGTGGAGAAGGACGGAAAGCTCTGGATCCTTCCAGACAAAACGATTACCCGCGCCGAGTACGTCAAAATCTTGGTGGGGGCTCTGAACAAGAAGAGTGCTGACCCCCAAACGGCCTCCTTCCGTGATGTGAGCGCTGATCACTGGGCGTTCAAGTATGTGGAGACAGCCAAGAAGGAAGGACTTGTAGACGGTTATGAGGATGGAGCGTTTAAGCCGGATGCCGAAATAACCCGAGCCGAACTGGCTGCACTGCTAGTCCGGGCATATCAGTTGAAGGAAAAGCCGGATCAAACCGTCGTGTTTGAGGATGTAAGCACAAGCAATTGGGCATACAGCGTCATTCTAGCCGCAGCATCGAACAAGCTGTTTGAAGGCACGGTAGAAAACGGCAAAACGTGGTTTAAGCCTGCCGCGGCGGCAACCCGCGCAGAATCGATGACGGTCATTGCAAGGTACATGAAGCAGCTGGAGGCTTCTGCAGCCAAAGAAACGGATGAGAAGAAGGATCCGGTTACGACTCCGGATACGACGACACCAGGAACCTCCGGTTCTACAGGCTCAAGCTCCGGTTCCGGATCGGGCGGGGGAGGCTCGCGTCCAAGTAGCGGCAGCGGAGTGAATCTTTCTTTTAGCGGAGCGGATTTGGTAGCGACGATCGGCAAAGGCAACCCCATTGCCGGGACGGACGGCCAGGGCAATTCCGTTGAGCTGACAGGACTTAGTCTGTCCGGCTTTAGAGGAAGCGCCGGCAGCATTAGTGTGGAGGCATTGCCGCAAGCCAATGTGTTCAAGAATGCGAACACGGTTGTTCCTGGTATTGTAGGGCCTGTCATCGAATTCAGCACGAACGGAATTCCGTTCAACAGCGCTACCTTAAGCTTCCAGATTCAATCCACCGGAAGCAGTCAAAATCTGGTCGCTGCGTATTACAATGAAACGGCTAACAAATTTGAGTTTCTGAATACGACCAATGCCGGCGACGGAACCCTCAGCTTTGTAACCAACCATAACAGTAAGTACGTTCTGATTGACAAGCTGGCTTGGGAGCAGGCCTGGAAGAACAACTTGTCCGTAACATCGGGCGTATACAAGCCTTATGTGGACTATGCATTTATTATCGACAGCTCCGGCAGCATGAGCTGGACCGATCCTAACGATCTCCGCAAAAAAGCGGTCACGGATCTTGTATATTCGCTGAACTACAATCCGAATTCGTCTTTCGTAACGGAAACGGTAACAGTGCTCGGCAGCGTGTACACGAATACGGTTCATTCCGAGTCGGACCGCGCGGCGATTATCGATTTTGACAGCTGGGCGCAGGTATACTCCACGTTCTCTGCAGACGGGGCTACAGTAGCCGGTGCGGTTTACCAAATCGATAGCTCCGGCGGAACGAATATTTTTGCCGGATTGAAATTAGCTTATGAACAATTTGAACAGCACGGCGATCCGAATCATCGTTTTGTCGCAGTGCTTTTGACGGATGGTCAAGACCAGGATCCAAAGGGAACGAAGGATTGGAACATGATTCAATCCGCTTACGGTAAGGGTGTAACGCTCGTAACCATGGGATTGAGCAGCGAAGTGGACCGCTTGTACCTTGAAAAGATGGCTCTGCTGGGAGGCGGCCAATACTTCCAGGTGCTCACTGCCGAGGAACTGGAGGCTTCCTTCCGAACGGTAGTGGAGACGACCCGTCATAATGAATTCGTTGACGCGGATCAAGACGGGCTGGACGATTACTATGAGGTAACCGGAATGCTGCTCGAAAACGGCATGCTGATAAAAACAAGCATCGATCCGGTAAACGGTAAGGATACGGATGGAGATGGCTTCACAGACGGTGAGGAAATGGGTCAGCCGGAGGATGTAGTCATCACAGCCGATATGGTACCAGCTGGAAGTGATTTGGTAGGCAAAACGGTAAAAATGTTTAAACATATGAAAAGCTCGCCTACTGATCCTAACGACAAGCCTTAATTAGATAAAGCTGCATCTATTGCCAAATGTTAAGCACAAGCCGAATTTTTGCGGTTTGTGCTTTTTATTTATCGGAATTTATGTTATATAATGTTTTTATGTATTCATTATTTTTTTATTGAAAGTGAGAAGTCATCAATGAAAATTGCCATTGCAGGTGGTTCAGGCTTTATCGGCCGGCATTTGACGGAGTATTTCCTCAAGCAAAAATGTTCGATCATCCTTATCTCGCGGCAGCGCCAAACTCCTAATCACGTACTCATAAGGAACGTAACCTGGTCGGATCTGGAGAAAGATGTCAAGGTGCTGGAGGGGGTTGATGCCATCGTCAACTTGGCAGGTGAATCCATCAACCAGCGCTGGACAAGTGCAGCTAAAGAAAGAATATTACATTCCCGATTGGATACGGTGAACCGAATTGCCGATATCGTCTCCCGATTGGAGAACAAGCCGGCCGTTGTCGTCAACGCTTCGGGGATATCTATATACGGAACGTCGGAGACGGAATCGTTCGTTGAGCATAGCGAACCTAATGTGAAGGACTTCCTCTCCGGAGTAGTGGAGAAATGGGAGAAGGCGATGGATCAAATCCAGGACACACGCCTTGTTAAGCTGCGTCTCGGTATCGTTCTAGGAAAAGACGGGGGCGCCTTCCCCAAGATGATGCTTCCTTATAAGCTGGGGGTTGGGGGCAGAATCGGCAGCGGAAAGCAAGTGATCTCGTGGATTCATATTGAGGATTTGTGCCGCTTGATCGAATTTAGTATCGAAAATGAAGACATTATCGAGCAGCTGAATGCCACGGCTCCTCAGCCCGTAACCAATGATGAGTTCGGCCGTACGCTCGCACGGGTTATGAGAACCTCGCACCGTTTCCCTGTGCCTGCTTTCGTAATGAAAATCATGTTCGGAGAGTTGTCGGAGCTCCTGCTCAAGGGTCAAAGGGTATTCCCGTATCTTGCTACCGAGTATGAATTCGAGTTTAAATATCCTACTTTGGATATGGCACTGCAGGACTTGGTCGGAGCAAAGGCTCAATTGAAATAAAAGACCGGATGAATGGACGAGGTTAACTATGATACAATACGGTTCAGTCGATGTTAGGGAATTGAAATTTATGAATATGAGGTCGACGATCGAGCTGCGGGATGAGCAGTGGGTCGATGTCGAGGTGCGCTTTGACCTGGATGCGGGCAGCGAATTGCCGGAGGAGCTATCAGACTTAAGCGCGCTGCTGATTTGCACCTATTCCGGAGGAATCGCTCAAGTCGTTCCGCAGGATGAGGGACGTGACTGCGAGTTTCAGTTTACGGAATCGGAAAAGGAACAGCTGCGGTTGTATTATGAGTATGAAGTGAAGCCGTTGCTACTCAGCAAGACCGGCGTTCAGTAGGCCATAGAAACAAAAAGAAGATTGGGCGAATTCGCCTCAATCTTCTTTTTGTTGTTGCAGTGCAGCCTTCAATGCGTCGCCTAAGCTAGAGCCGAGGCTGGCATTATCGCTGTATTGATTGATCAGCTTGGCAGTGTTGCGTTTGGCCGCCTTGCCGCTTACGCGATTGTCGTTATTGAGCATTTCAATCACGTTACATTGGCGGCATTGGGCATATTTCCCCGCTTTACCCGTATGAATCTCCATTTTCTTATGGCACTGAGGACAGCGCTTATTCGATAGCATAGGTTCCGCTGCTCTTTTATAGCTGCATTCACGATCGACGCAAACGAGCATTTTGCCGCGTTTGCCTTTGATTTCCTGCAGTGACTTGCCGCAATCAGGGCATTTCGACGTCGTCAGATTATGCGGCTTATACTCCGTAGTGCTGTTCTTGACCTCACGGACCATGGACATGGTTTGTTCGCGGATCCCTTGAAGAAAGGCTTTCATATTGCCTTTCCCTTTGGCAATCTGCTCCAGCTCTTGCTCCCAGCGTGCCGTTAAATCCGGCGACCGCAGGGCAGGGGATACAAGCTCGATTAGCTGGGCTCCCTTGCCTGTAGGCTGTAAAATATTCATTTTACGCTCGATCGTATCGGTCTGAAGCAGCTTCTCGATGATATCCGCTCTGGTGGCGGGCGTTCCCAGGTTATGCTTTTCCATTACCGATAGCAAGGAGGCCTCCGTATAACGGCCGGGAGGCTTGGTTGCATGCTTCTCCAGACTGCAGCGCGCCTCCTTAAGTACATCTCCGATTTGCAGCTGTGGTAACGATTGCTGCTGCGTGCCTTGCTCGTCGTCCTCATTTTCATCATTGTCACCCGATGCAGAGGCTGTGTCTTGCCCATATACGGCCTTCCAGCCTGCGTCTTTGGTAACCCGGCCCTTGGCAAAAAAGCTTTCCCCGGCAAGCTCCACAGTGACCGCGGTTTCATCGTATCGGAATACCGGATAGAACAAGGAAATAAACCGCCGGACGATCAAATCGTACAGCCTGCGCTCATCTGCTGACAGGGTATGGAGCAATGGCGCTTGCTCGGTAGGAATGATGGCATGGTGATCGGACACCTTGCTGTCATCTACGATTCGTTTGGTTATAGGCAGCGGCTTGCGAAGCAGCGGCTTTACCAGCGGAGCGTAAGGCTGAACACTTAAGCTTTCAAGACGGCCTTGCAGGGTCGAGACCATATCGCTTGTCAGATGCCGTGAATCGGTTCTTGGATAAGTAACCAGCTTGTGCTGTTCGTACAGTTTTTGCAGAACATTGGAGGTTTGCTTGGCCGAAAATCCGAATTTCCGGTTGGCATCCCGCTGCAGCTCGGTCAGGTCATATGCGAGCGGCTGGGGTTCATTCTTTTCAACCACCTTAAGTTGTGTTACCTTGGCTTGGCTGTTTTGCAGCCGCGCCAGCAAAGCATCAGCGGCGGCTTTATCAAACAGCCGTCCGTCCGGCTGGTTTTTACCGCGCCATAATCCATGAAAACCCCCGAAATAAGCCTTCAGCATCCAATAATCTTTGGATTGAAAGCTGCGGATTTCACGCTCCCGATCCATCAATATGGCAAGCGTAGGGGTCTGCACCCGACCGGCTGCCAGCTGTGCATTGTATTTGCAGGTGAGGGCACGCGTTACGTTAAGCCCTATAAGCCAGTCCGCCTCTGCACGGCATACCGCCGATTGGTAGAGCGGGTCGTAATCGCGTCCGGGTCTGAGCTTGGCAAAGCCTTCTTTGATAGCCTTGTCGGTCTGCGACGATATCCAGAGGCGGCGGAACGGCTTGCGCCACTTAACTAGCTCCATAATCCAGCGGGCTACGAGCTCGCCTTCTCTTCCTGCGTCAGTTGCGATAATAAGCTGCTCCAAATCACCTCGTTGCGCCAGCTGTGAAATAGCGCGGAATTGAGGCGTCGTTTCTTTGATCAGCTTCAGCTTCATCCGTTCGGGAAGCAGCGGCAGATCCTCGAGGTTCCAGGCTTTATACTTGGCGTCGTAATCCTCAGGCTCCGCCAATGTGACCAAGTGGCCCAGCGCCCAGGTAACGACGTGTTGGGGTCCTTCCATGTAATGCTTATGCTTCTGATTACAGCCGAGCACGCGCGCCAATTCTTTGGCTACACTCGGCTTTTCGGCTAATACAAGTGATTTCATACCTTCTCCTTATGCGGTAAAAAAATGGTTTCTTTTCTTTAGTAAAGCTCCTGTAAACTACATTACTGTAAAACACGCCGGTTGTCCATTTACGCAGCTGGAGGGAGGAGGCTACTTATTCCAGTAAAGATCTCTATACTCTGTCGGCGTCATGCCTTCCTGCTCGAGAAACTTTTTATTGAAATAGCTGGTGCTTGGGTACCCTGCATCCAATGCAATTTGCCGGACGGTCAGCTCGCTCTTCTCAAGCAGCCATTGCTTGCTCATTTGCAGACGGCTCAGCGTTACGAACGTCATGGGAGTCATCTGGGTTGTCTTTTTAAACAGCTTACAGAAATAATAGGTGCTCACACCGGCTTCGCGTGCCCAGTAATCCAAATCAAACGGTTTGCAAGCCTCCTGCTGCAGCCTGGGCAGCAGCTGGACGATCCGGTTGGTCGTCTCCTCATTTTTGCTGGTGCTGAGAGGCACGGCTTGATTGACAAATTCAGCGATGACGGCATATGTCAGCGTGGACAGCTTCGTGAGGTGGAAGAACGCATTTTCTTCGGCTTCGACCAACAAGTCATGCATAGCTTGCTCCAGCGGCTTAGGCTGGCGTATGGACCAAATATGCGACCGGTGAAGTCCTCTTTCTATCAAATAGTCCTTGACTTTAGAGCCGTAGAAATGAACCCATCGCACATCCCACGGGTCGTCGGGGCTGGAATAATACCGCTGCTGTTGAAGCGGGAAGTACAGGAAGGAGTCGCCCGCCTGCAGCGTGTGAAGCTCATTGTCGGCATATACATAGCCTTTGCCGCTGGTGACCAGGTGAATACTGAAAATTATTCAAAGCGCCTTCCTGCCGCTCGACCGTATGCCCCGCATCGTTCTGGTACCATCCGACTGACTCGGGCAAACAAAAATAACCGTGCTCCAATAAGGTGGGAAGTGAGCGTTGGCGACGCATGGACATCTTCTCCTTGAAGACAATATTGTTGTATAGAAGTGCAATAAGTTGTTATTTTCATTTTAAATATTGTTCAATATAATGGCAATATAGTACTACATTATAACTTAGCCAAAACAAAGGAGCTGGGAATGCAATGAGTCAAACAAAGCTGCGGTGGGGAATTCTGGGCTGCGCGGGGATTGCCAAGCGTGCGGTCATACCGGGCATTCAGCAGTCACAGACGGGAGTAGTTTCCGCAATTGCAAGCCGCGGAGAAGAGAAGGCCAAGGAAACAGCGGCCCAATTAAATATCCCTGTGCATTATGGAAGCTACGAGGCCTTGTTGGAGGATGACCAAATTGATGCCGTTTACATACCGCTTCCCAATCACCTTCATAAAGAATGGACCATTCGGGCTGCTGAAGCCGGTAAACATGTGCTGTGTGAAAAACCTTTTGCCCTGAATGCCGCGGAAGCGGAAGAGATGATAGCGGCTTGCGCGAAAGCCGGAGTCAAATTCGCCGAAGCCTTTATGTACCGTCATCATCCCCGTTATGCAATGATCAAGGATGTCATACAGTCGGGTGAAATCGGCACGATCCGAGGCATACGCGGAGCGTTTACCTTCAACAACGCCAAGGATGCCAACAATGTTCGCTACAAGCAATTCATGGGCGGCGGCTCCTTGTATGATGTGGGTGTATATCCTATCAGCGCGGCGCGGTTCATTCTCGAGCAAGAACCACAGGCTGCCACGGTGCACGCTTTCTTCTCGCCGGAGCACGATAACGTCGATATGATGGCATCGGGGTTGCTCGAATTCGCGGACGGCGTTGCCTTGACCTTCGACTGCGGCATGTGGGCCGCCGGACGCAATGTGCTGGAGATTCTGGGAACGGAAGGCCGCATCGAGGTGCCAAGCGCCTATGTCGTTCGGCAGAACGCGGATGATCATTTCTTCGTCACAGTCAAAGGAGAGCGCAGGGAAGTATCGGTTCCCTATGTGAACCAATATGCGCTTCAAGCCGACGATCTGGGACGAAGCGTTCTCGAAGGCAAGCCTCAGAAGTTTGACCCGTCCGATGCTGTACTCAATATGCGTGTCATCGATGCTTGTTTGAAATCTGCACAAGAACGCGTTCGCGTTACTTTGGGATAAGGAGCTGAAGGATATGGAAACGATCCGTATTGAAGGCTTGCAAAAGCCGGTATCCAATTTGATTCAGGGCTCGGATTTCTTCACTCATGCTGTTTACGATAAAGTATGTGACGTACTGGACAATTACTTCGCTATTGGCGGCAATACGATCGATACGGCTCACATTTACTGCGGGGGTCAGAGCGAAGAAACGATCGGCAAATGGATGAAGGAGCGCGGCAACCGTCAGGATGTGGTCATTCTGACCAAAGGAGCGCACCACAATGCCGATGGTCCGAGAGTGAATCCAGAGGCTATCCGCAGCGATCTGGAGAAAAGCCTCGAGCGTCTGGAAACGGATTATATCGACCTGTACGGCTTGCATCGGGATGACGAGACGGTTCCGGTCAGCGTCATTATAGATGCCTTGAACGAGCATATTCAAGCTGGACGCATTCATGCGATAGGGGCTTCCAATTGGACTTATCAGAGGCTGCAGGAAGCCAATGATTATGCGCGTGCCAATGGGCTTAAGGGATTTACCTTCAGCAGCCCGAACTTGAGCCTGGCCAAGCCGAACGAGCCTCATTGGAAGGGCTGTGTGTCGGCGGATGCAGAGACCTGCCAATGGCATGAGAAGACGCAGCTGCCGCTGCTGTCCTGGTCATCGCAGGCAAGAGGCTTCTTTACCGGGCGGTATGCTCCCGATAAGCTGGATGATAAAGAAATCGTCCGCATTTACTACAGCGATGCGAATTGGGAGCGTTTGCGCAGGGCACAGGAGCTGGCTGCCCAAAAGGGAGTCACAATGATTCAGATCGCTCTCGCGTATGTCCTGAATCAGGCTTTTCCTACAGCCGCACTAATCGGGGCTAGGGATATGGCGGAATTGACCTCCTGCCGTGACGGGGCAAGAATCCGGCTGACCGCGGAGGAAATGAACTGGCTGGAGCATGTGGATACCGTTGAGGCCTAAGATTACCTTATATTAAACACTTAAAAAAGCACCCGAATGCGGGTGCTTTTTTCATCTAATTCCCATTGCGATGCTGCTTGTTAGGCAAAGACTTATCCGGATGTCCGTCCCCTTGGTGCTTGCGGTTTTTTTCGTCCTTGGCTTGCGTATCGTGAACCTTCTCGATCCAGCTCTCTGTATCTCCGGTCAAGTTATTCTTCATGGATAAGTTCCCCTCCTTTCATCGTTTCGTAGTATGCCCTTGAACCGTGGTTTTCTTGTATTATTGATGATATAATGTCTGAACAAAAGTTATGATCTGGAAGCGAGCTGATACAGCGAATGGACCCTCGCGAGCTTTTCGGCGAAATGGATATATACTTATTGGATCAGTTATTAAAAGGCCGAATAACGGAAGAAATGAAAATTCTGGATGCCGGGTGCGGCACGGGACGAAACCTTACTTATTTCTTGCGAAGCGGATACTCTATTTTCGCCGTGGACAGGTCGGAGGATGCAATTCAGCAGGTCAGGAAGCTGGGCCGGACGCTTGCCCCTGAATGGGAGGATGAGCAGGCACGGGTAGAGGCTGTTGAAAAAATGGGCTTTGCCAATGATAGCTTTGACGTCGTGATCAGCTGCGCCGTTCTTCATTTTGCCCTGAATGACCTGCACTTCCAACAAATGCTTCAGGAGCTCTGGCGAGTGCTTCGACCGGGAGGACTGCTGTTCGCGAGGCTGGCTTCAAGCATTGGCATCGAGGACCGCGTGGTCCGTATGGAGAATGAACAGTATAAGCTTCCGGACGGGACAATCCGTTATCTTGTAGACGAGCAGCGATTAATGAAAATGACGGAGAAGCTTCAAGGTATCCTACTGGAGCCTATAAAAACCGTCAATGTGGCAAATCAGCGATGTATGACAACCTGGTGCCTGAAAAAGCCTCATATTTTATTTTTTGATCCTATTGAAGAAAGCGGTATAGAGAAAGAATCCCCGGCTTAGCCGAAGTAAAGGAGTTAAAACAATGAAATTGAGAGTATCAGCGGTGCAATACCATTTACATACGATTGGCAGCTTTGAAGAATTTGCCGCGCAAGTTACGCACTACGTAAAAACCGCGGAGGAATTCGAAGCGGACTTCGTCCTTTTTCCCGAATTGTTTACGACCCAGCTAATGTCCATCGGCGGAGGCAAGAAGCACCCGGAAGCGTTGACGATTGAGGAGCTGCCTGCCTTTACGGATTCATATAAGGAACTGTTCGTCTCGTTAGCCCGGCAAACCGGAATGCATATTATTGGCGGAACCCATATTATTGAAGAAAAAGGCCGCTTGTATAACACCGCTTATCTGTTTTATCCGGACGGACGCATCGGGGAGCAGCGCAAGCTTCATATTACGCCGACAGAAGTGAAAGAGTGGAACATGCAAGCCGGCGATGCGCTGCATATATTTGATACGGACAAAGGGAAGATCGCTATCCTGATCTGCTATGATATCGAATTTCCTGAAATCGTAAGAATGGCCCGGGCACGCGGGGCCGACGTCATCTTCTGTCCTTCTTGTACGGATGACCGGCATGGCTTCCATCGGGTCCGCTATACCTGCCACGCCAGAACCATTGAGAATCAAATATATGTCGTGACCACAGGAACCATCGGTTCTCTCCCTACCGTAGACTTTATGAGAGGGAACTACGGACAAGCGGCCGTTATTACGCCTAACGACGTGCCTTTTCCTCCCGGCGGCTTGCTCGCTGCGGGCGAAATTAACCATGATATGGTGATAACAGCGGATTTGGATTTGAGCCTGCTGCATCAAGTGCGGGAGAAGGGGTCCGTAACGACATGGCGCGACCGCAGAACGGATCTGTACACGGATTGGAGCTAGAGAGGAGTAGGGACTCTTGTATCATAAAGAACTGTTTGTTTTTGATCAGGACCGCCCTATACCGGCGCTTGTCCGTTCTTATACCAAGGCAGATTTTGCCGATCTCATCCATATTCAAGAGCAGAGCTTTCCGCCTCCATTTCCATCGGAGCTGTGGTGGAATGAAGAACAGCTGAACCAACATGTGACCCTGTTTCCGCAAGGCGCACTCTGTGTAGAGCTGGAAGGCAAGATAGCAGCGTCTATCACCGGATTGATGATCGACTTTGACCCTAATCATGCGGAACATACATGGGAAGAGATAACGGATGGCGGCTACATTCGCAATCACAATCCGAACGGGAACACGCTGTACATCGTCGATATCTGTGCGCTCCCTGCCTACCGGCAGCTTGGTCTAGGCAAGCTGCTGATGCAATCGATGTATGAAGTCGTTATTGAATTGAAGCTCCGGAGACTGCTTGGGGGCGGACGTATCCCCGGCTACCATCTTCATGCCGCTTCCATGACACCTGAGCAATATGTCGACTCGGTTCTTGCAGGTAGGCTGAAGGACCCGGTGCTTACCTTTCTAATGCGCTGCGGAAGAACTCCGGTGAAACTGATCCACGGTTACTTGGAGGATGAGGATTCTCACAATTGTGCCATGCTGATGGAATGGAAGAATCCGTTTCTCGTTTCTTAACCGTCTGAAATTTATGTTTATTTATTCTCCATTAGGTAAACAATGATAGAGGAACATTTTTGAACCAATGGAGGATAAGAGCATGAGAAAATGGGTTAACCGCGGAGCTCTGATGCTTAGCTTCGCGCTGGTGCTTACTTCAGGTTGTGAATGGAAATCGGTGTCTACTTCGGCATCGACGGACCTTGAGCATCCTGGACATCATGACGGATCTGCTGTGGAGGAAAGTGCTGGTTCCAATTCTATGGCGACCCAGGCTAATGAGCCGGTGCCTGCTCCGAAGACGATCGACATCATCAACAGCAAAGGGTCCAAAATTGGAACAGCCACACTCACTCAGGTGCCTGAAGGAGTGAAATTCCAAGTCGACGTAGCCGGCATGACGCCTGGCAAACACGGTATGCACATTCATGAGACAGGAGTATGCACTCCTCCGGATTTCAAATCGGCAGGGGAGCACTTCAATCCTGAGCATAAGCACCATGGCTTTGATAATCCGCAAGGCTACCACGCAGGAGATCTACCGAACCTGGAGGTTGGCTCTGACGGCAGAGGAAGAGCGGAGGTCGTAGCTCCGAAATTGACCCTCGCCAAGGATAAAGCGAATTCGCTGTTCAAGACCGGGGGCACCGCGCTTGTTATTCATGAGAAGGAAGACGACTATAAGACGGATCCTTCGGGCAATTCCGGTAACCGCGTAGCATGCGGCGTTATCAAGTAATGACATTTTTTGGGCGGTAAGCATTGCCGCTTGAGTGAACCTGTGATACGATATTTAAGCACCCGCCTTAATGGCTGAGCAATCAGTCAATGGGGTGGGTTTTTTACTTGCTACGGGGTAGATTTATATAAGATGAAGTTTGAAGTAGAATAGATTTCTTCACCAAGATTACCAAGCGAAGCGCGGCGGAGCAGGTACCGACCAAGATCGGCCGGTTTACAGTGGAGCCCGGCTATGACTTGCACAGCTATCCGAATTATAATCAGTTTGCCCGCTTGCGAACGGCCGACTCGTAGGATGCTTATGTTTAGCAAACGGAGGAAGAGGCGGAGTATTAAGGAGGGAATGATGGATGTTTCATTGGGGAACTGCAATAGTTCAGTTGATTAATCTCATCTTGATATTACTCGTACTTTATGTCATCTATACTCTTATCCGTAATTCCAATAGAAGCACCAAGAGCCTGGGCAATATCGAAAAGTCCTTACAACGGATCGAAGAGCATTTGAAAATCACCTGCAGAGCAGGACGCTGGGCGTAAATAGCATGCATTAGAGAGGTGGGATAGTAAGACTATGACTCAAGGAGCTTCCGGGTTTCAGCAGGTTATCTCCTCAGAGCAGGAGCTAAGAGATATTCTAGGTTATCCGAGCGAGGTCGTGAATCGTAAAGTCGTCTCGGCGATAGATTCTCATTGCAAGGATTATATTGCCAGATCGCCGTTTGTTCTTATAGCTACGGCAGACGGAGAAGGAAAATGCGACGTATCGCCGAGAGGGGATGCCCCAGGCTTTGTCCTGGTTCTTGACGAGCAGCGTCTGGTGATCCCGGAAAGGCCGGGCAACCGCAGGATGGATTCCTTGCGGAACATCGTTTCGAATCCGAATATCGGCTTGATATTCCTCATTCCCGGTCTGGAAGAGACGCTGCGGGTCAACGGCAAAGCCTATGTTATCAAGGATGAGGCGTTGTTGAATCAGATGCAGGCCCACGGCAAGGCTCCCTTGCTCGGAATCGGTGTCGAAGTAGAGGAATGCTATATGCACTGCGCCAAAGCCTTCAAGCGCTCGATGCTGTGGAATCCCGAATCCTGGCTCGATAAAGAGCAGCTTCCGGTACCGGCACGAATTCTTGCGAAGCATACGGGGTCGACGGAGGAGCAGATTACCCGTTCCCTCGATGAAAGCTACAGACTGCGCTTATATTGATTTCATAACCAAAACCCGCTAATGCTAGATGCGATTAGCGGGTTTTTCTTTGATCTTATTGAATAGACATCTTGGTCCATTTCCCTGCGAATACCGCGTTGGCGGCAATGGATGGATTTAATTTATAGGATACTTAGTGCTATCTACCGCTTGCGGAACACATCGAGAAGCAGCTCGTCCTTGACAGGATCCTGGGTTTCCCATGTAGCGGCGAAACGAACCTGATGGGAAACGCCTAGAATATCGTAGGCATTCACCAAGTGCTGTCTGGCATTGCCAATGATGAGCGTGTGGAGGCGTACCTGCTTTTTCCTGCCGAGCTCGAAGAGCTGCTGCCGCACCTCGGCTCCTATGGTTCCGATACCGTCCGTCACCATTACGAAATCCGCATCCGGAAAGCGGGGATGATGCTCGACCAGCTCGATTCCGCGTTTGATCGGAGCGTCAAAATGCGTTCCGCCCCCAAATGCGAGCTGGGATATGGAGTAGAAGGAGGGCCAATCCGGCTTGCGCCAATAGAGCGGCTGCTCGACCAGCTCGCCTCTTGTTCCGAACAGAAGCAGAATGAAGTCGCGGCGCTCCAGAAGACTGAAGGCGGCGAAGGTGGCGGTGAAGATTTGGGCAAGACGAAGCTTGCTGCCCCGCATGGAATGGGATGTATCCAGCATACAGATCACGGGGCCTCTTTGCGGCTCGTCCGTCCATCCGGTGATGTTATAGGTGAGCAGCTTCCGATCCAGCCATTTTACGGTAAAATACAGCTCATAATCTTCATCGGCCAACAGACTGGCTTCACTGGGCAGCATGTGCGCGATTTGGCCGGATTGCCGCAGATCATCGTATGCTTCCGGAATATGGGGCGATTTCATCTGTTTACGCATCACTTTAAGATGCTGAAGGTTGCGCCCGACCTCCTGGAGAAAGGCGATAAGCTCAGGATGTCTTTTCAGCTTGTCGACCCATGCCATGTAATTGGCGAACTCCTGACGGTGAAGCCGTCCGAGATCGCTTCCCCACCGTCGGTTGGCAATGCGTTGACTGGCTTGCAGCAGCTCATGCACGTTCAAGCTCTCCTGATCCTCCGTGGAGAGAGATTCCTTCAACGACCGGTTCAGCCATTGGCCTAGCTGTTCCTCCAGCTGTTGAAACATTTCCTTGTCCCGTTTCGTGAATCGCTCCAGCTGCTTCTCGCGCTGCTCCAGCTCAGCCTCGGTCTTCTTCAGCTTCTGCCTAGCTTTGTCCCGCTTGGTAAAGTCGGTCCGCATCTGCTCCTGAAGCTCCTCAATGCGCTGTTTTAGCTGAACAATTTCTGCTTCAACCAGCGGACGGGTATCCAGAGCGGTCTGCTTGTCCTCTACATTTTTTTTGCCCTGCTGCAGCGTATAACCAACCAGCTTAAGCTGCTCAATCTGCTTCTCGGATAGCCGCTCTTGAAGGAGCGAGTCGTCCTGCCCTTGCTGCTGCATGCGTTCATTGAACCCGATGGAGAGCTGCTGCTCGTCCTTTTTCCTCCGTTTGACCTCCTCGGCATAACTGCTGGTTAACCACATTAAGCTTTTTAAAGCGGTCTTGAAGGAGGCGTTGACCTCGCCAATCGTCCTGGGGTGAATTGTCCTGTAGAAAAATTGTCCCCGAAGCTGTTGAACGAGCCACCGGTGAAATGGGGGTTCCTCCAGCGTTGAATCATACTGCGGCTGAGGCAAATAAAAGCACATGAAAAAATCGGCAAACAGCTCTACGGAAAACCATTCCGTTGTTGCCTTGGCTTCACGTATCCATTCCTGCGCCGTTCGGGAGGAATGCACGTAACCGTCAAAGACGAAGCGATCGATACGCGCGCATTGGATGATCATTGAGGGTCACCGCCGGTCACTGTGATGGTCTTGCTACAAAGTATAATCGTACTGGACGCCGGGAATCTCACGGTCAAACAAGGTCCGGTACAGTCCCTGAATGGTCTGCAGAATACGTTCGCCTTGAATTCGCAGATGGGTATACTTCACCGCAAAACGGTCTGTTTGCGTAAGCAGAAAGTTTTGGTTGCGGATATAGCCGGGCAAATCCTTCTCCCGCTGCTGCCACTGAACCA
This sequence comes from Paenibacillus vulneris, assembly GCF_039543185.1. Classification (NCBI taxonomy): domain Bacteria; kingdom Bacillati; phylum Bacillota; class Bacilli; order Caryophanales; family Paenibacillaceae; genus Paenibacillus; species Paenibacillus vulneris. The sequence goes on along the minus strand of NZ_BAABJG010000055.1, from coordinate 333,664 downwards.
GCTTACCTCTCAGCGCTCTCGCCGTATCCTCCAGTTCGACCCGGCAATTTTCCAGCTTCTGCTTCATCTGCTCCTGGGCGTCCTTATTCATGCTGCCACCGACTTCCTTCTTGAATTGAAAGGCGTGGAGCTCGTCTTCAAGGCCCAACCAGTGCTTGGCGGTCTGATCATAGGTGCGCAGCGGCAGCTCTCTTTCCGATTCCTGCTTTAACGCTTCTTGGAACTCCTTTTGAAACAGCTCTTGCAGAACGGTCAAGTCCTCCGGATAATCCCACAGCATATGCGGGGTATAGACGGTATCCCAGACGTTGACGGTATCGCGTCCATTCAATGCCGCCGAGGTCTTCCACACTTGCCCGATCTTTCTCCATCTGCGGTCGGAGAGAGAGTATTCCTTGGCCTCCATTTCCGTCTTTAAACGGAAGAGCATATAGACGAGCGATTCCGGAATCGTTACCTGGCCAGCTTTGAAGCGAACGGTCTCCACGTCCTGAAGCGAAAGCAGCGAAGGGAGAGGCTCCGTCGGCAGCTGAAACATACGTTCATAGCTGGACATTTGCTTAATAAATCCAACCTCATAACGTATCAGAAAACGGTCGTACAGCGCAGTCAGCTGATCATTATCCTCCGGCAGCTCGTTCGAGGCGGCCATCAAGAAAATGAGAGGCGACTGCTCCTTTTCCCGTCCGTTGAAAAATATGCGTTCGTTCAGGATAGACAATAGCGCGTTCAAGATGGCGCTGTTCGCTTTAAAAATCTCATCAAGAAAAGCAAAATGGGCGGACGGTAAATAGCCTTCCGTTTGACGGACGTATACGTCCTGCTTTAATTGCTGAAGGGAAACGGGACCGAACATTTCGTCCGGCGTCGTAAACCGGGTCAGCAGATAGTCGAACCAACGGCCGCTGCCGAACAGCTGGGAGACCGCTCTCGCTAGCTGGGATTTCGCCGTGCCCGGCGGCCCGATCAGCAGAACATTCTCATTGCTCATTAATCCAAGCAGGAGCAAACGGATCAATTCCTCCCGCTCCAGGAATCTGCTCTCCAGCAATCGGATAGCCTGCTCCAGCTTATTCTGTATGTTCTCAATCTCATTCATTGGGGAATTTCCTCCTTCGGGCGGCATGGCAGTTATAACCTATTTATTGTATCAAAATCGTCCCCGATATACGAATGGGAGGAGGATTTTTATTCCATTCTTATTCATGATATGATGAAGAATAAGTAGAAGAAGGAGGTATGGATCATGGCATCGATCTATTCGGTATCGGTTCAAGCGGCAGACGGAAGCATCAAATCCATGAGCGAGTATAAAGGCAAAGTGCTGTTAATCGTCAATGTTGCCTCTAAATGCGGCTTTACACCTCAATATGCCGGCCTGGAGAAGCTCAATCAGCAGTGGAAGGAACGGGGACTAGTTATTCTCGGTTTTCCCTGCAACGATTTTGGCGGACAAGAACCGGGAACGATGGAAGAAATCCAGCAATTTTGCAGCACCAATTATGGTGTCAGCTTTGAAGTATTGGACAAAATCCAAATTTTGGGCGAAGACAAGCATCCTTTATATCAGCTGCTGACGGAACAGGCAAATCCGAGCGGCGAGGTCAAATGGAATTTTGAGAAATTCCTTATCGACCGGGAGGGCCATATTCAAGGGCGGTTTTCCAGCCGTGTTGCCCCGGAGGACCAAGAGCTGCAAGAAGCTATCGAGAAATTATTATAACATGTGCTGTATGGCAAAGGATCACGGGGGCTGCCTCGCGGTCCTTTTTTAACTTTAAATGAGATAAAATTCTACATCATTCTGCAAAATTTGCAATCCTGACGACGTCCTTATGGTATAATAAACCAAAATCATGAACGGCAGGGTGGGAGTGATACATCATGAGTGTCTCGGAATCGATAAGTGCCATCACATCGCATCCTTTATTTGAATTAAGTGGAGATGCTATTATCCTGCTGGATCATTGCGGCTGTATCCGGCAAGCCAATCCCGAGTTTATCAAGCTGACCGGCTACGACTCCCTGACGATTATGAAGCAGTTATTTTATATTTTTCTTGAACCCGGGGGCTCTGCGTCTTTCATGGAGCAGTATAAACGGGCGCTTGCAGGAGAGATCCGCTCGATTGAATGTGATTTTCGCCACCGATCCGGGCATGTGCTGACCTTGCATTTCCGGTTTATTCCCGCCCGCAGCGGCCGGTATAGCTATTTGTTTCTTGTCATGAAGGATATTACGGAACAGAGGCTTACCGTTCAATTGATAGAGCATATGGCGTACCACGACACTCTGACCGGTCTTCCCAACAGAACCTTATTTCAAATTCAGCTGACGCAGACGATCGCTGCGGCCGGAAGCGAGCTGCCTCACGCTCCTTTTGCCATCATGCTGATCAATCTGGAACGGTTTCAGATTATTAACGAATCGTTAGGCATCAATTGGGGGGACATGCTGCTAAAGCAGGTTAGCGAGCGGCTGCAGCGCTGCATGACCCGTGCGGATTTGATCAGCCGGCTGGGCAATTATGAATTCGTTATTTTGTACAAGTGTCTGGACGAATCGATTGATTTAGCGGAACAGGTCAGAATCATTCAGCACCAGCTGACGGCCCCCTTCGCTGTATTTGACCGCGAGTTCGTCATTCCCGGAACGGTGGGTATCGCCCGGTACCCGCAGGATGGAACTGACATGAACGGCCTGCTGCGGCATGCTTCTTTAATATCGAAGGAGCAGAGGGAACAAGGTTATGCAGGTTATCGAATTCACGATGAAGAGCTTGCATCCAACCCTCTTCGCCGGCTTGAGCTTGAATATGATCTGCGCAAGGCGCTTGAGCGGGACGAATTCGAGCTGTATTACCAGCCGCAGTACGACATACGAGGCAATAAACTGATCGGCATGGAAGCGCTCATTCGTTGGAGGCATCCCAAGCATGGATTGATCTCGCCTGCATTGTTCATCCCGTTAGCTGAGGAAACCGGACTTATTATTCCGGTAGGAGACTGGGTTATCCGTACGGCTTGCATGCAAAACAAACGCTGGCAGGATGCCGGCTTGCCGAAGATTACGGTGTCCGTTAATCTGTCGACGCGTCAGTTTCAGAAAACCGATCTTGTCGATGATATATTGAGCGCGATGGAGGAGAGCGGGCTCGAAGCGCAGTGGCTTGAGCTGGAAATAACAGAAAGCATGGCCATGGACAATGTCGAACAAGTGATCCAGAAGCTGAACATGCTCAAGCAGGAAGGAATCCGGATTTCCATGGATGATTTCGGTACGGGTTATAGCTCGCTTCATTACTTGAAAAAGATCCCTATTCATAAATTGAAAATTGATCAATCGTTCATTCGCGATATTACGATGGACCCTGATAATGCGGCTATCGTCACGACCATTATAGCCATGGCGAATCACTTGAAGCTGGATGTTGTAGCGGAAGGCGTGGAAACGTTGGAGGACCTGCAGTTTTTGCTGGAGCAAAATTGCGGTCAGGCGCAGGGCTATTATTTCAGCAAACCGCTGTCGTCTGTGGAGTTTGAAGGTCTATTGTGCCAAATATCTTCTTCTTATAGATAAAATAATGCGCTCCTGTGAGCTTCCCTCTTTTTCAAAAAGTGAAAAAAGACTATAATGAATAAATCCAGGTACTAATTATGATTTCTATGCACACGATTGCAAAACGATTAGAGGCGATACCGGGACGATTAAAAGATACGGCTTCCCTCGGAAGCCTTCAGGAGGAATAAATATGGAGACCATGGAACAAAAATACGAGAAGCTTGGCCAAATACTGCGATCCATGGAGAAAGTAGTGGTCGCATTTTCCGGCGGCGTAGACAGCGCATTCTTGTTGAAGGCGGCAATGGAGTTTCTGGGACGCGACAACGTCTTGGCGATTACTGCTGATTCCGAAACCTATCCGGTTAGGGAGAAGGAAGAAGCTGTAGCACTGGCGAAGGAGCTAGGAGCAGTGCATGAGGTGATTCATACGAGCGAGCTGGATATTCCAGGCTATGCGGAGAATCCGACGAACCGCTGTTATTTCTGCAAAAATTCGTTGTTCGACCACTTGATTCCTATTGCCAAGGAACGCGGCTTCGAGCATGTGATCTTCGGCGCCATTGCCGATGATTTGGGCGAGCACCGCCCAGGCTTGCAGGCTGCGCATGAGAAGGGAGTTCTTGCTCCGCTGCTTGAGGCAGGAATTAAAAAAGCTGAGATTCGCCATATGTCCCGCCAATTCGGATTGCGCACATGGGATAAGCCGTCCTTTGCTTGCCTGTCGTCCCGTATTCCGTATGGGGAAGCAATAACCGCATTGAAGCTGTCGATGATCGATCAAGCGGAGGATTTCCTGATCCAGCTTGGCTTCCGTCAGGTGCGGGTCCGTCAGCATGAGAATTTGGCCAGGATCGAAGTACCTGCTTCCGATCTGGCGGAAGTGCTCGCCGTGGCAGACACAGTCCACGCCAAGCTGAAGGAAATCGGCTATGCGTACGTTACACTGGACTTAAAGGGATACCGTTCCGGAAGCTTGAATGAGGTGCTGAGTCCGGACCAGCAAGCCGTACAGGCAGGATCAGCATCCTAATATCAGCAAGAGGAGGCAAGATCATGGCATCTAGACCGAAAATACTCATTACCCGTAAAATTCCTGCTGAATGCTTAGCCTATTTACAAGAGCATTGTGACTGCACCCTATGGGACGGGCAAGGATCGATGCCAAGAGAACAGCTTCTTGACAAGATTAAAGACTACGATGGACTACTTTTAAGCGGTACGTCTGTCAATGCCGAGCTGCTGGAACGCGCGCCGCGGTTGAAGGCGGTAAGCTCTATCAGCGTAGGCTATAACCATTTTAACATTGAGGAAATGAAAGCCAGAGGGGTCATCGGAACCCATACCCCTTATGTGCTGGACGATACGGTAGCCGATTTGGTGCTCGCTTTGATGCTGGCTTCGGCAAGAAGAATCGCGGAGCTCGATGCCTTCGTCAAGCAGGGCAAGTGGAGAAGGGGCCAGGTTCGCGAGGAGGACCTGTTCGGGATGGATGTTCACCATGCCACGCTCGGGATCATCGGCATGGGCAGAATCGGGGAAGCTATAGCCAAGAGAGCCGTACACGGCTTTGATATGAATCTGCTGTACTATAACCGCAGCCGCAAGCCGGAGGTGGAGGAACGGTTCGGCGCGCAATATTGCTCACTTGAGCAGCTGCTCAAGGAGTCTGATTTTGTTGTTCTGATGACTCCGTTAACGCCGGAGACCGTTCACTTTATCCGTAAAGAGCATTTTGAGCTGATGAAGCCTAGCGCATTCTTTATCAACGCATCCCGCGGCCAGACGGTAGATGAAGAGGCACTGATCGATGCTCTGCGGAACGGAATCATACGCGGCGCGGGACTCGATGTGTTTGCCCAAGAGCCGACCTCGCCGGACAACCCGCTGCTGCAGCTGGATAATGTCGTCACGGTACCGCATATCGGATCGGCAACCGCTAAAACGCGGAACGATATGGCCATGGTCGCTTCCCGGAATCTGGTGGGAGCACTTACCGGTGGTAAAGCCTACGTGGTTCCGGAGTTTCAAAGCTTGCTGAAAGCATAACAAATGAATTCTGCAAAGCACGACCTCGGATTCGAAGCTGATACAGATGCTTTACGTTGAGCTCATTTATAATATAACGAAAAAAAATACAGGATACCCGAATTCAGGTATCCTGTATTTTTTAAGCAAAGATAGTCGCTTACTTCTGCATGAATTAACCCTGAACGACGAACTCTCCCGAGATATCGGCAATAAGCGGGGAAGGTTCGCCGCTGTACCATAGCTGAAGGGAGTGAAGGGCACGCGTGCATCCGACATACAGCAGCTTGGCGTCCTGAGGTGTGGCTTGGTAATTCTCTGAATCCGCGTCTACAATAATAACGGCATCGAATTCAAGTCCTTTTGCCATAAAGGAAGGTACAACCGAGATCCCCCCTTCATAACGCTGCTGGCCTGCGGAGATGAAATTCGCTTCCATTCCTGCAGCGCTCAGCTGCTTATGCAGCTCCTTGCAGCGTGCTTCGGTTCGTCCCAAGACCGCTACGGTGGACACGTCTCCAGATTGCAATCGCTGAATCTCACGGATCAGCTCGGGAACGAGCCTCGGCCCGTCTCTATGCACTATACGGACGGTGTCGCCGCTGCGGAACACAGGAACCGCAAGCGCCGGCGTCTGCTTCCAGCCGCGAGTCAGCACTTCGTTGGCAAAGTAGATGATTTCCATGGTGGAGCGGTAGCTTCTGTTTAATTGGAAGTAGGAGGTTTTGCCTTCCTCGAACAAGGAGCTGAATTCGTTCCAATCGGTTATGCCTTGATAGGCATGAATTCCTTGGGACAAATCCCCGAGGATAGTGAAGGACTGGTTACGCGTATGCAGCTGAAGCAGGGCGACCTGAAAGGGAGAGAAGTCTTGCGCTTCATCAATAACCGTATGGTCAAATGTAAGGTCGCCATGGATGCCGGCAAACTTGGCTCGAATATATAAGAGGGGGGCAAGATCCTCCGGTTGAACGCGTTTTTTCTTAAGATAAGCTTCCGTATCCGCTCTTAATTCCTCTGTAAGCTCCGACTGCAGCTCCTTCGTCATAAAGCCCGATTTGCCGTCCGTCTGAAACAGTTCCTTATAGAAGGAGAAAGGAGTATAAGCGGTCCAATGCTTCGAATACTCGCGAAGCCTTTGCGAGCCTTTCTTTTTATAATCCTTTTTCAGATGAACCTCCCACACCTTTTCGAGCTCCATCTCAAGCCAGCGCTTTATTCTTGCCAATACACGCTCACGGCGCTTCATCAGCGGCTCATGCTTATTTTCCACATCATACCATTTGCGAATGGCGGAATGAGGCAGCCGAGCTCCGTCCCAAGGCACAAAATCGGATCGGGGAACCGCATGAGCTTCATACTGCTGCAGGACTCGATCCAGCCACTTCATGAATGAAAGGGAGCCTTTAAGTCGGCCGGGAGCCGTATCATCCATTGGAGGGCGGCGGTCTCCGACCTGGAACCAGTAGGTCAACCGTTCGGCTTGATCTGCAAGCTTCACTTCATGCTCCAGAAGCTCAAGCGCCCAGTCGGTGAAGGTGGTCTGCTGAATATGCCCGACACCTAGCTCAGGAAGAACGCCGGAAATATAATCGAGAAACATTCGGTTAGGCGCCAGGATGATCATTCGTTCCGCGCGCACCTGGTCCCGGTATTGATATAAAAGAAAGGCGAGCCGATGCAGAGCAACGGTGGTTTTCCCGCTTCCCGCGACCCCTTGAATAATTAAAGCGCTGTTCTTGACCGCACGGATAATGGCGTCTTGCTCCGCCTGGATAGTCGATACAATGTCGCGGAGCTTATTGTCCTTATTCTCTCCCAGCCGATAGAGCAGAAATTCGTCGGTCACCGCCATTTGATCGCCACTTCGATCGTAAGTGTCGACGACCCGCTGAAGGATTTGCTTGCGAATGACAAGATTCCTTTTTAAATAAACAAGACCTTCTACCGTGCCCTCCGGAGAGTCGTAAGCAACCGCGTCCGTACCGCCTGTGAAGGAATAAAATAAACTAGCGACAGGCGCACGCCAGTCAATAACCATCAGATCCAAGGAGGATTCCTTCTCGACGCCGACCTTACCTATATATAATGGAGAGGGCTCGTTCTGGCCTTGCTCTTGAAAATCCAGCCTGCCAAAGTACGGCTCATTCCGGGCAACCGCCAGGTTGCGGCGTCTGGATTCACGAATCGATTCCAGCACTTGCTCCGTGTGGTCCTCTCCGGTATAGGGAGGAATCTTGCGCAGCTCCTCCAGCTGCTGGTCGATTTCCCCCAGAGTCTCTTCCAATTGCTGTAATTCCTCTTGATACGCACTATGCACACTGGATTCCAAAACGATAAACCTCCATTCGGTTCAAACCATGATTTTAAAGACAGGGTATATACTATATCACAGTAAGTTTGGGAAATGCAACCATTTGAAAACGTAAAAAAACACAACTGACTACAAACGAGTCCATTGTGGGACAAGCGGCCCCCAAGTACAATCAAAGTACAAAATCAAACATTGACTAGAGGAGGGGTGTCGAATGGCAAGTAAAATTCAAGCGTCTGACCGCGTTCAGGTCCAGTTCAAATCTAAAAGCCACAAAATGATGTTTTTTAAAAAATATTTCTCGCTGTATCTTCTTTCAATTCCGGGTATTATTTTCTTTTTAGTATTTAAATATGTGCCATTGCTCGGCTCGATCATTGCCTTTCAAGACTACAACATTTTTAAGGGGATTAGCGGCAGTGAATGGGTAGGGTTGGCTCACTTCAAGAGAATGTTCGAATACACCGAGTTTCTGGTTATTCTTAAGAACACTTTGTTAATTGGTTTATACGATCTTGTGTTTGCTTTTCCAGTTCCTATCATACTGGCATTGCTTCTAAACGAATTGCGCATTCAAACGTATAAACGAATTGTACAAACAGTTATCTATATGCCGCACTTTTTGTCCTGGGTTATCGTAGGCGGTATCGTGGTGGGGCTGCTTTCTCCGACGACTGGCTTCGTTAATCAAATCTTGGCCAACTTCGGTATTGATTCTATCTACTTCCTGGGTGATAACTCTTATATTCGTACGATTCTTATCGGATCGGGGATCTGGAAAGACAGCGGCTGGGGAACGATCATTTATTTGGCGGCTATCGCGGGAATTAACCCTGATTTATACGAAGCAGCTCAAATCGACGGTGCCAGCAGATGGCGTCAAACCTTTTCCATTACGATTCCAACCATCCTGCCGACGATCACGATCCTGCTCCTTCTTCACATGGGGAACTTCCTGGACTTCGGGTTCGAGCGCGTATACATCTTCTTGAATCCGCTCAATAGCGAGAACGGGGAAATTCTAGATACGTATGTGTACAGAGCCGGTTTGGTCGACCGACAATACAGCTATACAACGGCTATCGGATTGTTCAAATCCCTGGTAGGTCTGCTGCTTATTATGGTGGGTAACACGTTCAGTAAAAAAGCTACCGGCGACGGTCTGTATTAATACCAGGAAAGTACTACGGAGGTGAAAACAGAATGGTCATAAGCAAGGGTGTACGTACGTTTAATATCATCAATATTATCTTTTTGACAGTACTCGGTTTAACGATGGTGCTGCCATTACTGCACGTTATCGCACAATCTTTCAGTAACAGCGTAGCCATCAACAAAGGTCTCGTCTATTTCTGGCCGGTGAATTTCACAGGCGCCAACTATACCAGCATTTTGCAGGACAAGACGATCTGGATTGCATTTAGAAACAGTGTCATCATCACCGTCGGAGGTACATTGATTAACCTGGCGGCGACGGCATCTCTGGCGTACCCGTTGTCCAGACAGGAATATTTGGGTCGCAAAGTCATACTGATCATGGTGCTTATCACATTGATCTTCCATGCTCCACTAATTCCGAACTACCTGCTGCTCAAAAACATCAAGCTGTTGAACACGTTGTGGGTTCTTATGATTCCTACCGCCATCAGCGCATATAACTTGTTCGTTATGAGATCGTTCTTCATGAACTTGCCGAATGAGCTTTTCGATTCCGCGCGGATCGACGGCTGCGGCGAGATGGGGATGCTGTGGAGAATCGTCCTTCCATTGTCCAAGCCTGCCATGGCTACTATGGGAATCATGTACGCCGTATCCAACTGGAACACCTATTCAGCGGCCATTTACTACATCAACAGCCGGTCGTTAATCCCGCTTCAAGTGAGACTTCGTGAGATGATCATTACGGACCAGTTCGGAGCATCCGATTCATCTGCATTGGATCAGGCAATTAACTTGTCGCCAGAAGGCTTGAAAATGGCTGTTATCGTTATCGCAACGGTGCCTATTATGCTGGTATATCCGTTCCTGCAAAAGCATTTTATTAAAGGGATGCTGGTAGGCTCTATCAAATCATAAAAAAACACAACCTCCCGTAATTTTAACAATATTGATAATTGCTTTAGCAAGTTATAATAACGATGTAAACGCAATCAAAAATCAATCTGTTAGTAAGTACATTAAAGGGAGAAGGGGTACAATGAAAAAAACAGTTGGTCTTGTCATGGCTTCCGTATTGGCAGTCGGCTCCATAGCCGGCTGCTCCAGCGGGGCAGGGACGAAGGATGGAGACAAAGGAGGCGCTCCGGCAGCTTCTAAAGGTCCTTTGAAATTTTCGATCTCATTTCCTACGACTGTAGGGGACGGTTATGGCCAAAAGCAGCCCGATTTAAGTAAAGAGAAATGGGTTCAGCGCTTAAACAAGTTGACGAATACCGAATTGGATGTTAGGTTAATTCAAAGGGAAAAGATGAGCGTATTGTTCGCGGGCAACGATATTCCGGATGTGCTTGGAAGCTTGGATTTGCCTACAGGTAAAGACATGGCGGGCTCCGTTGAAGCAGGCGTATTCCAGCCCTTGGATGACTTGATCAAGCAATACGCACCGACCCTTTATAAAAACGTTCCCAAAGCAGCCTGGGATTCCGTTACTTACAATGGCAAGATCTACGGGATTCCGGATTACTTGACGAATCCATCCCGCCGCGCGACTTATATTCGGACAGACTTGCTGGAGAAGACAGGATTGCCGGCTCCTAAGACAATCGATGATTTCTTGAACGTCATGCGTGCCTTTAAGAAACTCGGAGTTGAAAACCCTTACCAAATGCGTGAAAACTTCAAGTACGCGGATGTCGTCTTCGGAGCGTTCGACGTGCTTCCATACAAGGATCAGTTTGAACAGCAAGGTGATCAAGTCGTTCCGAAGTTCTTTGATGTAGAAAATATGCAAAAAGCTCTTCAAACCTTGAAAACCATGTATGATGAAGGCTTGATTCCGAAAGACTTTGCAACGATTTCCTCTACGGACTACAGCAAAAACATCAACGCGGGTAAAGCGGGGATGTGGTCTGCTAACTTAAGCGGCGGATTGTCCGGCTTCAGAACGAATATTACCGCTGTGGATCCTAATGCGAAAATCGACGTCATTCCTTCTCCGACAGGTCCGGAGGGCAAAGGCGGATACTTCTTGTACTCCCCGATGGTTCGTACGTTCTACATCAATAAGAATGTAGATAAAGAGAAAGCTATCGGCATCATGAAATACTTCGAGTGGATGCAAACCGAAGAAGCAGCCAAATTCTTCAGCCTTGGTGTTGAAGGAGAGAATTACACGGTTAAAGACGGCAAAATCTCGTACAAAGCTCCGGCAAACAAGGATGAGAAGGACGAAGAGGGCTGGCGTACAACGTTGTGGGTTGGACAAGATTCCACTTACAACAAGCTGCAATTGGAGCAGAACAAGGACGGTCAAGATACTTTGAAAGCGTTTGAAACCATCTTGTCCAAGGAAGGTCTTGGCGGTATCGGCTTCTATCCGGACTTGAAAGCCTTCTCCAAATATCCTGACTTGACTCCGCTTGGCGATACAGGTCCTAAATTGATCATTGATCATATGGTGAAAATGGTTTACGGTAAAGAGCCTATCTCCGATTGGCCTAAGGTCATCGAAGAGTATAAGCAAAAAGGCGGAAACGATATTATTAAAGAAGCGACAGAGAGATACAATAAGAAAGACGGCGTTTCCATCTTCACCAATAAAAAATAGTTATCAAGCATCTGCCCTAGCGATAGGGTGGATGCTTTTCCCGTTTTACAAGGAGGGGGTTAACAGCATGCAGTTACTCATTGTAGATGACGAACCCATCAATCGTAAAGGATTAGCCCGTATGGCAGAGCAGTACCCGCTGCCCGCTTCCCATATTCATACGGCGGCGAACGGCCAACAAGCGCTTGAAATCATCAAGACTCAGGTGCCCGACATTATTTTCACAGACATCCGCATGCCGAAGATGGATGGGCTGGAGCTATGCAAACACCTTCACGAGCAGTACAGCCATATCCCCGTAGTGGTCATCTCGGGCTACTCGGATTTTGAATATGCGCAAAAATGCATGTCCTACGGGGTGAAGCATTATTTGCTGAAGCCCGTAACCAAATCGGATGTCATCGAAGTGCTGGATGCGCTGATCAAGTCGAAGGCCAAAAGCTTTGTATCCTTGACCAAATATGAAGAGTGGATCGAGGAGGTTGAACAAGCCATCTGGATGCTGAACCTGACCGAGGTTAAGCAATTGACCGAGCAGTGGAAGCAGTACTGCCTGGAATCGGAGCTGAACGTTATCCAGCTGAAGGAACTGCTGGAGGAGTGCATCAATATGATTGTCAAACGGATGGCCCGCAAGTCTATGGTACTGACCGTTGAGAAGAGCGATTCACGCCCCCTTACGAGAGAGGATGCCCTGATAGCCTTCGAGAGTCAGCTCAAGCAATTGACAAGCGATCTGATGGTCAAACGAAGCGGCAATTTTAAAGATCCGATGAAGGAAGCGAAGGCTTATATCGACAACCACTTGTCTCAGGAGATTACATTGGAGGAAGTGGCGGAGATGGTTGGGCTTACGCCGACGTATTTCAGTTCCCTATTTAAGAAAATGACGAACGAAACCTTCGTGCAATACCGTATTAAAAAGCGGATCGAGCTTGCTCAGAAGCTGATGGCGGTTCCTCATATGAAGATGAGCGACATAGCGGCGGAAGTAGGCTACGAGGATTATCCTCATTTTACAAAAATGTTCAAAAAAATGACAGGCTATTCGCCATCTGAATACCGAAGTATTCTGGGGATTAAATAATGAAAGGGAATTTATCTCGCAAGCTGTTCACTTACTTTCTTGTCGTCATTGTGGTTTCGTTGACCTCGGTAGGGGTGTTTACTTATACTCGTTCGTCGAACGAGCTAGATCAGCTCAGCAGCCGGCATATGTCTCAGATCGTCAACAATGCGATGTATCAGACGGATCTCTATTTGCAAAGTTATGACCGTTCTATGTCATCGCTGCTTTCCAACCAGGATGTGAAGCAGTTTCTGGACAAGCCGCCGCTGAACGGTTACGATTACTACAGCTTTTATTCATCGATTAAAGAATATGGAATAAAACCGATCTTTATTAGAAGCCCGGAGATCGTGAATATGTATATTATGAGCTACAACGGCAATTCCATCTTCAGCTTTAACGGCGGAGGGTCGGATCAGCCGCTCAGCTCGGCGGATGCCGCCAAACGCTTGGCCATGTTGAAGGAAAGGACGAAGGATAACGGCCAATTAAGCGCCTTGAATACGACGATACAGCCGGAAAGAAAAAATAGCGTCATTACGCTGGCGCGGAAAATTAGAGGGTTAAGCTCTCCGGCCTATAACGGTATCCTTGCCTTTGAGGTTCAAATAAGGGATTTGGCGGCCCTTTGGGGAGGAATTGATCTCGGTGAGGACGGATATTTCTTCATTCTGGATGAATCGGGCGAGATCGTCTATCACCCGCAGCGTGAGATGATCGGGACGCAGGTATCCCCCATGCTGAAGCAGCAGCTTGACCAATCGGATGCTCAAATGTTCGAAAGCTCGGATGGAAGCAAGAAGAGGATGTATGTAAGCCGCAACTCCGAATATTCAGGTTGGACCTTGGTCGCCACTATGCCGCTTGACGAGCTGAAGAAACCGATCGCCGGCATCCGAACGACAACGATTTTGGTAGGTCTGAGTACACTTGTTGTGTCTATCTGGCTGTCGAACCGGTTCGGCCGTTCCATTACACGTCCGATACGCATTTTGAAAAATGGGATGAGACAGACGGAGAAAGGGAACTGGATGACGATTCCGGTTCGATCGAATGAACCTAAGGATGAAATCGAGGAGCTGACCTTCAGCTATAATATGATGGTCAAGCGGCTCTCCGAGCTGGTCAAGCAGGTCTACGAGGCTGAGCTGCAAAATCGCGAAACGCAGCTGGAACGCCAGAAGGCGGAGTTCCAATCGCTGCAGATGCAGATTAATCCTCATTTCCTGTACAATACTTTGGAGACGATAGCTTGTTATGCAGCGTTAAAGGATTCGGACGAAATATCCGAGATCGTCAAGGCCATGGCTTACATGCTCAGGTATTCCGTACAAACCAATCTGGAAGAAATTACGGTTGCTAATGAGCTGAAGCATGTATTGACCTATATGACGATTCTGAAGCACCGGGTAGATGACGAATTTGAAATCGAAGCGGCGGTCCCTCCGAATTTACTGCTTCACAAAATGGTGCGCCTGACGCTCCAGCCGCTTGTAGAGAATGTATTTCAGCACGCGTTCCCGGATGGAGTAGAGCCTCATCATTATATACGAATTGATGCAGGTATTGAGTCAGACATCTTCTGGGTCAGCGTAGAAGACAATGGCGCGGGAATCCCGGAGGATAAGCTGGCGGAGCTGAACAATAAGCTCGAGACGTACCGGTTGACGGACACGGTAGGCAAAAGCGAGAAGATCACCAACGGAATCGGCATGATGAATGTGCATCGGCGGATTCAGATGGTGTTCGGTGAGGAATATGGTCTTCGTATAGAAAGCAAAATCAAAGAAGGAACCAAAATCATTATGCGAATGCCGATTTCGAATCTGAAGTAGGCCAAGAAGCGCTCAGGCGGGCTGGGAATGAGGACCACCCCGTCATGAGCGTTTGTTGTTTCAAGGTTTACAACAGACTCATTTTTCGTTACGATGAGTGAATAACTTCTATTATTCTCAAGGAGCGATTCCAGGTTTGAAGACTCTTGTCATTGCGGAGAAGCCGGACATGGGCCGGAATATTGCCGCCGCAATAGATTCCAAAGCAAAAAATCACCGTACTTACATTGAAGGTGAGCAATATATTATTACATGGGCCATAGGCCATCTGATCGGGCTTGCAGAGCCTGACGCCTATGACGACAGGTACAAGAAATGGAACTTCAATGACTTGCCGATCATACCGGATCAGTTCAAGCTCGTTCCCAATTATAAGACGAAGGACCAGCTGAAGGTGATTGCAGAGCTCGCGAAGCGATGCAGCCATCTGGTAAACGCCTGTGATGCCGGGCGAGAGGGGCAGCATATCTTCTCCTTAATTCAACGGCATTTGAAGCTGAAGCACCCGGTCAAGCGGCTGTGGATTTCGGATTTGACTCCGGAAACGATTCGCAAAGGCTTTGCGGAGCTGAGGGACGGCTCGGAATATGAGAACTTGACGAAGGCGGCAAGAGCAAGAAGCGAGGCGGACTGGCTGATCGGAATGAACGGCTCGCGCGCTTTTACGACCAAGCATAACGAGCTGCTGTCCGTCGGGCGGGTGCAGACACCGGTGCTCGCTATTTTGTATGACCGGCAAAAAGAAATCGAGGCGTTCCAGTCCAGCAAGTTTTATGAGGTGGAGGCGCAGTTCAAGCAAGGGGATACCGAGTATAAAGGCTTGTGGCAAGGGGATCGTATAACCGACCCAGAGAAAGCCAATGCCCTGGTTGCGAAGCTTAAAGGCAAGCCGGGAAGGATCGCAAGCTACGAGGTAAAGGATACGAAGGAGTATCCTTTCAAGCTGTATGATTTGACTCTGCTGCAGCGTGAAGCGAATGCGAAATACGGCTATTCCGCGAAGAAGACGCTGGATTTGGCTCAAGCGCTGTATGAGAAGCATAAGGTCATCAGCTACCCCAGGACAAATTCCAACTATGTGACGGAGCAAAATATCGGCGAGATGCACCGGTCGCTGGAGCAGCTGAGGGGAACCGGATATGGCCACTTGGTTGCGAATGCGGATAAAAGCAGAGTGCATAAAAACAATAAGGCGGTGTGCAATCCGGCGAAGGTGGAGGATCACCATGCGATTCTGCCTACGCATAAAAAAGCCAGCGGATTATCCAGCGATGAGCAGAATGTGTATGATTTGGTTGTCCGCCGGTTTTTATCGCATTTTTACCCGCCTGCCGAGTACAAGATGCATACGGTCATGACGGAAGTCGAGCAGGAGATGTTCAAGAGCACCATCAAGCAGCTTCTTGCCGAAGGCTGGAAGGTGATCTATGCGGATCAGAAGAAGGACAAGCCCAAATCGCGAGGAAAAGCCGATAAATCCGAAGAGGAGGAGCCGGAGGAGGAAATCAGCACGCCTTTCTCGCTTCAGCCGGAGCTTCCGGTCAAATGCGCGAAAATAGCGGCTAAGGAAAAAGAAACCCAGCCTCCGAAGGCCTACACGGAAGGAACGCTGCTCAAAGCGATGGAGGGAGCGGGCAAGCAGATTGAGGATGAGGAGCTCCGCGATGCCATGAAGGACTCGGGGCTGGGGACTCCTGCCACCCGGGCATCCGTTATCGAGCGGCTTAAGCAAGTAGGATATATCGTCATGCAGGGCAAGCGCATCGTCATTACGCAGAAAGGGCGCACAGCGATCGAGCTCGTCCGCGGAGCGGGCGTCGATCTTCTGACCTCGCCCGAAATGACAGGACATTGGGAGCGCCGCCTCAATGAGATCGCCCGCGGATTGGCCTCGGACGAAGCGTTCATGGCCAATGTCAAGAAATTCACGAACCTGATCGTCGATAAGGTTCGCGTCCAGTCGAAGGCAGCGAAGCAGGCCTTCGAGGGCGATGCCCCGTCCGCAGGCGCAGCCAAGCGGACGCGCAAGCGCGCAGCCGCGGGCGAGGCCACAGGCGGCAGCGCTGCCGCAGCGCCGGCGGCGAAGCGCACCCGCGCCAAGCGCAGCGGCGACGCCGAGGGCAAGGCGCCCGCCGGCGGCACGCGCTCGAGCCGCAGCGCGGAGCCGATGCTTGCCGCAGCCAGCGCAAGCGTGCCCGCCCATGCAGGCGGCACGCCGGCCGCAGCGGCTGCGACGGCCTTGCCGGGCATAGCCGCATGCCCGAGACCCGGCTGCCGCGGGCGCATCATCATGGGCAAGCGCGGCTATGGCTGCAGCGAGTACAAATCCGGATGCGGATTTGTGATCTGGAAGAACAGCTTCGGCGCCGAATTAACGGAGACGGCCGTCCGTTTCCTGGTGGAAAAAGGACGTACCGCCCGAATGAACTGGACCGACGAGTCAGGGAATCCCGTGGAAGGGCGGATGGTGCTGACGGACAGAAGCACAGGCAAGCTCTCCCTAGAGCCCGTCACCGGATAATCCAATCTATCACTTTGAACTAATTCATAATCATATCGAACGGCCCCTCAACCAAACCATCGGAGGGGCCGTTTTTTTTATTAGCACTAGTCTGCCAGCAAAGGCAGTACATAAGCATAAACGGCTACGAAGTGACATAGGCTTCCGGTGGATACGAAGATATGCCAGATGGCGTGATGGTACCGGATCCCCCGCCAAAAATAAAAGATGCTGCCTATGCTGTACAGCAGAATCCCCCCGATAAGCCATAGCATTCCTTCTTGAGACAGTACCTGCTGAAGAGGGCGTAAGATGAACACAATGAGCCAAGCCATGACCAGGTACTGGCCTATGGAGAAGGTCATATAACGGCCCGGATACACCAGCTTCAAGGTGATCCCGAGACAGGTCAAGCCCCATATGAGGATAAGCATGCACAGTCCCAAAGGACCATGGCGCAATACAAGAAGGAAGGGTGTGTAGGTCCCTGCAATAAGCAAATAGATTGCGGCATGATCGAGCGTTTCATATTTTGCGATTGCTTGCTCCTGAGTGGCGCTGTGCAGCAGAGTGGAGCAAACGTACAATATGACAAGCGATGCCCCGAACACCGCGCTTCCAAGTAAATGAACCATGCTCCCGCTTTTTAGCGATTGCACCAGCAGCAAGACAAACGCCGCCGAACTCAAAACAGCGGCCAATCCGTGGCTGATGGCGTTTGCCTTTTCTTCTTTCCATGACGTTGCTTCCATTCCGGTTACCACTCCCGTTGCTTCTCAAAAATAGGCTGCATTCAGCCTATCCTATCGTTCCCAGGACTGCTAAATTTTAAGCTGCCGGAATGAAAATATCAATCATTTTCCTGAGCCGCTCCTCCCACCGTAACAAAACAAGGAACGTGAGAAAGGTTTCCTTTTTTGGCCGGGAACAGCCACAGCTGGGGCGTATCCTGAATAGCAGGGATGGACAGCTGAAACAAGCCTTTCGGGAAATTGGAGCTGTGCAGCCATAAATGATTGCCGTCGACCTCCTTCACAGATACCTGAATATCGTTCGCAGGCTGGCCGTGGACATAAACTACATAGGGACCGGCTGACGCTGCAGACTTCTCGTCGATTCGTTTGGTAAAGCGGACCAGAACCTGTTCCTGCCCGATCCTCCCGGCGCTGACGGCCTTAGGTGGCTCATCGTACATGTACTTGCCCAAATGGTATTCATAGGCGGTCCATGAAGCGTAGCCGAGCTTGGCAGCCGTTTCGGCAAACTTCCACAGCCATTCCCGGCTGCGCCTCATATTTTTCAACGAACCGATGTCGGTTTGAATACCTAGTGGTAAACTCGGAAATTGGGCTCGTATTCGGGAGGTGAAGGGCTCATAACGTTGAATGTAGTCCGCCGGCAGCATCCATCGCATCCAATCAGGCCAATGCGTCTGAATGAAGTGGACATCAGGCCTTACGTAAGCAATCATCGAGTTAGCATCGATCCCTTGATATTCCCTGAGCTTTTGCACTGAATCTGGCCCCGCATCGATCCCGAGTGACCAGGTGGCGATCCGGATATCGGGTCTCGCCTCTCTAACTCCATGCGTTCCGTTGATGAGCTCGAATAAAAAGTGGTTCACCGCATGGACTCGGAACTCGACCCATTGGCGGTACAGAATCGGATTTTTTTTATAGTAAAGGGGTGAGGAGGCGTATTTAAAATCCGGAATATCCGAGCCGTACTGCTGCTTGAAAGCGGCGCGCGCATAAGGGCCGACATCGCCGTATACGCTGCTGGACAACCCGTTCCATTCGGGAAAATAAGGCTCCGCTATCTCCAAGCCGTCAAAGGGATAGGTACGGACCAGCCGGGCCAGCGCTTGTTT
This sequence comes from Paenibacillus vulneris, assembly GCF_039543185.1. Taxonomy (NCBI): domain Bacteria; kingdom Bacillati; phylum Bacillota; class Bacilli; order Caryophanales; family Paenibacillaceae; genus Paenibacillus; species Paenibacillus vulneris. The sequence goes on along the minus strand of NZ_BAABJG010000055.1, from coordinate 314,721 downwards.
TTTCCAGGCCACATAGCGGTAGCTGAAGGGAGAGAGACGGTAATACCCGTCGTTGACCGGCTTTAATAAGGTCATCTGCCATTCCGGCCAATCGTCGGGCAAATGCGCCGTCGTATAGGTTCCGTTCCCCAGAACCGTTGCCCATACGGCAAAGCCTCGGTCGCGCAGCTTCTTGAGCAGCTGATCATTCACTTGGGTCTCGTCGGTCACGAAATAACGGACAACCCTGTAGCCTGCGATCCATAGCTCATCGGCAACGCTTTGCGGCGACCGATCCCGGTAATAGGGGAAGGTCGGATCAACCTGGATGGAAGGACCCAGCATGTTTTTCATTATGTAACCACCTTTCCTGCGAAGCTGACGGTCTTTGACAAACGATATAAGCTCTTACAGCTGCATATGTTTAAGAATACCAAATTAGTCGGCTGATAGGGCAGTTTCAAAACCCTTAGTCCGTTTGGTTTATAATAGATGAATACATTTTATGGCTATTACTAGATAGACGATGCATAAAAACGTTTGTTATTATGAGGGGAAATGGAAGCTGTTGCATGAATCGGAGAAAAGAGAGCTGGCTGTCATCTCAGGAACTTTATATTTGATCTCTGATGTCCAGTCTTGGCTTAAGTATCAAAAGGGTTCGTACAAAGGATGGTAATGGTGATTTGTTAATAGTAATAATTACTCATAATTGACATTACTATCGGTAAGAGCTACAATTTTCTTATACGATGATTTTATTTGCAGATAGGCGAGGAGAGAAAGCGATCATGACAAAGGCCGTACCCGTACACATTTTATCCGGATTTCTGGGGAGCGGTAAGACGACGCTACTATCGCAGGCCATTGAATATTATAAGCAAAGCGGCAAAAAGCCCGCAGTGCTCATGAATGAGCTGGGCGATGTCAATTTGGACGGCATGCTGGTGGAAGACGATGTTCCGATGACCGAGATGCTGAGCGGTTGTATATGCTGCACGATCCGTGGGGATCTGGGGCTTGAGCTGAGGGACTTGATCCGGGATAATGACCCCGATGTGATATTCGTTGAATGTACGGGTGCCGCGAACCCGATTGAAATATTGGATGGTGTGACCGATGCTTCGCTGTTAACGGAGCTTGAATTAAAATCCGTTATTACGGTCATCGACGCCGCTCAATTTCAAAAGCAGCATGAAGGAGGGAAGAGCAAAACCTTCCGTCTTATGCAGGATCAAATTCGCTGCGCGACGCAGCTGATTTTAAACAAGATCGATTTGGTTCCGACCGATGCAATTGCAGCTATTGAAAAGGGGATTCGCGAGCTGAATCCGGTTGCTCCCATGACGGCGACGGTTCGCTGTCAAGTCGATATGAGCTTGTTTGATCGGTTAACAGAAGCTGAAGGGACGGTTACGGCATCGGAGCACGCGCATAGTGAAGCGGATCATGCTCATTGTCATATGGAAGATGGCGTGTGCACAGACCCGTCTCATCATCACGATCACCATGCCGAACATGGACACGAGATGCATCACTCCCATGATCATGTCATGGTGTACACCCATTATTTTAGCAAACCTATTGATAGTGAGGAATTTGAGGCGCTGGTCGGCAGACTGCCGCAAGAGGTATATCGCGCCAAAGGCATTCTTCGTTTTTCAGATACGGCCAGCTTGTTTTTATTCCAATACGCTTACCGTGAAATGGATTTTGTAAAAATAACTCCCAAGGAAGATTTGCCTAATGTAGCCGTATTTATCGGGGAGCATTTTTCGAAGGAAAGACTCGCGGCGGAACTGGCGGCGCTGGAGCGAGAGGATTGACTCCGATGGCAAAATCGGGCATTATTAACCTAAGTATGCATAAATTGAGGGATAACTATGTCAAATCATGAGCATGAACAACATACGCAAGAAACCATTCAGGAAATGGTCCGGGCGATGGCCAATAAAGGATGGCGAATTACGGATCAACGCAAGAGCTTGGCTGCTTTATTTGCGGAGGCCGAAGGGTATTTGTCCCCAAAGGATGTCTATGAGTCCATGAGGCAAAAGTATCCTGGCGTCAGCTTTGACACGGTATATCGGAACCTTCGTTTGTTAAGTGAAATGGGCGTGCTGGAGCAGTTTTATTTGAATGAAGGCGTAAAATTTCGTGCGCGCTGCCAATCGCATCATCATCACCATATGATCTGTCTGCAATGTGAGAAAACCGTTACCTTCGAATTTTGTCCGATGAAGCATGTTCCCAATTTGCCGGGAGGCTTTCAAATTATGAACCACCGATTTGAAATTTTTGGCTATTGTGATGACTGTGCGGCTAAAGCAACGAACCAATAACGTATAACCGAAGAGCCTTTGGATCCTGGGTGATCCGAAGGTTTTTTTGCTATATAGAGTCCCCGCAAGCATTTGAATCGGCTATGACGCCAAGAGCTGCTTTAGGGGTTATTTTGCTTTTGATAAAATGCTAAAAAACGATTGACACATTTCACCAGCGGTGCTAATATACTGACTATAAATCATAGTAATCAGATCGGAATAAAAGTTAATCAACCGGACCACCGGAGATTTCAAGCCGAGATAAGGAGACGAAAGCTTCTTATTGAACAACAGATTACATATGGTTCGACTTGGTCCTATATAAATGAGGGGAGAAAATAAAGATGTCGAATGTACACCTGTTGAATTGGAAAAAGTGGTCCGTTGTCAGTTTAGTCAGTTTATCCTTGCTGGGTCTTACCGCATGCGGCGGAGGAGCAGGGGCTCCTGCGGCGGGAACGGCTCCGACAGGCTCGCCGGACAATAAGGCGGCAGCGGCAAAGCCCGTAGAGCTTCTCAACGTATCCTATGACCCTACACGCGAACTGTACCAGGATTATAACAAAGCATTTGCAACCTATTGGAAAAATAAAACCGGCCAAACCGTTACCTTCAAGCAATCCCACGGCGGCTCCGGCAAACAAGGGCGGTCGGTGATCGACGGGCTGGAGGCGGATGTCGTAACATTGGCACTTGCTTACGATATTGATGCGATCCAGGAGGCGGGCTTGATCCAGAAGGATTGGCAGAAGAAGCTGGCCAACAACAGCTCTCCTTACACTTCAACGATAGTTTTCCTGGTTAAAAAAGGGAATCCCAAAGGGATCAAGGACTGGGACGATTTGATCAAACCGGGTGTTCAGGTAATTACCCCGAATCCGAAGACATCGGGCGGCGCCCGCTGGAATTACGTAGCCGCTTGGGGCTATGCGTATCAGAAGTATGGAAAGAATGAGGCCAAAGCGAAGGATTTCGTGCAGCAGCTGTTCAAAAACGTGCCGGTGCTGGATTCCGGAGCCCGTGATTCTACAACGACCTTCGTACAGCGCGGCATTGGTGATGTCTTGATTGCCTGGGAGAATGAAGCCTACTTGTCTATTAACGAGTTTGGCAAAGATAAATACGAGATCGTAACGCCTTCTATCAGCGTGCTGGCTGAGCCACCGGTTGCAGTTGTCGATAAAGTCGCCGATAAAAAAGGAACCCGTGAAGTAGCGCAAGCATACCTGGAATACTTGTACACTGAGGAAGGCCAAAATATTGCGGCGAAAAATTACTACCGTCCTCGTCTGGAATCGGTAGCCAAGAAATATGAATCCCAATTCAGTAAAGTCAACCTGTTCACCATAGACGATGAACCGTTCGGCGGATGGACGAAGACGCAGAAGACGCATTTTAACGATGGCGGCGTGTTTGACCAAATCTATAAACCATAACTTTAAAAGATAGAGTAGGAATGAAAGAGAATGAAAGTCAGAGGAGAGAAATCCATGGCAAAAGGTTGGAAAGAGCGCAGTATATTACCTGGTTTTGGATTGTCGATGGGCTTCACGGTGTTATATCTCAGTTTAATCGTCCTCTTTCCGTTATCTGCCATCTTCATAAAAACGTCAGGGTTGTCATGGGTGCAGTTTTGGCACGTGGTCACGGATCCGCGTGTCCTCGCATCCTACAAAATCAGCTTCGGGACGGCAATCGGGGCTGCATTGGTTAACACTGTATTCGGATTTATCGTTGCCTGGGTCCTTGTACGATATTCCTTTCCGGGTAAACGGTTCATAGACGCGCTGGTTGATCTTCCTTTCGCTCTGCCTACAGCCGTAGCGGGGATTGCCTTGACCACGATTTATTCGCAAAATGGCTGGATCGGCAGTATTCTCGAGCCCCTTGGCATCAAGGTTGCCTTTACCCCTATCGGCATCGCGCTTGCCCTTACGTTTATCGGCATCCCCTTTGTTGTACGCACGCTGCAGCCGGTTATCGAGGAGCTGGAGAAGGATATTGAGGAGGCAGCGGTTAGTCTTGGTGCCCGCAGATGGAGAACGTTCAGGAAAATTATTTTTCCCGAGCTGCTGCCGGCCTTGTTGACCGGATTTACGCTAGCTTTCGCCAGAGCGGTGGGAGAGTACGGCTCCGTCGTTTTCATCTCGGGGAACATGCCGATGAAGACCGAAATTGCCCCACTGCTTATCATGACCAAACTGGAGCAGTACGATTATGCAGGAGCAACCGCTATCGCGCTTGTCATGCTGGTCATTTCATTCCTGATGCTGCTGGTCATCAACTTCATCCAATGGCGGGCGAACCGCTTGAATGTATCGAATTAACGCTTACGAAGTAAGTTTTGCACAGCAAAACTCAAGCAACTCTTACGATGTAAGTTTTGCACAGCAAAACTCAGCAACGCTTACGAAGTAAGTTTTGCACAGCAAAACTCTAAGGAGGGACCCCCATGGCCGGATACGTGGCAACCGTAAAAATAGGTTCGGGAGTTAAGGATAGGCCCAAGCACATTACCGAACCGGCGGTCGTGAAATGGATTTTAATCGCCATTGCAATAGCATTCCTGGGCTTTCTGCTTGTGCTTCCGCTCATTTCAGTGTTTGTCGAGGCATTCCGAAAGGGCAGCGAAGTGTATTTCAAGGCATTTTCCGATCCGGATGCCGCAGCAGCCATAAGACTGACTCTAATGACGGCAGCCATTGCCGTTCCGCTCAATCTAGTGTTCGGCGTCGCGGCAGCATGGGCGATTACCAAGTTCAAATTTAAAGGCAAAAATATACTCATTACTCTAATAGATCTTCCTTTCGCCGTATCGCCCGTCATCTCCGGTTTGATCTATGTGTTATTATTCGGAGCCAGAGGGTGGTTCGGACCCTGGCTGGGAGAGCATGATATCAAAATCATATTCGCGCTGCCGGGCATTGTGCTCGCAACGGTATTCGTTACATTCCCCTTTGTAGCGCGCGAGCTAATCCCTCTGATGCAGGCGCAGGGCGTTCAAGAAGAGGAAGCCGCCGTAACGTTAGGCGCCAAAGGCTGGCGCATCTTCTGGAAGATAACGCTGCCCAACATTAAATGGGGGCTCTTGTACGGGATCATCTTGTGTAACGCAAGAGCGATGGGAGAGTTCGGCGCTGTTTCCGTCGTCTCGGGACACATCCGCGGTTCAACGAACACGGTTCCGCTCCATATTCAAATCTTGTACAACGAGTACAACTTCGCAGGCGCTTTTGCCATGGCATCCTTGCTGGTGCTGCTTGCAATTATCACGCTTGTGGTAAAGTCGGTCATTGAATGGAAGTTTAACGGTTTGAAGCAGCAGGAAGGGGAGTAAGAGAGCATGCATATCGTAGCCAAACACTTGATGAAAAGCTTTGGCCGCTTTCAAGCCACCAAAGACGTCAGTTTTGAGATTGAAAAAGGAAAGCTGATCGGCCTGCTCGGACCGAGCGGCGGCGGTAAAACGACCATCCTGCGTATGCTGGCAGGCCTGGAGGAGCCGGACTCCGGGGAGATTTTGTTTCACGGACAAAAGGTGAATCATCTTCCTCCCCAGGAGCGGGGCATCGGATTCGTATTTCAGAATTACGCGCTGTTTCGCCATATGAGTGTATTTGAAAATATCGCCTTCGGCTTGTCGGTTCAGAAGCGGCCGAAGTCGGAGATCAAAGCCCGGGTCAGTGAGCTGGTGGAGCTTACTGGACTGAAGGGTCTGGAAAAGAGGCTGCCTCACCAGCTATCGGGGGGACAACGGCAGCGGGTTGCTTTTGCCCGGGCCATTGCCCCTGAGCCTCAGCTGCTGCTGCTCGATGAGCCTTTTGCCGCCATTGATGCGAAGGTCCGCAAGGAGCTGCGCACTTGGCTTAAGGATATGATCAATCGGGTCGGAATTACGACCATCTTCGTCACCCACGATCAGGAGGAGGCGGTCGAGGTAGCCGATCAGATCATGATCATCAATCAAGGAGCCTTGGAGCAAAAGGGGACGCCGATCGATATTTATCAAAATCCGGAAACACCGTTCGTCGCAGGATTTATCGGGGAATCGAACAGTCTGGAACGCATCAATACGTTCAAAGGCTTTGAGAAAGCCGAGCTGCAGGACGCCAAAGCCATTATCCGGCCTGAATTTGTCGAAATCGGGTTCCCCAGCGAAATCTCGTTTCCTTCCGCTTCAGAGATGGGCACGGTCAAAAACATTTATTTCCGCGGCACCAACTGGCAGGTGGAGGTAGAGGTGCATGACCAGATCTTATTCGCATACAGATCCTTGGAGCTTGAGACGTTAAAACCGGGTGATCCGGTACAGGTTCTTATTCATCGGGTTTATTTGTTCAATGATAGGGAAAATCTAACGGTGGAGAACGGTTTGAAAATCGATCCGCTGCCGGTACACATTTAATCGAAAGGAAGAGTTGTCAATGGAACATCACATCACAATACAAAGCGAATATGCGGAGCTGGCGGCAACTCTTCATTATCCTGCGTCGACCGGGTCCAAAAATCCAATTATTATTATCGCCCACGGATTTATCGGCAACCGGATCGGCGTCGACCGGCTGTTTGTCAAAGCGGCAAGGGAGTTTAGCGAACAAGGCTACATGGTGCTGCGGTTTGATTTTGCAGGATGCGGAGAGAGCTCCGGGGATTACGGGTCCGGCGGGCTGGATGCGATGATCGACCAAACCCGTTCTGTCATTGATTATGCCTTGAAGATCGATTGCGTAGATCCTGCCCGTGTCATTCTTCTCGGCCACAGCCTGGGGGGTGCAGTAGCTGTACTTACCGCTGCTAGAGATAAAAGAATTAAGTCGCTGGTGCTTTGGTCCGCCGTGGCTCATCCTTTTAACGATATCATAAAGATTATTGGCAAAAAAACATATGAGGAAGCCGTTCAATTGGGTTCCTCCGATTACTTGGGCTATTCCTTCAAGCCTGCCTATTTCGAATCGCTAGCAGGTCATCAGCCTTTGGAGCAAACCCGAAAGTTTACCGGAGATGTGTTCGTCGTGCATGGAACGAATGATGATGTGATTCCCGTTGATTACTGCTTCCTGTATCAAAAGCTGTTCTGGTTAAGATCGCAGGGACAATGCGACAAAGAGGTTATTTTCCAAGCGGATCATACGTATTCCTCCGGTCAAGCCTATATTCAATTGATTTCGGCTACGAAAAACTGGCTGTTATCCTTAGAGAAGCGAAGAAACGACTGGTACGACTGGACAATCTGACATTATTTTTTTTAGTCTATATTCCGACAAAAAACATAGGAATAATATTAATGGAGGGATGGCAAATGGCAAAACCGTTACAAGTAGATGAACTGTGGAGCAGCAGAATTGTGAACTCTGTTAATGGATTGGAGTACGGCACGGTGCAGATTGTGGTGCATGACGGCAGAATCGTACAAATTGAGAGGACCGAACGTAAAAGATTCGAGTCTGAAGCCGCTTTACGGGATCAGCATGCTGTAGATGCCAGACAACAAGGAAACCGCCGCAAAGGCTGAACTATATAGCTGTCGACCGGTATACCGGAGACTGTTCGAAAATTCGCGAATTCCCTTGAGGAATTGCGGATAATCGGGCGGTCTTTTTGGTTTCTATAGCAGGATGACTCTATTACCTTAAATCTGGGGGAGTGAAGTTCGATGATAGCCAATGTGGAAACATGGTCCGAATTGAGTGAATCGGAAGTATTGCATTTGCCGGATATCCAGTTTGTCACGTATTGCTTTCAAACGTTCGGTTTGAATCGTGGGATCTATAATACGATAGACCAATGGTTATACAATTTCGGATATAAGAATGTGCTTCAGCGGCGGAGCGCTACCGTATCCTTTTTGAACCTGGTTAAGGAAAAGAACGGAGCGGAGCGCACTAACGGCAGCATCCTTCGTTTTGGCAAAGGCGGCGTGACCAAGCAGCTGTATGATTTTATCCATCTCCCCGTCCCGGTGTTTCTGAATCAGAATTAATGATCTGAAAAACAATCCACTCTCCTTCATTGGAGTGAAGAAACGTGCTATTAAAATGGAGTAATATATATACTATTCCAAAATATATAAATATATGGTAAAATTATCCTGTGAATAGTGGCCGCTATTTATATCCAATTTTGGGAGGTAGAATTTATGAAAAAAATGAAGTCATTGCTGCTCTCTGCATTTGTACTCATTATGGTCTTCGCTATCGCCTCATCTGCCTATGCCAATACGTATAGAAAAGGCACAACGTACAATGATCCTATGATATTTTATGGCTACAGCGATAATTTCAGAGGGTATTTTACTTCTTATTCCGATGCCGATTATTATAAACACACGAATACTTCCTCTGCATTTGAGCATTTTTATATTAATTTCGATACTATTGATGATAGAAGCTACGATTATTTCATAAGCTCCATTGGAGTCACAGGGCTAGGTTCTGTCGCTAATCGTGTATTTTCTGCAACTGGCCGCGAATCTTGGGAAATTAATCTTGCTCCGGGCGGGGTGCTGGATATCAAGGCGAAGCCGTTTAACCCTAGCAAGGTAGATCAAAGCATTCACTATGAAATCTGGTGGGCGAAGACTCCGCTATTTTAATATGCTGTAATACACCAAAACGGCCTCCGTACGCGGAGCGCCGTTTTTCATTTTTCTCTACCCTATCATGAATCTGCTACTGAGCTTTTTGTGGCTCATACCGGACATGATTGTTTCTAATGAATATCCATACGCCGAATATAAGCAAAAGACCTGCAGCAACCTGAATCGCATTGATGGATTCCCCCAGGATCATCCAGGCTAAAAGGGTGGCTCCTATCGGCTCCCCCAAGACGGCGCTGGACACGGAGGCTGCGTTAACATACTTGAGTGCCCAATTGAACAGAACATGGCCAAATACTGTAGGCACAATAGCTAACAGCAGAAATAAGACATATTCGTTAATCGAGTAATCAATGAACGAATATCCGTTAAAGCCGTTGTAGATGGCAAAGCATATCCCGGCCACTAAGAATACGACAAAGCTGTACAGCAGAGAGGGGATATGCTTGCTCAGTTTTTGACCCAGAAGCATATGTACCGCAACGGCAGCAGTCCCCAGAAGTGAGAGCAGATCCCCTAGCAATGCGCCCCCCGAAACGGTAAAGTCTTTAAACCCAATCATCATAGCGGCTAGGACCGCAAGGCAGATTCCGGCCACTGCCGCTGTGGTTGTCCGTTCCCGATAAACGATGAAGGCTCCGGCCAGAACAAAGATCGGCTCCAAAGTAAGAAGCACGGTGGAGCTTGCTACCGACGTGTATTTCAAGGAAGCCATCCATAGCAGGAAGTGAAGGCCGAGAGCTGCACCGGAGCCGATAAGCAAGAGCCAATCCTTTCTGGATAGCTTCTTAATTTTTGGTATATATTTCCACATCATAGGCAGCATCAGCAGGTTTGTAATGAAGAGTCTGTACATCCCGGATACCGAGACCGGTGCTGATGACAGCTTGACGAAGATAGATGAGAACGAGATGGCTATGATCCCCGCGGTAAAAACTATCCACAATGGGAAAGGGCTTCTTTTATTGGTAATCATTGCTATTCCTCCGATGGTAGCTGCTTCAAAACCTTTTTATTATACTAAACTATGGGGGAGTAATGCTAGAGCGAATCATAGATTTTCTAGCCCTCTGTCGTAAAGATTACGTTATTGTCAAAGCGGGGCATGTGGGATATAATGTGGAAGTTATTTAGAAAGGAGAATTGACCAATGTTTAAATCGAAAGCTATCATTCTTATGCTTTTAAGCCTGGTTCTGCTTCTATCGGCATGCGGACAAAAACCGGCGGCAGATTCTTCCTCGGCTGGCGCAGGTAAACCGGAAGAGGCTAAGGCAACCAAGCTGGAGCAAATTAAAAAAGCGGGCAAAATTGTCGTAGGTACTAGCGCCGACTATCCTCCTTATGAGTTTCATAAAGAAGTCAACGGCAAGGATACGATCGTAGGCTTTGATATTGAGATTGCCAAAACTCTAGCCAAAGATCTGGGTGTCACGCTTGAAATCAAAGATTTGAAGTATGAAGGCTTGCTGCCAGCATTGGAAGCGGGCAATATTGACTTCATCATCTCCGGAATGACGCCGACGCCGGAACGTCAGCAAAGCGTAGATTTCACCAAAATCTACTATACAGCGGTGCAAACGGTGGTTATTCGTGCGGAGGACAAGGATAAATACAAATCTATCAAAGATTTGGAAGGCAAGAGAGTCGGCGCACAAAAAGGTGCTACGCAGGAACAAATCGTGACCAAGCAAATGCCAGGCTCCGAGATGAAGGCTCTTGGCAAAATCTCCGACCTGATGCTGGATTTGAAGAGCAAGAAGACAGAAGCTTTAGTAGTTGAGCAGCCTGTAGCAACTGCTTACTTGTCCAAAAATCAAGATCTGATCATTTCGGATATCAAATTGTCTACGGAAGACAGCGGTTCTGCTATCGCAGTGAAGAAAGGAAGCTCCGATCTGGTGGATGCAATGAATGCTTCGCTGGACAAGCTGATGAAGGACAAAACCGTGGATAAATTTGTAATGGAAGCGAACGATTTGGTGGAATAATAAGACCAAGCACGATAACAAAAACCTGTGCGGAGATCCGTCGGGTTTTTGTTTGGTTTATTACAACTAGAAGAAGGAGCCGATCCGGTGGATTTTTCTTTTTTGCCTAAGTACTACATGTTTTTCTTGAATGGCGCCAAGGTAACCTTGCTGTTGTCTTTGTTTACCGTCATTATCGGTGTTATTCTCGGGGTAATCCTGGCTCTGATGCGCCTATCCCGGATAGCTCCATTGAAGATGATCGCCACTGCGTACATCGAGTTTATTAGAGGAACTCCGCTTCTCGTGCAGCTGTTTTTGTTTTACTACGGCTTGCCGAAGCTCGGAATCCAATTCCCGGAGGTTCCTGCCTTAGGGACTGCGTTCCCCGAATTTATGGCCGGGGTCGTTGCATTATCGGTTAACAGTGCGGCTTATGTGGCCGAGACGTTCCGTGCAGGGATTCAAGCCATCGATAAAGGACAGATGGAGGCGGCGAGATCGCTTGGTATGCCTCACAGCATGGCCATGCGCTTCATTATTTTGCCGCAGGCGATTCGCAACGTGCTGCCTGCTCTAGGCAACGAGTTCATTGTCATTATCAAGGAATCGTCCATCGTGTCCGTCATCGGAATCAGCGAGCTGATGTACAACGCGGATACAGTTCGCGGTAATTCTTTCCGGCCGTTCGAACCGCTCATTATCGCCGCGCTTATTTACTTTGTCATCACCTTCACGTTATCCAAGATTCTCGGTATTGCCGAAAGGAGGATGAGGACCTCTGATTAAAGTAACGGATTTACGCAAATCTTTTGGTAATCATCATGTATTGACCGGGATTGACATCGATATCGCCAAGGGAGAAGTCGTCGTTGTTATTGGACCGAGCGGTTCCGGAAAAAGCACGTTCCTGCGCTGCTTGAACCTGCTGGAACAGCCGACAGGAGGCGATGTCGTATTCGAAGGGATCTCGCTGCTGAATGGAAAGACGGATATTAACAAGCTGCGTCAAAAAATGGGCATGGTGTTTCAGCAGTTTAATCTCTTCCCGCATATGACGGTTCTGGAAAATATTACTTTAGCTCCCCGCAAGCTGAAAGGCATGAGTACGGAAGAGGCGAATAAAATCGCTCATGAGCTGCTTCGCAAAATCGGGCTTCTGGATAAAGCGGACCGGTACCCGGGTCAGCTCTCCGGCGGACAAAAGCAAAGAATCGCCATCGCACGTGCGCTGGCCATGTCGCCGGATATGCTGTTATTCGATGAGCCCACGAGCGCACTGGATCCGGAAATGGTTGGGGAGGTGCTCGATGTCATGAAGCAGCTGGCCAAGGACGGTATGACCATGGTGGTAGTCACCCATGAGATGGGCTTTGCCCGGGAAGTGGGCAGCCGCCTCGTCTTTATGGACGGCGGCAAAATTATCGAGCAGGGGAATCCGGCGGAGGTATTCGCGAATCCCCAGCAAGCAAGAACGAAGGAGTTCCTGGGCAAGGTGCTGTAAGCTTAAGCCCTGCCTACTCTCTATATGCGATAGGGGCGCCGTGATAGATTGCGGTTCCGACCGGCTCTCCTTCGCAAATTGCTTTCATGGAGCCGGCATTATCGAAGTTAAACACGAACACCGGCAGCTTGTAATCTCTAGCGAGAATAAAGGCGGATTGATCCATGACCGTCAGGTTTTGGTTCAGCACCTCATCATACGGCAAGGAAGCGTACGGTCTGGCAGATGGGTTCAACCTAGGGTCGCTGTCCAATACGCCATCAACCCCTTGCTTCGCAACAAGAATTGCGTCACAGTTTACCTCAAGGGCACGCTGGACCGACGGATAGTCCGTTGTTACATAAGGCTGGCCGTTGCCGCCGGCAAAAATCACAATATAGCCTTTTTCAAGGTGATGGATGGCGCGCAGCCGAATGTAGGGCTCGGCAACTGAATTTACAGGGAACGAAGACATCACCCGGACCTCTTTGCCCGTCTTTAGCTTCAGTACCCCCCTCAGCATCAAGCTGTTAATCACCGTGGCCAATGTGCCGATATTATCTGCTTCCACACGTTCAATACCCCAATACTCGGCCATATTTCCCCGGAATATATTGCCGCCTCCGATAACAATGGAAACCTCGATTCCCATCGCTACCACACTTTCGATTTCTCGGGCGATATGCTCCAGACGGTCGGGATCAAAGCCGAAATCATTGGCTCCGGCAACGGCGCCGCCGCTTAGCTTGATCAGAATGCGATTGTACCTGGACATCTGCTGCACCTCCATAAAAGTGGCTTTTAAGAACAAAGAACAAGTCTTGGGGCAAAAAAAAGAACCAAAGCACAAGGCCTTAGTTCTTCATTGCCGTTATAAGCTGAATAGGAAAGAGCAGTCCGTGCTGCTTGCAAGACTTCAGAATTGAATTCATCCTATTGTCTCCTTCCTAAGATCACCATTAAGAGAAGCATAGCAGAAGCCAATTGGCATTTCAATCCTTTTTTACTGCGATTGCTTGCCTAGGCTCTATTCAAGCTTTTTTTGAATTCATCACGGATGGCCTTCAAAATGTCCGGATTGGCAATCGCATCATATGCGGTGTTCGCCAACACTTTGGCTCCGAGAAGCATTCCTTCGAAGGCGCGATCCTTCATCGCGAGATCACGGAATTCTTTGGTATGAAGAAGATGGACTTCATCAATAACCTTAATATATGGATGGATGGTCGGACAATGTCTCGATACATTTCCGAGATCGACAGAGCCGTGATCCTTGCCGTACTGGATTTCTTCCTCTTTGACGCCCATAGCGATCAAATTTTTGGTAAACAGGTCGGATAGAGTCTGGTTGGTAATGAGCTCATCATAGGAGAACTCGTAATTGGAGGTCTTGAGCGTACAACCGGTTTGGAGAGCGGCCCCTTCGGCGCAGCGCATGACCTTCTGCACGACCTCGTCAGTATATGGCCGGTTGGATGATCGCACATAAAATTGCGCTGAGGCATAATCCGGAATGATATTGGCCGCTTTCCCGCCCTCCGGAATGATCCCGTGAATCCGAACGTGGCTTTGGAGCTGCTGCCTGAGCGCATTGATCGACTGGAAGAGCAGCAATACGGCATCCAAGGCATTAACACCTTCATAGGGGCTTGCCGCGGCATGTGCGGCTTTGCCGAAATATTCGAATTGAATGGCATCCATAGCCAACGATTCTCCGGATTTCTCGTACGTATGATAGGGGTGAGCCATCAGGGCAAAATCGACATCATCGAACAAGCCTTCGGCCGACATGGGGACTTTGGCGCCTTTGGTTTCTTCGGCCGGTGTGCCATAGACACGAATGGTACCGCCGGTTTCACGAATGACCGATTGCAGTCCGATCGCCGCCGCAATGCCCATCGTTCCAATGATATGATGGCCGCAAGCATGCCCAAGATCCGCTAGAGCATCATACTCGCACAAAAAAGCAACGACAGGGCCGGGCTTTCCGCTGGAAAACGTACCGATAAAAGCGGTAGGCAAATCCAGCACCGGATTTTGAATTTCAAATCCATGGCGCTTCAGCTCATCCATCAGCCGGCGTGAGGCTAACCATTCTTCATGCCCAAGCTCGGGATGTTCTCCGATATAGCGCGAGATTTCAATAAATGTATCCGCATGTTGATCGATAGTTGCTGCGATAGTTGTTTTCATGGTTTCTCAAACTCCTTTGGTGAAGCTTTTTGTATAAGTTCATTATATACAAAAAGATCCCCTCTGCCCAATGGGGGAGGAGATCTGTATTCCTATGCGCGATTAAGTTATTGAACCGTTTTCCTCTTGGGATCAAGCAAAATCTGATCCTCTAATGAACGTTTAATTTTACTCATGGCGTCCACTTCCAATTGATGATTCTGAGGAAAACGTACACCTGTTAAAGCCAATGCCTCATTTAAAGTCAACTCAACGGAAATGGTCTGTTTGTCCTGCTGGTTTTGAGCTTGGTAAGCCATATCAAATCGCTCCTTTACATGATCGTTATGCTGCATCAAGATAGGGGATTCCAGCTGCAATGAGAGTGCCATGTCAGCAAAAAACCTTGATTTTGCTTGATTTCAATATAACACATCATGTAATGTTTATCAAGGGCGACTTCTAAAAAGAGGCTTTATTTTTAAGGAGGCTTGTCCGGTGATATTTAAGTCTTCTTTGCTGCAGGGTGACAACCAAATGGTCGATTTGCTGGCTTAATTCAACCACCCGGGGATCCACCAAGCTGCCGGATTTTTCAACCAATTGATACAGCCGGTTTTGCATCTTCTCCATATTACTTTTCAGCAATACATCATCCATTTTTCCCTTAGTCCCCAATCAGTTACATTTTTTTCCTCACATCGAGTTATTATAATACGAACGGAATGTAAAATATGTAAAACGCTGTCGAGGGTTTTGTTAAATTTTTATTACAAAATACATTTCCGTCTAGAAAATGGAAATACTAAACGCTATGGACAGAGGGGGTGAGCTGTGAATGGATAATGCCAAAGAAAATACGAAGAATAATCCGAACTTCAAGGAAAACAAGTTTACGGAGGAAGAAGCGGTCATGCAGGCCAAAAATGCGGCCGACGTACCTCCAAGCTTAAATGAAATCCCTAAGGAAACGAATCCGCAGTAATTGCATAGCTTGGGATAGAGCCGCTGCAGCCTATAATGGCTACGGCGGTTTTTTGCGCATTGCCGGCAGCCGATCCCATGATACTAATGGAGAAAAAAGGGAAGAGGAGAAGCGCGGCTCCGACGGAATCAAGCAAGCTGAGCTGCAAAGCCGCGCAGATCAAGGAGAACTTATAAAGTGCTGATAAACTCATAGGGACCGGATGATAATCGGACGACTTTATAGTCTGATTCCTTCCTTACGACAGAAATAGAGGAGGATTCCTCTACGGGTATACCGTTTTCTGTCACCGCGGAACCGGAACTCGAAGGGATGTGCACTTCTGCTATGCAATTTACGGGGATGGTCACTTTTAGAGTCAGGGACTTCCCTTCATTCTCATGAAAACTCTGCTGCCACTCAACATGAACCCGCCCCACAGGCAGCTGATGCTCTGCTCTAACGTATTCCATGTCATCAGGCACAAACGGCTTAATTGTGAGGTGATAGGAGCCATGCGAAGCATCATAATGGTAACGAATGCCTGCCAAACCCCAATAGAGCCATTCTTCCAGGTGCCCCAGCATAAAATGGTTCTGGGATTTGCCTACCGTCGGGCCGTCCCAAGCTTCCGTCAAGGTGGTGGCTCCATGGGCGATCTGATACCCATAGCTTGGGTGCTCGGTTGAACGCGTCATTTGGTACAAGATGTCCGATCGGCCGTTCATGGCAAGAGCGAGCAGTACATAGCGGTGGCCTATATCACCGGCGTTAGTATGATATCCTCTCCGGCGAATGTCCTCAATGAGATGGTGCAGGACGACATCTTTATGATGTTCTTCCACAAGCCCCAGGACTATCGGCATAGCGTTGGACGTTTGACTGCCTGTCGCATAGTTGGATGTCTTTGGGTCAAAGAACGTGCGGTTGAACGCTGTCTTAATATGTTCCCCCAGGGTCTTATATTGAACCGCATCCTCTGCATGTTGCAGCAGCTCCGCCATTTGGGCAAAGATATCCACCATGTGGTAAAACATGGCGGTTTCCGTATGAGGCACTGGCGTATTCTTCGCAAAGCCGGGATCTCCTTCACCGACATCGTACCAATCACCCAGGCCGTCTTGAACAATATAGGAATCCGAGCATTGCGTGACATAATCGATATAGGATTTCATTCCGGAATAATGCTCCGCCATGGGTCGCATGTTCCCATAGAAGCGGTACAGGTTCCATGCGGTCAGCACATAGGCGGCACCCCAGGATACGGAATCGCGGAAGTGATGCCATGGCTCCAGGAAGACGACATATTCCGGCGCCGTAGTCGGCACCATCCCGTTAGGAAGCTGGGCGTCGCGAATGTCCTCCATCGTTTTGATCAGTAAGGATTCGATCTGATAATTATAGATAACGGAAGGCCCCATCAGATGGACCTGCTCGAGCCAGCCGAGCTTTTCACGATGAGGGCAGTCGGTAAAAATACTTTTCATATTGCTTGCTATAGCCCAGTTAATCAATTCGTGAGTGCGGTTCAGCAGTGTATCCGAGCATTCGAAACTGCCTGTAACCGGCGTGTCGGGATAGATCATTTGGCCTTCCAGCCGAAGCAGTAGTGAGGTAGAAGGGAGCCCGGGATCTCCGGCTGCGATGGCGGAGGGAACGGCTCCTTCGATCTGCACATACCGGAAGCCGGTATAGGTGAACCGCGGTCTCCATACTTCCTCACCGCTTCCGGCGAGAGTATAATGCAGCTTGGTGGGGGAACCGGTCCATTTTTGATTGACGGTGCCGTCTTCCTTCAATAATTCTGCTGGAGTCAGAGTGACTTGCGCACCGGCAGGACCTTTTACCGTAAGCTCAACCCACCCGGAGAAGTTTTGTCCAAGATCAGCGACATACAGGTTAGGAGAGGGCTCAGTGAAGCTTACGGGCTGAAACGTCTTCATCACCTTTAATGGTGCCGTTCCTTGCGATTTCAGCTTTCCCGTGGGGACCTCTGCACCAATGGCATTCCTCCAAGAATGATCTTCCCGGAAACCGGCCTGATCCCAACCCTTTGGCAGCAGCCGGGCATCGAAGTCCTCGCCGCCGTAAATGCACGCAAAGGTGATCGGCCCCGAAGAGGTTCTCCAGTCCGGATGACTTGCGATCGTATCCACTGAGCCGTCGTCATAGGTGACCTCCAGCTGAACCAGGCATTTGGGCCTGCCGAACGAGCCCTTGTATTTGCGGTAACGGCCGCCGGTTACGTTGTAAAATCCATTGCCGAGCATAACGCCTGCCGCATTGGTTCCTGCTTGAAGATAATCTGTTACGTCGTATACGCAATAAAGACAAGTCTTATGATAATTCGTCCAGCCCGGCTCCAGCACGTTGTCGCTGACTTTATTCCCGTTCAGCCGCAGCTCGAAGTGCCCCAATCCGCATAAATAAGCTCTGGCTCTGGCTATCGGCTTATGCAGATCGAATTCATGCCGGAAGAGCGGCAGGGAGGCCTTTTGACCGGAGGAGAGCTCCGGTTCGGCAATCCAGCTTGCTGTCCAATCCCCGGCGTGTAAAAGGCCCATTTCCCACCACGAAGCAGGACTCTCGACCATGCTGCCGTCCTGATCCCATACTTGTATCTTCCAATAATAACGCTGACGCGACTTGAGCGGAGAACCTTGGTAGGGCAGATGAACGTTTTGTCTGCTTGCTACCTTGCCTGTGTCCCATATATTTCCATTTTCATCCCGCAATTCTGATTCTGAATCGGACACGATGATGCGGTACGCGGTTTGCCGCTTTGCCCGGGCCGAATCATTCCGATAGCTCCAGCTGAAAGCAGGGTCAGGGGTATCGATTCCTAACGGTGTTATTTTACTATTTACGAACATATCTCCAAGCTGCATCGTCGTCTTCATTCTCCTTTAAACCATTTTGGTCATTCATCGTTAAATACAGGATGGGATGCAGCGACCGTAATCGTTCGGAATTCTTTGCCGTAATTGCAGGTGGGATCCCCTTCCTTAAACAGCCTGCAGGAGCAGTAAAAATGATACAGTACCCCGTCATGTGTGATGACCGAAGGCTTGTGAGCAAAGATGGAGTCGATGCTTCCTTCTTCTCCGACAGTAATAATCGGCTCCGGATATTTGTCCCAGTGAAAAAGGTCCCGAGACAGGGCAAGGCCTTCCTGGGCTTGCTTATAATTGAAGCCAAAGTAATACATCACCCACTGGTCCCCGTTACGGAGTACGCAGGGATCGCTTACAAAGCCGGAGTCCCAGCGCTCCGGAGATACCTGCAGCACCGGATTGTGCTCATATCGTTCCCAATGAACCAGATCGGTGGAGAAGGCGACTCCTGTCTGCTCGATCCATCTGCCTTTGTTCTTGTTCTTGGCATTATAAAACAAGTAGAATTTGTTGTCGTGCTCCACAAGGCATTCTTTGTACAAGCCGCCTTTTTCCCAATCGGCGCCTTCCTCCGGTGTAAGAATAGGGTCCGGGCAGCGATGCCAGGTCAGGAGGTCCTCATCCTCCGTCCAGGCGATGCCGATTTTGGCGGAGCCTTCTTCGTAGCCCGTATTTGGATAGGCATGATAGACCAGCCAATATTTGTTGTTCCATTTCTTGAGAACAGGGGGGGCGTCGATCCGGTTCTCCTTCAGAATCCAAGTGCCCGCGATATTGACGGAATCCCATCCAGCACCTTCGTCGCGCCGCAAGATGACAGCCAGATGCTCCCAATTCAGCAGATCCCGGCTTGTCGCCAAGGCGGTCTGGTATCCGATGCCGTCGAACCCGACGTACATCATATAAAATTGCTTATTATGCCGGAATACGAAGGGACAATCGACGGCATTGTAGTCGAAATGACCCGCAAGCCCGGAACCCGTCAGGACGGGTTTGCCGTATTTGTAAGGAGTTACATAGGGTTGAATATCCATGATTAACACACCTTTTCCTTTTGTCGTTACTGCCAAACCTCTTGCTAGGCATATCTATCTGAAGATTACTACAGGAGCTTCAGGCGCTGAGGGGGTTATAGTATCTGAACTATAGGTTGATTGGACTTTCCGGCCCTTCTTCGCCGTGTGAAAGGTTTGAATCCCCCATTTGCGGCACGTCTGTTTGCCCTTATAGTAGAGAAAAAGAAACCATTGCCGGTCGAAGCAAGGTGATGCTACAACGATCAGGCCAAGGAGCTGAAGCCTTTGAAACATAGCATTCCAAATGGAGTCTGGCCAACGATGATTACTCCGTTCACGGATTCCGATGAGGTGGATTACTTCGCATTGGAGCAGCTGATCGAATGGTATATCGGGCAGGGTGTTCACGGATTGTTCGCCGTATGCCAGTCCAGCGAAATGTTCTTTCTCTCTCTGGAGGAAAGAGTGCAGGTTGCCCGGTTCGTGAAACAAAGAGCCGCCGGGCGCGTACCGGTCATTGCTTCCGGTCATGTATCGGAACGATTCGAGGATCAGGTGGAAGAGCTGAAACGAATGGCGGATACCGGCGTCGATGCGGTCGTATTGGTCAGCAACAGGCTGGCGGCCCCGGAAGAGTCGGATGAACTCTGGGTGCAGCGTACCCGGAAGCTGCTTGACCGGATACCGGATGTGCCGTTCGGTATTTATGAATGCCCGTATCCATACAAAAGATTGCTCTCCCCGGCGATGCTCGAATGGTGTGCAAGCACAGGCAGATTTTTATTTCTTAAGGATACCTGCTGCGATTTGTCGGGGATTGCTAACAAGTTGGATGCCGTCAAAGGGAGTTCATTGCAAATTTTTAACGCCAACTCGGCGACATTACTGGAATCTCTGAGGCTTGGGGCTGCGGGGTTCAGCGGTGTGATGGCGAACTTCCATCCCGACCTATATGTGACGCTTACCGAGCTTTGGAAGAACGATCCGGACCAGGCGGAGAAGCTTCAGTCCTTTATTGGACCGGCTTCTTTAATCGAGCTGCAAATGTATCCTGTCAACGCGAAATACCACTTGCAGCAAAGGGGACTCCCCATCAAGATACACTGCCGTTCCAAAGACGTCACAGCATTCAGAGAAAATCATCGCTTGGAGGTACGACAGCTGGATAGCTTGTATAAGCTATTCAAGGAACAAATGGCTAAGGGAAGTGAGGGTTCCGTGTCCGAACTCGGACGGTAGTCCGCTGTATCATTGCCAGATTGCATGAGCCTTTGTAACGAACAGATATAGGGAGGTCGTCATATGCCTTTTCAGGCGAAGGATAGAATTGTATTTATCGGCGATAGTATAACGGATAAAGGCAGGAAGAAGGATCCTGTGAAGCTGGGCTCGGGCTATGTGCGAATGCTGCATGATTCGCTTATGTCACTTTACCCGGAGCTATCCCTGAAGGTCATCAATGAAGGAGTGTCCGGCAACAGGGTCATCGACTTGGCCAAGCGCTGGACGCTGGATGTGATGGATCATCGGCCGCAATGGCTTTCGATATCCATCGGGATTAACGATGTGTGGAGACAGCTGGACTCGCCGGATATCGAGCAGGTGTATCCGGAACGCTATGAATCGGTGTACAGGGGACTGCTGGACCAGACCCGGTCCCTGCCGGATTGCCGGCTTATTCTGATGGAGCCGACGATTATTAAGGAATACCCGGAATCTACCGGAAATGGTTTGCTAAAGCCTTATGTGGAGATCGTTAACCGGCTGGCGGAAGAATACAGGGCGATTCTCGTTCCTACGCATCAAGCCTTTCTACACTTTTTGCAATGCAACACAGGACAGGACCTTACTACGGACGGAGTCCATATGAACAGCCTGGGAGATACTCTGATGGCAACAACGTGGCTGAAAGCCGTTAGAAGCTATAAGAGGTAGTTACGAATCCTTTTGAACATTCCATCCTCATATGTTTCACGATATTTGCCTGGAGGTCATGCACCTTCAGGCTTTTTTATTATCAACATTCGTGGCTCCCCGCAAAGCAGCTGAATCAGACTCGCCTTGCCGAGTGGGGTTACTTGATTCAAAAGCATCGGGAACAATCATGATGGTGCCTGTCGGCGCCTATAAACAGGAGCCATTCGCCCTATATTGGGTCACCGGCATTCCTGTAAACTTTTTTATATCAAGTTATTTTATTGCAGGAGCTGCAAGGACTATAAATGACCTGACGAAAAAGGAGAGAAGAGGATGAGAATTTGCGGGCTAAAGACGGAATATATGGAAAATCCGTTGGGTCTCGATACAATGGAGCCAAGGCTAAGCTGGGTGATGGAGTCCGAAGCCTATGGCCAG
The DNA here is from genome assembly GCF_039543185.1 of Paenibacillus vulneris. Lineage (NCBI taxonomy): Bacteria > Bacillati > Bacillota > Bacilli > Caryophanales > Paenibacillaceae > Paenibacillus > Paenibacillus vulneris. The sequence goes on along the minus strand of NZ_BAABJG010000055.1, from coordinate 292,970 downwards.
CTTCAAACAGCGTACCAAGTGCTGGTTGCTACCAGCATAGACCAGCTGGAAGAAGATAAAAGCGATGTTTGGGATAGCGGTAAGGTGGTATCCGACCAATCCGTGAACGTGGTTTACCAAGGGAAAACGCTAGCCTCGCAGCAGGTTTATTATTGGAAGGTCAGAGTATGGGACAGGGACGGTAACGTCTCCCCGTGGAGCGAAATCGCTCGTTGGTCTATGGGAGTTCTTCGGGGGGATGAATGGCAGGCCAAGTGGATCGGCCGATCCAAGCCGCAGACTTATGAGCTTCTCCCGTCACCGTATTTCAGAAGGACGTTTCGGCTGGACAAACCGGTGCGGCAGGCTCTCGTATATGCCAGCGCCTTGGGACTATATGAACTGTATGTCAATGGGGAGAGAGTGAGCGGCGATTACTTTGCTCCAGGGTGGACGGATTACCGCATAAGAGTCCAGTATCAGACCTATGATGTGACTGCTTATTTGCAGAAGGGCGAATCCGTATTGGCGGCCATTGCAGGTACGGGCTGGTATTGCGGCCATGTAGGAATGTTCGGTCCTAATCGCTACGGGGATAACCCGCACGTGCTGATTGAGCTGCATGTAGAGTATGAGGACGGCACCACGCAGCGGATTGTTTCGGATGAAGCATGGAAAACGTTCGCCGGTCCGATTGTTTATTCCGATCTGCTCAAAGGCGAAACGTATGATGCCCGATTGGAGCCCAAAGGATGGAAGCTCCCGGGATTCGACGATTCCGGCTGGGAGGTCCCGGTCGTGCTTACCGCCTACAGCGGGGTCTTGAACGCTCAGGTTGATCCGCCTGTGCAAGTCATGAAGGAGCTGCTGCCCGTTAGTATGAAAAAGACGGATCGAGGCACTTACTTGTTCGACATGGGTCAAAATATGGTCGGCTGGGTCCGGCTTCGGATCGAAGGCGGACAGGAGGGGCAGCAAGTTACGGTCGCTTGCGCGGAAATGCTCAATAGCGATAATACGCTCTATAGCATCAATCTTCGCGAAGCGGTACAGCAGGAGAACTACATCCTGGATGGGCAGGAGGAGGCGGTTCTGGAGCCGCATTTTACGTTCCACGGCTTCCGCTATGTTGAAGTATCGGGTCTAACCCACGCAACGCTGAATACGGTTATCGGAAGAGTTGTTCACTCGGCAACGCCGCAAACAGGCTGGCTTCAAACGTCGAACGTTATGCTGAACAAGCTTCTCAGCAACATTGAATGGGGACAGCGGGGCAACTTTATCAGTGTGCCTACGGATTGCCCACAGCGCGATGAGAGGCTCGGTTGGACGGGGGATGCGCAAATATTCGCCCGGACGGCCAGCTATAACATGGATGTGGGCCGGTTTTTTAATAAATATATGATCGACGTCATCGACGCACAGCATTCTTCGGGCGCTTTCCCGGATGTGGCGCCGGACGGCGGCTGGGAGGAATTTAAGCATAACAACAAGGAGCTCAACTGGCATGCGCCGGATAACGGCGGCTGGGGGGATGCTGGCGTTATCATCCCATGGACCGTCTACCAAGTGTACGGTGACTTGAGAATATTGGAACGATGCTATCCCGCGATGGTCAAGTGGGTGGAATATCTGAAAGAAAAGAGCAGCGGCTTGATCCGGGAAGGCTATTCGAACTATGGCGACTGGCTCTCCGTTAATGCAGATACACCTAAGGATGTGCTTGATACCGCATATTTTGCCTATAGTACCTCCTTGCTTGCCAAAGCGGCGAAGGCGTTGGGAAATGACGAGGATGAACGGAAATACTACGAATTGTTTGAGGCGATCAAAAGGGCCTTCGGGGCTGCCTTCGTGAAGGAGGACGGCCGCATTAAGGGAGATACACAGACGGTGTACGTGCTGGCCTTGAAAATGAATCTGCTCACCGAGTCCCAGCGCAAGCTGGCCATCGAGCATTTGGTGTCTAACATCCGTGAGCATGATCTTCATTTGACGACAGGCTTTCTCGGCGTCGGATATCTGCTTCCTGCCTTGACGGAAATGGGAAGAGAGGATATTGCCTACTCGCTGCTGACCCAGGATACGTTTCCTTCCTGGTTGTATTCGGTGAAGCACGGAGCTACGACGATTTGGGAGCGGTGGGATGCCTGGACGGAAACCGATGGCTTCCAGAATCCCGGCATGAACTCCTTCAATCATTATTCATTAGGCTCGGTGGGTGAATGGATGTATCAGACGATCCTTGGAATCAACGCGGTAGAAGAGCAGCCGGGGTACAAACATATTTTGATTCATCCGCGTCCGGGCGGGGGACTGCAATCTGCCAAAGGGGAGTTCAAGTCCGTATACGGTACCATCCGGGTTGAGTGGAAGCAGGAAATGTCTTATTTCCTATTAAAGGTCCGCATTCCAGTGAACACTACGGCGACGATTCATGTTCCCGGCACCATCCTGATCGATGGCCAGCGGGAAAGTCAAGGGGTGCTTCGTCTTGTGAAGACCAACAATCATGAGACCATATATGAAGCTGGCTCGGGAAGCTATACGTTTATCTCGAGAAGGATAAAAACGAATGTGGATTCAAATCTTAGCGTATCGTACCAAGCGGGTTCATAACGATTCTAGTAAGGGGGAAACAGCATGACAATGGAAATCGAAGAGACAATCGGCGACAGCACATGGTTTACCCAGGACCGTTTCGGTTTGTTTATCCACTGGGGCTTATATTCCTTAGGAGCCCGCCACGAATGGCTGCAATCCAGAGAAAGATTGAGCCCGGAAGCTTACAGCAAATATTTCAAAAGGTTTGATCCGGATCTGTACGATCCGGAGCTGTGGGCCAAGCTGGCATCCGATGCAGGGATGAAATATTTCGTTGTAACGACGAAGCATCATGAAGGCTTTTGCTTATGGGACAGCAAGCTTACCGATTATAAGGCAACGAACACTCCGGCAGGACGCGACGTGCTGCGTCCGATGGTGGATGCGTTCCGTCAGCGGAATATGAAGGTCGGCTTCTATCATTCCTTGATCGACTGGCATCATCCGCATTATACGGTCGATCCGAAGCATCCTCTCCGTTTTGATCCGAATTTTATTGAGGAAAGCGCTAAACGCGATTTCTCAGTGTACCGAAACTATTTATTCGGGCAGACAAGAGAGCTGCTGACCGAATTCGGCCAGGTGGATTTGATGTTCTATGACTTTTCCTTTCCGGAGGAAAACGGATTGGCCGGGAAAGGCAAATCCGATTGGGGCAGTGAAGAGCTGGTCAAGATGATTCGCAGTCTGCAGCCGCAAATCCTATTAAATGACCGCCTTCAGGTCGGCGGTGATATTACGACGCCGGAGCAGTATATACCGACGAAATGGGTTCAGGTTGGGGGCAAGCGGGTAGTATGGGAGACCTGCCATACATTCAGCGGTTCGTGGGGATACCATCGGGAAGAGGAGACGTGGAAGAGCGTTGAGGTGCTGATCAAGATGCTGATAGATGTTGTCAGCAAAGGAGGCAACCTGCTCTTGAACGTAGGCCCGACCGGACGCGGCGAGTTCGATGAACGCGCTGTAGACCGGCTGAAAGGAATCGGGGAATGGATGAAGCGTCACAGCAAATCAATCTACGGGTGCACTCAAGCGCCGGACATGTTCGAATGTCCTCAGGACTGCCGCTTGACCTATAATCCTCAAACGAACCGGATGTACCTGCATGTATACAGCTGGCCGTTTAAAAATATTCATCTCCGCGGTTTCGCGGGCAGGGTAGAATATGCCCAATTGCTGAATGATGCTTCGGAAATCCGGTTTAAAGAAGGCTTCGTCCAAAGCGGGATCGAAGAGGGAGCCTATCGTGAAGGAAGAGACGATAGTACCCTTACCTTGTCGCTTCCGGTTAAGCAGCCGAACGTTACGGTTCCGGTAATTGAATTGTTTTTGAAATAAGAGCATAGTGTCTGGGTAGGATGGGAGGTTAGACAGCTTTGAAAACTGTCATTCTTGGTTATGAAACGAATCCCGCACCGCGGGTGGCTTACGGAATCCGTAAGCTGGAAGAGGCATTGAGGCGTCACGGATATGAAGTACGGCACGAGAAGGCGCACTGGAGCTGGGATCAGTACCGCACGATGGAAGGGAATAAGATCTACATAGGCAACCGCTCCGAATCAGGATTTATTCAGCAGTTGGAAGAGCGGGATGTGTTGCTGTATCATACGAAAGCACCGGAGGGGGAAGGCTTCTATATCTCCTCCTGCCCGGGAAGCATTGTGATGATCGCCGGCGGAAGCGATTCCGGCGTATTGTACGGCTGCCTGGAGCTGGCGCGGCGTGTTCAGTCCGCCGGCAAGCTGCCGGAGGATCTCGCATTCGGTGACGCTCCCAGCTTTTCGCTCCGCGGACCGGCCATCGGGCTTCAGAAGACGACCGTCGAGCCGCCGCGCCAAACCTATGAATATCCAATAACCCCGGATCGCTTTCCATGGTTTTATGATCGGGAGCTGTGGCTCGACTTTCTGGATATGCTGCTTGAGCAGCGCTGCAACATCATATATTTATGGAGCGGCCACCCGTTCTCGTCACTGGTCAAGCTGGATGATTATCCGGAAGCAGTTGAGGTAACGGAGGACGAATTCCGCCTTAACGTAGACACATTCCGCTGGGTGGCGGAAGAGGCAGACCGGAGAGGGATCTGGCTTGTTCTGAAGTTTTACAATATCCATATTCCTTTGCCTTTCGCGGAAAAGCATGGGTTAAAGCTTCACCAGCCAAAGCCTTTGCCTATAACGAGCGATTACTATAAAAAATCGATCGCCGCCTTCGTTCGATCTTTCCCTAATGTAGGGTTGATGGTTTGCCTTGGGGAGGCGCTGCAAGGGCAGATCTACGGAGTAGAGTGGTTTAACGAGACCATCCTTGCAGGGCTTTTGGAAGGGCTGAAGGATTCCAAAGTCAAGGAAAAGCCGCCGATCATTCTGCGTTCCCATGCGATCGAGCCGCAAAAGGTGATTGAAGCGGCGCTTCCGTTGTATCCGAATTTGTATACGGAAGCGAAGTACAACGGCGAATCCTTGACGACCTATACGCCGAGAGGAAAATGGCAGGAGATTCATAACAGGTTGGGCTCTCTCCAAACTGTTCATATCGTCAATGTGCATATATTGGCGAATCTGGAGCCGTTCCGCTACGGTGCGCCTTCCTTCATACAAAAATGCATGCAGGCGGCGAAGTATAGGTTGAAATCCAACGGGCTTCACTTGTATCCGTTATTTTTTTGGGATTGGCCCTATTCGCCGGATGCTCCGGAAGCAGGGCAGCCGCGTCTCAGACAAATCGACCGCGATTGGATCTGGTACGCCGCCTGGTTCCGCTATGCATGGAATCCGGATCGCGACCCGGACGCGGAAAAACAGTACTGGTCCGAGCTGCTTGGCGAGAGATACGGCAGCCGGGAAGCGGGACTTGCGATCCTGGAGGCCTACGAGTCATCTGGCGAATGTGCGCCTAAGCTGCTTCGGCGCTTCGGCATCACGGAAGGCAATCGCCAGACGATGAGTCTCGGGATGACGATGAGCCAGCTGACAAACCCCGAACGCCATATGCCATGGCCGGATTTATGGGAATCCCAGTCGCCTCAGGGCGAGCGGTTAGAAGAATATATCGGCAGAGAGCTTCAAGGCGAGCCGCATGTCGGGGAGACGCCGGTTGACATTATTGCTGATGCGGAGCGGCATTCAAACGATGCGCTGCAGGCGATAGAGCGGGCGCAGTCTCTGGTGGTGCAAAATAGAGGCGAGTTCGAAAGGCTGCGTAACGATATCCATGCGATTCATGAGATGGTAGGCGTTTATGCAGATAAAGTGCGCGCGGCCATGAACGTGTTAACCTATAAGCAGCTTGTCGCCAAGGATTATTTTCAACGCCTGGATTTGCTGGATGATGCGGCAGCCTTCCTCGAAGCAAGCCTGGAGCATTACCGGAAACTGACGGCATTGACGGAGCAAACCTATTTGTTTGCTAACAGTATGCAAACGCCTCAAAGGAAGGTTCCGATCCGCAACGGGCTTGAATTCAAGCACTGGAAGGATTGCTTACCGGTATATGAGCTGGAGCTGGAACGCTTCCAATACCACTTGAATGAATTGAAGGCCGGGATAACACCGGAAGCCGTAAGGAACAGCAAGCAGCCGATAGCTCCCTGCAAGGAAGCACCGTTCGCACTGCACTCTGCACATGCAGAAACATTCCGTGTGGAGAAGGGAGCGCAGGTATTCACAGACGGGGATATTCATATCGTCGGCTGCGCGGAGGAATTGAACGGATTAACGGGAATCCGCTTCAGCCAAATGGAGGCCGGATTGCACGGTATAACGGTAGATATGGAGCTGCATCAACCGTCCAAAGTGCTTATCGGATACTTCAATTCCAAGGATCAGCAGTGGCTGCAGGTGCCTAGCCTCGAAGAAAATACACATGCCGACGATAGAGGGGGCTACACTCCGCTGCTGCGAAAGGGTCTTCGGCTGTATGCCTATCCGTCGGTCAATGTCCATGCCTTTCAATATGAGGCTGGACGGCATACGATTGATTTTGGAAAGGGTGCCTATTTGATCCTGGGTGTTGTGCCATGGGAACAAGAAATCCGTCAACGGGATGTCGAGCATAAGAATGACGGTGTGGATACTCTGGATTGGTTATACGAGTAACGAGTGAAGGGAGCGGGCGTCGTCCGGGAGAGTCGTTCCGGTCTGGCTTCCCCCGCTCTCTTTTTTGCTGGAACAAAGTCCTGAAGGAGGGAACATATGAACGGGTCCGGCTCCCTATTATGGTATAAGCAGGAAGCACGCAATTGGTTCGAGGCGCTTCCGGTTGGAAACGGAAGATTCGGAGGCATGGTATTCGGCGGGGCCGAACGGGAGCGCATCGCGTTAAACGAGGATACGCTTTGGTCGGGAGAGCCGAAGGATACGATTCGTTACGACGCGCTGCGTCATTTGAACCCGGTGAGGGAGATGATTTTTTCCAAGCGGTACGAGGAGGCCGAGGAAACGATAGAGCAGTACATGGAAGGGCAGGAGATCGCCTCCTACTTGCCCTTGGCCGATTTGGAGCTGATTTTTGAGGATTCATCTCATGTAACCGATTATCGGCGTGAGCTGGACTTGGACCAAGGGATGGTGAAAGTTCAGTACAGGAAGAACGGAATGCTTCATACTCGTGAGGTCTTCGTCTCGGCGGTCGACCAAGTCATGGTGATTCGTTTGCATTGTGAAAGCAAAACCGTATGTACCGCGGTTCTGAACAGCCCCTTGCAGTATACCGTTCACAAAGCAGCTCCCAACAGGATCAGGCTATCCGGCCGATGCCCTTATCATGTAAGGCCTAATACCGTAAAGACGGCGGACCCTGTTCACTATGAAGAAGGCAGGGGCATCGGCTTCGAGCTCCAGCTGGAGGCTATTGCAGAGAAGGGCAAGGTGGAGGTAAGCGGAGGCCGTATTCATATTAGCGCAACAGGAACCGTCGTCCTGCTGCTGTCAGCAGCGACGAGCTACAACGGCTTCGACTGGGACCCTGCCCTGCAGGGCAAAGATCCGATACGAAGGTGCGAGGCATGGCTTGCGGAGGCGGAAAAACTGGGTTACGACCGGCTGAAGGAACGGCATCTGCTTGATTACTCGTCGCTTTTCGGCAGGACCTCGCTAGTGCTTGAAGGCTGTGGGGAGCAGGACGCATTGCCTGCGGACGAACGGATTCAGGCGGTCAAGAACGGAGCGGAGGACCCCGGCCTCGCGGCGCTGTTGTTCCAATACGGCAAATATTTGCTGATATCCAGCTCACGGCCCGGCACCCAGCCCGCCAATTTGCAGGGCATCTGGAACGATAAGACACAGCCGCCCTGGTGCAGCAGCTGGACGGCGAACATCAATCTCCAGATGAATTATTGGCCTGCAGAAGCAAGCAACCTGGCCGAATGCCATCAGCCATTATTTGAGCTGATCGAAGGCTTAAGGGTTACGGGACGTAAGGTGGCCAGTATCCATTATGGATGCAGGGGATGGACTGCGCATCATAACATCGATTTATGGCGTACGGCTACGCCGGTAGACGGGTCGCCCAGCTGGGCGTTTTGGCCCATGGCAGGGGCATGGCTATGCGAGCATTTGTGGGAGCATTACGCCTATAGTCAGGATGAAAGCTTCTTGAAGCAGGCGTATCCCGCAATGAAAGAAGCGGCACTCTTTTGCCTGGATTGGCTGATCGAAGCGCCGGATGGCTCCCTGGTTACGTGCCCATCCACTTCACCGGAAAACTTTTTCATTGCGGAAGATGGACAAAGAAGCAGCGTCACTCATGCGTCAACGATGGATATAGCTTTGATTCGTAATTTGTTCTCGCGGATTATTGAAGCAAGCCGTTTGTTGGGGCGTGATACCGTACTACGCGAACAATTGGAACAAACCATACGAAGGCTGCCGCCGTTCCGAATCGGAAAATACGGACAGCTGCAGGAGTGGAACGAGGATTATGAAGAACTGGAGCCGGGGCATCGGCATACAGCCCATTTGGTCGCACTGCACCCGCTGGATCTGATTACACGTGAAGGGGAGCCTGAGCTGGCTCAGGCGTGCAGGCTATCCCTGGAACGGCGCCTGGAGCATGGAGGCGCGCATACCGGCTGGAGCTGTGCCTGGACGGTTAGCTTCTGGGCAAGACTTGGGGAAGCAGAGCAAGCGAATCGGTTCCTGAATGATTTGCTGGCGGGATTGCACCCCAACCTGATGAACGCTCACCGGCATCCAAAGGTGAAGCTGAACATATTTCAAATTGACGGCAATATGGCAGGAATGACCGGTATTATGGAACTGCTGCTTCAAAGTCAGGGCGGGCTGGTTCGACTCCTTCCAGCACTTCCGTCCTCATGGAAGAAAGGCGGCGTCAAGGGAATCCGGGCGCGCGGCGGGTTTGAAATCGACATGGAATGGGAGAACGGCAAGCTGCAAAGCGCCGTCATCCGGTCCACTGCAGGCAAACCGTGTCGTTTGGCAACACGAGAGCCGGTTCAAATTATGAGGGACGGGAGAGTTGTTCCGGTTCATCGGGAGCATCCTAGCCACGTTATCTTTGATACCTCTGTCGGAGGCATTTACGAAGTCATACCCTGCTTTCATGATGGGGAAATAGAATTACACTAGATTAGGAGGGGATTGAACATGAAGTATGTTAACATAACGAAGCAATTCATTTTTGAGGACGACCGTCCTTTTCTCAGCTGTCATGCATCGACGTTGGAGCTGCTGCCCGGTGGGGACATCATAGCCGCCTGGTTCGGAGGGACGAAGGAGAAGGCAGGGGATGTAGCGATATGGACCTCACACCGCCGGAATGGCCAATGGATGCCCCCGGTGAAGGTAGCGGACGAGGAAGACGTTCCTCATTGGAACCCGGTCTTATTCCGGAGAGCCGACGGGGTATTGTTCCTTTACTACAAAGCGGGATACAGTATTGCGGAATGGGAGACCCGGGTGATCCGATCTTTGGATAACGGACTTACCTGGAGCGCTCCTGTGCCTCTGGTTGAAGGAGATAAAGGGGGAAGAGGCCCCGTCAAAAATAAACCTATTGTCCTGTATGATGGGGTGATTGCGGCCCCCGCCTCTCTGGAGCCCGACTGGGACTGCTTTGTGGATCTCTCATATGATGGAGGAGAAACCTGGAAACGCAGCGCAACGGTTCCCTTGGATCACGCCGCTTTGCGGGGGAAAGGCATCATTCAGCCTGCACTATGGGAATCGTCGCCAGGGAATGTCCACATGTATACGCGCAGCACGGAAGGAGCTATTTACCGCAGCGACTCGCAGGACGGCGGTATAACATGGTGCGAGGCCTATCCTACGGAATTGCCGAACAATAACAGCGGTATCGATTTGGTCCGGATGGATCAAGGCATCCTTGCCCTCGTATACAATCCGGTCCGTACGGAGGAAGGAAAGAAGAAAGGGCCGAGGACGCCGCTCGTACTGCGATTATCGGAGGATAACGGGAAGACATGGGGAGATGAACTGCTGCTGGATGCTGGAATCAGTCAATATTCCTACCCTGCCATTATTGCCAGCGGGAACGACCTAATGATTACTTACACATGGAGGAGAGAACGGATTGCCTTTTATCATCTTACGGTGAAATATTAAGTGTAATCGCCCTATAGTTTGAGCAGATAAACACCACTCATCTATCATGGAAATTTAATATACTAAATTATGGAATAAAGCTTCACGTGTTGTCATTATTCGTAAGGAACGGAGGAAAGTCCATGCCAACAGGAAGCCTCTGGGATGAGGAATTGCGGGCGGGGAAGAAAGCGCTTCGTACGCTCCCGGGTGCACTTTTGTTAGGTTCCACCGGAGCACGGTTATGGGCAGATTATGTGGATTCCATGCCCGGATTCTCGGGAAGATTCGACTTTATTCACAAGGTGAACCTTCCGTTACTATTCACAGTAACCAACAATCAAGGGGTCAGCTTTGAACCATGCCGCACCGAGTGGTTTCCAAGTTATTTGTCCGTGGAATATAACGGAAGCCGGATCGCATTTACGGATAGGAAATTCATTTCCTGGAACGATTGTGCGGTATCCTGCCAAACCTGGACCAATCGGAGCGGAGAAGATCTCGTCTTGAGTCTGCAAACCTACAACGATTGCTTCACCAATCAGGACGAGAATACGTTGTATGGCGAATTTCTCATGGAGCATTACAGCTTCGATATTGCAGGAGTGGTCGCCGTAAGCGATCCGGCCCTACTGGAGGAAGTACGTTTGAAGCCCGGGGAGTCAAGGCAGTTCGTCATCGCTGCCGCGTTCGGAATAAAAGGACAAGATCCTCCGGAGCAGCTGAGAGAGCGGGCGGCAGGTTATGCGGAGTCGGGCCATACGGTCGATCAAGTGGTAGAAGATCAAAGAAGAGACTACCAGATTTGGTTTGATAAAGCTCCGACCTTTTATTGCAGTGATCCGCTGCTGAATCGAACATGGAAGTACCGCTGGTTTTTGCTGCGGCATAATTTGGCCGATCCGAAGTATGGACATTTGTCTCACCCTTTATTTTATGAAGGCAGATCGCATAAAAAAAGCAAGAAGCCGTTCAGCAAAGGGGGATGGGAGTTCAGCAAGCTGATCAACCTGTCCGTACCCCTCCATCTTATGGATGCCCGATGGTATCATGATCCGGTTTATTGCGAGGGCGTATTGCAGAATATGAAGGAGGGGATGAATGAGGACGGGATGTTCAGCTGCATGACGGTGGATACGATCATGCATTCGTTTGCCAACTTCTCCTGCTGGGCTGCCTATAAGCTGTATCTGATTCATCAGGACCGTCCATTTATGACGGAGCTGCTTCCGGCGCTGAAAATGCAAATCGACTCATGGAAACGTATACATGGCAGTGAGAACGATGAATTAATGATCGAACATAAGCATACCCGGACGGGAAAGGAATATCAGCCAAGCTACTGGTATTTCCATCAATATCCGAAAAATCCGAAGGATAAAGCGACCTATACCCATTTGAAAAGAGTGGATCGCGCGGTATATCACTATTTGAATACATTGGGAGTAGCCAAATTATGTGAACTTTTAGGTGATGAGGAGGCCGCTTCGTACTACAAGCTGGCAGAGGATATTAAACGGGATATAATTGACAAAATGTGGGATGAAGCCTCGCAGTACTTTTATGATCTTCATTACCAAACCGATGAGAAGGCGCTGGTAAAAAATATTGTCGGCATTTATCCCGGCTGGGCCGAAATGATCGATGACAGCTTTAATGGCATGATCGAGCATCTATTGAATGATCAGGAGTTTCATACCCGCTGTCCGTTTCCTTCCGTAGCGATGGATTGCCCGGCATACTCCAAAGAAGGCGGATGGATGGGGCATTTTGTGAAGGGGCGCAACGGCTGCGTATGGGATGGGCCGACGTGGCCGTATACCAACTCCATTGCTTTGGATGCGCTTGCAAAGGAGAGCAAGAGAAGAAATCATCAGTTTGACAGCCAATTTGCTTCCTATTTCCGTGAATATTCGTTTCTTCATTTTATGCAAAGAGACTTGAACCAGCCTGGTCTTGTAGAGCATTACAATAGTGAGACAGGCGAGCCTTTAAGCGATGAACAGGAATACAATCATTCATATTACATCGATCTGCTGATCTCGCATGTGGCCGGATTGGCGGTAGAACAAGACCGGATCATACTGGATCCGCTGGATGTCGGACTGGACTATTTTTGTCTGGACCGGATCAAGGCCGCAGGGATGGATATCCGAATCACATACAGAATGCCGCATATATCGCAAGAAGGACTGGCGGATATCGACGAAGGATACCGTGTGTATGTTAACGGTCGGCTGATATTCAACAGTCCGACGTTAGCGAGGGCTGAGCTGGATATCCGGGAATATCAGTAACTCTACCGTACGGAAAACAACTATCTAGGAGGAATGTATGCTAATGACCCGATTTAATGGTGTGGTCTCCCGCTCGGAGACGGATCCTGCCGTGTTGGAGGCATTTCTCCCCATATTGCATCCTAACGACAGTCATGCCGCCAATTTATTGGAGCTGGACAATGGCGATCTGCTCTGCGTCTGGTTTAACGGCAGCGGGGAGGGGAATCCGGATACGAATATTGTCATGTCCAGGCTTGCTGCAGGCTCTGCTGTTTGGAGTGAACCGATGCAATTATCGAACGACCCTGAGCGTTCGGAGCAAAACCCGGTCCTCTTTCAGGCACCGGACGGCAACCTATGGCTGTTCCATACCTCGAATGAGCCGCATAACCAAAAAACGTCGCGAGTCCTCTGCCGGATATCGGAAGACCGGGGTTATACATGGGGACCAAGCGAGGTCTTGTTCGACGGCATGGGCATCTTCCTGAGACAGGCAATGGTCGTGCTGTCCAACGGCGATTGGCTGCTTCCGGCCTACTATTGCAAGCTGGACGGACATTACAGCGTCGTACAAATCAGCTCGGATCAGGGGAAAACATGGACCGAATATCCGGTTGCCGACAGTGTTCACAGAGTTCAAATGAGTGTGGTCGAGTTGAAGGAAGGCAGTCTGTTTGCTGTATTCCGCAGCCGCCAGGCCGACCGGATTTATACCAGCCAGTCGGACGATTATGGGAAGACCTGGACGCCTCCGGTGAGGAGCGCATTGGCCAATAATAATTCGTCGATTCAATTGACCAAGCTGCAGAACGGCCATTTGGCTCTGGTCTTCAACGATTCGACGATGGAGCGGGATCAGTTCCGCTGGGTCAGCAGCAAGGGGACGTTCCGTAGAAAGCCGCTGCGGACTCCGTTAACTCTAGCGATTTCGGAGGATAATGGACAAACATGGCCGCGTTACCGCAATGTACAAATGGCCGATTTGGAATACAAGGAGTCGGAGATCGGCTATTCTTATCCGAGCATTACGTCGACCCGAGATGGTAAAATACATATCGCTTTTTCCTATTTGCGCAAGGGAATCAAATATGTCTGTATTGATGAAGACTGGGTGCATAAAGGTTAGCTGTTAATGAACGGCGGGCAGCATCCGTGCTTAAGCGTTTGTTCAAAAAGCTTCGTCGTAAGAGGGGGCTTTTTGAACAACCTCTGAATAAGGTTTGGAAGTAAAAATCATGTACCTGGGGTGATGGTCATGAACGGGAGAATCGATCATTTAACCGGCGATCGCTTTTTCGATGAGAATATGGATATTTTCATAAATCGAGAATTGGAATCGTTTACAACTGTACAGCATACTCACGATTTTACGGAAATCAGCTATGTGGGCGAAGGAAGCGGGTACCATTACATTGAGGATCAAGTCATACCGATCAAGCAGGGAGACTTGTTCGTCATACCGATTGGAACGTCGCATGTGTTCCGCCCGTCCTCGCCCAAGCAGGATAAAACGCTCGTTATTTACAACTGCATCTTTAGGACAGAGCTGCTGGAAGGCTGGAGGCATCTTATTCAGAAGGATTCCTACACCTACAATATCTTTTATTATCCGCATGAATGCACGGAACGGTGGCTGCATTTTCAGGATAAACATGATACGTTTTTTAATATGGTTCAGACCATGTATTCGGAGTATTTAAAAAGAAGCACGGGTTATGAGACCGTACTGACTGCTATGCTGATTCAGATGCTGGTGATGCTAAAGCGCTTTGAGCTGAAGAATGAAACGGAGCCTGCATCGTTCAGCAAGCTGGAGGAAGTGGTGCATTTCATAAAAAATAATTACACCCAGAATATTACCGTTCAGGATGTAGCCGATTATTTCTATTTGAGTGCAAGCCATTTTCAACGGCTGTTCAAAAAAACGACAGGGCTCACCTTCACGCAATATTTGCAAAATGTACGAATTCAAAAATGCTGTGAGCTCCTAAAATCAACCGATATTCCGATATACCAGATCGCCAATCAGGTCGGTTACTTGGACATGAAGTTTTTCCACGCCTTATTCCGTAAAAAAACAGGGGTGACCCCGCGCCAATACAGGCAGAACTTTCAAGAATTCGAGGACAAAGCCATATCATTTTAACCTGCCGGGGCTGGCCATCATGATGGATCAGCTCTTTTTTTATTCATTTTTGGGATTGTGCTTTTTTGCTAAGGGAACAAAAGATGGGAGGAATGACCCATGTGGTCGCCGGATGAATATTTATCTCAGCTATACGTAACAAACGACCTATTAAGGGAAGAGGCAGTAGGGGGACAGTGCTGGAGAGAGCGCAAGGAGAATGTAAAGATAAGCCTGTTGGACGCTTTAGGTCGGTTGCCTGAAGGGAGCGCCAGCTTGAGTCCGGTTCTGCTCGAAAGAACAGAAAGAGAGGATTGCTACGTGGAGCGCATTGCGTTTGCTACCGCCGAACATCTGAGGCTTCCGGCTTATGTTCTGATTCCCAAACAGCTGCAGGATAGAGCTCCGGCAGTGGTAGCCTGGCACGGGCATGGATACGGAAGCAAGGAAATCGTCGGCTTACAGCCGGACGGCACGGAGGATGCTGGGGAGGCGGGCATTCATAAGCATTTCGCCTTAGAGCTGGTGCGAAGGGGAATGATCGTCATAGCACCGGAGATTATAGGCTTCGGAGACCGCAGGCTGGCAGCGGATCGGGCCAAAGACCCGAGGAAGGCAAGCTCCTGTTTTGCGCTTTCTTCCCGCCTCTTGTTATACGGACAAACCTTGGCTGGACTTCGGATCTTTGAGGCAACACGTGTAGTAGATTACCTTATCAGCAGAGAAGAAGTGGACCCGGAGCGGATCGGCTGTATGGGCTTTTCCGGCGGCGGCTTGATCGCTTCATTGTCCGCTGCATTGGATGCTCGGATCAAGGCTGTGGTGCTATGCGCGTTTACGAGCACCTTCAGAGGAAGTCTCCTGGCCATGAATCATTGCATCGACAATTATTTGCCTTCCATTCTGAAGCACGCGGATCTGCCGGAGCTGATCGGGCTTGTTGCACCCCGGCCGTTATTCGTGGAATCGGGCTTAGAGGACACATTGTTTCCCGCTGCTTCCGTGCAGGATGCCTTAATGCAGCTTGAGCGGATCTACCGGGAAGAGGGGGCTGTGGATCGGCTGACTGCCGATATATTCCCGGGGAAACATGAGATATCGGGCCGAAAATCATACGATTGGCTCGCTCAAAGGCTTAGAGCATGATTACCCTATAGAGTAAGTTATCATCACCTATAATCCCGTAAATGAGCAGATGTATAATGAGGAAAAATGAAGGAGAACAAGGCTCTGCCCATAACCGTTGTTGATACATGGCGCAAAGCGTCGAACGTACGGGGAGTTAGCAGGTACCGGCAAGCCCGTAACGGGCTATTATTGAAACCGTTCTCACTTTGGAGATGAATAAGAGTATCGGAGGTGCTTCAATGGGGCGCATTCTTTTAAACCACATCGAAAAACAATATGGCAAGGATAAAGGTTATGCGGTAAAGGATTTTCATCTGGAAATACCGGACGGCGAGTTTCTGGTTATGGTCGGTCCTTCCGGCTGTGGTAAATCGACGACGCTTCGTATGATCGCAGGCTTGGAGGAGATTTCTTCCGGCGAGCTGTACATAGGGGAGAAGCTGGTTAACCATTTGCCCCCCAAAGATCGGGATATTGCCATGGTATTTCAGAACTATGCGCTGTACCCGAATATGAGCGTATATGAGAACATCGCGTTCGGCTTGCGGCTTAGAAAAATGCCTAAGCATGAGATTGATCTGGCGGTCAAGAAGACCTCGAGAATATTGGAAATCGAGCAGTTCCTGAACAGGAAGCCGAGGCAATTGTCCGGTGGTCAGCGTCAGCGCGTAGCCTTGGGAAGGGCTATCGTCCGTAACCCTCAAGTGTTTTTGATGGATGAGCCTTTATCTAACCTCGATGCCAAGCTGAGAGTGCAGATGAGGACGGAGATTATCCGTCTTCATAAGCAGCTTGGAGTGACGATGGTATATGTGACGCATGACCAGGTAGAGGCTATGACGATGGGGCATCGGATCGTAGTGATGAATAACGGCGTTATCCAGCAGGTGGATACGCCGCAAAGAATCTATAATCATCCGCGCAATCTATTCGTAGCCGGCTTCATTGGAACGCCGCCGATCAATCTGCTCGAAGGTCAGATTCTTGAAAGCTCTAACGGACAGCTGGAATTCCATACGAACCGCTATTATCTGCGGATACCCGAAGAGCAGTCGAACGTGTTGAGAAGTAAAAACAAAATCAACCGGAATGTCATCCTGGGCATCCGCTGCGAGAATGTTCATTTGGAAGCGGATTTCCGTGAGGCCAATCCGGGCTGCCAGATTGTGGGGGCGCAAAAAATCAACGAGCTGATGGGTGCCGATATGTATTTGTATCTGGATATTGGAGCTCCAAATCTGTTCATCGCACGTGCCCGGCCTGAACATCCATTTGCGGAAAATGAGAAGGTCACATTGACGCTAAACATGCGTAAGGCTTTATTTTTCGATAAGGATTCGATGGACAATCTGGCGTATTAAAGCTGAAGATACAGCAGAGGAATGGAGTTGAAAGCGTTGTTACGAACTCGAGCGTGGATAGCGGCCATGCTGGCGCTCGTCCTGACACTGAGTCCTGCAGCAGCAGGGGCAGATCAGACCGGTACGCCGGGAACGGGCGATAACGGTGCAAAGTTACACAACAGCAATTGGGAAACAGGGGAAACCAAGCCCCAAGACCCTTACTATTTTGAAGTGTTGGACGGTTGGATCAAAAGCGGAGCGGGGACTTCTCATAACGCCAGCTTCACCCTACCCGGCTCCAGGCTGAGCGGCAAGTCCGATAAAGCCAATGTGACTGTCGCGCCCTATGATGGGAAAAGTGACGTTATGGTATGGAGCGCTCAGGGGGATGAATGGATTGAGTATGAGTTCAATGTCGATCAAGGAGGATTATACAATATAGCATTGTCGTATCATCCTTTCGTTGACGCTTCACACCGCAAGCCGATCTCATGGAATGTCACTCTGGATGACAAGAATCCGTTTCTTGAATCCAAATCGGTGCAGCTGTACCGGCAATGGAAGGATCAGCTTCCCGCCCGTATTGATGATAACGGAGATGAAATTCGTCCGATGGCCACTGACATTTCCGGCTGGCTGAACGATGCCTTCCGGGACTCCGGCGGAGCGTATGAAGATCCTCTGCTGTGGAACTTGACACCAGGCAAGCATAAGCTTCGCTTGTCCGGCAGCGATCCGGTGGCGATCGAAAGCATTACCTTTCGGGCTCCTGCCAAAGTGGAGGATTACAAAACCTATAGAAGCTCCCAGCCTTCCACAGCGGCTTCAACCAATGCGGCGCCTATCGTCATCGAAGCGGAGCAGGTGCAGTGGAAGAATGACTCCTCTATTCCTTTGACCTATGACAATGATATTGCTTCCGTACCTTATGTTCGGGGAAAAATTACGTACAATACGATCGACGGGCAGCGCTGGTCCAAGGGGAATCAGGAGGTCAGCTGGAGCTTCGAGGTTCCTGAAGACGGCTACTATAAAATAGGCATGCGCGCCCAGCAGTCATTTTTGTCCAACCGCTCCTCGTTTCGTTCTATTGCCATTAACGGCAAGACCCCATTTTCCGAGCTAAAGGCGTACCGGTTTTTATATGCAACGGGCTGGAAAGGGATTACGCTGGAGGACGATCAGGGGCAGCCATACGAGTTTTATTTGAAAAAAGGAACCAACACGCTGTCCATGCGGGTCACGCAAGCACCGCTCAAGCCAACGATCGTAGAATTGGAGAAGGGCATTGCGGGATTGAAAAAGCTTGCCGCCGATTTAAAGGCATTAACAGGCGGGGTGGATGACAAGAACCGGACCTGGGACATTGAAAAGGATCTTCCGGGCTTCATCGACGAGCTGAAAGGCTTGAGTGATAATCTCGATGGGGTGAGATCCCGTCTGGAAACTGTTAACGGACGCCCGGACGCCGTCTCACAAGGGATTGTAACGATTAATCAGGATATCCGATCGCTCTTGAAAGATGCGAACGAGATCCCTTATGAAGCAAGCCGGCTCGTAACGATGCAGGGGAAGATCGGTGATCTGATTCAACAGCTCAGCTCCCAGCCGCTTCAGCTGGATCGCATCATGGTGGTGCCGGTGCAGCAAAGCTTTCCGAGGATGGAAGCGACGCTGACCCAAAAAATCCAGGGGGCGTTCATCAATTTCTTCTATTCCTTTATGCCGAAAGAAAATTTGAATAAGGTTCAGGATGATGTCCTCAATGTCTGGGTGCTGCGAGGCAGAGACTATGTGAATCTGCTCCAGGATATGGCGAATGAATCGTTTACACCTAAGACGGGGATCAAGGTCAAGGTGAATCTGCTGCCGGACGCAGGGCTGCTAGTATTAATGAATGCCGCCGGTATAGCCCCGGATGTAGCGTTAGGATTGGGGCAGGATTTGCCGTTCGAATACGCATTGCGTAACGGGATCTATGATCTGAAGCAGTTCCCTGATTTCGATACGATCTATAAACGGTTTGCCCCCGGTTCATGGACGCCCTTCTATTATAATGACGGGTATTATGGGGTCCCGGAAACACAAACCTTCCAAATGATGTACTATCGCAAAGACATCCTGCAAAATTTGGGGCTGAAGGTTCCTGACACTTGGGATGAGCTGTATAAGATGCTCCCTGTCATCCAGCAGAACGGAATGAATATTACGCCGGTGGGCCATATTCCTTTCTTTATGCAGAACGGCGCAGACTACTTCGCTGAAGATGGCAGCAGGACGGCAATCGGGTCGGAGAAAGGCTTCGACGCGTTTAAGAAATGGACGGATTTGTACAACAAGTACGCCGTCGACCGCTCCTTATCCAGCTTCTATCAGCACTTCCGTGACGGGACGATCCCGATGGGGATCGCGGATCTAAGCATGTACATCGAATTGACGGTCGCAGCACCTGAGCTGAATGGTTGGTGGGGCGTTGCTCCGGTTCCCGGTGTCAAGCAGGATAACGGCACGGTTGCCCGCTGGATTGGCGGGGGGATGCAGTCCTCCGCGATCTTTAAGCAAACGAAGAAACCGAATGAAAGCTGGGAGTTCCTGAAATGGTGGACTTCCGCCGAGGTGCAGGAGAAGTACGGCACTGATCTGGAGACATTGAACGGGGTCAGCTTCCGGTGGAATACCTCCAATATTGATGCCTTTGCGAAGCTACCGTGGAAAGAAGACGATCTTAAAGCCATCATGGAGCAGTGGAGATGGTTTAGGGAAATTCCTAATGTACCGGGCAGCTATTTCATGGAGCGTGAGCTGCAAAATGCTTGGAACCGGACTGTCGTAGACGGAATGAACTATCGTACCTCGCTTGAAACCGCGATTGTTGATATTGACAGGGAAATTCAGCGGAAGATGCAGGAGTTCCATTTTATTAATGAAAACGGTGAAGTTGTACGGTCCCTGAATCTGCCGAAAATAACCCAGCCGTGGGAAGGAGTGGATAAGTATGTTAAAAAGTGAATCCAGGACGCTGCCGAACATGCATACCTCCACGAGCCGTCTGAAGCCGAAATGGGTTTCGCCGATTCAGATGATGTGGGAGTACCGTGCTTCTTATGTGTTTATTGCGCCGTTTATGGTATGTTTCATTATCTTTATCATGATTCCTGTTATCGCCGCCTTCGGGCTTAGCTTTACTTATTACAATTCCTTGGAGCCCCCCAGATTCGTAGGGTGGGAAAATTTCCGGTATATGCTGTCGCAGGATTTGATTCTGATCAAATATGCGATTCCGAACACCTTCAAGTTCGCAACCATCGTAGGCCCGGGAGGCTATATCGCCTCCTTCCTGCTGGCTTGGCTCATCTCCATCCTGCCGGGAGTTTACCGCAAATGGTTTACGCTCGCGCTGTATACTCCGTCCCTAGCGGGCGGAGTAGCGATGAGCATCATTTGGCTGCCGCTCTTATCCGGCGACCGCATCGGCTATTTGAACAGCTTTCTTATTAAGCTGGGTCTTATTAATCAACCGATCCTATGGGTAACAAGTAAGGAATATCTGATGTCCTCCATGATCGTTGTTACGCTGTGGTCCAGTATGGGAATCGGCTTTCTGGCGATGCTGGCCGGCATATTGAATGTCAATAACGAGCTCTATGAAGCAGGCCGACTCGACGGGATCAAGAGCAAGCTGGAGGAGATCTGGTACATTACGATCCCATCAACCAAGCCTCAGATGCTGTTCGGTGCGGTGATGGCCATTGTCGGGGCGTTCAAGGCCGGCGGGATCGGTACCCAGCTGGCCGGAATGAACCCGACGCCTCAATATTCCGGACATTTGATCATCAGCCAAATCGACGATTACGGGTTTACCCGTTTCGAGCTGGGGTATGCAAGCGCCTTATCTGTATTTCTTCTTATTCTTATTTACGTTGCCAATAAGCTCTGCTGGAGATTGTTCGGTACGAAGGAGGACGAATAGATGAAAGTCATGGGCTCAGAAACGCTCGGGAAGCTTTTTCCGTGGCGGAATAGGTCAAAGCTGCATCGGTTGGGCCCGACGGAGAAGTTTGCCGTGTTTTTGCTGATTGCTCTAAGTATTTTTATGCTGATGCCGTTGGTTTATATATTGAACCATGCGCTGAAGCCGTATCAGGAGCTGTTTATTTACCCGCCCAACATCTTTGTCCGGAATCCCTCCTTTCAAAATTTCGTAGAGCTGCTGGCCATTACCAAAGGGACTGCGATTCCGATAACCCGTTATATTTTTAATAGTGTTGTCGTAGCCATATTGTGCGTTATTATTGTAACTATAGTGAGCGCGATGTGCGCTTACCCGATATCGAAGCATAAGTTCCCGGGGCACAAAATTGTGTTCGGCATGATCCTGCTGACGCTGCTCTTTGCGCCTGAGACTGTGGCTATTCCCCGCTATCTGGTGGTCAGCAAGCTGGGTATCATGAACACGTACTTCGGCCACATTATGCCGATGGTAGCCGTGCCGACAGGCGTCTTCCTGATGAAGCAGTTTATCGATCAGCTCCCTAACGAGCTTCTGGATTCAGCCAAAATGGACGGAGCGAGGGAGTATACGATCTTCATGAAGATCGTGCTGCCCGTCATTATGCCGGCGGTAGCGACCATTGGTATTATTGCTTTTAACGCCGCTTGGGGTAATACGGAAACATCGACCTTGTTCATGCAGCAAGAAGAGATGAAGACGTTTCCGTTCTACATCTCTACGCTGACGAGCGGGATGGCGAACAATGTAGCCAGGCAAGGGGCGGCGGCGGCCGCTGCACTGCTTATGTTTTTGCCGAACCTGATTATTTTTCTATTGTTCCAAAGCAAGGTCATTGCGACTATGGCTCATTCCGGCATCAAATAGCCTGTCACCATTTCCATGGAAGGAGCGGACAATGCAAGTATGAACGATCAACTGCAGAGTGTGGAGCGTTGGGGGCGGTTTGAGCTTGTTCTACACGGACTGTCCACGGGCAATCCGTTTCAAGAGGTGCAGCTAAGCGCCAAATTTCAATATAAAAATAAGGTGGTAGAGCCTGACGGCTTCTATGATGGCGAGGGACGATACCGGATTCGCTTTATGCCTGGCCAGATAGGAAGATGGCGGTACGAGACCCGAAGCAACCGCCCGGAGCTTGACGGGATCACCGGCGAGTTCGATTGCGTAGAGCCATCCAGCGGCAATCACGGGCCGGTTAGAGTCCAAAACAAATACTATTTTGCTTATGAAGACGGCACTCGCTATTTGCCCTTCGGCACTACCTGCTATCATTGGACCCATCTGGGCAACGAGGAATTGGAGGAGCATACGCTGCAGACGCTGGCGAACTCCCCGTTCAATAAAGTTAGAATGTGCCTGCTGCCGACAAGAGATATGAAGCCGCCTGCTCTTGCTTTTGCCGGTACATGTCCGGAGGATACCGATAAAACAAGATTTAATCCCGATTTCTTTGCGCATTTGGAGCGTAGAATCGAGGATTTGCAGCAGCTTGGCATCGAAGCGGATTTGATATTGTACCACCCTTACGATAAGGGTCATTGGGGCTTTGATAACATGGACGAGGAAACAGACCGCTTTTATCTTCGTTATGTTATCGCCCGGCTTGCCGCCTACAGAAATGTATGGTGGTCTTTGTCTAACGAGTACGATTTCAATAAATTCAAAACGGTAGCTGAGTGGGATCAGCTCATTCAATATGTGCAGCGATACGATCCGTACCAGCACCTGCGGTCGATTCATAACGGCACGAAGATGTACAAAACATCGACACTGTATGATTTCACCAAGCCTTGGATAACTCATCAAAGCATCCAGCACTGGGATGCGGAGCTCACAAGCGTATGGCGAGAGACTGCTCCAAAGCCTATCGTGATTGATGAGATCTCTTATGAAGGGAATAGCTCGAGGAGATGGGGCAATATTTCCGGGGAAGAAATGACTCACCGGTTCTGGGAGGGCTTCTCCAGAGGAGGATTTGTTGCCCATGGAGAGTCGTTCATAGACCGTGAGACCCGTGCATGGATTTCGTTCGGAGGCAAAATCTACGGCGAGTGCATGGAACGAATTGCCTTTCTGCGCCGGATTATCGAGGAAGCACCGGAAGACTGGATTGCTTCTGCCGGGGAAGGCCAGTATAAATTAATGTATTTCGGCCGCCATCAGCATGCTTATAAAATGGTAGAGCTCGGAAAGGATACGGAGTTCCGGATCGAGATTATCGATTGCTGGAATATGACCATAACTCCGGTAGAAGGGATATACCGCGGAATAACCAAGGTGAAGCTTCCCGGCAGGCCCTATATGGCTCTGCGTCTAACGAGAGTGTAACCATAGGATCTAGAAGGGAGGATTGGCACTGCCATGGATACAGTTGCTCAATGGGGAATGTTTGAGCTGAAGCTGAATGGTCCTTCGGCTGGGAACCCGTTTACTGATATCTCCTTAAGCGCGAGCTTCAGGAACGGGCGATATGAAGCGGTGTCGGAAGGCTTCTATGACGGAGGCGGAACATACTGTATCCGCTTTATGCCGCAGGAGCAAGGCGAATGGACTTTTACGGTCACCAGCAATGATCCGGGCTTCAACGGCATGACGGGACAATTTATTTGTACAACTCCGGAGCCGGGTCATCATGGACCTGTCAGGATTAAAGGGAACGTACATTTTCAATATGCCGATGGTACCCGTTATATCCCGGTGGGTACAACCTGCTACGTGTGGCATTTGCAATCGGAAGAGCTACAGGAAGAGACGCTGCGTACATTGATGCATGCCCCCTTTAACAAAGTACGAATGTGCGTATTCCCGATAAACTGCGAGTTTAATAGGGGAGAGCCGATCGAATATCCTTTCGAGGGCTCTGTAGAACAAGGCTTCGATTATGACAGATTCAATCCCGGCTATTTTGCTCATCTGGAACGCAGAATAGCGGATTTGGGCAAGCTCGGCATCGAAGCCGATCTGATCTTGTTTCATCCGTATGACGAAGGGCGCTGGGGCTTTGACCGTTTGACCTCTGAACAGGACGAGCGTTATCTGCGTTATGTGATCGCCCGGCTTGGTGCTTATCCCAACGTATGGTGGTCTCTTGCCAACGAATATGACCTGATGAAGCAGAAGCGGCCGGAGGTTTGGAACCGATACTTTACAATGCTTCAGGAATACGATTCCGGCGGACATCTGCGTTCATGTCGTAACTGGCATGATTTCGGGGCCCCCTGGGTCACTCATGTTAGCTTACAGAACCCGGATATCAGAGTAGCATCGGATTACACCAGGCAATACGGCAAACCCGTTATCATCGATGATTGTGAGTATGAAGGGAACCTCGATGCCCGCTGGGGCAGCTTGACTGCCGAGGAAATGGTACTGCGAATATGGGAAGGAAACTTTCGCGGCGGCTACGTGACACATGGGGAAACCTATGTGAACGATGATGTGAATGAGGACGAAGTCCTCTGGTGGTCTCATGGCGGGCGGCTTCGCGGAGAAAGCATCCCGAGAATCGCCTTCTTGCGGAGCCTTCTTGAGGAAGCGCCAGCACATATCACATACAGCAGTGACAGAATGGACGCAGCTACACTGGAGGTAAGCGGGGAATATTATTTACAATACTTCGGGCCTCATCGGTTCTCTTACCGCGTATTCGAGCTGCCAGAGGGTGAGTACGAAGTGGACGTAATTGACACCTGGAACATGACGATAACGACACTGGAAGAGACGTTCCAAGGCCGATTCCGGATTGATCTGCCTTCCAAGCTGTACTATGCGTTACGTATTAGAAAAAAATCGAACTAATAGCTAATGGGGAAAAGCCTGAAACAGGACCCAGAAGGAGCGATGACATGGTATCCATGAACAAATCGAACTCGAATATGAAATTGTGGTATGAAAAGCCGGCCAGAGCCTGGACTGATGCACTTCCTATCGGCAATGGAAGGCTTGGGGCGATGATATTCGGCAAAGTGAATACGGAACGGCTTCAGCTGAACGAAGATTCTGTCTGGTATGGCGGACCGGTCAACGGCAATAATCCGGACGGACGCAAATATTTGCCGGAGGTCCGCCGCCTGTTAATGCAGGGGAAGCATGTGGAAGCGGAGGAATTGGCGCAAATGGGAATGATGTCGATTCCCAAATCGCTTCACCCTTACCAGCCGTTGGGAGAGCTTCATCTGTACCATGACGGCGAGAAAAAGATGATCTCCAATTATTACCGAGATCTGGACATTGAAGAAGGAATTGCCCATGTATGCTATAGCTTGAATGATGTCCGCCACGTGAGGGAGCTGTTCAGCAGTGCGGTCGACCAGGTCATCGTGATTCGTGTATCCTGCGATCGCCCGTCTACCTTGAATTTAAGGATGAATTTGAGCCGCAGACCGTTCGACGAGGGCTCGCATCGCTTCGGCAAGGATACGCTCGTTATGCGTGGGGAATGCGGCAGGGACGGGGTGACGCTGTGTGCAGCGGTGAAAGCCGTGGCCGAAGGCGGGACCGTCAGCATCATCGGCGATTTCCTCTCGGTTAACAAGGCCAATGCCGTAACGATATACTTGGCGGCGGGGACGACATTCCGCTGTGAAGATCCGCTTGGAGAATGCATTCAGCAGCTGGAGAAGGCCGCTGCGAAAGGCTATGAGAAGGTAAAGCAGGATCATCTGGAGGACCATATTTCCAAAATGAGGAGGGTCAGTCTCGAATTGGGCCATCAGGGCACTTCTGTTGAAACCGCTTCCCTTCCTACGGATGCCCGTCTTCAGCGTTTTAAAGACGGCGGTGATGACCCGGCGCTCATTTCCCTGTATTTTCAGTTTGGCCGTTACCTGTTGATGGCAAGCTCTCGTCCGGGGTCAAACCCTGCCAATTTGCAGGGCATATGGAATGAGAGCTTTACGCCGCCATGGGAAAGCAAATACACCATTAACATTAACACCGAGATGAATTACTGGCCTGCCGAGGTGTGCAATTTGGCTGAATGTCACGAGCCGCTGTTCGATTTGATTGATCGTATGCGGCCTAATGGGCGGATAACCGCTCAAAAGGTATATGGCTGCAAAGGCATTGTGGCGCACCATAATACCGATATGTGGGGTGCAACCCAAATCGAGGGCAATTTTATGCCGGGCTCTATATGGCCGATGGGAGCGGCTTGGCTGTCTCTGCATTTGTGGGAGCATTTCCGCTATGGTCTGGATGAAACGTTTTTGCGTGAACGCGCTTACCCAGTCATGCGGGAGGCGGCGGAGTTTTTCCTTGATTATATGTTTGAGGATAAACAAGGGCGATTGGTTACAGGGCCGTCCACTTCACCTGAAAATAAATATATCGGCTCCGACGGCAGTGTCGGCTGCTTATCCATTGGTCCGTCCATGGATACTCAGATTGTATATACCTTGTTCCAGGCCTGCGTGGACGCATCGCAAATATTGCATATGGATGAGGCGATTCGCACGCAGTGGGAAATCGCGCTGAGCAAGCTGCCAAAGCCGCAGATCGGCAAATATGGGCAGCTGCAGGAGTGGGTGGAGGATTGGGAAGAGGTTCATCCGGGTCATCGTCATATCTCGCATTTGTTCGCGCTTCATCCGGGAGAGCTCATCCATGTTCGCCATACGCCGGAATGGGCGCAGGCAGCTAGGCGCACGCTGGAGCGCAGGCTGGAGAACGGAGGCGGCCATACGGGGTGGAGCCGCGCATGGATACTGAATTTTTACGCCAGATTGGAGGATGCGGAGCAGGCTTACGAGCATCTGAGAATGCTGCTCTCGCAATCGACATTGCCTAATTTATTCGATAATCATCCGCCATTCCAGATCGACGGTAATTTTGGCGGAACGGCGGGGATCGCCGAAATGCTGCTGCAATCGCACCGTGGAGAAATCACGCTGCTGCCCGCATTGCCTGAAGCGTGGAGCAGCGGCAAGGTTTCCGGCTTTCGCGCACGGGGCGGCTTCGAAATCGGCATGGAATGGGAGGATGGCGCGCTGACTTATTGCGTCATTAAAGCAACGAGAAATAACGTCTGCCGGATCGTCAGCCAGCAAGCCAATTCCTCCTTCTCGGTAGAGACGAACGGCAAGGTCGTGGATACCCGTATCTCAGGATACGTGATTGAGTTCGATGTGCTTGAAGGTTCAACCTATGTGGTTAAAGCCCAGAAGCTGCCGGAATTATCCCAAACTAAGCAAGCTTAGTCATTTAACTATAGCAAAGAGGCCATCTTTTTCGGTGGTCTTTTTGTTTGTTGGGAAACTTTCTATACCAAAAAACGCGAAAGGTAATAGGTGGGGTATCTCCTGTAGGAGCGTTAGCGACCGCCTTTGTTATTGGGAATTATCCGCTAAAAAGAATATAATCAATAATTTCCCAAGAACAACAGCGGCCGGAGGGGGATACCCCACCGGGGGACCAGAGCGTTATTCATATTTTATTATTTTCTCAACAAATTAGTGGCTACCCACCCAGAGGGCCTCTTTGCTTCAATCCGCCCCAAAAGTAAGCAGAAACAACCTATATATGTTTTTTTGAACTGGTGTAAAGTAAAAATCGAGAGGTGAAAACCATGGAATTTATTAGACCAGAAGATTACACGCCCAAAAAATCGCATATATCAGATTTGAAGAAATATGGAATCGGCATCATCGGATGCGGCAGTATTGCCAATACGGCTCACCTGCCCGCCTACAGCAAATTCGGGCTCCATGTAGCTGCATGCTGCGACGTCAGCGAAGAGGCTGCCCGTACGACAGCGGAGAAATTCGGCATTCCGCGCTGGACGACCGACGTGAATGAGCTGCTGGAAATGGATGAGGTCGCCGTTATTGATTTGGCCATCCATCCGGCACCCCGTCTGGAGGTTCTGAAGCAAATCAGCAAGGCACCTAGACCCGTATTATGTCAGAAGCCGTTAGCGCTGGATCTGGACCATGCCATGCTGCTCTGCAACGAGGCGAACCGGCTCGGGATCACTCTCGGAGTGAATCAGCAGGCGCGCTGGGCCCCGGCGCATAAAGCTTTGAAGCACGTGATCGATCAAGATCTTATCGGAGAAATCTACAGCATTCATCATTATATGCGTTCCTTTCAGGATCAGGCCGGCTGGTGGTGGACGAAGATGAAAAACTTCAATATTGTCGACCATGGCGTTCATTATGTAGATTTATGCCGATATTTTAACCCGTATCCGCAGGAATGGTCTCGCGTACATTGTACGACGGCGCAGCTCAATCAGCAAAATGCCATAGACCCGCTTATCTACTCGGCCAACGTGGAATTCGGACCAAAAGGCGGCAGAAACCCGTTTATGGCTTCGCTTCATTTTAACAATATTGCCAAAGCAAGCCGTTCCCACAGCAATACATGGTGGGTGGACGGTACGGAGGGAAGTCTCTGGTGCACACAGGATACGCTGTATATGGCCATCAACAAGCATAAGAACGTGGTACACGAGATCAAGCTGAAAGGAACCTGGTTTCCGGATGCGTTCGCAGGCTCCATGCTCGCGTTCATCACGGCTTTGGAGCAAGGAGAACGCCCGCCGGTTACGGCGGAGGATAACCTGCAGACGATTGCCATGACGACGGGGATGGTTATTTCCAGCCAGGAGGGCTGCGTAGTAGAGAGAACCGACTTGCTTAAGGGGAGCGATATTTAATGAATAAACTCGGTTTTATGAGTTATGTCTATATGGGCTGGTCGGCGGAAGCGATGGCGGAGGATGCGCGCAAGCATGGATTAAAGTACGTGCAGCTTGATCCCAAGCAGAAATTTCAGGTGATGGATGACGAGCCGTTTTCGCTGGTGCGTGTCGAAAAAATCCGCAAAATTTTTGAAGACAATGGCATATCTGTCGTCGGGTTGTCCGGATATACCAATTTGATGAATCCGAATCTGCAGAAAAGAGAAGAGAAGCTAATTCAGCTGGAGCGAATGATAGATCTGTGCTCCGCCTACGGCACGCGGTATATCGCAACGGAAACGGGAAGTCTTCACCCGACGAACGCTTGGCGGGATTATGAGGGGAACCGGTCCGAGGAGGCCTGGGAGCAGCTGGTGAGCATTGTGGACCGGTTAAGAAATCGGGCGGCGGCTAACGGAGCTGTCCTGCTGCTGGAAGGCTTTGCTCTCAATGTGCTGGCTTCGGCAGAGCAAGCCTCTCGAATGTTAGGGCGTCTCGGCACCGATGGACTGGGAATGATTATGGACCCGTTCAATTATTTGACAGAGGAAGATTTGACGCGGCAGCAGGAAGCGATGGCAGGAATATTCAGCAATATTGCCGGCTATTCCCCAATAGCTCATGCGAAGGACAGCTTGTATGATGAGGAGGGCTTTACAACCCCTCGTGTGGGAGCCGGTCAAGCGGATTGGAGAATATATGCGGAGCTGCTTAACGCTCACTTGCCGGAGGTACCTTTAATACTGGAGCATGCCAAGCCGGAAGAGATCGGGGAATGCTTGAGGCTAATTCATGAAGCTTTCGGTCAAGCGGAAGCCTCCGGAGAAGCGGGTCCGTCCTATGGTACATAAACCCAGATTAGGCATACAAGGTCCTGTCGTCGCATGGCAGGATAGCTGGGCCGGGGAAGCTTCGGACCTTATTATGCGGACGGGAACCGGCAGCATATGTCCTTCGCAGGATAACAGGCCGGATCCCGAAACCTTTATCAGCATGCTGCAGGAGCTCGAGGCGGATTTTTATGTTCATCATGCATTTCCGCAAGGAGATGGCTACACCCGGCTGTTGCAAGACATGGTTGAAGCCGGGATGGATATCTGCATCGGTAATGAATACGGCAACATTAACGGGCCATGGGTCGAAGGAACAAATCGGTATGACCTCCCGGATGATGCCATTCTAGAGGCTGGCCGATCGGGTCGTTGTATCGGATTGCTGTATGACGAACCGGAGCATTTGCAGATAAATGCCGCTCAATATCGGAAGGACGGATGGTATCCGCATTGGGGTGATACTGACGGCTTAAGCCTGAAAGAATCGCGTACCAAGGTCGAGCAGGCAGTTAATGACAGAGTTCAACACGTCAGCAACTTGATGGAGCGTTCAGGGTACGCCCGAACCTCTATGCCGCTGATTTCCGAGCATGTATTTCCTACCAGCTTTCATACCTACGCGAAGGCAGGGATGGATCTTTGCCCGAAGGTCATGAAGGAATCCTTCCAGTCACTTCAGCTTTCTACGGCATTGGGAGCAGCCAAGCAATACAACCGATCGTTGTGGATCTGTGCCGACCTGTGGGGTCCTGATACTGGAGCATGGTTCACCCGATTTCCCGGATTCCCGGGTCATTCTCCGGAGGAATTCGACTCCGCTTTAAAAATGAGCTATTGGATGGGGCCATCCCATCTGTTTACGGAAAATATAGATGTTCTCATGCAAAATACATCGAACGGCTTTCGAACGACGGCCTTCGGCGAGGTTTGGAAGCAATTCGTTCGCCAATTCGTTCCGGAAAACCCGTTAGCCTGGCATCATTTGCAAGCGGATGCAGATATCGTAGTCATTCATTCCGACGACAGCAATTATGGGCAAAACGAAAGGATGTTCGGCAATCGTGCTCTTGGCAAGCAAAGCTGTCCGCATAGTGAAAGTGTGTTTCACATCTGGCATTTGCTTAGCAGAGGGGCGATACCGGCACATGGCAGCTGCATGCACATTCCGGGGTACGATTTTCCGAGGCATGAATTAAAGCGGAATGTGTCCCTGGACCGGTTTCCTTTGGAGGAAGGCTATACAGGCAGCGGCAGACAGCCGGTGCATCCACTTTTTTACCCGGTGTCCAATGTTCTGGTCTATGACGATCAAGTAAAGATAGAGCAGTTAGGACAACCGAAGCTGATTATGGTCGGCGGCTCCAGCTTATCTAATGATACGTTACAGGCGGTCATCCAACGGGCCGAGGAAGGAAGTGTTGTCGTTATTGCCGAATGGCTGCTGCCTGAGAACAGCCCGAATAACATAAAAAGTAGCGGTGCTAGGGGCTTCGGCCAGTGGATTGTAACGAATGATTTTCTTGGGGATAGCGTCCGAGAGACGGTAGAGCCTTTCCTGGGAGAAGCCGGCTGCTGGATGCAGCGGTTTGGTTCGACAGAGGTGAGAATGTACCCCGGTAATAGTCAAGGGACGACTCTTGAGTTTGATATACGAAAAATGCACAGGTGAAAGGTGGGGTATCTCCTGGAGGAACGAAGTGTCCGCCTTTGTTATCAGGAAATTACCCCTATAACACGGATAAATTTAAAAATTTCCTGATAACAACAGCGGCCGGAAGGAGGTACCCCACCGGGTACCAAGGCATTTTTCACCCTTCCAGGGTTCTCTGTGAATTCAGCTTACGAAGTTAGTTTTGCTTCGCAAAACTCAAAGCAAAGGCTTACGAAGTTAGTTTTGCTACCGCAAAACTTTAAGCAAAGGCTTACGAAGTTAGTTTTGCTTCGCAAAACTCAAAGCAAAGGCTTACGAAGTTAGTTTTGCTTCGCAAAACTCTAAGCAAAGGCTTACGAAGTTAGTTTTGCTGCCGCAAAACTTTAAGGAGGAAAGTCATTTGGATCAGACCAAGCATCTGGATCCGTTTGCGGAAATCGCTTTCCGCGAACATCCCGGTAATAAAGATGAGCTGCGAGAAATTCCTCCTGTTGCCTACGAGAAAACTTATTTTGCCCAAAGTACGGATACGGCGAAGGAAGTCACCGTCCTGTCCTACGATACGCTCGTTTCCGTATTTCAGCATGAGCTGCAGCTGCTTCGAATGAAATATCGGCCTTATATGCGAAATTTGGCCCCGGCCCCCAGCTTGAACCGTCCTATACAGTCCTGCAGCCGGTTTCAATTCCGATATCAGACGGCAGAGGATGCGGATTTTTCGCGCGTGCTGGAAGGACTTGGCGAATGGGAGACGGTCACGGTTCCTGATTTCCGCGGACCTACAGGAGAGAACGGCAGGTGGACCGGATTTTACCGCCATGAATTTACCTACACTCCGGCACGTGACGGGAAAAGAGTCTATCTTGTGTTTAAAGGAGTCGATTACAAAGCGACGGTTTATCTCAACCGCAAATGCCTTGGCAGTCATGAAGGTTTTTTCGCTCCATTTGAGTTTGATGTGACGGATGCGCTGCAGGACAACAACGTTCTCGTAGTGGAGGTTCATAACGATTATCCCATGATGGGGGTAGGCGGCACGAGGCTTGACGGCGATAAAATGTATGCGGCTACGGGTCCCGGGTGGGACGATCCGTATACCGGCTGGAATCATTGTCCGCCTGGCGCAGGTATCTATAATGCAGTGTACTTGGAGCAGCGCAACGACCTTTTTATACAAGATATATTTATACGTCCCAACATCGATGAAGCTTACATTGAAGTGTGGATCGATGCTAATAATACGACGAATCAGCTTATGGAAAACTTTGAATTGCAGCTGGAGATTATCCCGAAAAACTTTGCAGCTCAAGGGATTGGCACGATCCCATTCCAAGTGGCCTATGCGGGACCCGGAATGAATTATTTCCGCTACAAGGTGGACTTTCCTTCATTTCGTCTTTGGGAGCCGGATACTCCGTTCTTATACATAGCTCGTGTGGAAGTAAAAAAAGAATCCGCCTGCGTCGACAGCAAGGACTGCACATTCGGCATGCGGAAGTTCCATATGGATGAACAGCAGACCCCGAAAGGAACACTATATCTGAATAATCAGCCGGTGGTGCTGCGTGGCGCTAACGAAATGGGTCATTTGCAGCAATGCGTGATGCAGAATAACTTTGAGCAGCTGATTGACGATATTCTGATTGCCAAAGCCGCGAATATGAATTTTTACCGCATTACCCAGAGACCGGTTCAGGAAGAAATCTACGATTACTTCGACATGCTGGGCATGATGCATCAATGTGATCTGCCGACATTCGGCTTTATTCGCCGCAATCAATTTGTTGAGGGAGTCCGGCAAGCCGCGGAAATGGAACGGTTGATCCGAAGTCATCCTTCGTCCGTAATGGTGTCGTTGATCAATGAGCCTTCCCGTACGGAAAAAAGACGCAAGGGGCACCGTCATTTGCATCGAAATGAGCTGGAAGCCTTTTTCGTTGCCGCAAGGCAAGCGATCTATGTCGAAAA
Source organism: Paenibacillus vulneris (assembly GCF_039543185.1). NCBI lineage: Bacteria > Bacillati > Bacillota > Bacilli > Caryophanales > Paenibacillaceae > Paenibacillus > Paenibacillus vulneris. Next base: position 259,802 of record NZ_BAABJG010000055.1, on the reverse strand, counting down.
TCCGGACCGGGTCGTTAAAAACGCCGATGGCGATTATAATCCTCCTACCCGAGAGGGACTTCCGGATTTTCATTGCTACACGATGTGGTATACAAACAATGGCATTTCCTTAGGCAAACTGCACAAAGGATTTCTGCCTCCGATCCGGGAGGGCTGGAAAGCGGGCTGCGGCGAGTATGGAACCGAAGGGCTGGACAACGCCCAACTGATGATGACCCGTTATCCGAAGGAGTGGGTTCCAAAGGACGTTAATGAACGATGGATGCCGAGCGCTATCAAAGGGGCCCAAACCTTCAACATGCACGGAGATTGGTATGCGGAGCAGCAAAACCTGGAGGGTTGGATTCAAGCCAGCCAGCAGCACCAATGCCTGGCAACCAAGCTGATGACGGATGCCTGGCGCAGAAGGACCGATCTTGTTGTTTCTACTGCTATTCATTTGTTGATCGACGCGTGGCCCGCCGGGTGGATGAAAGCGCTGGTCGGTGCGGATCGGATACCTAAGCCTGCTTATTTTACCTACAAACAGTGTTTGGAACCGGTTCGTGTCCACTTGCGCTCCGACCGATGGAAGGTATACGAGGGAGAAACGATGGAGGTAGAGGCATGGCTGCTGAACGACAAGGCCAAGACATACGATAACGTACGCATTATCGCGACACTGAGGGACGAGACAAGGGATTACGGAAGCTTCGAAATGAACGGTGTCCTTCACGAGACATCCTCCCGGTACGCAGGTACGGTCCGATTCTCGGTACCTGCCGTTGAAGACAGGCAGACCTTTTACCTGGATGCTTGCCTGCTGGATGGGGAGGGCAGCGAGCTGAATTCGGAGAGATTCGCTTTTGAGGCTTTTGCCAAGAGGAAGCGTTTTCCAAAGCATCAGGAGAAGCTGGTGAAAGCCGCGTTCGCCGATGCGGAGTCCGAGCTTTTATGCTCGCTGCTGGAGATTGATGGAATCGCCTATAATCCGGCCGATACAAGTATGAATTCCATTATCGTATCAAACAGGGATGCCTTTTTACGACATCGGTCCTCCATCCAGGATAAAGTGAAGCAAGGGGCTACGGCCATGTTCATTCTGGGAAGACCGGCATCCAGCACGGATAGCCCTGTATGGGAAATGGACGGCATGGAAGTGAAAACCGCCAAGCTGAAGGAAACGTATACTCTGGCCATTCAAAGTGAAGCGCCATGCTTGCGATCGGCCAAACCGGACGATTTCTCCTATTTCTATCATCTGAAAAACGACCAAATTGACTTTATAGCGAATTGTCATCTGTTAGGAGATGAATTGGAGCCCCTCGTGTTTGCCTATCATGCCAATGGGGACCCGACCGGCAAGCGGAAGCTGCCCCTTGTGGGGGTGAAGAAAGTAGGCAAGGGTCAGATCTACTTCGTCTGCCTGCCTTTGGCGGGGCGAGTGGGATTCAATCCGACCTTGGACCGGCTGCTGTTATCGATATTGGAAGGAACTGAAGGAGGGGGAACGGGTGCATGAAACGGTATGTCATAGTCAGCTCGGATCAAAGTAAGCAAGCGGAAATTGTGGAGGATCAGAATGTCATCAAGCTAAAGCTAAGAAGCGCGTGGGAGCAATCTCCTCATTTTACCGGAGATCTGGATGAAATGCTGAGCTATTCGGTCGGAAGACCGTGGCATACGAATTGTACCCGGCTAGCGGACCTGCACATTGCGGCAGACAGCGAGTCGATCCGCATTCAAGGCAGGCTGGAAGCGCTTGGGGTTACGCTGGTATTGGCTTTCAATGGGCATCAAGTTCTGACCTTGAAGGTTCAGTGGGCTAATCTTACCGAGCAGGCGCTGCAGGAGGCTGCCGTAGGTCTGCTGCTTCCCATGGAAAGAAGAAGCAAGGAAATGGTTACGATTCCTCACATGATCTATAATAACAATCCTTCGTCAGATCCGGACCGCGTGGTTCCCAGGCTCGGTGTAGGGCCTGGCAAAGGCTTCATTTGCGAGGAGCATCGGCTGCCGATCCCTAGCGTGAATGTGGAATGGGGCAACGAATACGGTAAGCAGAGATACTTATCCCTCTATTCAATGCCGGCCTATGTGGAGGCATCCGACGGCACCGTACATTACGGTTCTCTCGGAGTGATTCAGGAGGATCTGCGGCTCGTGATAGCAGCCATGTCCGGTGTGCTCATGTTCAATGGGGATAAGGATATCGTCTATGTAGGCAAAAACAAAACAAAGCCGTACGACGGCGGGTATCTGGATTTTGCGCCGGGCTTTATTCTGGAAAAAGAGTACGCGCTGGATTGGGGAGAGGTCGACCATCCCGGGAGGGCATTCCGCAAAGTGGTGCATACAGGATTACAGCTATTCGATCCGATCGGTGAAATGCCGATTTCAGCCGAACAGATGATAGAGCTGAAGACGCATGCGCTGGATGATAGATGGAGGACAAACGAACAAGGAGCGGCGGGGTACATTAAGTTCACCGATTCCAACTCCTTTGGCAACGTTTCCAAGCATCCTCTCCATTATATGTACGGCTGGACAGGACAATGCTTGAAGCTGGCATGGTGCGACGCCCGGCTAGGCTTTGACCATGATCAGGTGGAGAGGATCTCTCGCTGCGTGCAGGCTGTGAACTTTTACGTTGACGGGAGCCGTACGGACGTCTCCGGCGTGAGACACAGCTCGTATCGCCTCATGGAAGGAGTATGGGATGATTTCAGCTGGAATCAGCAGCCTGTTATGTCCAGCAGAGCCTATGGCGAAACGGCGGCCGACCTGGCCGATATTATCCTTTTGTTCAAGGAGCATGGCAGGGAAGTTCCGGCAGCTTGGGTAGAGGCGTTAAAGGAAATGAGCGATTTTATCGCCGGAGGAACACTTCCTTCAGGCATCATCCCGGCGGCATGGCATATGGACGGAAGTCCAGTAGATGAGATGATCACTGCGGCAGGCTTGCCATGCTTGATCGCCATCGTGAAAGCCTGTCTTGTAACCGGTGATACCGAATATTTGGAACAGGCCGAAGCCATGATGCAAACCTATTACGACCTGCATGCCAGGACGTTCGAAAGGCCATTTGCGCGTTCAACCCTGGACGCGAAGTGTGAGGACAAGGAAGCGGGAATGTACTTCTTCCTGGCCGCTTATGAATTATGGGCAATGACAGGCAAGGAGCACTACGAAGAATGGGCAGAGTTATCGGCAGATTGGCTGCTGACTTATGTCTACCTGTGGAATCCGGCCTACGATAAAGGCTCGAAGTTCAGAGAGGAAGGGTTCAGTGCCGTCGGTTGGCCCGGGGTGAGCGTGCAAAATCATCATCTGGACGTCTTCTTCCCAACTTATGAATTTCATCGGTTCGGTCAACGATCCGGCAAGCCGATGTACGAGCGGTTGGGACAAATGATCTTCAGCGCCATGGGACAGGGCATATGCAGGGAACCTGGGGATTGGAACTTTACCGTCGTGGGCGAGCAGGGGGAAGGATTTTTTCAAACCAACTGGAATCATCGAGGGCACAGCAACAAATGGAACCCGTCATGGGTCATCGCACTGGTGTTACAAAACGCATTGCGTTTCCGGCAAAACGGGAAAAGATAGAGAAGGAACGGGGGAAGACGACGTGAACGTGAATAATCAAGCAATCCCTGATTGGCGAAATAGGGAGGTTCTCGGAAGGAATACGGAGCCTCCCCATGCAGGCTTCATTCCATATGCCGATGCAGAGACAGCACTGGATAACGAACGGGCAGCTTCACCTTATTATCAGTCGCTAAACGGTAATTGGGCATTCAAGTATTCGGACAACGCTGCAGATGTGCCGGATAAATTCTATGAGCCCGGCTTTACGGCAGACGATTGGGATACGATACCGGTGCCAAGCAACTGGCAGCTTCACGGATACGGCCGTCCGCATTATTCCAGCAGTTATTATCCGTTTCCGATCGATCCGCCCCATGTGCCGGCTGACAATCCGGCAGGCTGCTACCGCAGAAGCTTTTTCGTTCCGGATTCATGGAAGGACCGGCAGCTGTATCTGGTCTTTGAAGGGGTTGACTCGGCTTTTCATGTGTGGGTGAACGGGAAGCTGGCAGGCTACGGACAGGGTGCACATCTCGAGTCGGAATTTCGCATTACTGCGCTGATTCAGCCAGGGGCTAACACGATTGCCGTACAGGTGTATCAATGGTGTGACGGCAGTTATCTGGAGGATCAGGATAAGTGGCGGTTAAGCGGGATGTTTCGCGATGTATATTTGAAAGCCGTACCGTCCGTCCATATTCGGGATGTCGCGATACAAACGCGATTTACCGATCCGGCTAAGGTAGATGCGGAGCTATCCGTTCGTCTCCAAGTAAAAAATATTGAGGATGTCCCTGCTAACGGTTTACATCGAATCAAGCTGACGCTTTTGGACGGCAGCCGACAGACCGTCTGCAATCAAGTGTATCCCGTTCAGGCTTTGAACGGCGGAGAGGAACAAACCGTGGATGGAATGATTCCCGTCGCGGCTCCCCTGCAATGGACGGCGGAAACGCCCAACTTGTATTTTCTGCTTGTGCAGCTCGAGGATGAACAGGGACAAGTTCTGGAGACGGGTAGCGTGACCGTCGGCTTTCGAGATATTGCGATTCAGGATGGCCAGATCCTTGTTAATGGAAGACCGGTCATATTAAAAGGGGTTAACCGTAACGAATTCCATCCGGAGCTCGGATTTACTACACCTATCGAATCGATGATTGAAGATATCCGCTTGATGAAGCAGCATAATATGAACACAGTTCGGCTATCCCATTATCCGAATGACAAGCGATGGCTTGACTTGTGTGACCGCTATGGACTGTATGTGATTGATGAAGCGGATTTGGAAACTCACGGATGCCATTTTATCGGCAATGAAAGCTATTTGGCGGAGGACCCCGCATGGGAGCGTTCCTTCCTCGATCGAGTTCAGCGGATGGTAGAGCAGGATAAGAATCACCCTTCCATCATTATCTGGTCGCTGGGAAATGAATCCGGCTACGGCCGCAATCATGATGTTATGGCAAGATGGGTCCGCGAAACGGATTCGACCCGGCCGATTCATTACGAACGTGCCAAGGATGCGCCCGTCGTTGATATTGTCAGCTGCATGTACCCTTCGTTGGATGCATTGATCGAGGAGGGAAAGAAGGAAGACGACAGGCCCTTTCTTATGTGCGAGTTTGCCCATGCGATGGGCAATTCGGTAGGGAACCTGCAGGAATATTGGGATGCGGTGTATAGTTACCGTCGGTTGGCCGGCGGACTGATCTGGGAGTGGGCCGATCACGGGCTGCTGCAGAAAACCGATTCCGGCGAAGCTTGGTACGCTTACGGAGGAGACTTCAACGACCATCCTCACAGCGGACATTTTTGTATTGACGGGCTGCTTTTCCCTGACAGGAAAAAGAAGGCTTCCATATTAGAAGTCAAAAAGGTTATGGAACCAGTGAAGATAGAAGCGGTCGATGTAGGGTCAGGGATCGTCCGCATTCACAATCGTTATGATTTCTTATCCTTGGAGCATCTTACAGGCACCTGGTTCCTGTATCGGGACGGGGACATCGTCGGGCAAGGCGAGCTTCCCGAGATGGAGCTTGCAGCCGGAGAACAAGCGTCGGTTTTCATCCCTTGGAATGTAAACCATAAGCTGCAAAGCGGCGAGTATTGGCTGCATCTCCGTTTTACGTTGAGGGAGGAAGCGCTCTGGGCTCCTCAAGGGCATGAAGTAGCCTGGGCTGATTTGAAGATTTTCGAAGCCCAAGCCGGGCAGCCGGTTTCTTACCAGCCAATAGCTTCGATGCCGTCACTGAGAACAATGGAAACGGATACGTTTCTTCATATACAAGGTGTAGATTTTTCTTTGAAAATAGACAAATCCCGCGGGCTGCTGTCTGCGTTCTCATATAACGATGTACCTCTATTGGCCTCAGGTCCAAAGGTTCAACTATGGAGGGCTGCTATAGACAACGATTCCCGGCAATCGAAGGAATGGAAGAAGGCCGGCTATGATGCGCTGCAGCAGCGGGTAACGGAGGTTACCGTACGTCCCCTTGTTTCTCGGGCGCTGCTGGTTGAAGTGAAGAGCACCCTTGGAGCAGCCGGGTTGCCGGCTTGCTTCACGGTATTTATGACATATACGGTGTATGGCAGCGGAGATGTTGTCATTACGACTTGCGTCGAACCACGGGAAGGACTGGAGCTTCCTCCTCTGCCCAAGCTTGGATTGGAGATGGTCATGCCGGAAGGCTTCGAGCAGTTTTCCTGGTTTGGACTCGGGCCTCACGAATGCTATGAAGACCGTAAGGAAAGCGGAAGGCTCGGTGTGTACAGCGGTAAGGTGGAGGATCAATTCGTGCCGTACATCAAGCCTCAGGAGAACGGCAACAAGGCGGATGTTCGCTGGGCAGCCCTGACCAATCTTCGCGGGATCGGGTTATGGATTGGAGGCATGCCGACGTTGAATGTAGGCGCGAGCCATTACTCCACCGAGAATTTGAGCAAAGCCAAGCATACGTACGATTTGGTCCGGTTAAAGGAAACCGTCGTTCACATGGATTGCAGGCAAGCACCGATCGGTAATCACAGCTGTGGGGAAGCCCCTCCGCTCGATAAGCACTTGGTAAAGCCGGTGAAGACTACATTTACCGTAAGGTTAAAGCCTTTTTCCAACAGGGATCGCACACCGATGAAGCTGGGCAAGCATCAGCCAGAGCCGGTGGCAAGCGGGACCGAGCATTATGATGAAGCTGGTAACAGACTGGAGGTGAGCCCATGAGGGCATCTGGATTTCCCAAAATTATGTACGGCGGGGACTACAACCCGGAGCAATTCCCCCGAGACATATGGGATGAGGATATGAGGCTGTTCCAAATGGCCGGCATCGATATAGCTACATTAAACGTGTTCTCCTGGTCATTAAACCAGCCGGATGAGAATACCTACCGGTTCGATTGGCTGGACGACATGATGGATAAGCTGCACGCAAACGGGGTGCGGGTTTGCTTGGGTACGAGTACGGCGGCGCATCCGGCATGGATGGCCAGGAAGTACCCGGACGTCCTGACCGTCACCGGCGATGGCAAGAAAAGAAAATACGGCAGGCGGCATAATTCCTGTCCGAGCAGTCCGACCTTCCGCCATTATGCCGGAATCATGGCAGGCAAACTGGCCGAACGGTACAAGGACCATCCGGCTTTGCTGCTGTGGCATGTGAACAACGAGATCGGCATCCGATGCCACTGCGATAATTGTGAGCAGGCCTTCAGGCAGTGGCTGAAGCGGCGTTACGGTTCGTTAGAGAAGCTGAATCAGGCTTGGTATACCAAGTTCTGGGGGCATACCTTCTATGATTGGGAGGAGATTGTCATCCCAAGCGGCCTTAGCGAGGGGTTATCAGGAGGAAATTCCGATCAGACGGCTTTTCAAGGCATCACTCTCGATTTCTTCCGATTCAATTCGGACAGCTGGCTTGAGTGCTATCTCATTGAATACCGTGCGATTAAAGAAATCATCCCGGATGCCATCGTGACGACTAATTTTCAAGGGAACGGGACTTATAAGCCTTTGGATTATTTTAAATGGGCGCCGTACCTGGATATAGCAGCTCTGGATATCTACCCGGAAAATCACACGCCGGAAAGCTATATGGCACTAAGATACGATCTGATGCGCGGTATCAAGGACGGAGCCCCCTTTATGCTGATGGAACAAAGTCCAAGCGTGATCAATTGGAAATCGGTCAATCCGATGAAACGGCCCGGCGTGATGCGGATTAGAAGCTATCAGGCCATCTCCCGCGGAGCGGAGTCGATCATGTTCTTCCAGCTGCGCCGTTCTCTGGGCGCCTATGAGAAATTTCACGGAGCAGTTATCGATCATGCCGGGCATGAGAACACTCGGGTGTTTAGAGAATGCGCACAGCTAGGAAGCGAGCTGAAGGAGCTCGGCAGCTTGCTGCTTCATTCGCAGACCAGGAGCCGCATCGGGATCTTATTTGATTGGGAGAATTGGTGGGCGGTTGAACTTGGCGGCGGCCCTTCGGCTTACATGAAATATTTGGATCAAATTCAAAAATATTATGATGCGCTGTATGTCAACCATTACTCGGTTGATTTGCTTCATGTGAATTCCGATTTTGACGCCTACGACATCTTATTGGCTCCAATGCTTTATATGGTAAAGCCAGGGCTGGCGGAGAAGCTTGAGAAGTATGTCGAGAACGGCGGAACTTGGGTCACGACGTTTTACAGCGGAATCGTCAATGAAAGCGATCTGGTTACTCCAGGCGGGTATCCGGGTGAGCTCCGCAAGCTGCTGGGCATCTGGGTAGAGGAGATCGACGCGATGTTTCCCGATCAACGCAATACGATGCTCATGCAGCAAAAGCTCGGTCCCCTCGAAGATGCGTACGAATGCGGACTCGTATGTGAAGTCGTTCATCCGGAAGGAGCGGATACGATGGCCGTATTCGGGAGCGATTTTTACAAGGGATCACCGGCTTTGACGAGGAACCGTTACGGCAAAGGGGTAGCCTGGTATGCGGCAACGGACCCGAGCCGCGAATTCATGGAAATATGGTTGAAGCAGCTATGCGACAGCAAAGGAATCGAACCTATAGCCGCCGCGCCGCCGGGAATCGAGGTTACCTGCCGTGAGAAAGGCGGCAGCCGCTTTACCTTCATTATGAATCATAGCGATGAACGATTATCCATACATACGGGAGAACAGGAACAGAAGGAGCTTCTGACCGGAATCTCCGTCCAAGGGGAAGTTCAGCTTGAGCCGAAGCAAGTGATGATCCTGCACAGTCATGGCGCGGCAAATTAATTGCCGGCTTTAGGGGACAGTTTTTGCATAAGGAGGTCCTTTGCGATGAACGCACTGGGAAGATTACGACAACAATTTGATCAACCGTCTGTCGAGCATAGATCGGCCCCTTTCTGGGCCTGGAACGACGATTTGGATGCAGAGGAGCTTGCGCGCCAAGTCGGCCAAATGAAGGAACAGGGAATGGGCGGCTTCTTCATCCATTCCCGCGACGGCTTGGAAACCGATTATATGGGGCCGGCATGGATGGATTGTGTGCGCCGAACGGTCGATACTGCAGCCGAGCTCGGCATGCAGGTCTGGTTGTACGATGAAGACCGTTGGCCCTCCGGGTTCGCCGGAGGCCTCGTTCAGGCGAGAGGCGGTGACGCTTTCCGCGCCAAAGGGCTCACGATGGAAGTGGTGCGGAAGGGGGCACCTAACGATAACGGTAACTATGCCGATGCGGTTGCTCTTTTCCAGGCGGTCATCGACGAGAGGCAGTTGCTCCGCTGTACGAAACTGCGCCTGGATGAGCCGTATGACCTGAGGGAAGATGAAGTGCTTCTTGTATTCCGCGTAGAAATATCCGAGCGAAGCGAGTGGTTCAATAACGAAGCGCCGCCGGATCATCTGAATCCGGACACGGTTCGCTGTTTCCTGGATATCACTTACGAAGCCTACAAACGGGAAGTAGGAGATCACTTCGGCACAACCATTCGTGGAGTGTTCACTGATGAGCCGAGCGTGCATGACCGTCATTGCAAATTTACGGAAGGGCGGGGATGGCTCCCATGGAGCTGGTCGTTCCCTGAGTTTTTTCAGGAACGGCGTGGGTACGATCTGATGGACCTCATTCCCTATATGTACTTCGACGGAGATTATTCCGCTCAAGCCCGTCATGATTATTGGAGGACGCTGACCGAAAGATTCAGCGAATCCTACTCGAAGCAGCTCGGAGAATGGTGTGGGGATCATGGCATTGCCTTCACCGGCCATTATTTATGGGAGAACAACATGGGAACCGCTACAAGGGTATGTGGAGCCGTTATGCCGAACTACCGGTTTCAACAAGTACCGGGAATCGATATGCTGAACGAGCAGACAAAGGAATATATCACGGTCAAGCAATGCACCAGCGTCGCCAACCAATACGGACGTAAGTATGTCTTAACGGAGACCTATGGCTGTACCGGATGGGGGTTTACCTTCGAAGGGCAGAAATGGATCGGTGATTTTCAATATGTACTCGGTGTCAACGTCAGGTCGCAGCATTTGGCACTGTATTCGATCAAAGGATGCAGAAAAAGGGACTACCCGCCAGTCTTTAACTACAATACATCCTGGTGGAAGTACAACCACGTAGTAGAAGATTATTTTGCCCGTTTATCCGCTGTGCTGACCGAGGGGAGACCTGTTCGCGATATCCTGGTGCTGCATCCTTCATCCACAGCATGGAGTATGGTCGGTACAGGACCATACGGGTTTCCGGCGAGGGGGAAGGATAAGGATGTTTCCGCCGTCAACCATTATGGGCATGAGTTCAACGAGTTTCTCGGCGGCTTGCTTAAAGCCCATTATGATTTTGATATCGGAGACGAAATCATAATGGCTGAAACCGGGAAGCTCATAGAGAACAAGCTTGCCGTGAATTTGGCGGAATACAGCATCGTCGTCATTCCTCCCATCCGGACGATGCTGGAGAGCACGTTTCAATTGCTGGCCGATTTCTTGAATGCAGGCGGAAACATCATAGCTGCAGGACCGCCTCCGTTCATGATCGAAGGTCGGCAGGCAACCGATAGGCTGACTAACCTCTACCGTCACGAAAACATGAGCATTGTTCAGGATATTCGAGAAACGGTGGAAGCGCTGGAGAGAATAGCCCCAAGAAGAGTGAGCATCATTAACAAGCAGTCGGAAGAGGCGCCTGAAATGCTGTATATGCTGCGTGAACTGTTCGACGGGGAAGGCCGGGTCTTGTTTATCGTGAATAATGATCGTGACCACTCCCATCAGGTGACAGTCACCCTGGAAGGAAACGGAACGGTTGAGGAATGGTGTGCTCTTACCGGGGTGAAGAAGGCTGTTGCTCCCATTCAGGTAAATGAAAGCTGCATTAGCTTCGAAGCCTGCTTTGGCCCTGCGGATTCCAAGCTTTACGTGTTCTCTTGTAACGAACACCGATCTGAAGAAAAGATACTGCAAGCCATACAGGATAAGGTTGAGCCTAAAGAAGAAGTCACTGTGGAGCTTGATACTCCGCACGCGTTTTCCCGCACCCTGCCGAACATACTGACCTTGGATAGATGCTCGTACCGTATGGGAGACGCTGGCTGGTCGGAGGCTGTTGATGTTTGGAAAGCCCAAAGGGCTGTTCGGGAAGCACTTGGCATGAAGCAGGTGTACGGGAACGGAATTGAACAGCGTTATAAGTGGATTTACGAAAACCATCCAATGAATGGAGTCCCGGTTGAGTTCAAGTTTGCCTTTGATGTCACTGAATTACCCGTAGGGGATGTGTTCCTGATTATTGAATCAGCCGAGTATTACGACATAAGTCTCAACGGGAAGAAGGTAAACCCGGCTTCAAGCGGATGGTTTCTGGATCGCTCCTTCGACAAGGTGCGCCTGCCAGGTTTGAAACTAGGAAGCAATGAACTCATCCTCTCCTGTAAGTATCACCTGTGGATGGAGGTTGAGGATATTTATTTAGCTGGTGATTTCGGGGTCGACAAGGAACGCAGAATCACCTCGGAGCCCGAGGTTCTGGCTTTGGGAGACTGGTGTGCACAAGGCTATTACCATTACTGCGGCAGTATGATCTACCACTTTGATGTGGATATCAGGAAGGATAACAAGGCATGGAGGACGGAGCTCGAGCTGGGTGATTATTCGGCTGTTACAGTGGAAGTAAGGGTCAACGGGGAGACGGCCGGCCATATCCCTTGGAGAGCCGCTAATCGTCTGGACCTGACGCCGCTGCTAACCCCGGGGGTGAATCGGGTAGAGATCGAGGTCATGAGCAGTCCGCGCAACATGCTGGGACCGTTTCATGCGGCTTCGGGCGACCCTTCGACAACCAGCTGGGCCTCCTTCCGGAAGGAAGGCAGCGATTATACGCCAGAGTACAATGTGAGGCCTTATGGGTTGCTCGGACCCGTTAGGCTGCATCGGAAGGTCATTCCCGACGAACAGGGTCTAGACGAACAATGAGGTAAAGGAGGTTTGAGCATGAAAGCGAGATGCTATAGGTGGAGGCTGCTTCTGTCCTTGATCATCTTATGTACCGCGCTGCTTCCCGCAACAGCGGAGGCGGCCGTCAAATATTCCACGTTTACGAAGGATAACAATCAGAATCTGATATGGCTTCAACCGGCGTACTATCCTATTGGAGTTATCGGGCAGAATTTGTTCGTGACCGACCCTAATAATCCTGGGGCCAAGATCAAATCAACCATGCAGACGCCGAAAGATATTTTTATCGATGCGAAGGACGAAATCTATATTGCCGATACGGGCAACAACCGCGTTGTGCATATGGATGAAAAGGGGCAGCTGATTCGTTATATCAGCGTACCGGAGAGCCCGCTTGTCAAGCCGGAAGGCGTATTCGTAACGGCGGATGGGGATATCTATATTGCCGACACAGGCAATAAAAGAGTCGTCTCCCTGGACGCGAACGGCAAGCTGAAAAAGGAATTTAAACGTCCGGATTCCCGATTTATTCCGGACACGTTCGTTTTCGATCCCTCGAAAGTCATGGTCGATGAGCGCGGCTTTCTCTACATAGCCGTTCACGGCGGATATGAAGGCTTGGTGCTGCTCGACTCGATGGGGAAATTTCAAGGCTTTTTCGGAGCGAACAAGACGGTGATTTCTGCGTTGGACGCTATGAAGCGCTGGCTGTACACGAAGGAGATGTATGCTAACGAGGTGGCCAAAAAGCCGGAGACGATCAACAGTGTCGCTACGGATAAAAACGGTTATATCTATACGGTGACGGGCGGAACGGTCAAGTCGGATCAGCTGAAAAAACTGAATATCAAGGGCGAGAATCTGCTGCGCAGCTCCCAGAAATCGTTCGGTGAATACCGGGCTATGGATGCGGCCATGCTTCCTGCGTCCAAAGGCTTCGTCAATACGCCTCAATTAACGGATGTGGCCGTCGACCAGGTTGGCAATATGATTGTCATCGACCAGCAGTTCAAGTATATCAGCCATTATGATGCTTCCGGCAATCTGCTCTATTTCTGGGGAGGCCCTTCGGCTGTCGGCTCCTCGCAGGTCGGTCTTTTGAAAAGTCCCGTAGCGCTTGACGTCAACTCAAGAAATGAGCTGTTCGTCCTGGACGACCAAGAAAATATCGTGCAGATGTTCCGTTTATCCGAATTCGGGCAAAAGGTGAACCAGGCGAATCAGCAAACCCTTGCCGGATATTATGAAGCCAGCGAGAAGCCGTGGCAGGACGTACTACGCATGAATGCGCAATTTACTCCGGCCATTCTAGGGTTGGCCAAGGCCGCCTATAAAAAGGAACGCTTCGAGGAAGCGAGAGACTTATTTAAGGAAGCGGGCGACCATGAGGGATACTCGGAAGCCTTTTGGCAAATCAGAATGAGATTTTTCCAGAAATATTTCTCCTGGATCGCAAGCATCGTGTTCTTCGGTGCTATCCTGATATTCGTTACCGACAAGCTGACGGCCAAGAGCAAGCTTCGCAGCAAATGGCGCGGCAGACGAAGATCCCAGAATTCTTTTATTCTGAACCTGAAGCATGCCATGTATATCTTGAAGCATCCGGTCGATGGCTTTACTGCGGTCCGCTATGAGGGAAAGGGCAGCTATATAGCGGCTGTTCTAATCCTGCTCGGCGTGTACGCGGCTCTTGTCTTCAAGGAATATTTCACGAGCTTTTCATTTAATATGGCGACCCGAGTTGATGTGTACTCGATCTTCACGCAGTTTTTTATTGTATGGATTACATGGATCATCGCCAATTATCTCGTCAGCTCAATTTATCGGGGAGAAGGACGCTTCCGGGATATCTTTATCGGCAGTGCCTATGCGCTGGTGCCCTACATTATCATTGGAATCCCTCTGGCCTTCCTATCGAATGTGATGACTTTATCCGAGTCCTCGATATATAACTTTATCGCTGAGGGGACCGTGGTCTGGATCGGATTGCTGATGTTCTGGAAAATTCAGTGGGTTCATAACTACACGGTTGGGGAATGTGTTCTTAATATTTTTCTGACCCTGTGTACAATGATCGTAATCGGGGTCCTGATTTTTGTGACAACCGGTTTGACGAACGATTTGGTTTCCTTATTCTATGAAATGGTTCAGGAGGCGATCTTGAGATGACAGGGCTACTGAGCAAAGTCAATAAATCTACTGCGATCGTGACGATCCTGATCTTGGCCGCCGTCCTGATTTTTGTTACCAATGCGAAATTTGAATTTCGTGCGGAGAAAAAGGGGGTTGCCGCCCTTCCGCAGCAGGAGAGCCAAGCGCCAGCACAAAAGGGTGCACCCTCCCAGCTGCCCAAAGACAGTGATTTCAAGAGCATTGCGGACACTGATATTCTCCGGTTAAAGGTGGATGATACGACAGGACATTTCCAGGTGGAGGACAAACGCAACGGCAATGTGTACCGGTCCTACCCGAATCCGGAATTCTGGGCGCAGGAGAAGATTTCGGAGAACTGGAAGAAGCATTTGGCTTCACCGCTGATGGTCCAGTATGTTGATTTTTCCAAGAGCATTCTGCAGCCGAAGGAAACAAATTTGGGGGCTGAAGGCGGAAAGGTGAAAGAGGTCAAGACGATTCCTGGGGGATTCTCCTTGACCTATGAATTACCCGAAACGGGCTTCACCATTCCCATTGAAGTGAAAATCGAGCAGGACTACATCGAGACGAAAATTGTCAGAGAAGGCATCAAGGAATCAAAGATGGGTCTTGTCTGGGTAAGGCTGTTTCCGTTCTTCGGCGCCGAGTATTCGACGGGCCAGGACGGATATATGTTTATACCGGACGGGGCAGGCGCATTAATCCGATTCAAGGATAACCAGCTGAATGTTAATAAGCTGTATGATGAAAGCGTATTCGGCCCTGACAATACTTTTACAGGGTTAAGCAATAACCGCAATAAAATCATCATGCCTGTATTCGGGATGAAAACTGGCTCCAAAGGATTTCTGGCCGTCCTGCAGGACGGTGAGGAATACGCGAATATTGTGGCAGCCCCATCCGGTGTCCTAAGTAATTACAACTGGGTCACCACAACGATGAACTTCCGATCAAGCTTCCTTCAGTTTACGAGCCGGAATTCGCCGGATGAGTGGGGATTTGTTGATTATAACAAAAATGAACTGTTCGGCAGCGACCGCATCGTTCGTTATTACATTCTGGATCGGCAGCAGACGGATTATGTGGGGATGGCGCAAAAATATCGCGAGTATTTGATGAAAGACAAAGGGGTACAGCGCTACGAGGCGAAAAACACGAATATTCCGATGCATGTAGATGTCATTGGAGGCGACAGTGAGAAAGGAGTTTTCACAGACCGCTATATTAACCTGACTAATACGGAAGACGTCAACCAAATGATCAATTCCTTATCTGACAAGGGCGTCGGCAATATGTCGATTACGTATATGGGCTGGCAGCAGAACGGTTACAGCTCATTCGGTCAATCACTGCCCGCAGATAAGCGGATCGGCGGTGATAAAGGGATGAAGTCGCTTATCGATA
Organism: Paenibacillus vulneris; assembly: GCF_039543185.1. Classification (NCBI taxonomy): domain Bacteria; kingdom Bacillati; phylum Bacillota; class Bacilli; order Caryophanales; family Paenibacillaceae; genus Paenibacillus; species Paenibacillus vulneris. The sequence continues at coordinate 244,229 of NZ_BAABJG010000055.1, read as the reverse complement.
ACGCGCACAGCAAAGGCTTTCCCGTGTATCTGGACACCGAATACGGCCTGAATAACACGGGGGCCGGGGGATTCGAGGAAAAATTCAACGCCGTTGTCAATCTTGCCGGCCGCAAGCTTGCCGTGAATACATTGTACAACAACTCGCGGGTACCGGTAGTTAGTGACAAGTTCGTGGAAGAGATGGTCAAGAAGGATTTAAGCAAATACAAGGAGCTCGGAGTAGACGGACTTGCCGTTAACCGGCTGGGGCAGAGACTGTTCAGCGATTATAATACTTCGTTCGGATCCCCGCGGGATGAAGCCAGAGACATTCAAGAACGTATCCTGAAAAACATCAAGGATGTGCTGGGGGGCGTAAAGGGGAATAAGTCCAGCTTTTTCGTGCTGCCGGAAGTGAATCATATTCAAAATCTGGTCTACGATCATTCCTATGATTTATTTACGGATGATGCGGTTCCTTTTGCCCAGATTGCTGCGCACGGTTTAATCACTTACTCGTCGGAATATGCGAATAACCGGCAGGAAGATGTCAATGATTTCTTAAGGGACATCGAGTATGGTGCGGTGCCGTCCTTCATCTTTAGCCGGGCGGAGACCAAGGAGTTCGTGAACGCTTACGGCATCCGGTACTATAATACCCATTTCACCGATTGGGAGAAAATTGCCGTCGAACAGTACCGGCAGTACAACGATGCGCTGGGAGATGTGCAGAATCAGTTCATCGTGAATCACAAAACGCTGGCTCCTAACATCAAGGAGACGACCTATTCGAACGGAAAACGCATCATCGTCAACTACAGCAGGGATTCCTACCAGGCCGGAAGCACGGTGGTGCCGGCGCAAAGCTTTGCCGTTATTCGAGGGGGGGATAAAGGATGAAAACCAAGCTGCGCTTACGGGCATCCCTGCTCGAGTATGTAGAGGGATCGATTTTCATTGCTCCATGGTTCTTTGGCTTTCTGGTCTTCATGGCGTTTCCATTGGGGTACTCTCTATTTATGAGCTTTCAGAAGGTGACGATCACCGCCACCAAAACGACGACGCAGTTCATCGGTCTTACTCATTACCGGTACATCCTGTTCGAGAACGGTGATATGCTGTATAACCAGCTTTTGCCTTTTCTAAGGCAAGCGCTCTTTATGATTCCGATTATCGTCATCTTCGCGCTCCTGATTGCGATCATATTGAACCAAAAGTTTGCGGGACGGACGTTGTTCCGCGCCGTGTTCTTCCTTCCGGTCATCCTGTCCACAGGCGAAGTGGTCAAGGAGTTTCTAACCCAAGGGGAGGGCGACCTTGGATTCATGTCCAAGTACAACGTATCCGGTCTCATTAAAGCCAACTTGTCGGCTACATGGTCGGGGCCCCTGATCGGCGTTCTGGATTCCTTCGTCTTGATTTTGTGGTATTCCGGGGTTCAAATTCTGATCTTTCTGGGAGGAAGGCAAACCATTTCGAACTCGGCTTATGAAGCGGCGAGGATTGACGGCGCAGGGCCTTGGGAGACCTTCTGGAAAATTACACTTCCAGCGATGACTCCGTTTATCTTTTTGAATATGATCTATACGGTGGTCGATTTGTTCACTTTCCCGACCAACCCGATTTTGACGAGAGTCAGGGACAGCGAGTACGGTCAGTACAGCGCGTTGATTTGGATTTATTTCCTCATCATCAGCTTTTTCCTGGCGATTATCTTCTATATTTTCAATAAGGCGACCAAGTCACAGAGGGATGCTGCATAAAACCGAAATTATTTTGTCTAAGGGGTGAAGCTTGTGATCGGTCTAAAAACGAAGAAAGGCCAGGAGCTGGCGCTGCTTACCCGCTTATCCGATATCCGGTACAGGATCGTCGGCAGGGAAGCGGATAAAGGTCTGCTGTTCCGGGTGTTCATTTACTTGATCTTGCTGGATACGGCGTACATCTATTTGAAGCCTGTGCTGCACATGGTCACTACGATGGTCAAAAATGCAGATGACCTGCTGGATCCGGCGGTCAATTGGTTCCCGAGAATCGTGTATCTCGGGAATCTGCAGGATGCGTGGGACTGGCTGAAGTATCCGAAGGCGCTTGGCATCAGCTTGATGCTTGCGCTTTCCGTAGCTATATTCCAAACGATGTCGTGTGCAGTAACCGGCTATGCCTTTGCCAGATTGAAGGTGCCCTTCAAGAACGTGATGTTCTTTTTCCTGCTGCTGACCTTTGTAGTCCCGATGCAGGTAACCATTTTGCCGAATATCATCTATGCCCGGGAGCTAGGATTGCTAAATACGATTTATCCCATCATCGTACCGGCATTTTTCGGTCTGGGCTTAAAGGGAGCTTTATTTGTCATCATTTACCGCCAGTTTTTCTCCACGCAGCCCAAGGAGCTGGAGGAAGCGGCGCGGATCGACGGAGCCAGCGTATACAAAATTTTTTACAAGGTGATGATGCCTCTTGCCAAGCCTGCGATTTTGGTAGTGTTCCTGTTCTCTTTCATCTGGACATGGAATGACTTTTACCTGCCGAGCATGTATTTGGCGGATATTGAGACCGCCCCGTTATCCATGGGCATATCCCGAATTGCGTCAGCACTTAGGCAGCAGGCGGAGGTATACGGTCCTTCCGTCACGGATGAAGCCATACGAATGGCGACGACCTTCCTGATGATCATTCCTCCGATGATCTTGTATACCTTTACCCAACGATGGTTTATTGAAGGCGTGGAGAGAACGGGTTTGGTGGAATAGGTTAATTTTTGAATGAAATGGAGGTTTCATAAGATGAAACGGTTACTTGCAATGCTGGTTGCACTGATGATGGCTGCTTCCCTGATGGCCTGCTCTGCACAGGGGGGAGGCGGAAGCTCACAGGTTAGTGCCAATGCGTCGGCTAATGCCAAGAAGGTGCTGCTCATCCGGAAAAAAGAAGGAGGAGGCGATCCGTTCCTTATCAACCACTTGAAAAAACTGGGCTATCAGGTCATGGACATCGTGGACGCTGACTTTACGTTGGAGAAGGCCAAGGATTACGGAGTCATATATGTTAGTGAATCCGTTAATTCCTCCAAAATCGACTCGAAGCTGAAGAGCTCGACAGTTCCTATCGTAGTTGCCAAAAACCAGGTTGCGAGTGAAGCAGGCTTGGTCGGGGTACAGAAATTCGGTCAAGAGGAGAAAGTCAGGACGATTCATATTCTGAATGAGAAGCATCCTTTGGCAGCTGGTTTGAAGGATACTGTCGCCATTTATAAGGAAGATGGAAAAATCTCTTACGGGCTGCATCCGGGCAAGGACGCCGTAACCATCGCTGAGTATCCAGCCAGCGGCGATAATAAGAAGATCATGATTTTTGGATACGAAAAAGGCTCCAAGAACATCAATAACGAGGTTGTTCCTGCAAGACAAGTGTATTTCTCCATGCCTACCGGAGAGGAAGAGAAGCTGACGGATAACGGCTGGAAGCTGTTTGATGCGGCCATCGAATGGGCTGCTGCCAACGGGGCAAAATAGTGGGTTAACCCCACACGGTCCTGATGGGATAGGCTTCTCGGCAATTCAATCAGTTTCATCAATCCAAATTTTGAGGAGGTCCTTGGATGAAGCGTTTATTTGGAATGATCGCAGCTATGGCTATGGTAATTACCTTAATGGCTTGCAATGCCTCACCTGCCGGTACTACAGGAAAGAATCCGGGTAACAAAGTGCTGTTTGTCGGAAAAGACGGTGGCGGAGACGCCATCACCATTAAACGTTTGAAGGAAGTACATGGGCTTGAGGTTACAGTTGTCATCGATAAGGAGCTTACGGTCGATCATACCAAAGGTCAATCCTTGATTTATGTCAGCGAGTCCGTCAATTCCAACAAAATACAGGATAAGTTCGTCAATGTTCCCGTGCCGGTGATTTATGCCGAGCCTCAATCCACCAGCGATACAGGGATGACCGAAACGGAGGGATACGGCGCCCTTACGGGAGCGAATGCAGCCAAAACGATACAGATCAAGGATAGCAAGCATGAGCTGGCTGCAGGCCTGCAGGGTACGGTGGATGTATATCAGGACAATGGGAAAATGGGCTACGCCATTCCCGGTAAAGAAGCTATCGTCGTAGCTACGGTGCCTAACGAGGATCAGAAGTCTACCATTTTCGCCTATGAAAAGGGTGCCAAAAATGCCAAAGGCAATCCGGTCGCAGCGCGCGAAGTGTACTTCTACATGTTCAACGGAGAAGAGATCAACCAGACAGAAGCAGGGTGGAAGCTGTTTGACGCATCAGTCAAATGGGCGTTAGGGAAAAAGTAGCCCCTGATGGGAGGATTGCAGGATGAAACGAATTGCAGGCATGATATCCATTATTTTGATTTTCATGATTGTGACAGCCTGTTCCGCTTCTTCGGCTACGAAGGCCCCAGCCTCCAAGAAAGCACTGTTCGTCGGTAGGGAAGGCGGAGGAGATGCTATCGTTGTCAAGCACTTGAAAGAGCTTGGATATGAGGTATTCGTAACGGCGGACAAAGAGCTGACGGCAGAGCAAGCGCTGAACTATTCTTTAGTCTTTGTTAGCTCCACGGTAAATTCCAACAAGGTAGGCAATAAGCTGAAGAACTCTCCGGTACCTGTCATCTATGCCGAAGCTCAAAATATGGGTGATATCGATTTGTCGGGTAAGGAGTCGGATGTGGATCAAGGTGATTTTGCAGGCAAAGCGGTAACGATCAAGAAGGCAGACCATCCGATGGCAGCGGGCTTGCAGGGGACTGTGAACGTGTATCAGTCGGAGGGCAAGATCGGTTTCGTCGTACCGGCAAAGGACGGCATTGTTATTGCTTCTGCGCCGGATGATGAGAGAAGGGCCGTCGTCTGCGCTTTCGATAAGGGCTCGAAAACGCTTAAGAACGAAACGGTTCCGGCAAGGCAAGTTTACTTTTACCTGGTCGGCGGGGAGGAAATTAATCAAACCGAGGAAGGATGGAAGCTTTTTGACGCCGCCGTCCAATGGGCTGCAGGAAGCAAATAGGGAAGCAGGCCTCTCCTTAACGGGAAGAGGCTTTTTTCGTTCACCATGCGAAGCTGATTGATGCATTATCCAGTTAATGGCAGCGAACCTATTTCAAGAAAAGATGCAACAAACAACCTATAAAAATGAAATCCCCCCCAATGAATGAAATACGGTTTCGTAATAAAGTAAAAGTACATCCTGTAAGTCATTTTTTGACGGCGGCCGTTCATCCATAATTTTCAAAGCGTTTTCATATTGACGGTATCTTTGCAGGGGGAACGTACTTCAACGGCCAGACATCAACAAAGGGAGGTCGATCCTATTATTTTACAAACTGCTTTAGTGAGAAGAGGTAATCCTGAAACGATATAACGGGCCAATTTAAAAGGAGGTTTAACCGAGGAATGAACAAGATTCTGAAATCTTCACTCGTCATAGCTTCAGCCGTTTCCATGTTAGCCGGCTGTACCAGCTCACCCGCCAATCCCGTAGAACCGGAGGCATCAAAAAATACGCCGAAATCGCCGGATAATGAGATTTTCATCTATACGGTCTACCCCGCTTTTTATGCCAAAGAGGAAGTGTTCGATAAGCAAATCGGCCAATATTTAAAGAAGAAGTTTCCGGATATCACGATCAAGCACGTGCACTGGGATAAAGGAAGAGAGTACAAGGATTTAATCGCTGCAGGCACGATTCCCGATATTATCATCGACAATGCCCGCATGAACCTGCAAAGATACATTATTAAAAACGACCTTCAGTACGATATGACCGAGCTGATCAAAAAGTACAATTTCGATACGAGCAAGCTGAATCCCGCAGCGATGGCACAGATGAAGAATGTGACCCCGGAAGGGAAGATTTACGGTCTGCCGTTCCAATTGAGCGATTTGGTGTTGTTCTATAACAAAGATATCTTTGATAAATTCGGTGTCGATTATCCTAAAGACGGGATGACGTACGATGAAGTCTACGAGCTGGCTAAGAAACTGACGCGGGTCGAGGGCGAAAATACATACAAGGGTTACCAGCAGCATCCGGGGTTGTACATGACCTATAATCAGCGGTCTGCTTCACCTCTCAGCTTGACGGAGGATAAGGCGGAGCTGAATACGCCGGAGTGGAAGATCCTGGTTGACAACTTGAGACGGTTTTATGAAATTCCGGCCAACCAGTTTACTTCCGTAGACGATTTCCCTAAAGGGAAGATGGCGATGAGCGTCCATGTATCGGAAAAAATCATTCAGTGGTATGAGCAAAACAAAAACTTGAATTTCGATATCGCTTCGATGCCGTCCTTCAGTGATTTGCCGAATACGAAAGCACAACCGAATATGTACTCCGCTTATATCACGAAGCAATCGACGAAGAAGGATATGGCCTTCCAGGTAATCTCCTACCTGCTCTCGGAAGAGATGCAGATCGAGTTATCCAAAGAAGGCATCATTGGTCCGTTGGAGAGTAAGGCCGTTCAGGAAGCGTTCGGGAAAAACCTGCCGCAGATGCAGGGGAAACATACGCAAGCGATCTTTGCGAGCAAAAATGCAATGCCGCCTGCGGCCCGCGCTAACGGCTTGACTTATATCGACGTTCCTGCACACATTGTCTTCCAGCCACTGATATTCGGGGAATCGAAGGACTCCGTTACGGCACTTCGGATGGTTGAGGAGCAGACGACCAAGGGAATTCAGACGGAGAAGGCAGCGAACAAATAACATAGCTACAATAGGAAACTTGAATAAACAAACCTCCAGAGGATCGATGAAAGTGAGGCTGGAGGTTTTTGTTTGTCCCAAAGGAAAGGCTAGCCACAATTAAAGGGGGAATCCAATCGATGAAGCGTCTATTTAGTTTGCTCGTTATTGCTTTAATGGCGATATCTATCATGGCATGCTCTTCTTCTCAAAATAATGCGTCCGACAATACGTTGAAGGGGGTTGTTACCCCATCGCTACAATCTACGCCGACGGCTACTCCAGCGACTCCGAAACCGGCGGAAACCAAAGCGCCTGAATCGACGCCTAAACCGGATGAAAAGACACCTGCGGAAACATCGAAGCCGGAAGAGACGAAAGCCCCGGCAGAAACACCAACGCCTGCACCGGCAGCTACCAAAGCGCCTGAGGAAAAGCCTAAAGCTGAGGAAACAAAGACGGAGGCCCCTAAGGCACCGGAAACTGCAGCGCCAGCGCCAAGCAAAGCGCCAGAAGCGACTCCTGCACCGGAAAAACCGGAAGTATCCGCAAGCGGAAAAAAAGTGCTGATGGTAGGCCGGGAAAACGCCCAGGAGGACCAATTGGTAGCCGGCAGATTGAAAGCGCTTGGATTTAAGGTTACCAATATAGCGGACCGGGATTTCACGGTTGATGAAACGAAAGGCTATGATTTGCTGTATTTCAGCCAAACTACGAACTCCAAAATATTGAAGGAAGGCGTTATGAAGGAGGTAGCGATTCCAACTGTCTATGTCAAAAATCATGGCATGTACTATCTAGGCTTATCGTCAATAGAAGAGAACGCCAACGTGTTTAATGTCAAATCGATCGATATCGTGGACGGCAAACATAAAGTAGCTGGCGGTTTGTCGGGTACTGTGGATATTTATAAAGAAACGAACTCCAAAATCGGGATCGGTTATGGTCTGCCCGGCAAGGAGGCCAAAGTGATAGCAACCGCTCCTGGAGATAAAGACAAAGCGGCCATTTATTATTACGACAAAGGCTCGAAAGCCGATAATGGTTATGAAGTGAAAGCGCGTACCTCGTTCTTCTTCTTGAATAACGGCTTGCATGAAAATACGACCGATAATGGCTGGAAGCTTCTGGATAACTTGGCTTTATGGACGCTGCAAAACGGTTAGACCGGAATGAAACCAGGGAGGACTTAAAAATCATGAAGAAATCCGTATCGAGAACCATCTTGTTTACTTCGTCACTAGCGTTGTTGGCAGGCTGTACATCCTCACCTGTGGTGGAAGATAATCCGACTACACCCAAATCTTCACCCAACGAACTGTTTATTTACACGGTCTACCCTGCGTATTTTGCAAAGGAAGAGAACTTCGATAAGCAGATCGGGCAATTTCTTAAGAAAAAGTTCCCTGATATTACGATCAAGCATGTTCATTGGGATAAGGGCCGTGAGTACAAGGATTTAATTGCTGCCGGAACCATTCCGGACATCATTCTCGATAACACTCGGATGAATGTACAGCGGTATATTTTTGACAACGATCTTCAGTACGATATCGGAGATTTGGTCAAAAAATACAATTTCGATACGAGCAAGCTAAATCCGGCTCATGTAGCCCAAATGAAAAACCTGACGCCGGAAGGAACGCTATTCGGTCTGCCTTATAACAATAACGACTTCCTGCTGTTCTATAATAAAGACATCTTCGACAAGTTCGGTGTAGACTATCCGAAGGACGGCATGACCTACGATGAGATCTACGAGCTGGCGAAGAAGCTGACCCGAGTGGAGGGGGAGGTCACTTACAAGGGCTACTCCCAAAATCCGGGACATTATATGAACTACAACCAGCTGTCCCTATCACCGCTTAGCCTGAAGGAAGACAAAGCCAGCCTGAATACACCGGAATGGAAAAAGGTCGTAGACAATATGCGACGGTTCTATGATATTCCTGCCAATCAGTTCGATACGGTCGAAGTGTTTGCATCGAAAGGAAATATCGCCATGGCCGTTGCCACAGTGGACCATCTAGTTTCGTTCGTTGAACAGAATAAGAACTTGAACTTCGACGTCGTTTCCGTGCCTTCCTTCAGTGAAGCGCCGAATACGAGATACCAGCCGAATTTGTATTCGATGTACATCACGAAGCAATCCACGAAGAAGGATCTCGCGTTCCAGGCTATGGCTGCCATTCTGTCTGAGGAGCATCAGGTAGAATTGGCGAAGGAAGGCGTCATCGTTCCAATGGAATCCAAGGCGGTACAGGAGGCTTTCGGTCAAAACCTGTCGCAAATGCGCGGGAAAAATACGAAGGCGATCTTTAACGGCAAAACGGCGATGCCGCCGGCTGCACGTGCAGCAGGCTTGCTATGGTACGACGTTCCGATGCAAAATGTTTTCGCGCCTCTTATCTTCAAAGAATCGAAGGACTCCGTTACGGCGCTCCGGATGATTGAGGAGCAGTCTACGAAAGCTATCGAGACCAACAAAGCCGCCAAGACCGAGCTCGAAAAGGCGGCAAAAAAATAATAACCAACTCCAAAAGCACCCTCATTGTTGATGAAATGATAGGGGGTGCTTTGCTTTTATAGCCGAAAAGGAGGTACGTCCAATGAATAAAGCATGGAAACAAGCCGCGTTTGCCTTTGCTGCAATGGCCATTTTGCTTGCAGGCTGCAAATCGGACGAAGCGGCAAACATTGGAAAGTCCGAAGCACCTGTTTCCCCGGAAAACGAACTGTTGATTTACACGGTTTGGCCTGCTTTTTATGTCAAAGAAGATATTTTTCAGAAGCAGATTGCTCAACCTCTGCAAAAAAAGTTCCCAGATCTAAAGATCAAGCACATCCATTGGGATAACCCGGGAAGACAGTACAAGGACCTGATTGCGGCCGGGACCATCCCTGATATTATCATGGACGATTCTCACTTGAATCTGAACCGTTACATTATCGATAACGATCTTCAGTATGACATGAGAGAGCTGATCAAGAAATATAACTTCGATACGGAAAAGCTGAATAAGCCGGCCATGGACCGAATGAAGAACATTACCCAGGACGGGGCTATTTACGGACTTCCGTTTCAAATTGGCGATTATATCCTCTTTTACAACAAAGATATCTTTGACAAATTCGGCGTGGACTACCCGAAGGACGGCATAACTTACGATGAAGCATACGAATTGGCCAAGAAGCTGACTCGTGTAGAAGGGGAAATCACGTATAAAGGATATTCACAAAATCCCGGTCATTATATGAACTACAATCAGCTATCCTTGAACCCTTTGCACCCAACTGAAGACAAGGCGGTTTTGAATACGGATGGGTGGAAGAAGCTGGTTGACAACTTGCGGCGTTTCTATGAGATTCCGGCCAACCAATTCGATACGGTTGAAAATTTCTCCAAAGGCAACATTGCTATGGCCATCGCTTCTGTGGACCGAATTGTAAAGTTTTACGAAGACAATAAGAACCTGAATTTCGATATTGCTGCAGTTCCGTTTTTCAATGATTTACCGGACACAAGATACCAGCCTAACGTTAATTCGCTTTACATAACGAAGCAATCGACGAAGAAGGATCAGGCGTTTCAGGTCATTTCCTATCTATTGAGCGAAGAGGCTCAAATCGAGCTGTCCAAGGAAGGTATTGTCGGATCCGTGCAAACACAGGCAGTGAAAGAAGCGTTCGGTAAAAATTTACCGCAGCTGAAGGGTAAGCACACCGAATCCGTTTTCTACGGCAAATATGCGGATGCTACTCCTCCTCGCGCACCAGGTTTAACCTACCACCTTGTTAATACGCAAGGCGTGTTCGCCCCATTGATATTCCTGGAATCCAAGGATAGCGTTACAGCGCTGAGAATGACGGAGGAGAGGGAGACCAAGGCGATCTTAGCGGAGAAAGCGGCCAAGGAGGAGCTGAATAAGGCTGCCGGAAAATAATATCTGCTTGTCGGAAAAAATTACGAAAGGAGGTGGTAGATGGCATATCCGAGCTGTAGTTTAAAGTGCAAGGTAAACGATTCTCTAAATGGATCAATACGAAAATGAGGATGGTGTCCGAATTGAGAAAAATAATCGCTTTAGTATTATGTTTTTTTCTTTTATCTTTCACCGTACTTCCATTTGCTTCAGCTATCGCTCGAGAGGGAGTCAAATCGGTAGAAGACTTCAAGGATTTGAAGACTCTCCCTCAAGAAACGAAAGCTAAGTTCGATGAACTGATTCGTGGTGGCATGTTTAGCGGCGTCTCGGAAGATACATTCGGTTTGGACTCCAAGATGGATCGAGCGCAATTTGCAAAAGTGGCTTCTATTATTTTTTCGTTGCCAACGAATAAAGCGCTTACAAACCCTTCCTTTACCGACTTGGGCACCGATCATTGGTCCTTCACGTATGTAGAAGCGTTGAAAAAGGCGGGGCTTACGAATGGTTATGATTCGGAGGGCAAAACGTATAATCCATCTGGAGAAGTATCCCGCCAAGAGCTGGCTGCATTTCTTATCCGCGGTCTTGGCTTGGAAGAGCTTGCTCAAAAAGCAGCGCCAGTGTCGGACAGCACCGTGGACGATTGGGCTAAGGGTTATGTAACGCTTGCTCTGGAAAAGAGTATTATGGCGAAGATGGACAACGGCACATTTGGAGGCAAGTCACCGGCCACACGTAAAATGCTGGTCCTTGCAAGCTATGAGGCAACAAAAATATTGGCCGGTCCGACCCCTTCACCGTTTCCATCACCAACACCACTGCCATCGCCTGCGCCGAATAAAGAGGATTCCGGCAAAGCCTCTGCAAAAGGAAAAAGAGTTCTTATGACTAGCGATGTGAACACGGGTAATCCCGATTTTCGCAAGGACGATAATATGGTTGTAAACCGTCTGCAATCTCTTGGATTCGAAGTGACTCGTTTGGCCAGTACAAAAATTACTGCGGAAGCATTTGAAGGCTATGATCTCGCCTATATCGGCTGGTCGACGAATCCCAAATATGTAAAGAAGAAATTGAAATCGCTTCCTATTCCAATTATTTATAGCCATTCCCGAACCATGGGAGATGCCGATTTATCTTCCGTCTCAGAAAACGCGAACGCCGAGAAGCAAACGGAGATTTCGATTGTGAAGCCGGACCATCCGCTGGCGGCTGGACTTACCGGAGATGTGCAGATTCACTATGAGCCTTTTAGACTTACCTACGGGGTTCCGAGCAAGGATGCGATTGTAGTCGCGACTGTGAAAGGCGAACCCAACAAAGCAACCATCTTTGCCTATGAGAAGGGCTCCAAAAATATTCTAGGGGAAACAGTACCGGCACGCTCTGCGTTTTTCTTTACCAACTTAGGTACACAAATGAAGGAAAATGCTACCGATGAGTTTTGGAAGCTATTTGATGCAGAAGTGCTTTGGGCTATTCAAACCCCGGAATAATAAGTTCACTGAAACTCCAGCTTCGGGCTGGGGTTTTTATTTTGCTAACTTCATCATCTAGGAACAATAAACCTATAAGGATGCGATTATGTCCCTATAAATGATTTCTCATTTCGTATTATTTTAAAAGTGTAGGAGTAATACCCAATTGCTGCCGTGGAGGTGTTCGGCCTAATCTAAAAATCGGTTCGTTATCAAAGCTCTGCTTGATTTAGTGTGTAATTAACTAAAAGTCAGGAAGGTGCGTCAAAAATGAAGAAAATTGTCACATCGCTTTTATGTTGTTTCCTGTTAGTGCTCATGGTGCTTCCTTTTGCTTCCGCTGCAGACACTCCGGCAACTAAGAGCGTGGAAGATTTCAAGGACTTGAAGAATCTTCCACAAGATCAGAAGAGCAAGTTTGATGAGCTGATCCGTGCTGGGGTGTTCAGCGGATTGACGGACGATACATTCGGCCTTGATTCCAAGATGGATCGTGCACAGTTCGCCAAGGTAGCTGCCATTATTTTTTCACTGCCAATGGATAAAACGCTTACAACCCCATCCTTCACTGATGTAGGAACAGATCATTGGGCCTTCACTTATGTGGAAGCACTGAAAAAAGCCGGCCTTACTAATGGCTATGATTCGACCGGCACCACCTATAATCCGTCCGGTGAAGTATCCCGTCAGGAGCTTGCAACGTTCCTTATTCGCGGTCTCGGTTTAGATGACGCTGCGAAGAAAGCGACTCCTGTATCGGATAACACGGTAGACGATTGGGCAAAAGGCTATGTAGCCCTTGCGCTTGAAAAAAATCTTATGACGAAGCAGGACGACGGCACCTTTGGAGGAAAAGCGTCCGCTACGCGCAAGATGCTTGTGCTTGCAAGCTATGAGTCCAAGAAGCTGTTTGAAGGAAAAGGCAGCACCACAACGACGCCAGCTTCAACACCAACACCAGCTCCTACGGCCACACCTGATCCGAAGAAAGAAACTCCGGCTACACCGCCGGCAACGAACACGGACACTCCGAAGGTTTCCGCTAAAGGAAAGAAAGCGATCGTTACAAGTGATATTCGGGCAGGGCAAACCGAGATGGCTCCTGATGAGAAGCCTCTTGTCAGCCGTTTGCAATCTTTAGGCTTCGAGGTTACCCGTCTGCCAAGCGCCAAAATTGCACCGGAAGCATTTGAAGGCTATGATCTGGTAGTTATCGGTTCGTCGACGAACTCCAAATATGTCAAGAAAAAGCTGAAGGATCTACCTATTCCTATTATTTATAACAAGCTTATTTCGTTCGGGGACGCGGATTTCTCCTCCGTTTCTGAAAAAACGAATATCGAAAAACAATCGAAAATTACGATTACGAACTCCGATCATCCTTTGGCAGCAGGGTTAAAGGGAGATGTACAAATTTACTATGAACCGGATAGCATCGGTTATTCCAAGCCAAGCGCTGATGCTATCGTTATTGCAACGGCTGCGGGTGATCCTTCCAAGCCTGTTATTGCCGCTTACGAGAAAGGCTCGAAAAACATCCTGGGTGAACCTGTAGCTGCACGTACCGTATCCTTCGGCTCTAATTCTTCCTCGATGAAGGAAAACGCTACTAATGAATTGTGGAAGCTGTTCGATGCTCAAGTGCTCTGGGCCATTCAAACTCCATAAGATAGGACTGTAAAGGACGAAACTCCAGCTTGCGGGCTGGAGTTTTTGGCGTCGACCGGCGGATGGAGCAAATAACCTATAAAAATGAAATGAATCCCCTAAAATGAGACAACGTTTTCATAGTAAGGTGGTGATAACAAAATTTCTAACGATTCCGTGTCAGCTGGAGCCACGCGTGTCACTGGGGGATGGTCAAGATGTCAAAGCGGATTGCTGATAAAATCATCGCTGCGGTAAGTATTTCGGGTATGCTGCTAGCCCTTTCCGGATGCTCGCTGCTGCCTGTTGAGGAGGATGAGCTTGCTCCACCGCTTGTCGAGCCTGTCAAAGAAACGTTAAGCCTCTTTGAGGCCAAACGCGCTGACATAGTAAAGCAAATCACCGGAGTAGCCACCTTTGCATCGGATAAAACGGATTACCTGTATTACAAAACGTCCGCAGGGAAGCTGATCTCGATTAATGTCAAGCTGGGAGACCGGGTGAAGGCAGGGGATCTTATCGCATCCACGGAAACCGGAGAGCTGGAAACGAAGATACGAGTGCAGGAAATTGCGATTGAAAAGGCCAAGATAGCCCTCGTTCAGGAGGTAGCCGACAAAGGCTCGGATAATCCATCGGTACAGTTGAAAATGCTGGATATGGAGAGTGCCCAGATCCAGTTGAGATCGCTGCAAACCCAGCTGGAAAATTCCAAGCTGATAGCCAAAGCCGATGGCATCGTCACCTTCATCGATACCATTAAACCGGGCGAGGAGGTAGCCGCTTACAAGCAAATGGTTACGCTTTCGGACCCTACGCAGATGAAGCTGATTTATACGGCTGCGAGTCAGAACGATTTGGCTGGAGTGGAAATTAATATGGATGTCACGGTAAAGATTAAAGACAAGATTTACCCGGGAAAAGTCGTCCAGACACCGTTAACCGCAACGCCAAGCGATAACAAAACGGTTCAGGAAAAAAACAATAAATCACTGGTTATTGATGTGAAAGGAGACTTGCCTGAAGAGGTTACGATAGGCTCCCAAGCTGATATCACCATCGTAACGGAGAAAAGGGAGCAGGTCTTAGTGATTCCGAGAGCAGGGCTGCGCAGCTATATGGGACGTGACTATGTTCAGGTGCTGGAGGGAGAAAGCCGTAAAGAAGTCGATGTGGAGAAAGGTATCGTGGCTGCTACGGAAGTCGAAATACGCAAAGGCATCACGGAGGGACAGAAAATTATTTTAGCCAACTAGGAGGCTAAGAGCGTGTCAATAGTTATCATGATCCTGCGCAAGATGGTCAATAACAAATGGCTCGAGCTGAGCCTGCTGTTCGGCCTAATATTGTCCGTCGCGCTGGCAAGCAGCATGCCGATCTATACGAATGCGATACTACAAAGATTGCTGCTTCAAGAGCTGCAGCAGATGCAGATGAGCAGCAGCCAGTATCCGGGGATATATTGGCTGTCAGTCAATTTGCCTAGCGGTCAGGATAAAGAAAAAAATGGACATCTTGCGGAAACCGATGACTTTTTGAGCAAAATAGGTTCCTGGTTCGGCATTCCGGAGCAATACTTTGTCCGCGAAAGATCCACTCAAAGATACAAAGTACTCCCCGCTGAGCCCGATAAAGTGGATACAAGCAGGCAGCGATCGGCCGATATTACGGCCATTGATGGAATGGAAGGGCATATGAGGCTTGTGGATGGACGTATGCCTGCCCAAGCTCCGGTAGACGGGATTTATGAAGCTCTTGTGGTGGAGGAAGCCTTAACGGAATTAGGAATGGTCCTGAACACAGTCTTTGTCATCCAGGACGAAGCAACGAAGGAAACCATCCGCATCAAGCCGGTAGGGGTATGGGACCGCAGCGATTATACGGACGTGTTCTGGTATAACATCCCGAGCAGCTACAAGAACAGCTTTTTGATTGATTATGCATTGTTTGAGAACGACTTTACCCAAGGCGGTAAGCTGCATGTCCAATCGGGCTATTGGTACTGGGCGCTGGATTATAAGGAAATGACGCTTCATACCGTCGATACGTTTATAGCCACTCATCTTTCCATTGACAAGCATATGGATGAGCGCTACGAAGCGCATAATTACAACGCACCGGCATTAAAAACACTCGGTACCTATTATGTGAAAGAAGCCAATCTGAAAACGATGCTCTGGTCGCTCAATGTACCTGTCGTTCTTATGCTTGGATTTTATTTATACATGGTGGCCAATTTAATTACGGACCGGCAGAAAACGGAAATTGCCGTATTAAGAAGCCGTGGCGCCAGCAGGCTGCAAATTATAGCGAGCTATATTTTGGAGAGCTTGATATTAGGCATGATAGCCTTCTTTATCGGACCTTATGTGGGGATGTACCTGACTAAGGTATTGGGTGCTTCCAGCGGATTTTTGGAGTTTGTCCAACGGGCCAAGCTGGATGTATCGCTGAGTCAGGATGCCTTCTTGTACGCTCTGGTTGCAGTCGGAAGCTCATTAGTGATGACGCTGATTCCTGTTTTTTTGGCTACGAAGGCTACCATTGTCGGGCATAAGCAGCAGTCTGCACGTCAGGAGAAAAGCTCCTTCTGGCATACTTATTTCATAGATGTGATCTTAATCGGAATCTCCCTGTATGGGCTGTATACGTACAAAACGCGAATTAAGGACTTGCTGTCGCTCGGTTTAAAATCGGGGGATTTAAGGGTAGATCCGCTGCTGTTCTTTATTCCGGCCATTTTTATATTGGGAATGGGACTCCTGGTGCTGCGTTTGTACCCTTGGTTCATGAAGCTGATTTACCGGATAGGCAGACGCTGGTGGCCGCCGTCCTTATACTTCACGCTGATTCAGGTCAGCAGGTCAACGCTGCAATATCAATTTATTATGGTATTTCTGATTATAACGATCGCCACAGGATTGTTTAGCGCCAGTGCTACAAGAACTATCAACAAAAACACTACCGATAAAATCCGGTATTCGGCCGGTGCCGATATAACAATGCAAATTCGATGGGAAAATGATGCCCCTCCAGCGATCCTGGTCGGATTGCAGGAGGATGAGGGGGGTGAGACCGAAGAAGCAGCGACCGAACCTTCGGCTCCGCACAGAACGCAGTATACGGAGCCTTCCTTTCTTCCATTTACGCAGCTTCCGGGTGTTGAGCATGCTGCCAAGGTCTTCAGAAAGAAGGATGCCACGTTCACGCGAGGCAAGTCACAGGATACGGTGCAGCTGATGGGAATCGAAACGAAGGAATTTGGTCAAACCGGCTGGATGCGCCCGGGACTGCTCGACCATCACATCAATAGCTACTTAAATCTGATTGCAGCCAAGCCGTCGGCCGTCCTCATATCGAGATCGTTGGCGGAGGAATATGGCCTGAAATCAGGGGACACGATAACCGTCGGCTGGTCGGGGATTGAGGGAGTCCAATTCACGGTATACGGGATCGTAGATTATTGGCCGTCGTGGAATCCGAATCCAGGTACGAATGAAACGATAACCGTTTCCAGCAAAACAGGAGCGACGAAGGTTAAAAGACCCATGCTCGTCATCGGGCATTTGTCCTATATTCAGAATAATCTTGCTTTGGAGCCCTATGAGGTGTGGCTGAAGCTGAAGCCGGATGCAAGCAGCCAGGCGGTCTATAAAGCGGTGACGGACCATGGATATCAGATCGAAGCGCTTAGGGATGCGAAGCAGGAGCAAATTAAGGCGATCAAGGATCCGTTCCAGATGGCTATTAATGGGGTCATGACATTGGGCTTTTTAATTTCCATTGTCATATGCTTTTTCGGCTTCCTGCTGTACTGGGTATTATCGCTCCACGCCAGAACGCTTCAATTCGGAATCTTACGGGCTATGGGAATCTCCTTTTTTCAGCTGCTTGTCATCCTTATCAGTGAGCAGGTATTGATATCAGGAGCAGCTATTGTGATTGGAGTGACGACCGGCGGGATTACAAGCCAGCTATTTGTACCGTTGTTCGAAATGTCCTTCGATCCGAAAACACAAGTACCGCCTTTCAAAGTGACATTTGATCCCAAGGATCAGGTTCGGCTTTATTGGGTTGTCACCGTGATGATTACAACGGGCTTGGCGATCCTGGCGCATATTGTCTCCCGAATCCGTATTCATCAAGCCGTCAAATTGGGTGAGGATTAACACAAATATATTTTACTAAGAAAAGGAGAATAGAAGAATGAGCACAAGTGAAATAAAGCAAATTCCCGATACCCTTATGCTGGAGGAGAGGGCAGGGCATGTCCTCGGGGCTATTCTTGGGATGGCGGACGAGGATCATGGGTACATTCCGTTTTTTGCGGCAAATTTGATGGAGCAGCCGGCATTTTTGACCCATGGTGATTGGGATTACGGTTCGAGCCATGGACGGTTGATCGATGCGCTCATCTTGGCCAGGCACATGACTGGGGATGAAAGAGGAAAGGATATCGAAGCGAAATACCGGGAAAACTTCTTGAGCTTCTTTAAAGAGGACGGACTCAGCTATCGGCTGAAAAATCCGAAGGCGCCTTGGGAGCCCACAGCCAACCTGATTGATCAGCGTGCCGTCATTCTCGCATTGACTTCGTGGTACATGTCCACGGGAGACAGCCAGATCAAGCAGGTCGCAGACAAGCATGTCGCTGCACTCAAAAGAATTGCCATTAAAGAAAGAGATGTGTGGTATTATCCAGCTTCGGAGTATACGGTTAACGGCTGGCCTTCCGCTAATGCGGTCCAATTAAGGCTTGCACCGGATCCTGCTGCATTCTGCGGAAGACTGATCATGCCGCTATTGAAATATTACGAATTGACAGGCAACAACGACGCCTTCGAGCTGTGCCAATACTTTGCGGCATTAATCATTCGTCGCAGCGGTGTGTTCAACCCGGACGGAAGCTTTAATGATGCTCTAGCCTATCGCAGTGGACATTTCCATACCCGTATCGGCACGCTGGATGCATTGGCTCGCTATGCCTGGCATACCCGGGATGCCTCCATCACTCATTTTGTGAAGAAAAGCTACGATTGGGCTCTGACCTGGTGCACCGCTTTTGGATGGACGCCCGGTGATATCCACGATCAGGCTTTCGAACACGAAACCTGCTCGCTGGTCGATCTGATCTCGACAGGGATTATGCTGGCTCAAAGCGGCTATGTCGAATACTGGGGAATCGTCGAGCGGTTCCTGCGCAATCACTTGACCGAATCGCAGCTGCTGAACCTGGACTGGGTGGTAGACTCCGATCATAAAGAGAATGATGACGTAGGCATGAAGTCTTACTGCAACGTAGCTAAGCGGGCAAAGGGAGCCTTCGCAGGCTACTCCGCGCCGAACGATTTCTGCTGTGATGTCAGCGGGGGAAGAGGACATACGAATGATTTGCAAACCTGCTGCATCGGTTCAGGGACCAGAGGACTGTTCATGGGCTGGAGCAATACTATTACAGAACGTAGTGGCACGGTAAGTGTGAACTTTCTGCTCAATCGCGGCTCCCGCTGGCTGGATGTAAGCAGTCATCTTCCGCACGAGGGCAGATTGGATTTGGACATTCATCAGAATATACCGAGACTGTTAATCCGTATCCCGGATTGGGCAGGATATGCCAAAGTGCTGGTTCGGCGTGAGCAGGGAGAGAGGGTGCTGACACAGACCGGCAGCGATCCAAGCATTTGGGTCAATCAGCGTTTCCTTAATTTGGGGGAAGCGCATGAGGGAGAGAGGATTACAGTTACCTTCCCGGTAAGTCAACGACAAACGGTTGAAAAAGCGGTAGGCGAGGAGTTCATTACGCAATGGCGGGGAGATGATGTGGTTCATCTTAGCCCGGAAGGCATTCATCATCCATTCTACAATCACCGTCAAATAAGGAGCCAGGCTCCTATGAGGGCAGGACAGTATCGCAGGCTGGAGAAGGAGTTTTACTGGTAATAAGGCAGTACAGGTAGAGACAGCCGTTTCAGCTATCGAAGGGCGGCTGTCTCCCTGCTAAGGAGCTATCGGTTTGGTCAAGAAAACATATGCCTATAAATTAGCTGTAATTCCCCTATAACTCGAATGCGTTTTCATACTATTTTATTTATAACAGAGATCAGCATGGTGTCAAAACGAAAAGATTCAGAGTTAAGGTCATTGGGGAGGGATAGCCTGAAGCCAATATTCGAGCAGCACCGAGGGTTTAAAGTCATGGTTTCCTAAATCCAAGTAAAGAAGGTGTATCAATGAACAGCAAATACATAGCCTGTGCAGTGTCGTTATTCCTTTTGTCGACATCCGTTCTACCGCTTGCTTATGCAGAAAATGAAGCTTCTGAAGTCACGTCAGATGAAGTGAAAACAGATGAAGTGAAGGCGGACGAATCGAAATCAGAGGAATTGAAAGCTGACGAAGTGAAAAAAGAAGAAGTCACAGCAAATGAAGCGAAAGCAGTAAAAACATCCGATGATTACGAAGATCTAAAAATGATGCCCCAGGATTTGAAGGACAAATTTGATCTGTTTATTAAAAATGGCATTCTGAAGCCGGAATCTGAGAACACTTTTGGGTTTAATCTGCCGGTTACCCGGGATGATTTCGTTCAGGCTTCCAAAGTCATTTTCTCCGGCAGTGATAATGAAGCGCTTACAAATGATTATTTGGAATCCTTTAGAGCATTAGGGCTTATCAACGAAGAAGGAATGGCTGTCGATCCGAATGTATTCGTAAGCAGACAGGATCTTGCCAAATTTTTGATTTACGGTCTTGGTAAGGTGGATGAGGCAAGAAATGTTAAACCTATTACGGATGATAGTATCCGAAACGAGGATAAGGTGGATAAAGCGGCAAGCCGTTTTGTCACACTTGCTTTACAGTTGAAGATTATGCAAAACCTCGACGATAACCGTTTTCACGGCACAGATAGAACTGCGACCCGCAAAACACTTGTAGAATCAGCATTTGAAACACGCAAGCTGTTAACAAACCCAAGTGAAAAGAGCAAAGTCTCAATCGTAGAAGCAAAAGCAGTCGGAGCCAGAAAAGTGTCGGTTACCTTCGAAGATGCGGTGGATGCAGTTAATGCTGCAAAGGCGATTCTAACTGTCAAAATAGGTGGAAATGCTATTCCTGGATCAACGGTATGGTCAGCGGATAAAAAAAGTGCGATGGTTACTTTGGAGACAAAACTGACTAAAGGCAATTATACAGTTGAATTGTCAGGGCTGGAGGATGCGGCTGTAGCCAAGAAGACAGCGGATTTTTCCGCTGAGGATGAAACGATCAAGAAGATTGAATTCGCGAATACATCAGACCAATTGGCTCGATCAAAGGTGATCGTTGAATTCAAACAGATTAACCAATACGGAGAGCAAACCAGCTTGCCTGCTGCTTCATTTGATATCCGAGTCAGTTCAGGAATTAGTATGCAGTATTTACCGGGCCGACAATCCATTAAGCTTGATCTAAGCAAGGAAAGACGAGGCTCTGGAGTGTTTATCTCCATTTTCGACGCAAAGAATAATTTGAATGTAAGCAATAATTTCATAATCGGTGACCGGGCCATGATTTCCAAGATTGAAATGGGTAAATTAACTTATAAAGACAATAAGCAGCTGCAGCCCGGAGGGAAAGTTTACTTATCCTTTAGAGCCTACGATCAGTATGGGTGCCTTATTGATGATGTTGAGGAGTTGGATAGAGGGATTGTGACAAGATTTGAAGGCGAATCGCTGTTTGAGAATGTCAAGGACAAGGTATTCGTCGATTACGATAATGATAACTACCCGGAATTGGAGCTCTTGGCCAGGAACGATTTCAATCAAGATAAAGGAACAACCCTGCATTTAATGGCAGTAGGATCCGGTCAAACCGCTAAGCAGGAAATCGCCGTATTCGCCCCGAAGCTTGCGGCTAGCGTCAAGATCGCTGATTTAACTACGCAAATAGCCGAAGGGGATTCTGACGTAGGAATTACTTTGGAAATAAGGGATGCTGAAGGCTATAGCTTCAACACGGATGAAATCGCTGCATTGTACAAAGCTGGCCAGATTCAAGTGCGGAGTACAGGAGTGCTAAAACTTGGGTCGATTGCTGACGGAGAACCGATTGGCCTGAGCGGAGCAAACAAGGGGAAAGTGGTCGTACAGCCGACGAAAAGCGGATCGGCATCAATTGAAGTCTTTTTGAAGGATGCCAACCAAAAAGCGACAGCCGAATACACGGTTCAGTCTCCGCGAGTGCCCGAAAGGTTGGAGAAATCAGGGTTCGAGCCGTCAGAGAAAATAACGGTAATTCAGGGGGTAAAAGGTACTATAAAAACCATTAAATACATCATAAAAGACCAATACGATACAGAATTTAAAACTGCCCCCGATGAATACCAGGTGGAATACAGGTTGGAAAAAGTGAGTGGAGACTCAGGAGCATTCACCGGAAACTTCGGTGGGAATTCGAAACTTCAGTTGAACGATGCGAATCCTACCATAAGGGTAAAGGCAAGCCAAGTCAACTCTACTGATAATGGTGTTATTCAATTGACAGCGGATTCCAAAAAATTGGGTGTCTATAAAGTGGTTACGACATTGGTTAAAGCAAGGAAAGATCCTAAAGAGGCCGATCCTACCAAATGGCCGATTCAAACAGAGCTACAAACCATATCGGCCCAGGTACAAAGCTACACGCTAAAAGAGATTGATGAGGATTTGACTTATTTTTTAAGTTCAAACACGAGTATGTTCGCAATAGGGAAATTCCTAGTGGATCGCGACTTGATAGGGAACAAAATTAGCAGTAATTCTAAAAAAGAGAAAAAGGCTACCCAAGAGGATGGCGCATATATCTTCAAGAACAAGCCTGAATTCCTTAATAAAACGGAAATTACGGTTGGTGCCAAAGATAAGCAAGGTAATGAAGTTACCTTCCCGCCTGGTGCTGCTCCAGTAATTTCAAGTGTGCAATTTGTCAATCCTAATCTGTTTGCCCTCGACAAACCTAGTTTCCCGACTAAGATGATTGGGTTGAATCCTGGTAGTACAGATGCAGTAGTGACAGTAAATACACCTGTTGGTTCAAAGGCTGTAAAAGTCAATTTCAATGCATTTGCTTCGGAGTTGGAATTCAATCAACTAAAAGTAACACGGGGTGATAATTCAGTGACAAATGTCGATCCAAAAGCAATTGATGGACGTTACATTTGGGACGCTACGCTGCTTGCTCAGGTTCAAGTGCTTGATAGTAATAACAATGCTTTTACGAATAAATCAGATAAGGATAAGGGTACAGGACAAGACCAAATCACACCTTTTATGGGAGTATTCGGGGTATCGTTTGCGTTAACGGATATTACTTACAAACCAGGTACTAAAGAGGAAGACAAGGATACTTTTTATATGACCGATGATTACAAACTTGTCTTTGTACCGAAAAGTGGGATTTATGAAACAAATAAAGTGAATCTACAAAGCTTTAAATTGGTTTTAATGGGCCCGAATAACACACCTAAAAATTTCACTTTCAATGTGAAGTAACCTTAATATGTAAGAGAGAAATAAAGACCTTGCTACTTTTCGGCGAGGTCTTATTTTTTTGGGAATTTAGTAGAATATTTGGTATGTAGAGAAACAAGTTAGCCGGTACGGCGTTGCCAGCTTTCAGCCAAATCCCCCTATAATCAAGATCGGATTTACTAATTTATTGCATTCCCCCATTTTGTATACTTTAGAGAAGATGGGAGGTAGAACAATTTGGCAAGAAAAAGATATGTTATTTGCGGTGTCAGCACCAGAGCAAATGGGATGTTTATAAGCTCCATGCTGGACACTTTCCAACCATATTGCGAGATTGTAGGGCTGCTCGACTCGGATCCGGCCCGGTTTGCCAACTGCTTCCGTAAGTTTCCAGCGCTTAGCGGAGTGCCTGTGTACGCTCCCGAGCAATTTGAGCGGATGGTGGAGGAAACCAGTCCGGATGTGGTGGTTGTCGCCGGGGCGGACCATAGCCACGCCAATTATATAGTGAAGGGCTTGGAGCATCAGTTGGATGTGATTTCGGAAAAACCGATGGTGACTACCGGAGCTGACTGCAAGCGAGTGTTGGACGCACAGAACAGCAGCAGGGGAAGGCTCTACGTTGCATTTAATTATCGTTATGCCCCGATTCACACCAGAATCAAGGAAATCATCCTGGAAGGGAAAATCGGAAGAATTACTTCTATCGATTTAAACTGGTATCTCGATACATACCATGGAGCAAGCTACTTCAAACGCTGGAACCGCAAAAGAATGCATTCCGGCGGATTATCCGTTCATAAAAGCACGCATCACATTGATCTCATTAATTGGTGGATCGATCAAAGGCCGGTCGAGGCCTTTGCCTACGGGGCCCTTAATTACTTTGGCCCGGAGGGTGAGCTTAATCCTTCGAAAGAAGACGGTCGTTACTGCGGAACCTGTCGCGTCAAGCAGAACTGCAGCTACTTCATGCGCTGGTCGACGCGCAGCAAGGAAATTGTGCCTGACGACGACCATTTGACTCAGATCGATAAGAAACCGAGTGCTTATAACGGGTACCGGGCTGACGGCTGTATTTTTGATTCGGAAATTGATATAGAAGATACGTATGCGGCCGTCATCAAATACGATAAGGGTGCGATGCTGAGCTATTCGGTCAATTTTTCGCTGCCGTATGAGGGATACCGGTTAGCCATTAACGGCACCAAAGGGAGATTGGAAACGAAGGAAGTGATGTCCAAGAGAGCATCCTACCACGTACCGGAGCAAACGATTGAATACTTCCCTCTATTCGGAGGCAAGGAAACGATCCATGTGGTTCCTCGCTCGGGAGGTCATGGTGGAGGAGATCCGCTGCTTCTGGAAGATTTATTCCTGGGAGCCGATCCTCTTCGTGCATATGATATCATGGCCGGTGCTGAAGCAGGGGCTTATTCGGTACTAACCGGTGAAGCGATCTGGAAGTCAGCCCAATCGGGGGTTCCCGTACGAATCGCCGATTTATTGGTATCGGAGGAACCGGAAGAGGCAGGGTGTTCAAAATGAGTCAGGAGGAAACGAAGACGTGTACGATAAATTCGAAAATGTAGGAATTGCCCACTTTGACGTAAAAAGTCAGCTGCCAAGATGGGTATATGAATCGGCCATGCGTGCGGCCAAAAAGGGAGAGGAAGCCCGCAGTGCCATTAAAAACAAGCAGATGCTCGAGGAACGCCAGCGCGAAATCCGTGAAGGCCTGGAGCAATGCCTGGGTGGCTTGCCTCCCTGCGATACTCCGCTTAACCCGCAAGTCACAGGGACAGTGCGAGGGAATGGGTTTCGGGTAGAAAAGCTCATCTTCGAACCGAGACCACAAGCCTATGCAACGGCCAATGTCTACGTGCCAGACGAGGCAGCCGGTCCAAGAGGAGCTGTGCTGCTTCTATGCGGACACCGTGAGCAGGCCAAGCACTGTGACGAGTACCAAACGGTCTGCCACTATCTGGTTCATGCCGGATTAATCGTTATGGCATTGGATCCAGTGGGGCAAGGGGAAAGGTTCGGTTACTATGATACCGAGACCAAGCAAGCCCCGATGACCAGCGTTACCGAGCATGAGAACGTCGGCCGCCAGTGCATGCCGCTCGGAGACAGCCTTGCACGGTATATGCTTCATGATGCGGTGCGCGCCATCGATTATTTGTGTACCAGACCGGATGTAGATCCGAAATGCATAGGGGCAACCGGTCATTCCGGAGGGGGGACTCAAACCTCTCTCCTGATGATGTACGACAGGCGGATAGCCGCAGCCGCACCGGGCGGGTTTATTATGAACCGGCCTTACTTCCTGCTGACCGGCAAGGCGCAGGATGCGGAGCAAAAATGGCCCGGCTTCTCGGCCTATGGCTTCGATCATGAGGATATTGTTCTGGCCATGGCTCCGAGACCTGTGCTTATTCTAGCTACAACCTATGATTCTGTGCCTATTGAAGGACCGCGTCATACTGTATCCGTCAACCGCCGGTTTTGGGAAATGCATGAGCGCAGCGATGATCTGATTCTATTTGAAGATGAGAATGTTCACAAGTTTACGATACCGCTGGCCAAGGCTGCTGCTGCTTTTTTCTCCAAGCATTTGCTCGGGTCCTCTGTGACGCCCTCCGAGGATCAGATCGAATTGATTCCGAATGAGCAGCTGTGGTGTACAAGAAGCGGTCAAATCATCGGAGAAATACCCCAGGCCAAGAGCGTATTTGACGAGAATGTGGATAGACTTTCCTATTTTGAAAGCATACGTGAATCCATTTCTGAGGCGGAGCGCAAAAAGAATGCCATGGCGTGGCTTAAAAGGACCGTATTTTATAACAGGCAGTCCTGCGACCTGAATCCTCGACCTTCCGGGGGCGGGGAGATTAACAATCTGTGGGTGATGCGCACGATTTGGTGGAGCCAGCCGGGGCTTCTGAATCATGCACTTCAGTTTTATGATTCCAAGCTCCATGGACAAAAACTTCCCGTCACGATGGCTGTGTGGGATGGAGGCACGTCCCGCCTTGAGGAGCATGCCCGGTGGATAGAAGAAACTTGCGCATCCGGACGAATCGCCATGGTGTTAAATCCGACGGGAATAGGGCCGCTTCTGCCGCATTTGAATTCACCAACGGACAAACCGTTTAAGCGGTTCGGCATTATCGACAGGCATACGGACGAGATGATGTGGCTCGGTGACAGTATGGCTGCCGTACGTACGTACGATGTCCTGCGAGCCATTCAACTGCTGTTCGGCTTAAAGCATATTGATTCGCGTGATATTCTTCTTTACGGAAACGGCAGATATGCGATGTATGCCGGGTTAGCGGCTCTGCTGGACACCAGGGTAAAAAGCATCCGTCTGGACAACAGCATGAGCAGCATTGCGGATTGGATAAGGGAGCCATTTTATGATGAAACCGACTCCTTGAGCTTTATTATTCCCGGAATGCTTCGTCACATGGATCTTCCTGATGTGTATCAATGGCTCCAGGAGGACGGCCGGCTTGCGGATGCGGAGCTTTTCACAAACCATTCGGCAGGCTAAATCAAAAAGAGGAGGTAGATCTCATGGCTACAGTTGCTGCTATTTACACAGGTCAAGGGTTGTCGGAACGAATCCAGCCTATATTTCGGGAGGTCCTGCCGGATTGCCGGCTGGTAAGTATTATCGACGACAGCCTTATTGCCGATGTTATTCGTTCAGGATATGTAACTCCTGCAGTTACACGCCGGCTTACGCAGTATTACCGTCATGCGGAGGAGATAGGTGCCGACATGATTCTGAATACATGCTCATCGGTGGGAGAAGTAGCGGATTGGGCTAGACCCATGCTGGACATTCCAATTATCAAAATCGATGAGGCCATGGCAGCTTTGGCTGCTTCCCAGTATCGCAACATTGGGGTGCTGGCCACTCTGCCTACGACATTGGAGCCGACCAAGCGATTGATTCAAAGAGAAGCGGGGAAGCAGAATCGCGACGTTCAAATAGTTGATGCTCTGGCGAAGGGAGCCTATCAAGCGTTGATTTCCGGTCAACCGGAAGAACACGACCGGCTGATTCTGGAGGCAGCCCGATCGGTTGCGCAGCAAGCCGATGTGCTTGTGCTGGCACAAGGCTCGATGGTCAGGATGGAGGAAGCGCTTCAGAAGGCGACGAATCTTCCGGTGTATTCCAGCCCGCGATTGGGCGTGATGGCCGTTAAGGCCGAGCTAGAGCGTATGGGGAAGGTGAACTCCATTTGACGGATCAGGTGATTGCAACCTACTGGATCGAAACGGCCTTTTCACTGGAAAAGGCCTGTGAAATTATCGTAAGCGA
Organism: Paenibacillus vulneris; assembly: GCF_039543185.1. Classification (NCBI taxonomy): domain Bacteria; kingdom Bacillati; phylum Bacillota; class Bacilli; order Caryophanales; family Paenibacillaceae; genus Paenibacillus; species Paenibacillus vulneris. Next base: position 216,667 of record NZ_BAABJG010000055.1, on the reverse strand, counting down.
GCAGTCCACAGGAACCTTCATGGCTTTGCCTAATGAAACGGAGAGCTTGAAGGAGCGGCATCGCGCCCGTATTATCTCTATCGAGCCATTGGAAAGCTCTCCTTTCCCGGCGCTTCCAGGAGCCAAGGTTCCTGCCGGAACCAAAGGCTTGTACCATCGCGGTATTGTGAGGATTGCCTTTCCGTACGATAATATAGGCCCATCTATCCCGAATGTAATGGCTACCGTTGCAGGTAACCTGTATGAGCTGGAAGAGCTGTCCGGGATTCGCCTGCTCGATCTGGAGCTTCCCTCCTCGTTTCGGGAAAGATACGAAGGGCCGAAATTTGGCATTGAAGGGACTAGAAAGCTTATAGGCGTATATGGAAGACCGATCATAGGTACGATTATCAAACCGAATATCGGCTTGCCTACCGAGCAGCTGAGGGGAATTGTTCGTGAACTGGCTTCCTCAGGCATCGATTTTATCAAGGATGACGAAGTTCATGGCAATCCTCCGTACGCCCCTCTAGAGGAGAGGATCAAAGTTGCTATGGACGAGATCGAACGGGCTGCAGACAGGACCGGCAAAAAAACCATGTATGCGTTCAACATTACAGATGATATAGATCCGATGCTGCGGCATCTGGAAACCGTTGTGCGGCACGGGGGCAACTGCGTGATGGTAAGCATCAACAGCGTCGGATTTGCTGGGGTAGCTCACTTGCGAAAGCATGCTCCTGTATGCATTCACGGCCATCGCAACCAGTGGGGGATGATGTCGCGATATCCTTATTTGGGCATGTCGTTCTCCGCCTACCAGAAGCTGTGCCGGTTAAGCGGGGTGGATCATCTTCACGTGAACGGGCTGAACAACAAGTTTTATGAGGATAACGCTTCTGTCATTCAGGGGGTGCAGCAATGCTTGACCCCCATGTTCGAACCCAATGATACTGCACTCCCCGTGCTCTCATCCAAGCAATGGGCGGGCTCTGCTCATGAAACGTACCGTGAGATGAAAACCGTTGACCTGATGAACATAGCCGGAGGTGGAATTCATGGACACCCTGGAGGCTTTGGTGCCGGCTTCCGAAGCTTTGTGCAGGGGTGGGAAGCGGCTCTTGCGGGAATTCCGCTGGAACAATATGCGAAGACCCGTCTGGAGCTGAGACAGGCGCTGGATACGCTCGGTTCATAAGCGGCAGCATACTGGGCGGAAGGAGAGAGGCAAATGCGGATATGTTATTACGGCGATGATTTTACCGGTTCCACGGATGTGCTGGAAGCACTTACGAATGGCGGTTTGCGCGTAATCTTATTTTTGGACATCCCCGACAGAACGATGTGGAGCGAGAAGTTCGCGGAGTACGATGGCTTCGGTGTGGCGGGTGTAACTCGCACGATGTCGCCGGACCAGCTGGAACACACTCTGAAGCCGGCTCTGGCTGAGCTCCGTACCTTCGGCGCATCTATTGTTCATTATAAAATATGCTCAACCTTCGACTCTTCGCCAACGACAGGAAGCATTGGCAAAGTGATTGAAATCGGACGGGAGATATATCCTGAGCAGCGATTTACACCTGTATTGGCCGGATCGCCTGCTCTCGGGCGATATACGGTGTTCGGAAATCATTATGCGGCCATGGGTGAGGAAACCGTGAGGCTGGATCGACACCCTAACCTGAGCAGGCATCCGATAACGCCGATGCGCGAAGCCGATCTGCGGATTCATTTGGGCCAGCAAACCCGTCTTTCCGTTGGTTTGATGAGCGTCCTGGATCTGGAGCTGGAAGGATCGCAGCTTGAGGAGCGGTATAACCGCTTGCTCGATGACGTGCCGGATATTGTTCTGTTTGATGTTTTGACGGAAAAGCATCTGGGCGCGATCGGAGACCTTATGGGCCGTGAGAGCGAAGCGGCCACGTTATTCACGGTCGGCTCCTCTGGGGTGAATAATGCTCTTACAGCCTATTGGCAAAGCAAGGGATTCATACAGAAATCCTCATCTGCTGCGCAAGCGGGACCTGTGGACCGAATTCTGGTCATATCCGGCAGCTGCTCTCCGGTAACGCAGCGTCAGATCGAATGGGCGCTGCACAACGGCTTCGAGGGCATACATATTCCCGCTGCCGATCTTATAACCCCGGCCGGTGAAGGACTCGAAAGGATGATGCTGCAAGCAGAGGAGCTGCTTGCTGCGGGGAAAAGCGTCATTCTGTACACGGCGCTGGGACCGGAGGATGCTTCGATCGAACCGCTGCAAAGGATTCTGAGGGAGCAAGGTTATGACCCTGCAGCAAGCGGGCAGTTGATCGGCGAGCGATTAGGCGGGATAGCCCGTGAACTTATAGCATCAACCGGGCTGACGAGAGTTCTATTTGCCGGAGGAGATACCTCAGGTTTTGCCGTAAAGCAGCTGAATGTGTATGCCTTGGAGATGATTGCACCCATGGTACCAGGTGGACCTTTGTGCAAGGCGTACTCGGAGGATGACCGGATTGATGGCTTGGAGCTTGTTTTAAAGGGCGGTCAAGTGGGACCAGTTGATTTTTTTGAGAAAGTGCGAAGAGGATTTGCTTAAAGGTGCAGCCGACGCGCTTTTTAATCGAACGAAAAGGAAATCGTTTTCAAAAGGAGGATATAATGAGCATCGTGCTACGAGGAATTACTTGGGATCATACCCGCGGTTATCTCCCGATGACGGCGACTTCGCAGAGGTTTGCGGAGATGTACCCGGAAGTGACGATTCTATGGGAAAAACGTTCTCTGCAGCAATTTGCCGACGAGCCTATACAAGCTTTGACGGAGAAATACGATTTGTTGGTTATTGATCATCCTTGGGCAGGCTATGCATCTGAATCCGGTGTGCTGCTCCCATTGAACGAGTATTTGCCGGAAGATTTTTTGCACAACCAAGCGATGAATTCTGTGGGCCAATCCCATTCCAGTTATAGCTTCAACGGCTGTCAAACGGCTCTGGCGATTGATGCGGCCACTCCTGTCGCTTCCTGGCGTTCCGATGTGCTGGAGCGGGAGGAGCATGTGCCTTCCACTTGGGAGGAGCTGGTAAGCTTGGCTCAAAAAAATCTTGTTCTTTTTCCTGCTATTCCGATCGACAGTCTGATGAATTTTTACATGCTTTGTCTGGCTCATGGGGAAGAGCCCTTTGCCGGCAGCGAAACGATCGTTTCCTTTGAGAAAGCGCAGGCTGCGTTGGAAGCCTTAAGAGAGCTTGCATCGTATTGCCGGCCCGAAATTTTCGGAATGAATCCTATTGCCGTTTATGAGTATATGAGTACGTCAGATGAGATAGGCTATTGCCCGTTCGCCTACGGTTATTCTAACTATGCCAGGGCGGGCTACAGCAGAATGCCGCTGAGCTTCGGGGATTTGGTTGCTTACAGGGACTTCGGTCCGCTGCGTTCCACGCTTGGGGGGACAGGGCTTGCCGTATCGGCTGCCTGCCGGCATCGAGAGGTGGCGGTTCGATATGCGCAGTATGCAGCAAGTGAGGAAGTACAGCGCACCTTGTATACAATGGCAGGAGGGCAGCCGGGACACCGAATGGCTTGGATCGATGAAGAGACGAACCGCTGCACGCACGATTATTTTAAACAAACGCTGCCTGCACTGGACAGAGCATATGTTAGACCGCGTTATAACGGGTATTTGCATTTTCAGGATCATGCCGGTGACCATGTTCGCGAATATATGATGCAAGGCGGGGACGCCAGACGCATATGGGAGCAAATGAACCGATTGTACCGCGAATCGCTGGACATTTCGAAAGAGAGGCGGATAGGATGACTTCGAATTCCGCATTCAAACCGCTGGAAGGGCTGCTGGTGCTGGACTTCGCCCAATTTTTATCCGGGCCTTCCGCTGCTCTGCGCTTAGCCGATCTCGGTGCGAGAGTTATCAAGGTGGAACGGCCCGATGGTGGCGATCTTTGCCGGAGGCTTTATGTCTCTAACCTGGAGCTGGACGGAGACAGCACCTTATTCCACTCCATTAACCGCAACAAGGAAAGCATTTCGGCCAATTTGAAAAATCCGGACGACTTAAAGCTCATTCGGACTCTGATCGAAAAAGCGGACGTCATGATTCAAAACTTTCGTCCCGGGGTCATGGAAAGGATCGGCCTGCATTATGATGCAGTAAGAGAGTGGAACCCCCGTCTCGTCTATGGAGAGATAACCGGCTATGGCAAAACAGGACCTTGGGCCGACAAGCCTGGGCAGGATTTGCTTGTGCAATCGCTGTCGGGTCTGGCATGGTTGAACGGCAATGCAGATCAGCCGCCGGTCCCGTTCGGTCTATCCGTCGCGGACATGTTCGCGGGGGCCCATCTGGTGCAGGGCATCCTCGCTTGCCTGGTGCGCCGATCTGTTACGGGAAAAGGCGGCCTCGTTGAGGTCAGCCTGCTCGAGTCGATCCTCGATTTTCAGTTCGAGGTATTAACGACCCATATGAACGATGGGGGAAAGCTGCCCGAGCGAAGTGCCGTAAACAATGCCAATGCCTACTTAGGCGCACCCTATGGAATATACGAGACGCAGGACGGGTACATTGCGCTGGCCATGGGCTCGGTCGTGCAGCTCGGCCAATTGCTAGAATGCGAGCAGCTTGGAGCGTTCCATGATCCCTCAAGCTGGTTTACTCATCGGGATGCAATCAAGGCCATTTTGAAGCAGCATCTAATAGGACGGCCTACTGCGAACTGGATGGCCCGTTTGGAGCCGGCTGATTATTGGTGCGCCGATGTGCTGAACTGGAAGCAGCTGCTGGAGCACGAAGCGTTCCATCATCTGAACATGACCCAGCAGACCGTGAACGGCAGCGGAGCGATGCTTACGACTACACGCTGCCCGATTCGTATTGATGGAAATCTTCTGTTATCTCCGGTAGGAGCACCCAAAATCGGAGAGCACAACGATAAAATCCATGCGGAGGTGTTGTAGGCGAATGATTCGTTCTTTGTTTTATGAAGATTATGAAACCGGCACGGTAAGGGAGCCGTTCGGCAGAACGATAACGGAAACAGATATTGTGATGCATGCAGGACAGACGGGTGATTTCTATCCTCATCATATGGATGCCGAATGGTGCAAACAGCAGGACTTTGGACAAAGAATCGCGCACGGGACACTTATTTTTAGCGTAGCGGTAGGGATGACGGCCGGAGAAGTGAATCCCGAAGCGTTCTCCTATGGATATGATCGTCTTCGGTTTATTAAACCGGTGTTTATAGGGGATACAATTCGGGTTCGAGTGACCGTGAATGAGAAGAAGGATCATCCCAGACGAAGTGAATATGGAATCGTCAGCGAGCGCTGTGAGGCGTTCAACCAGCATGGGGATACGGTTCTGGTATGCGATCATTTGCTGATGGTGAGAAAGCGGGGAGGCACCGAGGCATGAGAACGAATCGGTTGAAGCTCATCTCTCGTGAGTTTGAGGGCTTTGAAGCCTCTTTTGCCGTACAGGCCGAGCATTTTGAGAAGCTGACCGGCTGGCGGGTAGACCGGGAGTTTGAAGAAATTCATCGTCTCTATGACCGTATGATTAGCGGTGAGGAGGCTGCTTCTGGAGACTATGATCTGTTTCTGTGCGTCACGGACTGGCTTCCCGAAGCGATTCAAAAGGGCCTTCTCCTTCCTCTTGACGAGTATATTAAGGAAAATCCTCCGGAAGGCTGGCCGGATGCATGGTCTCCCAGCATGAGGGAGCTTCAAACCGGCAAGGACGGCAGCCTGTACGGCATCGCCTACCATGACGGCCCGGAGATGCTGATCTATCGCAGCGATTTGTTCAGCGATCCGTCGGAGCAGGAGCAGTTTGCCAAGCGATACGGCTATCCTCTTCAAGTGCCTGAGACATGGAGCCAGTTTGTAGATGTCGCCCAATATTTTACACGCCCGGATGCAGGGATGTACGGTGCTTTAACGGCCTCGTTTCCTGACGGGCATAATAATGTGTATGATTTCTTGATCCACTTATGGAGCCGGGGCGGGGAGCTGGTGACCGGGGATTGGAAAGCGGCTTTTCACCGTAGTGCCGGTCAGGAAGCCCTGCAATTCCTGGTTGATCTGATCCACAGGCATCAGGTAGTCCCCCAAGAAGCATTGGATATGGATAGCGTCCGCAGCGGGAACTGCTTCGCGCAAGGCGGGATCGCTATGATGTGGAACTGGGCTGGATTCGCCGCTGTCGCAGAAATGCCGGGGATGTCCAAAATTGCAGGCAAGGTCCGTACGGGTCTTATCCCTCGGGGCGACGGACCGCAGGGCGTGCATATGTCGCTGAATATTTATTGGGTCCTTGCAATAGCCGCCGGCAGTAAAAACAGGCAGATGGCGTACCAATTCATTAAGGAAACGGCATCGGCTAAGATGGATAAAATGACTTCCTTGTGCGGCGGAAACGGCACGCGTCTGTCTACCTGGCGCGATCAGGAGGTGCAAAAGCAGTTTCCATATTATGTGCATATGGAGACCGTGCATCGAAGCGTCAAAAGTCCGCTCCCGATTCCAGAGTATCCGGCCATTAACGAGGTGTTGTCCCAAATGGTCGATGACGCGCTACGCCTTCGGGTTCCGGTGCCGGAGGCTTTGGGTCGTGCGGCGGAGCAGGTCGATTCCATTTTAGCCCGGGCCGGATATGGTTAATTGTTATAGATTAGAGGTGAATTAGATGAAGCCGCATGAAGAGAACGTAGGTTATTTAGAAATCGACTATAAGCCTGGACTGCCAAAGGACTTAAGCAGAGGGATTGGCATTGTAGGCGCGGGCGAAATCGTTGTTCAAGCCCACTTACCGGCTTATAGGATGGCCGGGTTTCGGGTAGTAGGCATCTATGACACGGATCGGGACAAAGCAGAATCGGCCGTCCGAAACGATCATGACACGATCGTATTTTCGACGCTGGAAGAGCTTTTCCAACATCCGGAGGTGCAGATCGTCGATATTGCGGTGCCCGCCCGGTTTCAACCGGACATTGCCAAGCAAGCAGCCCGTCACGGCAAGCATATCCTTTGCCAGAAGCCGCTGGCTGAAAGCTATAAGGAAGCGCAGGATTTGGTTGACGTATGCGCCGCTTCGGGTATTAAGGCGGCTATCAACCAACAGATGCGGTGGTCTCCCGGTATTCAGGCAAGCCGTTCCATCGTAAAGCGCGGATGGATCGGGGAGCCGCTTCAAGCATCCATTCAGGTCAACGTGCATACCCCATGGGAGAACTGGCCTTGGCTTACCCAAATAGATACGCTCGAAATCATGTATCACAGCATTCATTATTTGGATTCTGCACGCTATGTGTTAGGCCTGCGGCCGGAATATGTATATGCGGACGGGGCACGATTTCCTGGCCAGCCGTATCGCGGGGAAACCCGCACCATGATCCATCTTAAGTTTCCTGGTGAGGCCCGCGGTTTAATCCACGATAATCACAATAACGGAATGCCCCAGGACGATTGGTACGCCACATTTCGATTTGAAGGAACCGAGGGAGTCGTTAAAGGGACGAACGGGGCTTTGTACAATTACCCATCGGGACGAGGCGATACCCTAGCGTTGTACAGCAACAAGCTGCAGCGGGGCTGCATATATGCGCCGCAGCTGGAAGGCCGATGGTTTCCTCATGCGTTCATGGGAACTATGGGGGAATTGATGAGAGCCATTGAAGAAGACCGGCAGCCGGAAAACAGCATCGAGGATAACTTGATCACCCTGCAAACCGTGTTTGCTGCTTACCGCTCCATGGCCGAAAACAGGCCGGTTTATTTGCAGGAAATACGAGAGCAAGCTTGAGAGAAATTGGTATAAATTTACATTTACATTTGAACGAAGTCGATATGTAATGAAACGGTTCAGCACACTTGAACGAATCCCAAAGACGACCATTCCATTCTCGGAACGGTCGTCTTTCGGTTCGTCCTATATCATATCCTACCGATGCTTCACGATACGAACAGGGCCGTACAGACCTCCGCTCGGGAACCATTCCTGCCAGCCAAGCTCTTCCTCCGTGCGGTCCCGGTTCCAGTACATCACATCGGGGTTGCCGCCGACCAAGCTGGTGGGTCTGCCGATTTCGTAGTGGGTGCCGAGCGTGTTAGTAACACGCAGACGAAGCCGATGCTGTCCCTTAGGCAATGAAGGCAGCTTGAAAAGGTAAGGTCTCCAGAGGCGGACTCCTAAGGACTGCCCGTCTATCCAGGCTTCCGCCGTGCCCCGTACGTGTCCCAAGTCCAGCTCAGCGCCTTGGAGCGCTTCCGTATCAACGATAGTCTCATATTCAACCGCTCCGCTGTGATGAGGCAGACAAAGAGCGGTCCGCCAATCGCCCAGCCTTCCTTGTGCAGGAACCGTTTCAAACCTTATCGGAGCCAGCAGAACAGCCGCTTCTGCAGCGGGGCCCATCGGCGTGATTCGGATAGCGGCCACGGCTCCGGCCGGTTGAGGAGGGAACTCCACGTACCCATCACGAACGTGATACTCTGTCCCATAAATCCAGACTTGCGGCTCTCCCGTACATTCGAGCTGCATTCTTCTTGCACCGACGGGAAGAGGGAAACGCAGCCACACCGTACGGCCAATATAATCCGGATCCGCGATAAACGGGAGAGGGGGATTATCTGGTACGGATTCAGGCATCAGCCATCCCACCCCTGGAAGCGGATGCGGTCTTGGGGTGATCCACAGTGACTCCGTCTCCGCGAACTGAAGGACAGAGAAATGATGTATGCCTGGCGCATTGCCTTGCTCATCCGTCCAATCCTCGCCAGTGAAGAAGCTCATCGTCTCTCCGTTGAGAAGTTCAATCACACCGTCAGCAAAAACCTCTCCTTTGCCTTCAGGCAATTCAAAGCGAACTTCATTGATCCCGTTACGCCACCATCCGGTAATATCGACTTCTTCCTGGCCTTGCCGAATATACGGATTAAAATCGCCGTGCTCGGTCACTCTAACACCATTTACGAGCAAGGACGCACGACCGCGCGCGGCAAACACAAGCCGGACACGCTGTACGGGATTGTCATCACTGCAATAGATCTGTTTCGATAGGCTGGACTCCAGATTCGGATTCCGTGTGAACACCCATTTAGGTAGAGGAGCGCGGGCGGATTCGTTCACTTCAACCGCCGCTCTCAATAGGCCTTTACCGATAGCTTGTGCCTTGAGCAGCAGCTCATTGGGGCCTTCACGCAGCTCGATCCACGCGGTTTGCTCCTCCGGGCCGCCGCTCCAGTCAATCGTCTTACCGTTGACAGTGCCGGAAATATTCGAATTGCTTTCCGTGCGGATCCAGTATCGGCCAGCCGCAGGAGCCATAACGTAGGTTCTGGCGCAAACGAATTCCCCCTTGGCAAGCTCACCCAAATTCAGAAAACGGCGCGGAACACGGCCCATCCGTCCGGCCCAGGAGCGCATGGACAGATCGCCAAAGACGGTGCTGTAGACTTTATGAATTGACGCTTCCTCCCGAAACTCTTCCCCTCGGCATATCTGCCAATATGCGGCCTCGCTCCACAGCCTGGTCGTCCAACTGTCATCATCCAAGCCGGGCAATTGCCAACCGGAGCTGATTCCATCGGCTGCTTCCTTTTCCAGGCTCATGCGCATACTGCGTCGCTCGACCGGTATAAGCCCGCTGCCGCTGCCATGCAAATCGAAATCTCCGTACCGGTTATCCAACGTTGGTTCCACGCGGATCAGCCAGCTGTTATCGGGAAGCACCCTGTAGTCGGTCTGCCCTCTTTTGTTGATGACAGCGGCAGGATAGGGGACGGAAGAAGAAGGCCGCATAGGAGGAGCTTCGTCTAATAGCCGATCTCCGGCAATCGGCTCCACACAAACGATAAGCGCTGCGGGCCATGAGCAGAAAGGCACCGTCAACTCGATCCATTCGCCTTCTCTTTGATATTCGAGGGGCGTCACAGTACCTGTGACAGGGTCCCACAGCTGAGGCACTCTGTTCGTTCGAAGCCGGTATATGGCCGATTCCGGACCTTGGGTATCCGGACTGGCCGGCTGGTGCATCGCCAGAAGGGAACCATGCTCCGGCAGAAGGAGGAACAGCTCCGCATCATCCGTTCGGCGGTACAGTGATTCCCCGGGTCCTTTCACCCGGCTTGGGATATGCGTCTCGATCAGCCCGGCTGCTTGCTCCGCTGTGTCAACATAGACGGCTCCGGCCAAATCCCGTTCCGCTTCCGGCACTCCGACGCCGATAACAAGCCCGCCTTGCTGCAGCCAGGCTTGAACGCGGGAGCGTGCCTCTTCGTCCATTAATGTCGTTCCGCATAACAGCAGAGCGGCAAATTGCTCATCGGCTATGTGCAGCTTAGCTCCCTTCGGAACGGCCTTTTGCAGCGCGCTGTCGTCGGCAATATCGAAATCGAGCTTTGCTTTGCGCAGCGCACCCGGTTGACGGTAATCCCGACGGCTCCATCCGCCGGCAATTTGTTTGTATATCGTTTGAATCCGGGTTACCTCTTCATTCGGGTCCCGGCTGGCTATTCCCATTGGGTGTTCATTATGCTTCTTCCCGTCGGCCAAGGATAAATGTCCGCAAACCGCATAAGACGGATAATGGACTGCAATGTCGCAAACATGCGTGCCTTCGCTCAACATAAAGCATAAGCGGCTAATCGTATCAGCGAAGACAGGATAGTGCTCGAAATACGGCTGCCGCCATCCTGTATCGGGGGGGGCCCATTCCCACCAGCCGCCTCTTGTGCTGTAGTAGATCGAATGAGGGCTGTAGACGGTCGCACCGGCCTGAAGCCACGGAATCAGCCAATGCATCGTTTCCTCCAGCGTCCCGCCCCAGCCGCTCGAATGGAACGCTTCCAAAAAGACTCTGGAGCCGCCATGCAAATGAACCATTGACGAATGCGGCTTGATCTCGCCGTCCATATCGCTTCCCGGGGCGTTATACCAGCGATGTGTCCGAAAATAATCCAAATAAAGCCGTTGAGCCCCATGGGGATCGGCTCTTCTTGCCGGGCCTGCCTGGTCGCAGCATAGCAGCATTCCACGCTCGCGGTGCCATTCACCTAATGGAATAAAGAACGATTGCTCCGCAAGCTCCGCAGCAAGTCGGTAGACACGACGGCGCACCTGAGCGCACCCGGGGATAGTGTCGAATAAAGCAGGGAGAAGCGGCTCAAGCTCCTCGCCAAACTGTTCCCTGTACAGAACGGCAAGCTCAGGTGTCCATAACGGCAGCGGGGGCAGCTCATCCTGGAAGCTTCCCGCGATGGTCCTTCCGAGATCGTGAGGAAACCGCCTTTCCATCTCCCCGTGGACCCGGTCGATAAGCTCCGATGCAGCCGTTGGGTCGAGCCAATTAAAGCCTTGCCGAACCGCCGCGTACACATAATCCTTATTTTCATGCAAAATGTCCGAGAATGGAGGGATTTCTTCGCCAGGCGCAAATCTTCTTAGCTGGTACCCGGCTGTCTCCGGACGCTCTGTAACAATTCGAGCGGGCATATTCGAACCGGAGAAGCCGATTTGGTCATAAAACCACAGGTACATGCCGAGCCGCTCCGCTTCGCGCAGCGCGACCTCGAACATACGCCACCAATCCTCGCTTGCAAACGCGGGGCGATCGCTGACCGATCCATATTGCGGGCCGGTAGGAGCCAGATTGATGATGCCGATGTTCCGCAGCCCTCCTTCGCGGAACTTGCGCATTTGCCAGCGCACCCTCTCCTCGGTCACTTCCTCGGCGCTCCACCACCAGAAGGGAACCGGTCCATAGCGGGGATCGGCTTGAGCGAACTTCTGTCGCAATTGAGACAAGTTCATGATATCACCTTACCTTTATATCCTGATAATGAGTCTATCCCCATCATAATGAAGCATCGTACGGCAATCTATGGGAGGATCATGCCATTTAGTAGCTGATATCAACCATTCCGATCGCTTCAGACGGCAGGCTATGCCGGCTTCGTCTCAAATCAGCGCTCCTATTTCCGCCGGAGAGATTTGGCGCTTGGTATGGACGCACCGTTTTGCCGCATGGCATAATAAGGATATGCCAATTAAGCCGAAGGAAAGGGGGCGCAGCAATGAAAATTGTTCTGGCTCCGGATTCATATAAAGGAAGCTTGTCAGCGAAGGAAGCCTGTGATGCTATGGAGCAAGGCATACGCCGCGTTCTTAAGGACGCTGAAATCATTAAGGTGCCGATGGCCGACGGCGGCGAAGGAACGGTGCGCAGCCTGGTGGATGCTACTGGAGGAACTCTGCATACCGTACGCGTGCAAGGTCCTTTAGGGGATGACGTTAACGCGATGTACGGCATTTTGGGGGACGGAGTAACTGCCGTGATTGAAGTTGCGGAGGCTTCCGGTCTCTATTTGATTGATAAGGAAAAAAGAAACCCGCTGCTCGCTTCTACGTATGGTATGGGTGGGCTGATTCGCCATGCGCTTGATCAGGGCTGCAGATCCTTCATTATTGGCCTTGGCGGGAGCGCAACCAATGACGGCGGAGCCGGCATGGCACAAGCCTTGGGAGCCAGGCTGCTGAACAAAGCCGGGGAGCCGATAGGCTTGGGCGGAGCTGCATTGGCGGATTTGGATTCGATAGATGCTTCTTCGATGGATTCGCGCATCGGGGAAAGTCGATTTATCGTGGCATGCGATGTGGATAATCCGTTATGCGGCCCTCAGGGAGCTAGCGCGGTGTTCGGCCCGCAAAAGGGAGCTACACCGGAGATGGTGCAGCAGTTAGATAGCTGCTTGAACCAGTATGCCGATATGGTTCGCCGGGATATAGGAGCCGATATCAAACAGCTTCCCGGAGCAGGAGCAGCAGGAGGGATGGGAGGCGGAGCCGTCGCATTCCTGAATGCAGAGCTGAAGCCGGGAGTGGAAATTGTCATTGAGGCGGCTCAACTGGAGAAGCACTTGAAAGGCGCCGGCCTGGTGATTTCCGGTGAAGGCCAGTGCGACTTTCAAACCGAACGTGGAAAAACTCCTTATGGAGTGGCCAAAACGGCCCAACGTCAAGGAGTGCCTTGTGTGTTGATAGCAGGAGCTATCGGCGAAGGAATTGAGGTTTTGTACCATAGCGGCGTTACTAGCGTATTTTCCATGGTAGATAAACCGATGGCGCTGGAGCAGGCAATGGAAGAAGCGTCTCGATTGGTCGCGGATGCAGCCGAAAGAGTAGTCCGGCTGTTTATCGGAGGAAGAAAATAAGTTATATTAATTATTCACAGCATTAATCATTATTACGGTACATAAAAAGGAGTTATTGATTCATGCTTCGTCATCTTACTTCATCGTTCAAAGCAGGAGCATTGCTAAGTACGGTTGCTGCCGTAGGATTTATGCTGCCCACATCGGCAGGAGCCGTCTCGGTTTATCAGCAGCACATTCAGCTTGTTCCGGAGAAAACCGAGATCGTTGTCAATGGACAAAAGGAAGTACTCGAAGAACCGGCGACGGTTATTCAGGATCGTTTTTACGTTCCTGTGAGGTGGCTTGCCGAGAAGCTTCAACTGAAGCTCCATTGGGATGCCGACACGAATAAAGTCGGATTGGTTACACCAAAGGCGTTTATTGAGTTTGATTCTAACAATGGCATCATTCAGGTGAACGGGAAACCGGAGGAATTTGCTTCAGCGGCTGAAATCCGCAACGATAGGCTGCTCGTTCAGCTGTCATGGATCGCACCATATACCAATATCAGCTACGAATTGGCATCGGATATGCAGAGCGCCGACATCAGCTTCATAGGAACACCGCCAACCGCCTATAAAGAATCCGAATTGAGGAAGGATGACGCGCAGCCTAACTCAAAGCCGATTGCTCTGTTCGCCCTCGGCAAGTCGTCTTACCGGTTGGGTGAGAAAATCGACTATGTTGACTTGAGCTATGATCCGGATGCAGAAGGGCTGCCGGTATATGAATGGGAAGGGAACAAGGAAGCCTTTTACAAACCCGGTACTTATCCCGTTACGCTAAGGGTCAAGGACGGCAAGGGGAATGTCAGCGAGCCCTTCACACGTTCGGTAACCGTAGAGGATGTCCCTTATCTGGACCGCGAGGCGTTTCCTTATTATTACAAGGATAGCGGAACCGTATTCCAGGCAGGTAAAAGATTGTTAAGCGGCGAGTTGCCAACCGAACGTAAGGTGCCGGTATTGGTGCGCCAGCCTGAGGACCGCGTGCTGATCAAGGGGAGAAGCGACAAGCCGGTTACCCAATACGGATTTTTATACCAGGATAAGGTGAATGGCGCGGCTAGATTATATCCGCAGTTCACGAACGGAATGGACCGTACGGCCCGCTTTGCCATCGTGCTGCGGAACAACGGAGAGAAAGCCGTACATATGACAACGACGCGGAAATCGGAGCCGAACCCTACTGTCTATGGCGAGGTCAGATCCAACAAAACCGCCGAAGACTTCTTAAGCTCAAAGGAGCTGAATGAGGAGCTTGTTATAGAGGCGGGAGCGACCGCATATTACACGATGAGCAAGGACCTCGATCCGGGTCAAGTATTCCAGGGTATGTATGATATTACGACGGACGGCGAAATAAGCGTTTCGTACGTGATGATGAAGCCTGGCGACACGGCCTATGTTCTCGGAAGCTATCAGGTAGCGGCAGAGAAGGAAAGCGGAACCTTCCCGGTATCGGAGGTTACCTGGCAGATCGACGCCGGTGCTGTAAAGGATATCACAACCTTTGGCATAGGAGATGCGGCTTTGGAACCGGCACTGAAGGGAACGAACGCAATGTCTAAAGATGTGATTCTGAATAACGGCAACACCGGCGTTCGCTATCGCATACATTTGGATCAGGCGGCTCATATGGCCGTAGCCCTTCATCCGAGAAACGGCTTCGTTCAAGGGGCAGTACGCGTGAATGGCAAGGTTGTACCGTTTCCGGCAGGAGGATTGACCTCTAATGAAGGCTTATTGCTGTATCGTACCGCTGGTTCGGAGAAGCAGCTGGATATCGAATGGATGTCTGCCGGTAATTCGCAGCTTCCTGTGGATCTCGTGCTGTATCCGGTAAATGCCAAATAATTTCCGTTCTTATCAATTTTATATCAAAGGAGTTCTAAATCAGCATGTGGTTTGCAAAAAAATGGTGTGTAGTATGGACCGCTTTCACTTTAACGGCCGCATCCTTGCTAGCGGCTGCGCCGGCTGCTTGGGCAGCGCCGGATACGGCTGAAGCAAAAGCAGTGCCCGGAAGCGTATCGTCCTTGTTGTATATAGGAAAGGATGAAGCCTACCGGAACGGCACTCCCTTGAAGCTGGAGGCACCGGTATTGGAAGTGAGAGGACAAGCCTATCTTCCGGCAGTCAGCCTTCCTTCGTTGTTTGGAGTTAACGTACAATGGCAGGAAGCAAGCCAAAGTGTGCAGCTGACAACGCCTTCCGCTTTTGCGGAGTTTCAGCTTCCCGCCAAACAATTGAAAGTCAATGGCATCACGGAAAGCTTTGAGAAGTCGGCTTCCCTGATCAATGACCGCTTATATATTTCCATGTCCTGGCTGGAAAAGCATATCGGTTTTAAGGCTTCGGTGAACGAGGATCTGAAACGAATCGATCTGTTGTACATTCAAATGCCGGGTAACGGGTCCTTTCATAATGATACGATGCCGAATACCAAGCCTATCGCCCAGTTTTCCGTCAATAAGGACAAGTACCGTCTGGGAGAGCCGATTATTTATTCCAATACAAGCTATGATCCCGACGGCGATGCGATTACAAGTGTGAATTGGACCGGGAATGCCGAGGCGATTTTTGAACCCGGCTTATTCAAGGTGTCGCTTCAAGTCACAGATAGTAAAGGAACGGAGAGCGAAGTGTTTAGCCGCAATGTAGAGATCATTAATGAGCCGTATCTCGATCCGTTCGAATTTAAAGTGTACCATGAGCCTGTAGGAACCTTCGTCAAAGATGAAGAAGCGACGCTGCGCAAATATTTGCGTGACATTCCGACTTTGCCTAACGTGGCTGCCTTATCCAAGGACCGTCCGCTAATCGTAAGCGACAGCCCGGAGACCTTTACCGAGAAAGGATTTTTATATCAGGAAAAGGTGAACGGCAAGGCGAGATTATATGCCGACCATGTTAACGGAATGAACGAGAAGGTACAATTCGCCATTGTTGTCCGCAATCCGAATCCGGATAAAACGGTTAAGATCACGACGACACGCTCAGGCGAAGTGTATCCATCCATTTACGCCAACTTGATCGGTAATGAAGCGTCCATCGAATTTTTGCAGGATAACGGTGACAAACCGGAAACGCTGACTGTAGGGCCTTATCAAACCGTATATTATAAAAAAATGCCGGAGTTCTTCCCGGGTCAAGGGATGAACGTCATTTATGATGTAGAAACCGACGGGGAAGTATATTTCTCTTTTGTAGCGATGGATGCAGGAGCGGACTTGAGCTCTATCGGCATGTTCGACCGTCTGGACTACACAGGCAATGTCCGCGGGACCTTCAACGGCTCCGACGTTACGTGGAACGTAGATGCCAAATCATTCAGCAAGCCGTCGAGCTTGACTATCGGAGACGGCACATCGGATCCATTCGTAACAGGCGATGATTTTTTCAGAAAGCATGATTCCTTGAATCTCGGCAACTACGGTGTTGTATATAAAATTCATATCGATAATCCGCGCAAAATGTCTGTTCTGCTGCTGCCGCGCGGCGGCGTGTTCAAAGGTCCGTTCGAGGTGAATGGTAAAATTATCCAAACGCCGCCATCAGGCGTCATGATGGATTATCAAGGATATACCATATTGGCGCGTACGGACGGAACAGAGCCGTCTTTGGATATTGAATTTACGCCTGCAGCAGGCTCGGCTTTCCCTGTGGATGTCATCTTCTATCCTTTAGATGATAAATAAGCGGTGTGTTGAAGGATCAATATAGGTTATACTAGAGGCAGCGATTGGATTAAGGTGGGAGAAGGAGAAGCGATCGGATGATTATTGTACGCAATTTATCGAAATCATTTCCGCCGGATCATCAAATATTATCAAAGATCAGCTTCCAAGCGGACGAAGGTGAGCTTATTGCCTTGGTCGGTGCCAGCGGCAGCGGCAAATCGACACTGTTTCGCTGCCTGTCCCTGAAGATGAAATGGGACGAAGGCCAATACATTTACCAAGGCAAAGATATATCCGGTGTGCGCGGTTTGGAGCAGCTGAAGCTTCGCAAGGATTGGGCCTATTTGGAAGAGAAGCCTAACCTCAACCCGCGGAAGTCCGCACTGAAAAATGTGCTGAGCGGTTTGTTTTTACACAAGGCCTGGTGGCGCATTCTGACCGGAACGACATCCAATGACGATCATATGACGGCGATGGATTATTTGGACAAGGTCGGTTTGCTGGATAAGGCTCATGAGCCTGTAGAAAAGCTTAGCGGTGGCGAGAAGCAGCGGGTTGCCATTGCCAAAGCATTGATTCGCGGGGCCAAGGTCATTTATGCCGATGAGCCGGTCTCCGGTCTGGACCCGGAAGCCGCCATCAAGGTGCTGGAGGACCTTCAGGATATATGCCGGAAGGATAAGGTCCTGGTTTTCTGCAGTCTTCATCAATTGGAGCTGGCCGAGAAGTTCGGATCCCGCATTTGGGGATTATCCGGCGGCAAGCTCGTGGTGGACATTGCAGGGAGAAGGTTAACTCAAAGGGAAAAAGAGCTTATTTTTTAACCGTGCAGAAGTGACTGTCATTAACCGAAATATCAAGAATAGAACTGTCCCAAAACATCGCTAGGATGAAGGGGCAGTTTTTTTGTGATCAAAGCCCGCTTGGACTCTTTTCTAAAAAAAGAAACGGCCCTGGACAGCTAGGCTGATAGGACCGTTTTCTCAATGTTATCTGTCGTACAGTTTAAGTCTCCGGTAAAGCTTGTGAAGCGATATGTCGGGCGATCATGCCGCCATGAAGACGGCCGCTCTCAATGAACACCTCGTTAGCGTCATTGCCGGAAGCGGCAACGCCTGCTATGTATAAGCCCTTGACGGTGGTTTCCATGGTATCCGAATTATAGCGAGGCGCCGTTCGTTCGTCGTTGAGTTCGACACCCGCTTCGGTCAGCATGGACCGATCGGGACGGAATCCGGTCAGCGCAAGGACAAAATCATTGTCAAGCTGCCTCTCAGTACCATTCTCGTTAATGGTAATATGCCGGTCTTCGATCCGAACGATCTGGGAACGGAACATCATGCGGATTTTACCTTTGTTCACCATGCTCTCAAATATCGGGCGCACCCATGGCTTAATATTGGGAGAGTATTCTTCGCCCCTATAAACCACCGTCACCTCGGCTCCTACCCGCAGAAGATCCATAGCCGCATCGATGGCGGAATTATTGCCGCCGATAATAGCAACCTTCGTACAGCTGTACGGGTGGGCTTCGCGATAGTAGTGAGTGACCTTCTCCTTCTCTTCTCCCGGAATGCCCAGCAGGTTCGGGTGATCGAAGTATCCTGTAGCGACGATCACATAACGCGCCAGAGCCGTGGAGACGTTGCCGAAACGGTCGCTTACCGATAGCTGGAAGGTTCCGTCATCCTGTTTGCGAACGGCGTCAACCGAATGATAAGACTGGACCCTGACCTGGCTGCGCAAAGCCGCATTGCGGTAATAGTTCAACGCCTCCAGACGGGAAGGCTTCTCATGGGGCGTTGTAAATGGAATGCCGCCGATCTCCAGAAGCTCCGGCGTGCTGAAAAAATGCATATAAGTTGGATATAAGCTTATGGAATGGGCGATGCAATTTTTCTCAATGATGAGCGGGTTGATGCCGATTTTCTGCAGCTCAATAGCCGCTGATAAACCGCAAGGGCCGGCCCCGACGATAATAACTTCCTCCATTTAGGGAAACACCTCGCTTGTCGATTACGATCAGACGTATGTAGATTACACTTTTATAGTAACCGATCAAGAGTAAGTCTGCCAAGTCAGTAGCTTCTTTTTTGGCACACATAGACGAAAGCGGGAGGAACATTCAACAACACGAACTGGATCGACAAAATATCAAAATACGCTTGCAGCTGCTTTTTCATTTGCAGTGAATATTGAAAAGCGATGAAATAGCCGTTTGGTTGTAACGATTGATAAATCTGCTCCATTAATGCTTCGCGGAAAGCAGGCTGAAAATTGGCGAAGGGCAGGCCGCTAATGATGCAATCGACTTGTTCCAGCCCTTCTTGACGAATGGATTCGGACAAGCTCAGGGCATCGAAATACGTGCTCGAAACAGGATATTGAAACGCGAGCTGCTTGTGCAAATAAGGATCTTTTTCGAAAAGTATTGCCTTCGTCCCCGGTTTCATAGCTTCATGAATTGCGCGTGTAATGACTCCGGTTCCGCAGCCAAGCTCGGCTACGCTGCCTACTTCACTCCAAGGCACGTTATCAATCATTTTGTTAGTCAAAAATCGTGAGCTTGGAGTTACACTGCCGATAGTTCTGGGGGTACGAATAAATTGATAAAAGAATTTTACTTTTTCTATAGCCGCAGACGGCAGATTGGCATTCATTCCCTTGTCCTCCTTTTTCAGATAAATCCATTATATCTTAAACTGGGAGGCCGAACATGAAACTTACCTGAAAAGTTTCTTAAGAATACGATAACTGCCTGGAGGGCCGGTCAAAACGGAACAAATGAGCATCCGGATGGCTGCCTGAGGCTATCAAGGAGCTGATGATTTGTCCGGCGATCGTGCAGTAGACCGTTCCGTTGCCGCCGTATCCCAGAGCAAAGTAACAATGCGGGAACTCCTCCTGGGTCCCTATTAAGGGGAGCCCGTCATGTGTGGACCCGAAGGTGGCGGACCAAGAATACTCCGCTTGGAGACGGCCCAATTCAGGAAAAAGCTTTGTCGTTTCGGCCAGCAGCAGTTCTTTTTTGCGCAGGAGCATGGCATCTCTTTCTTGCGCGTTGGCAGTGGCTTCGTCCATTCCTCCAATAATGATCCGGTTATCGGCAGTTGTTCTTATGTATAGATAAGGCCGGGCGGTTTCCCAGATGAGACATTGCTCGTACCATCCCGGGAAAGCACCTAGTCTCTGTGTAGCGACAGCAAACGTGCTTTCCAACATGGCATTCGGATTCCGTTTCATCATCTGTGCTTCATAACCGGTTGCAATCACCGCTTTGGCTGCCGTAATGGTCCTGCGCATTCTGGTATGAAAGACGAGATGGTTCTCATAGGCGACATGGCTTCTAATTTCCGTATCCGTATACACTCGCAGCCCGAATTTTTTGGATAAGATCTCAATCAATCCATTAGCCAATTTGTAAGGGTTGAAGACGGCATCGCCTTCACTATAGATAGCCCCGGGCTTATGGAAAGAGAAGGAGCGGGAGATTTGCTCCGCCTCCCAATAGCTTACGGAAAATCCGTACCGTTGCAACAGTTCATATTCTTTACGCAAGGACGCCAGATCATTCTCTTGGGATGCGACATAGAGACAGCTTCTTTTAAGGTATTCCGCATCGAGATCCAGCTCTGCACAGATTCTACCAAGCTCGTTCACGGCATCTCTGCATAATTGATAGAATCTGACGCCATTCTGTTCGCCAAAGGAATGGATGCAGGATGTCAACGATTTGTCGTTGCTGCATTGAAGAATGCCGGAATTGGCCGCCGTCGTGCCTGCCCCGATGGATCGCTTGTCCACAAGGACTGCGTTCACTCCTTGCTTCATTAAATAGTAGCCGCAGAGTGCGCCGGCCACACCGCCTCCAATGATCAGCACATCACAGGTAATATCCTCTTCTAGAGAGGGATATTGAGGAGGTTGGGGCAGCGTATCCGGCCATAGCAGCTTCCCGGTGAATAAATCCATATAAAGGGCTCCTTTTCCATCTGTTGATTCTAATATGGTTTCACCGCTTTTTGTTATTATTCAACTCATATTTCCGACTATCCAACTATAGGTAACGATTTTTGGTACGTATTGACAATTTCTTCTGCGTCCGTTTAGGATAGATAAGAATCAGTCCGAATAGAGAGGAAGTTTACGATGTTAAAAGGAATTCCTTCCATTTTGTCCCCGGATTTGTTAAAGGTTCTCATGGAAATGGGTCATGGCGACGAGATTGTATTGGCCGACGGCAATTTTCCGGCGGCAAGCCACGCTCAGCGTTTAATCCGCTGCGACGGACACGCTATTCCAGAGCTATTGGACGCGATATTGACATTTTTTCCGCTCGATACTTATGCTGACCATGCCGTCGCGTTGATGGAAGTAGTTCCCGGTGATCCGGTTGTCCCCGTCATTTGGGATGAATACAGAGCCTTGATAGCTAAGCATGATCCTCAAGCAGGAGAGCTTAAGCAGGTGGAGCGCTTTGCTTTTTACGAGCGGGCCAAGCAGGCGTACGCAGTGATTGCGACGGGAGAGCGCGCATTGTACGCAAACCTAATTTTGAAAAAAGGCGTTGTCGCCGAATCCTAGCATGATTGCGTTGGAAGGTTCATAGAATAGAGCATAGCTTGTTGATTCTATGAAACTGGAATGACGGAGGAGCCATCGTATGGTAGCACATATGCTGAGAAAGGTCGCCGGTTGGCCGGCCAGGTCGCATTATCCCATGCTGGCCGCCGCTTTTTTGCTAGGCAATTTGATCGCGGTCATCTATTCCGTTATGCAGCCGTCTTCTACTTTTCCATTGCGACAGCACTATACCTACCAGGAAACGGTGGCATCCAACGGAGTGAAATTGTATTCGATCCAAACGGTTCCGGACAACATCGTGCTAAAGCCGATCACATCGAATGTATCTGTGACGCCGGACTTCGGGATTAACGGCGGATTTTTTTGGAACGGGGATTTGCTCAGCATTGCGGTCATCAACGATCAGCCCCTAAAAGGCGAGCAGGACGATTATGGCTCCGGCTGGTATAACATTGATTATCCTAAAGGGACCTTAATATGGGACGAGATTACCCGTCAATTCTCGGTTCAAGTGGTACAGGACGCCCATCAGATTAAAGTGACGGACAGGCAGCATTACTGGGCGCAGGGAGGAGTCAGCATGTCTCTCGGCCATGACGACCAGTGGGTACACCAAGCGCTGGCGGAAGATATGCCCGCGTTTGACGAGCCGCGGCTCCGGTCAGGCGCGGTATATGATGACAGGCAAAACCTGTGGCTTATCGTTACGGACAAGCCCTGCACGGTCGAGCAGTTCCGTACGGCAATCGTGGAGAAAATCGGAAAGCACCGCCTCGTGGATGGCATATTCCTGGACGGAGACGGTTCAAGCCAAATGAATACCGCACAGAAGGTGCTGAAGGGTGATTCGCGGGAAGTGTACCAGATGCTTGCTCTCAAAAGAAAATAAGTCAGATAAGAAAAAAGCCGACGATTCCTCTTTACGAGGAACCTCGGCTTATTTGCTTAATATGATGCATTTACAGTTATCCCAGAAGCGCTTTAACGCGTGCGACAACGTGGTCCACGGTAAACCCGTATTCTTTCATAACCAGAGAGGCAGGGGCGGATGCGCCGAAACGGTCTATGCCCATAATATCGCCTTTGATGCCGACATATTGATGCCAGCCTTGAGGGGATGCCATTTCCACCGACAGTCTGGCCTCG
The DNA here is from genome assembly GCF_039543185.1 of Paenibacillus vulneris. NCBI lineage: Bacteria > Bacillati > Bacillota > Bacilli > Caryophanales > Paenibacillaceae > Paenibacillus > Paenibacillus vulneris. The sequence goes on along the minus strand of NZ_BAABJG010000055.1, from coordinate 194,077 downwards.
ACATCCGGCAAAATGACCGAATCCTTATAGGCTTGAGGCTGCTTGTTGAACAGCTCCCAGCTAGGCATACTGATGACGCGGACGTGGATTCCTTGCTCTGCAAGCTTCTCTTGCGCTCCGATCGCCAGCTGCACTTCGGAGCCTGTTGCGATGATTTGTGCCTGAGGCTTGCCGTTCGCAGCATCGGAGATGACGTAGGCTCCCCGCTTTAAGCCTTCCGCACCCAGGGTTGAGGTATTGGCAAGAATAGGCAGCGCTTGGCGAGTCAGGATTAACGCAACCGGTCCCGATTGATTTTGCAGCGCATATTTCCATGCCAGGCTCGTTTCATTAGCATCTGCCGGACGCAGAACCGTGATGCCCGGGATGCATCGCAGGGCGGTCAGCTGCTCGATAGGCTCATGAGTAGGGCCGTCCTCTCCAACAGCTATGCTGTCATGCGTAAATACATAAATGGCTGGCAGCTTCATGATGGAAGCAAGGCGAATGGCTGGACGCAGGTAGTCGGAGAATACGAAGAAGGTCGCCACGAAGGCACGAACGCCTTGGTGGAGAAGCATACCGTTCAATGCAGCCCCCATGGCGAATTCCCGTACGCCGAAGAAAATATTGCGTTGGCTGTAATCGTCGCGGGTCATTCGGCCCGAGTATTTGATATTCGTCTTGGTCGAGGTCTCGAGATCCGCTGAACCGCCTAGAAGGTAAGGAACGTTCTTGGCGAGTCCGTTCAACGCATTCTCGGAGGCGGAGCGGGTAGCAATAGCCTTATCACTTGTCGAATAGAAAGGCAAGGCCGCATCCCAGCCTTCAGGCAGCTGGCCGCTGACGGCTGTATCTAACTGTCCTGCCAGCTCAGGGAACGCTTGACGATACTCTTCATACTTGGCTTTCCAAGCTGCTTCATGCGCAGCGCCTTCCTGCTGGAAACGGGCAAAATGCTCCTTGACCTCCTCCGGAATGTAGAAGTCAGGCTCACTTGGCCATCCGTAGAATTGTTTGGTTAACACGGTTTCGTCCTTACCCAGCGGTGCGCCGTGTGAACCATGCTCACCCGCTTTGCCGCTCTTGTTAGGGCTGCCGTAGCCGATCACGGTTTTAACCTCGATCAGGGACGGACGAGGGTCAGCCTGCGCAGCGGCGATGGCTTTATGGATAGCCTCGAGGTCGTTACCGTCCTCAACCCGCTGAACATGCCAGCGATAGCTGCTAAAGCGCTGCTGGATGTCCTCGGAGAAGGAGAGGCTAAGATCACCGTCCAGAGAAATATCGTTGGAGTCATAGAATACGATTAGCTTGCCCAGCTGCAAGTGACCGGCAAGGGAAGCCGCTTCTTCGGAAATGCCTTCCATCATATCTCCGTCGCCGCAAATCGCATAGGTGTAGTGATTGATAATGTCGAAGCCTTCGCAGTTATAGGCTGCGGCCAAATGGGCCTCGGCCATAGCCATGCCTACTGCCATAGCTACCCCCTGTCCCAGTGGGCCGGTTGTCGCGTCGACGCCTGCGGTATGCCCGTACTCCGGATGACCTGGAGTCAGGCTGCCCCATTGGCGGAAGTTTTTTAATTCTTCAAGAGGGAGATCATAGCCGAAGAGATGAAGCAGGCTGTACAGCAGCATGGAGCCGTGTCCCGCCGACAGCACGAAGCGGTCGCGGTTGATCCATTGCGGATTGCCGGGGTTATGCTTCATAAAATTTGTCCAAAGCTCGTATGCCATGGGGGCTGACCCCATCGGCATGCCGGGATGGCCGGAATTGGCTTTGTCGATGGCATCGATGGCAAGCGTTCTGATGGTGTTAATCGCTTTCTGCTGAATGCTCTGTTGGATTAAGGTCATTCGTGTAACATCCTCCTTTAAAGTAGAAGTCGTGCTCTTCTATGATTATAATGGAGGGCAGAGGTATATATGAAATCGATATTATACATATCAAGTATAGATGGGAGTAATAGCATGATCGCGAATTTGGAGCTGTACCGTGCCTTCTATTGGACTGCCAAGGAGCAGAATTTATCGCGCGCCGCCGAGCGGCTGTACATTACGCAGCCCAGCGTAAGTCACGCCATCAAGCAGCTGGAGACAGAGCTTGCCGTCACCTTGTTTTACAGGGGAGCGAAGGGAGTGCGTCTGTCCGAGGAAGGACAGCTGTTATTCACGCAGGTGGAGCAGGCGTTTCAATTCATTGAGAGCGGGGAACGCCAGATTGCGGAGTTCAACAATTTAACGAGGGGCGAGCTGCGGCTTGGAAGCAGCGATTCACTGTGCAAATATTTTTTGCTGCCGTCCCTTGGCCGCTTCTGCAACGATTTCCCGCAAATTCGGCTTGACCTAGTGCATGGAACGACGCCGGAAATTATTCAGCACGTAAAGGAGGGCAGAATTGATTTTGGCATTGTCCGCATGCCGGTGGAGGACAGCAGCTTGAAAGTATTTGAAACGATCACGGTGCAGGATTGCTTCGTTGCCGGACCCCGATATTTTCCACTGGCGCAGCAAGAGCTGTCCTTAACCGAGTTAACCGCGTATCCGCTCATTTTATTCTCCAGGAACAGCAGCTCGCGCCGGTTCATTCAGGACTTTGGTCAAGCCCACGGGGTCGCGATAGAACCGGAAATCGAGCTGGCCAGCGTCGACCTCCTCATTGAATTTGCCAAAGCCGGCCTAGGCATCTCCTTCGTTACAAAGCAGTTCGTTCAGGCAGAGCTTGAAGCGGGAAAGCTGGCGGAGATCAAGCTGAAGGAACGAATACCGGAGCGCAAAATCGGCATCGCCTTATTGAAAAACCGGCGTTTGTCTGCGGCAACACGGACATTTTTCGAACAGTACCTTCACGTAGAGACGTTCTAATGCTCTCACGCCGACTGTAATAGTTACAAATTGTTTTTCTGCTTATAGAGCTGCATCGGGTTACGCTCTGTCATAGGTGCGATTCTTGTAATGGGAAGTGTCTGCTGCTCCAGGGGGAGCGACAGCTGCTGGTAAACATCTCTGGTGCTGAATCCAATCGCTGCGGCATCCTCTTCGGTGTAGGCATAATATACGGCTTTGGCACCTGACCAATAAATCGCCGCAAGACACATGGGACAAGGCTGTCCGGATGCATAGATTTCACAATCCGTAAGCTGCGGGCTGTTCAATACCCGGCTGGCTAGGCGGATAGCCTGCATCTCGGCATGTGCGGTTGGATCATTAGTGGAGAGAACCTCGTTCACGCCGGTAGCTATGATTTCTCCGTTCTTGACGATAACGGCCCCGAAGGGCTTTCCTCCTTGGTGCAATGTGTTACGGTAGGCAAGCTCAATGGCTTTATTCATATAAGATTCCATATTGTTAATACCCCCTATGGTATTTAAAAAGCAGGATCATTATTTAGCGGCGGCTTCGATCAGCATCCGTTCGATTTCTTTGTACCCGCGCGCTTGTGCATGCTGTAATGCGGTAACACCGTCACGGTCGGGAATGGAAGGGTCAGCGCCATGCTCCAGCAGCTTGCGGACGATTTGTTGATGCTTTGGTCCGCCGTCACTTAAAATAACCGCCTCCAGAAGCGCAGTCCACCCCAAATTATTGATGTGATTGACTTGAATGTCCGAATGCTCGAGCAGCTCGCTGACTACTTCCACATGGCCTCTCTCGGAGGCGGGAATCAGCGCGGTACCGCCGTAGCGATTCGTCAATCTTGTATCGGCATGGGCGGCCAAAGCTAGCTTTACGATCTCCAGAAGCCCTTCGGCTCCGGAATACAGCAGCACGTTGTCACTGCGGTTGTCGCGGATATTCACATCAGCTCCCTGCTCGATCAGATATTGCACAAGATCCGTTTGCCTTCCGTGGGCCGAAGCAAGAACCGCCGTTCTTCCTAAGGTATCCTGTCCGTTGATATCGATCCCTTGCTTAAGCAGCAATTCAACCCCTGATTTGTTCCCTTGCTCGGCATAAGACGTTAGTTGCTCCGTTTGCTGATCCGTTGGTTTCATAGATTCCACACTCTCCTCGTGACTCGGTATAGGCTGCTGTAAGGAAGAATTCTCGCAGCTTGATAAAATAAGGATCAAGATAACGAGCAGACATCGATTCATTGCGGTTAACCTCGCTTTGCACCGGGTTAGCATTATGGTAGCATGGGGAAAGGTATATGAAAAATATTTATAAAATTCATTAAGATAACATTTTATATATGGAAATCGGGGGAGAGCGTATGGATATGAAGCAGCTGCGATATTTTATCGCCATAGCAGAACACAAGCAGATTTCAGCAGCCGCCAAAAAGCTGCATATGGCCCAGCCACCGCTAAGCCAGCAGCTCAAGCACCTGGAGGAGGAGCTAGGGGTAACGCTGGTTGTCAGGCATGCACGCGGATTGGAGCTAACGGAAGCGGGGAGAGTTCTGTACAAGCATGCGCTGAATATGGAGAAGATGATGGACCAGACCCGCCTGGAGGTGAAGGAAACCGGAAGAGGTCTAAGAGGGAGGCTCGCGCTGGGTGTAAATACCTTGTCTTCGGAAGAGCTGCCCGGGCTTCTGGTGGAATACAAGGCGCGATATCCGGAAATGACCTATAAAATACAACAAAATGAGTCGGCGCAATTGTGCAGGCTGGTCAGGGAAAAGGCCATAGAGCTGGCCATTATCCGCTTTCCGGTCGATTTGAGCGATTTCAGCTATCTTCATCTTCAATCGGAACCGTTTTATTTTGTCACGGCTCTAAGCGGACCTCAGTCTCCAGAGGAGGTCAGCTACGAGTACATAGGCGGTTCTCCATTAATCCTGCCAAGCACGGATGGTCTAGGCCTATATCAGCAGATTGTGGATCAGCTCTCCCGCCGCGGACTGGAGCCCCATATCTTATGTGAATGCTCGGATATTGCCATGCTGCTCGAGCTGGTCGCTTCCGGCTTCGGTAGTGCGCTTCTACCCGAAGCGGTTCTGCGGCTGCACAGAAGGAGTGACATCCGGATCTGCCGGATCGCGGACGAGACGTGGACCGCTTCATCGGGCTTTATATGGCTGAAGGATCATTATTTGTCCCAGGGGGCAAAGCATTTTATCGAGCTGTGGCAGGAGCTTAAAGAAAAAAGGAAATGATTTGAAACTTTTCCTGTCTTAAGAGCGTATTAATTTATGAAGCTAACCTAAATGTCGAATAGGGGGATGCTCATGCTTTCCATATATTGGGGGTTTCTCATCACCGGAGTGCTGTTTGCGCTCATTACTGTCGTACTTGGCGATTTGCTTGGAAGCGCTTTGGATGGGATCTTTGATTTCATGTCGGCACACCATATGCATGCATTTCAACCGATGGTTATTTTTAGTGGGCTCACCGTATGGGGAGGAGCCGGCATATTGCTGACCAAGTACACGGTTTGGGGCACGGCTGCGGTGCTGGCAGGCTCCGCCGTATGTGCAGTCCTACTGTCTGTGCTCATTTACTTTCTGTATGTTAAGCCGATGAAAAACAGCGAAAATTCCGTCGCCTTTTCCATTCAGGATACCGTCGGCAAAATTGCGGAGGTATCCGTCACCATTCCTTCTGTCGGATATGGAGAAGTGATGCTTCGTATGGGAGCGGGCAACACGAACCAGATTGCCGCCAGCTATGAGGGGGAAGAAATCCAGACAGGCACGAAAGTAGTTACCGTAGAAGTCAAGGACGGTACACTGCTCGTAGCCCGTTTAGATAAATTGGAATAAAGGAGAAATGTCGTATGCCAGAACCTTTAGTTATACCTGCCATTGTAGTGGGTGTCATTATTGTCCTCGGTCTTGCGTTCTGGGCCCGCTACAAGACGGTAAGCCCGGACGAAGCTATGATTGTCACGGGTTCGTTCCTTGGAAGCAAGAACGTGATGACGGATGACTCCGGGCGTAAAATTAAAATTGTCCGGGGAGGCGGCGCATTTATTTTGCCGATATTCCAGCAATCGCAGTTTTTGTCGCTGCTGTCACACAAGCTGGATGTGTCTACGCCGGAGGTATATACGGAGCAGGGGGTTCCTGTTATGGCCGACGGCGTCGCTATTATTAAAATCGGAGGCTCTGTAGAAGACGTCGCTACAGCGGCCGAGCAGTTTATGGGGAAACCGACGGAAGCGTTGAAGGGCGAAGCGCAGGAGGTGCTTGAAGGGCATCTGCGTGCCATTCTCGGATCGATGACGGTGGAGGAGGTATACCGGAACCGGGATAAATTCGCTCAAGAGGTGCAAGGCGTAGCGGCCAAGGATTTGAAAAAAATGGGTTTGCAAATCGTCTCGTTCACGATCAAGGATCTGCGCGATAAGCATGGCTACCTGGATGCCTTGGGGAAACCTCGGATTGCAGCGGTCAAGAGGGACGCGGACATAGCTGAAGCCGAAGCGCTTCGCGACGCGCGTATTCAGAAGGCAAGAGCGGAGGAAGAAGGCCAGAAGGCCGAGCTTCTTCGAGATACCAATATCGCGGAAGCGGCCAAGGATAAGGAGCTGAAGGTCGCTTCGTTCAAACGGGAGCAGGATACGGCCCGTGCGGAAGCGGATCAGGCTTATCATATCCATGAAGCCCGCGCGAAGCAAAGCGTGGTCGAAGAGCAGATGAAGATCGAGCTCGTCCGCAAGGAACGGGAGATTGATCTCGAAGCAAAGGAAATTCTCCGTCGCGAGAAGCAATATGACGCGGAAGTGAAGAAGAAGGCGGATGCTGACCGGTATGCCGTCGTGCAGGCGGCCGAAGCGGATAAAGCCAAACGCATTCATGAAGCTGATGCGATGAAATATCGCATTGAAGCGGAAGCGAAGGCGAATGCCGAGCAGAAGCGGCTGGAAGGTCTGGCTATTGCCGATGCGGAGCGTGCCAAAGGTACGGCGGAAGCAGAGGTTATCCGGCTGCGCGGTCTTGCGGAAGCGGAAGCCAAGCAGAAGCTGGCTGAGGCGTTCGAGAAGTTCGGCGAAGCAGCGGTGCTCGATATTATCGTCAAGATGCTGCCGGAGCTTGCCGGCAAGGTCGCGGAGCCTATTAAAGGCATCGACAAGCTGACGGTTGTAGATACCGGGCATGGGGAAGGCGCAGCGAGAGTCAGCAACTATGTGACCTCGCTGATGGCAACAGCGCCGGAGATGTTGAAAAATGTCAGCGGCATCGACCTGGAGAAGCTGGTCAAAGGCCTGACGAACCGAGGTGCTGGCACCCCGTCCGTCCCAACGCTGGAACAGAAGGCTGCCGCTTCGGCGGATGAACCTGGAACCGATAAGAAATAAAATGACCCGATAACCCGGACTCACGTACGATTTTGTACGGTGTCCGGGTTTTCTTTTTGGAGTAAACGAGCTATAGTAGTACTGTTTCTTAAGATTTGCATTCAGACAGGTACGATACATAGTAAAGGAGGTGTGTGAACATGTCGGTTAATTATTGCTCGTCCTGCGGCCATCCTATGGAGACGCGCCAGCTGGACGGTGTCGATCGGCGGGTTTGCACGAATTGCAATGCGGTTCATTGGGGGAATTACAGCATCGGTGTAGGAGCGCTGGTCATCAAGGATGATAAAGTGCTTCTGGTACGCAGAGCGCAGGAGCCCGGCAAAGGAAATTGGACGAACCCGGGAGGCTATATCGAGCAGCTGGAGCCGATAGAGGAAACGGTTGTGCGCGAGGTTCTGGAGGAGACCGGCGTTCATACGAAGGTGAAGGGGATCGTTGCCTTACGCGACCAGCCTCGCAATATTCATAATGTGTATATCGCTTTTGAAATGGAATATGTAGACGGAGAGCCGAAGGCCGATGGTGTTGAGGTGGACGGGGCCGGATTTTTCTCCCTGGAAGAAATGAAAACTATGCAAGTGGCCAATTTCACGAAGTGGCTTGTCGATGTAGCGGTAAACGGAAGGAATGACGGGCTGCTTCCGGATAAGGAAACGGACATCCCATTGAACGGAAATGGATTATTTCGGGTATAACTGGAAAAAAGTTTTTGGCAAGAGAGGAATTTGTCGATCTATTTAGAATATAAATAGTATTTAGAAAACTACTTGCTGCAGTCCATTCTCGAAAGGAGTCATGCAATGGTTACGTTACCTAAAAAGAACGAGCTTGGCTTTTTTGAAATTCGTCTGGAATCCATAGGGGGACTTGGTGCCAACCTGGCAGGAAAGATGCTGGCTGAAGCAGGAGTGGTAGGCGCCGGATTAAACGGCGTCAGCTTCTCCTCCTACGGTTCCGAGAAAAAAGGCTCTGCCGTCAAAGCGCATATTCGCTTCTGTGATAACGATACGAATATACGTGATACTTCGCCAGTGGAACGACCTCATGTGGTAGGGATCTTTCATGAATCATTATCCAAAACGGTAAATGTCGTAAGCGGGATCTACGAGGACAGCCTTGTGCTTGTCAATTCCGCCAAAGAGCCTGAAGAGCTCAAGGAGAAATTGAAAATGATGGGCGGTACCATTGCGGTTATCGACGCCATCGGCATTTCGATTGAAGAGAAGAACCGTGTGAATATGGCGATGTTAGGTGCATTGTTCCGGCTCTGTCCATTCCTGAATCCGGACACAATGAAGAACGTAATCCGCAAGTCTCTCGAGAAAAAATACCCGCAAGCCGTTCAACCGGCTCTAAATACGTTTGAAAGGGGTTACAACGAGGTTCGCTTCCAAACCTTCGAACTGCCGGAAGGCGCACAAATGCCTTCGTTTGTCCGTCAGGACACGCCGGTCCTGGGCTACGAAACACAGCCGATGGGCGGTCTTGTGACGAACCCGGGCAACAGCATTTTGAAGGATTTGAGCATTTCCCGCGCGGGAATGATGCCTCACTTCCACGATGACAAATGCATACACTGTGCTGCCTGTGATACGGTCTGCCCGGACTTTTGCTTCGTCTGGGACGAACAGCCTGATAAGAAGGGGCGGCCGCAGATGTTTTTGCAAGGCATCGACTATCAATACTGCAAAGGCTGTCTGAAGTGTGTACAGGCGTGCCCGACCGAAGCGCTGTCCAGCGCAAGGGAAACGGACGGTTATGCCGATCAGCATCGTGTTCCGCATCGTTTTGATCTGGCCGTGAACGGATGAGCTTTCTGTCAATCAAGTAAACAGCTTACCTGAAAGGTGGAATTCCAGTTGGCAATTGAGATTAAGAAAGAGGTTTCTCAAGGTACAGTGGAGCAGCGTATTGTATATGAGTCAGGGAACGAAATGGCCGCTTATGCAGCGCATCAAATCAATTACCACATCATGGGATACTTTCCAATTTCACCATCTACAGAAGTAGCGCAATTCCTGGATCTGATGAAAGCTAACGGCCAGCATGACATTAAGCTGATTCCGGCGGATGGAGAGCATGGCTCGGCAGGCGTATGCTACGGTGCATCGACTGCGGGCGGCCGCGTGTTTAATGCGACAAGCGCCAACGGCTATTTATACATGCTCGAACAAATGCCGGTCCAGTCCGGAACCCGGTTTCCGATGGTCATGAACCTCGTATGCCGTTCCGTATCGGGTCCCCTCGATATTCACGGGGATCATTCCGACTTGTACTACGCTTTGAACACAGGCTGGCCTATCTTGATGTGCCGCGATCCTCAGGCTGTATATGATATGAACATCATGGCACTGAAGCTTGCGGAAGACCCTGAAGTCCGTCTTCCGGTGCTGGTAGCTTCGGACGGTTATTTCACTTCCCACCAAAAACGCCGGGTACAAACCTTCGCCAATCGCGAGGACGTCCATGCCTTCGTGGGAGAAAGACCTCCTACAGGCTTTGCCGATACGCTGGATCGCGATCATCCGATTACCGTAGGTCCATACATGAATGAGCCGGATTACATCAACAACTGTTATCAGCAGTCCGTGGCAATGTACAACGCGGAGCATGTGTATGACCGGATTCGCCAAGAGTATGCAGTGCTGACGGGACGCGATTATCCTATTCTCGATTTGTACCGGATGGAGGATGCGGAGGTGGCCGTCTTCCTGATGAACTCGGCTTCCGAAATCATTAAGGATGTGGTCGATCAGCTGCGAGCTCAAGGCATTAAAGCCGGATCCATCGCTCCGAATATGATTCGTCCATTCCCGCAAAAGGCGATTGCCGAAGCGTTGAAGAACGTTAAAGCGGTCACGGTAGGCGACAGGGCGGACTCGTACGGCGGTCATGGCGGCAACATGGTCAACGAAATCAAGGCGGCGTTGTTTACCCACGGCAACCGCGATACGATGGTTATAAGCCGCATCTACGGCTTGGGCGGCAAAGATTTTTATGCGGAGGATGGCCATAATCTGTTCCGGTTTGCTATAGAAGCCGTGGAAAAAGGCAAGGTAGAGGTGCCGTTTGATTACTACGGGCATACCCCTGGCGATCCGGCTAAAGCGCCGAAGCGGGTCTTGAATCCGATGAAATATGAGGACCTGAAAACAGGACTTATCACCGTTACTCCGGACGAAGCTACAGGCAAGCTGAATGTGCGGATTCCGCCGCTCCGTTCCTTGACCAAGAAGCCTAAGCGGATTGCGCCAGGGCACGGGGCCTGTCCGGGATGCGGGATTTTCTCGGGCCTGGAGCTATTCTTCAAGGGCATTGAAGGGGATATCGTAGCGTTGTTCCATACGGGCTGCGCAATGGTCGTAACGACCGGTTATCCTTATTCGGCGCACAAGGCCACTTACATTCACAATCTGTTCCAGAACGGCGCGGCTACGTTATCCGGCGTCGTCGAGATGTTCTGGGAGCGCAAGCGCAGGGGAGAGCTTGATGAGCTCAATCTGAAGGACGACTTCACCTTTGTTATGATTACAGGAGACGGCGGGATGGATATCGGTATGGGTCCTGCTATCGGAGCCGCGCTGCGGAACCATAAGATGATCATTCTGGAATATGATAATGAGGGCTATATGAACACGGGAGCCCAGCTGTCCTACTCGACGCCGATGGGCCATAGAACCTCGACGTCCAACGTAGGCTCCAAGCAGGGCGGCAAAGTATTCCACCATAAGGACACGGCACAAATTATGGCCGCGACTCATATTCCTTATGTGTTTACCGGTTCCGAAGCCTTCCCGCAGGACCTTGTCCGCAAGGCGGCCAAAGCCCAATGGTACGCGCAAAATGAAGGTTTGGTATACGGCAAAATCCTTATCGCCTGTCCGTTGAACTGGCTCTCCGAGGATCAGCAAGGCTCCAACATTGTCGGCGCCGCGGTGGACTCCTGTTTCTTCCCGTTATACGAGGTGGAACACGGAGTCACGAATATCACCTACAATCCGGAGGAGAAGAGCAAGAAGATCCCGTTATCCGACTGGTTGAAAACGATGGGCAAGACGAAGCATATGACCAAGCCGGAGTATGAAGAGTCCTACAAGCTGTTCGAGGATGAAGTCGAACGCCGCTGGAACATGCTGAAGGCGAAGCATGAAAGCCCTTATCTATAAGTTATCTGCTCCAAGCGCGAAAAAGGCACCATCTCCGATGGAGATCGTGCCTTTTCTATGTAAAGCCTTATAAATTATGAGGAGGACATCCCGTTGCCGTTCGTATTGAAGCACGATAAAACGTCTCAAATCTTTACCTGCACCCTAATCAATTCATATGAATTGGCGTACTACGGTACCAAGTTTTGGGATGATGAGGAGGAAGCCCGAGCTGCTTACAGTGATTTTTTACGTTCCCAGGGTGTGCTCGAAACCGGGGATTGGCAGCTGATGGAGCTATCGGATCATGATCTAAAGCTGTGCAATGTGAAGCTGAAGAATGATCCGCGCCTCATCCTCTTATTCAATGAGGAAACACAGAAGATGACTGTAAGTATTTCTCCGTAAGAATGGTAAGCAGCTGGATGCCGACTTCGTTATGACCGCCCTCGGGAATAATGATGTCGGCATATTTTTTGGACGGTTCAATAAATGCTTCATGCATAGGCTTGACCGTTGTCAAATATTGATCGTACACCGATTGGATTGTCCGGCCGCGCTCTTGAATATCTCGGAGCACTCTTCGCAAAATGCGTACGTCCGGGTCCGTATCGACGAATACTTTGATGTCCAGAATCGTCCGGAGCTGCTCATCGGATAATACATGAAGACCTTCGATAATGACAATGGGATTAGGCTGAAGCTCTTTGGTTATATTTGAGCGGGAATGAGTAGAAAAATCATATGTCGGGGATGAAACCCGTTGATTTTGCTTGAGCTGCTTCAGATGCTCTAACAGCAATACATTATCAAACGCCAGCGGATGATCGTAATTGATGGCCTCCCGTTCAGAAAAGCTCAGATGGCTGTGATCACAATAATAATTGTCTTGCGATATAAAGGTAACCTGGCTGCTGCCAAGGTTGTCGATAACCGACCGGGCGACGGTAGTTTTACCTGACCCTGTCCCTCCTGCGATACCGATGATAAGCATGAATAGTAGATCCCCCTTAAAATGTGTGCGTTATCCATAAGCTGATTTCTGGGCCTCATTTTCCGGTTTCTGAAGCTTTCAATCAGGGTAAAAAGAAACGAACGAGTTCTTGCAACTCAAGTATTGTAGCATAAACTCGCTCCGGTTTCGAGAACCTCATAATTGTTGTGAAACATGGCAAAATAAGCTTGTCTTTGGAAGTCAGTTAACTACGAAGAATTGAGGTGCAGAGAGATGAATACGCAAACGATTCAAAAACCGAAGGCGATGTACCCAGAGCTAAAGGATAAGGTAGCTGTTGTCACAGGCGCAGGCTCGGGTATCGGGAGAGCGACGGCGCTGGCGCTGGCAGCGCAAGGGGTTAAGGTAGGGCTGCTGGATCTGAAGGATAGCCGTACGGAGCAGGTCAAGAGCGAAATCGAAGCTTTGAATGCCGAAGCTCTTACTGCCGATGTCGACGTGTCTGATCCGGATCGAGTGAGGGAAGCGATAGAATCGGTCGCCAAGAAATGGGGAAAAGTCGATATCGTATTTGCCAATGCCGGTATTAACGGCGTGCTTGCGCCGATTGAAACGATGAATCCGGATGAGTGGGATCATACGCTTACGACGAATCTGAAAGGTACCTTCCTCACTGTAAAATACGCGATTCCTTACATGAAAGAGCAGGGAGGCAGCATTATAGTCACGAGCTCCATTAACGGAAACCGTGTCTTCTCCAACTTCGGTATGTCCGCTTACAGCACATCCAAAGCGGGGCAAATGGCATTTGCCAAAATGGCTGCGCTGGAGCTGGCCCGCTACAAGATAAGAGTCAATGTCATTTGTCCGGGTTCTATCCAGACACATATCAGTGAAAGCACGCATCCGACGCCGGATTTGCAAAAAATCAAAATCCCCGTGAAATATCCGGAAGGAAACCAGCCTCTGGAGCATGCTCCAGGGCAGCCGGAACAGGTCGGAGATCTGGTCACCTTCCTGGCATCGAACGCATCAAGCCATATTACGGGTACAGAGCTGTTCATTGATGGCGCGGAATCTTTGATCTAGGCATATTAAGGAAGCCTTGACCTATAGGGATGGCCCCTTTAGGCAAGGCTTCTTTGTATGATCATCTTTGTGGGGCTAAGTTATCATTAGGATTTCGCGGATATCCTGCTCGGATAAGGAGGATAAGGATCCCTCACCAGGCTGGATAATCTCATCGATCAGATGCTTCTTTCGTTGCTGAAGCTCGTACATTTTATCTTCCACGGTTCCTCGGCTGACGAGACGAATGACTTGCACAACGCTCTTCTGACCGAGACGGTGGGCACGGTCTGCCGCTTGCTGCTCGACAGCGGGATTCCACCATAAATCATACAGCACGACCGTATCTGCTCCGGTTAAGTTGAGACCCGTACCTCCCGCTTTCATGGAAATCAGGAACAAATCCCTCTCACCGTCATTAAATCGATTACACAGCTCTACACGTTCGCGGGTAGGCGTGTCACCGTCCAGATAAAAATAGCGAATCCCCTGATACCCGAGCTCCTTGCCTATGAACTTCAGCATTTCTGTGAATTGAGAGAAAATGAGCATTCGCTTTCCGGCGCCGCGGCATTCCTCCACGATATCGAGAAGCTGCTCGAGTTTGGCGGAGCTGCCTGCATAATCTTCGACGAAGAGAGCGGGATGGCAGCATATTTGGCGAAGGCGCGTCAATCCGGCGAGTATTTTGATCCGGTTTTGCTGGAAGGTGTCCTCGTCCAGGTGCTTCAACGTTTCCTGCCGAAGCTTGGCCAAATAGGCTGCATACAGCTTCTTCTGATCCGGCAGCAGCTCGGAGGCTTGCAACGACTCGATTTTCTCCGGCAGCTCCCGGAGGACATCCGTCTTTAACCTGCGCAGCAGAAAAGGTCTGACGCGGCGGGCCACTTGGTCCCGGGTTAGCTCGCTGAATGCTCTACGGCTGGCGAACAAGCCGGGGAAGACAGCGTCGAAGATGGACCAAAGCTCTTCCAAGCGGTTTTCTATCGGTGTCCCGGTAAGAGCAAACCGATATTGGGCCCGGAGCTCTTTTACGGCTTGTGCAGTCTGGGTTGTATGATTCTTGAATACCTGAGCCTCATCGAGGATCAGCGTATGAAACGACGGCTCCACATACATGGACAGGTCCCTTCGCAGCAGCGGATAGGATGTGATGATCACATCATACTGATATGCGGCTTTTACCATACGGCTTCGCTCTGCCCGAGTGCCGTCCACAACAAGGGCCCGGAGCTCAGGAGCAAACTTGTTCAGCTCATGAAGCCAGTTATAGGTCAGCGAGGCCGGGGAAACAATGATGGCGGGCACCTTCTGGCTTCGGATTTCCGGGAGCACGGATACCAGGAAAGATATGCTTTGCAGCGTCTTACCAAGTCCCATGTCGTCAGCCAAAATACCACCGAAGCGGTAATGGGCTAGCGTCTTCAACCACTGATACCCGTACTTCTGGTAATCCCGCAGTACTGAATCCAGATTATCCGGAACGGGAAACTCAAGATGGTCCGGATTGCGCAGATTCTCCAGAAGTCTTCGGAATGATTTGCCCAGCTGAATCGAATGATTGCGGGTGTGGGAATCGGTCAAATGAAGCGCACGGGTGACAGGCAGCTGGAAGGCCGTTCCCTTAAGATCATTTTGGCGTAAACCGACTTCGTTCATGAAGTTTACGATCGCTTGGAACTCTTCGCTTTCCAGAGGCATCAAGGCGCCGTTCGGCAGTCTGTAGTACCTGCGCTTCTCCTCCAGAGACTGTATCAGTGAGCGGATTTCCGACTCAGGAATGCCCTGAATATCGAATTTGAATTCCAGCCAATCTGTACGCTCATCCACATCCACCATGATTTTCGGTGGAGGATTCGTAAGGAGAAGTCTGACTTTCACGGCGGAGGTTGCGTACACCTTGACGAGCTTTTCCAGCTCGGGAACGATATGGTACAGAAAATCGTATTCGCCTTCCTCGTCCTCCATGAAATAGCCACTTTCCGTCTTGACGAAGGCACTCTGGTCCATCAGCTCCAGAATGCGTCGTTCTTGTTCCCCGTCGCGCAAAAGGATATGGTCCGTCCCCCCATGAGGGCGATGTGACTCCAAAGGATTGATGACGATTTCGCCATAATGAAATTCCAGTCCGGCCAGGAGCCGGTCACGGACTCGATCCAGATACAGCTTGGCCTGTAAAGGCATCTGTGTAATGCGCTCCGTTACCGCCTTCGAAATATGGACGGAGCCGAGCTTCATGAGGCCAGGAATGACGGTTTCCATAAAGGATTCGATTTGTTCGGCTTGAATGAGGATCGTCTGCTTCTGAGAAGACTCCAGCATCTGCTTCAGCTGCGACAGCCTTTTGCAGGAATCCTCCTTCAGCTGGATCAGCTTTCCTTCTGACAACACGACTTCATAAGCTTCCATGACCATTAATCGATCCAAGCCTTTAACGGATAACACGTAATCCGTCGATGAACGATCGAATTCAAAGCTAACCGGCAGAGGCTCGCTGCTAAGCTGAAGCCCGTCAAGCAGGCGGCCGCCCATATCAAGCTTGACTGATGGAGCGGAAGAGAGCAGAGGGAGGAGCGCCCCCCAGAAAAAAGGCGGGATCGGGAGCAGACGATCGTTAGACTGATGCGGAACGGTTCCGGGTGTCCGGCCGGCTGTTTCCCGATACATGCTCTCATGCCGATGGATCTTGATCAATTGCCGAAACAGCGCATCGTGCTCCTGTTGAAAGCTGTGCAGCTTCGGATCATATGTGAATTGCGGGGAAAATGTCGCGGATTCCCCGCGTTCAAGCCGGTCAAGAAAATCCCTTATATGCTGAACGATATATAACCGTTTGGGTCCCAGCCTTATTTCGATGCCGAACATATACTTGTGGTAGCCATAGGCGAAGGGCTTGCATAGGATCTCCACTTGAAGCGGCGCCCTCTCATCCAGAAGGGACTTTGCTCGAACGGTTCGAAGCGGCTTCACGGCGAACAAGCCCAGCATGTCTCCCACGATATGTGCGTCTGCCGCTGCTGAACCGGTATCCGCAACACTTGGAAGCTCTTCAGACTCGGACGAAGTCTCCTGGGGCTCAAGATTAACCGTACCGTCATGGCGGGCTGCTTGAATGTACAGCAAGGCTGCGGCGATATGCTTACAATATTTGTCATAGGACTTCAGTGTGGGACAAGTACATTTTGCCAGAACATTGCCGCGGCGATCGAATTGTACCGTACAATGCAGCAGGTTCTTTTTGTCCTCGGCTACCTTGATTTCGAAGAGGGCCGTCCAGGGATCGTAATGGAACAAAGAGGCCTTACCTGCCTGATAATAGACATCTCCTTTGTCGTAAGCCAGCTGGCCGCACAACTGCTTGATGACTTTGCTTGTCAATTGTAGGCTCATGGAATAAATCCTTTCTTTCGCTTCCGGTATCGTTATCTTCTATCATAGCAGAAATCCGGAGAAAGAAAAGAACGGATGTTCTTAGTCAGCAAGCATGGAACATTAGGGAGGATTGTGGTATGCTTCTTGAAAGCTTATTTTTATGCTCTCGCCTGAACTGCCCGGCAGAAGAGGATGATTCCACTGTCTAATAGTCTAAGGAGGGAATACTTATGAATGATTCATTTATTCACATCAAGTCCATAGATGGGGATTTAAAGCTGGTTCATAAAAAAAGAGACTTCGGTATTACCGTATCCACGAAGGAATTGGTCTACCAGAAGCCGCATGTCAACTATCACATCAAGCTCGAAGATATCGTCAGTATCGTCCCTTTTGACATAGCCGAATTGAAAGCTATCACGTTCAAAAACCGCCGCAATCAAGGAAGTGAATTGATGAACATGTCAGCAGGCATGCCTCATTACAAAATTCATGCTCAACAAGCGATTCTGCACAATCGCAGCGGCATCTTTCCACTCGGATCGGCGCAATTCATTCTTCCCATTCATCATGATCTGCTGCTGGCTATCTCTCAATACAGCGGTCTTAGTGCGGTAGTCTAACATTATTGGAATGCCGCGACATGATTCCTAACGAATCTTTATAACAAATTGGGCCTCAGGAATCCAGCGCTGCTTATAGAAGTCGCGGCCTCTGATCGTCACTGAATCTTTTCTGACTTCTATGTACAAGCCTTCGCTGGCTTCGGGCTCCAATGGTTTTTCGGCCCCGCTGGCATCACCGGTCCATGGTTGTTCTACGGAAGAAGAGTTGACCATGACAAACCGGTTTTTCACCAAGGTATCAGGTAGCTTCAATTCCCAATGAGTATGTCCCGTGAACAGAATGACCTGAGGGTATTTGGCCAATATCTTTTTTAATTGCTCGTGCTGGATCACGGCTCTGTTATTGACGCAGCAGCCGGTGGTTCCGGAGACGGTATTCGGCAGGGGTTGGTGTAGGAAGACAAAGATCGGCTGGTGATTCGAGGCCTCCTTCTGCAGCGCCGTCTGCAGCCAATCCAGCTGCCCAGGGGATAAATAAGCATCCTCGCGATTCTCGCTGTCCGATTGCCGGTACTGCTCGGAACCGAGGACAATGAAAGAATAACCCTTCAAACGCTTTTTGTAATACACAGCTTGCTCCCCGTTAAACCTTAAAAAACGCTCGATAGAAGCCTTTTCCGTCTCCCCGTTGGGAAAGCCTGCTTCGCTCCATTGCCCCTCTGCTCCATGCCAAGCCTGGTAATATTCATGATTCCCCATAGTTGAGTAAACCGCGTCCGGGTGCGGTGAGCGGCTAAGCAGCTCCTGCAACTTATCATAATCCTCCTGCCGGCCATCGGTTAAATCGCCGTTCAAGATCAGCGCATCTTCCTCCGGATTAATACGGTGCAGGTCGGTTAATGCCGCTTTGAATTTGTCCTGCGCTCGGATATCCCACGATTGGATGTGAATATCGCTAAGTACGGAAAAAGACAGGATCGGCTTTTCTTCAGCCTGTGATGCGGCTTGCGGGGACGACAACAGGATACCAATGATTAACGTGACGTACAATGTCCTTTTCTTCATAGGTCTGCCTCCTCTGCCTTAATTACCCGTAGTATTTGCAGAAAGAAACGTTTTGTTCCGCGCTAGGCACCTTCCTGCCGCTTTCTCCTTATCCTTTGTTACTTGCTGAACAGTTGACTTGCGTACAAGTCATGGTCGGCAAGACTTCTTGTTTTAGCCTAATGCTTGAATGTTCGAAGAATGTAAGCTCCGTGTAGAGTTTTGATGAAGCGGATAAAGAGGTAAAAAGGTTTAAAAATATGGTTATTTTGGCTTATGGGCTTTAAAGCAAAGGTTTTTTAACAGGGAATGGAAGCGATTTTTGAGACTTTTTACACGGACGGAAAGACTTTCGAACTAATGTTCGCCATAACTTCATCCATTTGATTTTAGGATTGTTGGTGAATACCCATTTCACAGATTTGCCTTTATTCTTAAAGATGGTTTGGTATCAACACGAAACAACAAATTTCGACACCGACAAAGAGGAGTGGGCATAAGCAGGATGAAGATGTTGCGTTGGATGGCAGTCTCGATGGCCTTATTTACGGGCTTATCTGGAACTGCGTGGGGTCAGCCGGTTGAAAAACCGCTTTTTCAAGATGTGAAGGGGCATTGGGCGGAACAAACGATTACGCGATTGGTAGATGAAGGAATATTGGACGGATTTCCTGATGGGACCTTCCGGCCGAATGATCCGGTAACAGCAGATCAGTTTATTAAAATGCTGCTGCTGTCGTACACCCAGGTGTATCCGAATGGGGAACGCAAATGGACAAATGAGTTCACACAGTCATTAAGTGCAGGGAACCGCAACATTTTGCAGCAGGATTACCGGAACTTTGATTTTAAACCGAATACGGTAGGCTATTGGGCGAAGCCTTACATCGATTTGGCCAGCGATTTGCAGTTTATAAGCAAAAGCCAATTTCCGGATTTCAAAGCAAAGCTGAAGCGTGAGCAGGTTGCCGAGGTCATTTACTATACGGCGAAGGAAACCGAGTATTTGGAAAATGAACAGTACAGCATGGCGGCAGCGGCTGTCATGGGGGACCTTCAGAGCGCGAAGCCGCGGGAGCAGAGGTTTGTTGCCGAAGCCTATGCGAAAGGAATCATGGAAGGTTATCCGAACGGGTATTTCGGAATCGGCCGGGAGGTGACGCGGGCGGAAGCACTGACCATATTGGAAAGAATTGTACATAAGGATAAGCGTATCAGCGTGAAGACGGCGGATAACTCATTGGAGAAGATCGTTCCTGCCAAAGACGGAAGCTACAAGAAGCTGATTTTTCCCGATCAGAAAATGCTGAAGGCTTATGATGTGCTGCAGGAAGCAGCAAAACGCCGGGGAACGAATTATGATCTGGAGGAGACGACGCTCAAGCTGTATAAGGATGCGGAAGCGAAAGCGAAGGACTTGAGTAAATCCAGCGCCTCTGCCGTATCGGGTGAAGAGGTATCCTTGTGGCTGGAGCCGGAGTATAAAACCTACGGTGTCACGGTGCATGTGCAAGAGGGGATGCTGGCAAGGAATCAGGAAGCGATCAAGACGTTCACGAATTACTTGTTCTCATTCGATGCGATGGCATTCGATGATTTGTTCCTGCAGGTCTATAATCAGGTAGTTCTAGGTCAGGCTGTGGAAACGCATACTGTACAGGTCGGAGCCTATGCTGTTGAGGTGCATGTTGAAAGCGATGGCGAGACGATAGTATTCTCCATATTGGAGAAAAACGGATAACGCATAACTACCGGAAAATAATCAAAAGACATGCTCTTAGCACCGCAATGATGCTTTAGGGCATGTCTTTTTATAGAGCAAAGCCGTTATTTCTACGAGAGCCTGATGTGAGTCTTATTCATTGGAAAGCTTTAAGGTTTCAATCAGCTTGAAGAACAAGCTGAGCAGGATAGCAATAATGGTAGCGAGCGCCATTCCTTTGAGCGCGAAGCTGCCAATAGTCACCGTAGCCCCGCTGATTCCGATAACCAGTACAATGGTCGTCAAAATCAGGTTGGTCGCTTTGGAATAGTCGACCTTGGTCTCGACCAGCATCCGGATCCCCGAAGCCGCGATAACTCCGAACAGCAGCAGGGATACGCCTCCCATAACGGGAGTTGGGATTGTAGTAATCAAGGCTGCCAGCTTTCCGCAGAACGAGAGCAGGATGGCAAGGACGGCCGCTCCCCCGATAACCCAAGTGGAGTATACACGGGTTAAGGCCATAACGCCGATATTTTCGCCATATGTAGTGTTGGGAGTAGAGCCTGCGAAGCCGGATATGACGGTCGAAATTCCGTTGCCGAGCAAAGAGCGGAACAACCCGGGCTCTTTGGACAAATCTTTACCGACGATATTGCTTGTTACAATCAGGTGGCCGATATGCTCGGCGACTACGACCAGAGCGGCAGGAGCGATGATGGCAATAGCGCTTGGGCTGAATTCCGGCTTGTAATAAGTAGGCCAGGATAACAGGGATGCTTGAGCCACCGCATCGAACTTCACATAACCTAGGAAATAGGCTACGATATAACCGCATATGATTCCAACGAGAATTGGAATGATCTTAAGAAAGCCGCGGAACATGACGTTGCCTATGATCGTAATCAGCAATGTTACCGTTGCGATCAGAATCGCATTCGGATCGAAGCTCCAATCTGCCGGTGCGTCGGCAGGCTTGATGTAACCGGCCATTCCGGCTGCCGTAGGCACCAGCTCCAGACCGATAACCGCAACGATAGCTCCCATGGCTGCCGGAGGAAAGACGACATCGAGCCAGCCGGTGCCTATAAATTTGATCAGCAACGAGATCAGGATGAAGATGATACCGGTTACGATGAAGCCGCCAAGCGCCGCACCATAGGACTGGCTTGACAGGACAACGAAGACCGGGGACAGGAAGGCGAAGCTGGACCCGAGGAAGGCGGGAATTCTGCCCTTGCACAGGAGCAGGTAGAGCAGGGTTCCAATACCGTTCATCAGAAGGATGGTTGCCGGGTCTACCTTGAACAATAAAGGCACCAGGACATTGGAGCCGAACATCGCAAACAAATGCTGTAAGCTCAGAGGGATGCTCTGTAGCAGCGGCGGACGTTCGTCAACTTGAATTTCACGTTGCAGCATAACGACACTCCTTGAGATAGAATAATTTCGGATCTAAAAACACTTTCACTATAGTATCAGAAGAAAGTGTCGTTTGGAATCGGTTTTTTAAAATTTTTGTCACATTCGATGTCATAGATCATCCTATATACTTGGACTTTACGTGAGGTGTTCGATTGGATATAATTATTTTTATTGGTAAATAATTTGTCTGTAAAAGAAGTTTAGGGCAGCTAATGGCTGCCCTTTGCGCTGGGAGAGTGAACTATGGCCTATCAGATGGACTCATCGCTAACGGAAGGATCTATTGGAAAAAAGCTGTTTTTATTTTCGCTGCCCTTGCTAATGGGGAACGTTCTTCAATCGCTGAACGGAACGATCAATTCCATATGGGTTGGCAACTATTTGGGTGAGAGCGCCTTCGCCGCTACATCCAATGCAAACAATATTATGTTTTTTCTGCTGAGCCTGGTGTTTGGTATCGGAATGGCTTCTACGATCCTGATCGGACAGAGTGTAGGAGCGCAGGATGAAACGCAGGCTAAAAGGGTAGTCGGCACAAGCGCCTTGTTCTTTCTATTATTGTCATTGGTAATAACCGCCATTGGCTTGGTGTTTTCCCCGGCCATCCTGCGCGGGATGAATACACCGCCTGACGCTATGGATTTTGCCATTTCGTATTTACGTATTATTTTCATCGGCTTGCCGTTTATGTACGTGTACAACTTTATCATGATGATCATGCGCGGAGCGGGAGACGCAAGAACGCCGTTTTATTTTCTATTAATCTCCACGTTCCTGGATATCGTGTTGAATCCGCTGTTCATTTTCGGCTGGGGACCCGTCCCGGCTTTAGGAATATCCGGCTCTGCCGTCGCGACGGTCATCGCACAGTTTGCCAGCCTGGTGTGTCTTATCATATTCCTCTATCGTAAAAAGCATTATTTAAGAATCACACGCGAGGATTTGCCTTATCTGAGATTTGACGGTCAAATTATCGGATCGCTTGTAAAAAAAGGCGTGCCGATGGGGCTGCAAATGCTGATCGTGTCAACAAGCGCTATCGCGGTAATTAACCTGGTTAACGGTTATGGCTCCGTGGCTACGGCGGCTTTTGGCGCGGCGATGCAGCTATCGAGCTACGTTCAGATGCCGGCCATGGCTATAGGCGGAGCGGTCTCGACACTGGCGGCACAAAATGTGGGAGCGGGTAAGTGGGATCGCGTCCATAAAACGACGATGATGGGGATTATAATCAATTTCGTCATGACCGGCGTATTGGTCGGTCTGATCTACCTGTTCAATAAGCAGGCGCTCGGTCTTTTCCTGAATGACCAGGAAGCGATCGACATCGGGATGCGTATTAACCTCATCACCCTGTGGGGCTTTATTCTGTTCGGCATTACATTTGTCGTGTCCGGGGTCGTTCGGGCAACCGGGGCGGTTATGGTGCCGTTGTTAACCACGTTCCTGGCCTTATGGTGTATTCGGATTCCTATTTCGTACTTTTTGAGCGGAAAATACGGCCTGGATGCCATCTGGTGGAGCTTCCCTATCGGATTTACGATCGGTATTATACTCTCGATCTGGTACTACGTGTGGGGGAACTGGAAGGATGCCAAGATGCTCACAGCGAAGAAGACGCAGGCAGCGAACTAACTCAGGTGCAGCACAGATTCACACCAAAGAAGTCCTTATTAAGAAGGGCTTCTTTTTTTATAGGTGAAAGCGTACGTTTGTTCGCCTTAGTGTCGTTTTTATGGTACAATATAACAATACATCCTGCTATACTTCATGAGGCGGACAAAGGAGTTTATTAAGTTATGACGGGAAGAACCCACTTGATAGTTAGTACTGGGGTGACCTTATCGATCCTGCAAATGACCGGTCAAGGCGTTACGATCCCTGCAGCTGCCGTATCGATAGTCAGCTCGCTGCTGCCCGATATAGACGAACCTAACAGTCTGCTGCTGCAAAAAACATTGCCCAAAGGGCTGCTGACCAAACTAAGATGGCTGTTCGCGCTGGCTAGTATCGGATTTATGATCTATGCTTACTGGGAATCGTTTCTTACTCCGTACAGCTATGCTGCCGGCGCCTTGTTATTGATCATGTGTCTTGTGAATCAGCGGGCGTTTCGCCAGCTGCTTATGATTCTTTTGGGAGGGCTGCTGCTGTATCTGGGCGCTTTTGCAGGACCTTGGCTAGGAACAGTCGGAGCTCTGCTGATGATATGCGCCATTCTTCCGCACAGGGGATTAACCCACTCCATCTACGGGATTCTGATGTGGGGAGGTCTGCTTTATTATGCATCGATTGTGCTTGGCGTTACATTATGGATTGCTGGCGCTCTATCTTACTCGCTTCATCTGGTATGCGATGTGCTTACGAAGCAGGGGATTCATCCGTTCCCGCCGTCCAAGTGGAAGCTGGTTGTTCCTCTTATGAGTACCGGGAAATTCAGCGGCTTTCTAGTGGAAAGCCTGTGCATTACGTTGACCTTCGTCCTCGCGTGGAAAGCGTTTGTCGTTCCTATGGGACAAGCCGGCTTCGGATTATGGGAACAGGTCAAGAGCGCTATTACGGGTTAATAGAACGATTGAAATGAACTAATTGTATGGGTAGCCGGACTATCGAACGCCGTAAAACCAGACTGAGGGCTCGCCAATATGCGGCAATCAAAAGAGATATTCCAATTATCAGACAATAGTGGAGTGGAGCAGGAGCAAGCCATCAGGCCATGGAAAAGGCTTGGTGGCTGTTTCTATAGGTGACCATAGGGGAAGCAGCTTACGGCAAGGATAGTTAGAGTGGTTCAGGTCAGTCATTTTCAATGCTGGTTCACAAAGCTATAATGAGGGGAGATTCTTCAGCACTACTACCATAATCCAAGGGGAAGCATCCCCTTTGAAGGAGGATAACAACTATGAATCCGTTTCAATTCCACAACCCGACCCGCATCATGTTCGGCAGCGGGATGCTCGACCAACTAGGCAGTGCCGTATCGCAATACGGCAGTAAAGTGCTGCTCGTCTATGGCGGCGGAAGCATCAAAACGACCGGTTTGTACGACCGGATTATGCGTCTGCTTCAGCAAGCAAACGTTGAGGTGCACGAGCTTCCGGGCGTGGAACCGAATCCGCGTGTAAGCACGGTTAGAAAAGGTATCTCTATATGCCGGGAATACAGCATTCCGTTTATTCTTGCGGTAGGCGGAGGGAGTGTGCTCGATGCCGCAAAAGCGATCGCAGTCGGTGTACCTTATGAAGGGGATATCTGGGATTTTTTCATGCGGAAGGCAGACATCCATTCCGCTCTTCCTTTGGGGACGGTACTTACTTTATCGGCAACGGGCTCAGAGATGAACGGAAGCGCTGTAATTACCAACTGGGAGGATCAGCTGAAGAAAGCGATTGGAAGTATTCATTGCTATCCGGCTTTCAGTATATTGGACCCCGCTCTTACTTATACCGTTCCTCGCAATCAGACTGTGAACGGTATTGTCGATATGATGTCTCACGTATTCGAGCAATATTTCAGCCGGACGACGAATACGCCTCTTCAGGAACGCTTCTGTGAATCTATTCTTCAAACCGTTATCGAAAATGGAGAAAAAGCTCTTCATAACCCGGAACATGAAGAAGCCAGAGCGAATCTGATGCTTTGCGGCACGTATGCTCTGAATGGGGGGATGATCAGTGTTGGCATGGAAAATGACTGGGCAACCCATATGATTGAGCATGAGGTCAGTGCGATATATGATATAGCCCATGCTGAAGGGCTGTCGGTATTGTTCCCGAACTGGATGAAATACGTCTACAAAGAGAGGCTGGACCGATTTGTTCAATTTGCCGTTCGGGTGTGGCAGGTCGATCCTGCGGGCAAATCCGATGAGCAGATCGCACTCGAAGGGATTCAGGCAACACGCGATTATTTCACCAGAATCGGGGCTCCCAGCCGTCTAAGCGAGCTGAACATCGACGCCAAGGAGCTGGACCGGATGGCCAAAGAAACCGTTCGTTTCGGTCCTGTCGGCTCTTTCAAGGCGCTGCACGAATCGGATGTACGATCCATCCTGGAGATGAGCCTGTAAGTCATGTCTGTATGAAGCCGGTGTCCCTAAGGGAGCCGGCGTTTTTCGCAGTCAGGGAAAGAAGGATTTACAATCGGCCTAAACCGTACTATAGTGTGGATAGCAAATCTCAAGGAGACATCAACATGAATGAAAAGCAAGCTATTCCGTCCCGAAGGCATCATTTCATCTTTATTCTGGTGACCTTGTTTTACTGGGCTTCCCTGTATACGTATATTCCTATTTTGTCGCCGTATTTGGACCATATGGGGGCAACTTACAGCTTCGCCGGATTAGTACTCGGGAGCTATGGCTTCGTTCAAATTATACTTAGGCTTCCTCTAGGTATTACCTCGGACAGAATGAAGGTGCGGAAGCCCTTTATTATGATTGGAATGATCGGGACGACGATAAGCTGTCTGTGCTTCGCGCTTGGCGGACATCTCGGATGGATCTTGACCGGACGTCTTATTTCCGGGATCGGGGCTTCGACTTGGGCTGCGTTCACCGTACTGTACGCCAGCTACTTCAGCCAAGAGCAGGCCACGAGAGCCATGAGCCTGATCAGCTTATTGACAGCAAGCGGTCAATTGATCGGAATGAGCGTCAGCGGTTATTTGGTGAAGGAATGGGGTTGGAACTCTACCTTTTGGCTTGGCAGCATAATCGGCGCGGCTGGCTTATTGGCGAGCTTCTTCATTTTTGAACCGAAACATGCAGTATCTCGCAAACCGATTGAGCTGAAGGATCTTGTTCAGGTCATGAAGGAGCCGCTGCTACTTAAAGTATCTGTGCTCTCTATATTAGCCCACAGCATTTTGTTTATTACGATGTTTGGCTTCACGCCTTCACATGCTTTGGCTTTGGGGGCAAGCCAGCTCGATCTGACCGTGCTGGTCTTCGCATTCATGGTGCCGCATGCCTTCAGCAACTACATTTCGGGAAGATGGCTGGCACCGAAATTCGGCTCGTGGAACCTGGTGCTGATCGCTTTTCTATTCAGTGCGGCCTGTACTACAGCCATATCCATGGTGAGCAGCTTTTCCGGCCTTGTGATCACACAAATGCTGAACGGCTTCTTCCAGGGCATTTATTTCCCCCTCATGCTGACGCTTGCGATTCAAAAGATTCATCCGCAGAAGCAGGCGACCGCGATGGGATTCTATCAGGCCGTGTATGCCGTCGGGATGTTCGCCGGACCTTTCCTGGCGGGATGGATTAATGAATGGGGCGGGCTGAGAAGCGGCTTTTATTTCGCCGGTTTGATCGGTGTCGTCGCGTTCGTGCTTACTTTCGTTTGGAGCCGGGCTGAACTGAAATCTGCCAAAACTGGGCTCAAGAGACAAGACAATGCCGCTTCCTTAGTAAAGTAGGCGCTAAATAGACATCTGCTCTTTCTAGAGAGAGGATGTCTTTTTTTATTAGGTTCAACGTTAAAAAATGAACAAATATCACAACAATAACTCCTAATAGAAAGCCAACTCCTGCGGCCAATAAGTAATCCACTTTTGTTTTTATCGAACCTGAAGAACAACCAATTGCCAAAGCTAGTGGTATCAATGTTAAACCAACGGTTAGTTGTCCTATCGAAAATCCTGCTATAAAACTGAATACATATATCCCGAGGGCGGAAATCCAATAAAACTGTCGCTTACCTGAGATAGCAATAAGTAATGATGAAACCGCCACAATCAACATAAAAAAATGCAATTATAGTAAAGATAGGAAAAATATACATCTCCGCAACGTCATTTTATCATTTACTCTACTTCATGTTGAACAGATCTTCCCATTCCTCAAGCGGGAGCGATATACCCCACAGGGGTATGTTGATCATAACTCGGCTTTCTAGGCTTCTCAACAGACTCGCTATGTTTTGTGGTGTTATTTTAAGCTGATGATCGTAAGAAAGCATAACACGATAATAAGTTTCCCAATTCCCAAATGCAGCCTTGTTAGTCTATTCTAGAGCAGGAGGCATCGCTAAGAGTTTTTGAAACCCTTTTCAAAAAAGGGGGGAAGCACTCCGGCATCGTATCAAATCTGACCAGACAAGGGAGAAGGAGACATGAAGATGATCCACGAATCCAAACAATTATTGAGAGATGCTCAGTTAACTATGCTGCAGATTGCTCGAAATGATTATTCGGAACAGCGAACCATTTCACCTCATGTGCATGAACATTTTCACCAGCTGGTCATCGTCCACAAAGGCAGCGGCGAGATGCAGTTCAACGACAGCCTGTATCCCGTAGCCGGGCGATATTATTATTTAATACCGCCTAATTCGAGACACGCGTTCTACTTCAAAGAAGAGTCGGTTGCCGTAGATTATAAGTTCAAGCTTAATGACGAAGGCTTGGTGCACGCCATTGCCGAATCCCCGAGCTACGGCACATGCATCAATGACGATCTGGTTGATTTAAAGCAGTGGTTTCAGCTTACGATGGAATTCAGCAAATGTCCCGACCCGTTAACCTTGTACCGGATAGATTCCGGCTTTAAAGGAACCTTGCTGTCCTTGCTGCAAAAAAGCAGAGGGCAAAGGGCGGAAATACAAGATGCCTCTAGAATGAAGGACGGAGCCTATTCGGATTTCCCGATAGCGGCTTACATCAACGAGCATTTGTCCGAGAAGCTATCCTTACTGGACATAGCGAATCATTTCGGATTTCACCCGCATTATATTATTAAAATATGCAATGATCATATCGGCATGAGCCCCATGCAATATTTGCAGGAGAAGCGTCTGGAAAAAGCGATGGAGTATTTGGAGGAAACGAAGTGGACTGTCACTGAAATCAGCGAAAAGCTGGGGTGGACCACGTCTTACTTTTCCCGTCTGTTCCATCAGAAGAAAGGAATATCCCCCTCACAGTTCCGCAAAAGCGCGGTTTATCCGATCAGTACGGATATATGGGAAGAGGCTGACCACGCGGCGGCAGGCCAATAACTAAGGGAGAATGAAGTGAAACGATATTAGATATTCGGAGCGGTTTATCATATAATAGAGGGATAAATTTTACTAGTAGAGTTGCGAGAGGAAGCTGACGATGAAGCATTATGTTGTATTCTTGCCCATGCTCGATGAAGAAAAGAGTCAAACGTACCGCGCGCAGCATCTCGAATATTTGTCAGAAATGCGCAGCCGGGGACATATTTTTGCCAACGGACGGTTCGTTGACGGTACCGGAGGAATGGTCATCTACAGAGCGGAATCCCTGGAAGCGGTAGAGGCTTTCGCATTGAATGATCCTTATGTTATTCACCAGGCCAGAGGCTATGAAATTCATGAGTGGGACATGGTGCCGGCCGACTAGGTAATCTACATAGGTGATCCCAGGCCGATTTTTCTGTACGCAGAGAAATCGGCTTCTATTCTGTTACAACGGTTGAGGAGAATGAAAAGCATGAATGCCTACTACTTAAGCTGCAGCCGTTTTGGCCATCCGTCTGAAGTGCTTCAGCTTCATAATAAGCCCTTGGAACAGCCCGGGCCGGGTGAGCTGCTGGTACGAATGATAAGCTCCCCTATCAATCCGTCTGATCTGATTCCGATCCAAGGAGCTTACGCACATCGGGTTGCCCTTCCCATGATTCCCGGGTATGAGGGTGTCGGAAAGGTGGTGGAGGCAGGAAGGAATGTATCTGTATCCATGCTTGGCCGGCGGGTTCTACCACTCAGGGGAGAGGGTACTTGGCAGGACTATGTGCGGGTACCTGCGGAGCTGGCAGTTCCTGTCCCGGATACGATCTCCGATGATACTGCATCCCAGCTGTACATTAACCCGGTGACTGCCTGGCTGCTGTGCCAACAGTACCTGGCTGACACCGAGGGCGACTTCGTCTTGATCAACGCAGCTGGCTCCTCCATAGGGCGGATCTTCGCTCAGTTATCCCAAGTGTTTGGATTTCGCGTGATTGCGGCTGTAAGAAATGATCTGCATACCGAAGCTTTGCTGCTGAAGGGGGCTGAGTATGTTATAAATACATCTGCAACATCATTGCATGAAGCGGTTATGGATATAACGAAGGGGCGAGGGGCTGGATTCGGAATCGATTCCATCGGAGGTACGGCGGCTGAGGAGCTGGCAAGCTGCATCTCCTTTGGAGGCATAGTGGTGAGTGTCGGCCTTCTATCCGGAATTCCGGTCGATTGGATTCGCTTAGCCCGGACAACGGGGATCCGTCCTGCCATGTACTGGCTGCGTCATTGGGTGGAGAAGGCAGAGGTTCAGGAATGGCACAAGCCGATCGTCTGCATCATGGAGCTTGTTCATAAGGGCCTGCTGCAGTTGGATGCCCCGGGGGCGCGATTTGCAATAACTGATTTTCAACAGGCGATAGCTGCAGCGACGGCCCCAGGTCAATCAGGTAAGACCGTCTTTGCTTGGTAAGAAAATTTCCCGCGAAATTCAACCATTTCCCGGGTAAGCGCAGAACTCGATAAAAAGCGCATTTCCTTCGACATTCCGTGTTGAAAACCGTTAAGGTCTTCACGGATGCTGTCGAGAGAAAGGCGCTTTTTGTGCGTTTCGTATGCTCAATTTCGGGTTAAGAACCGATTTCCGTGTACATGCTTTGAACCTTTTGCAGCCGTATGTACTCATTTTTTTGCAGTCCCGGCCGGAAATAGCTGTAGAGATAGGCTGCTTCATGAAATGACAATCCCGTGTGGCATACCACTTCCTGAATCGTATGCGGATTGTCGAGAATAAGCTGCCACTCTCCCTCCCGCTCGCCGGGCGCAACGGTTTGCAGAAGCTTGATCTTAACCTCGGCGATTTGCTGCAATTCATCCCAGACCTGGGACCAAGAGGGACTAAACCGCTCAGGCTGGGGGAATAAATCCCGAGCTGTGGTGATCCAGGAGATGATGGCGTCCGCATCGTCCTCCTGAAATTGCTTGAGCTTATTCTTGAACCCTTCCAAAAGCATGTGAAAGGCGGAATAGCCGCCATCGTCTATCGATGCTTTCCAAGAAGCCAGCTCCTCTTCAGAAATCCCGTTCTCCAACTGCTGCCATTGATTCCGGTTCATCGAATGTACGTCTCCTCCTGATATAGTAGGGTAGATTTGAAATTAATTTAGCATATTATTGATGGGATGGAAAGAGATGCCTGAAATGCATTTTGACATTCCATTCCAAGTTGTGTAGCATGGTATTAGGATGGACACGCATCATTAGACATCGAATGATAATATGAAGGGAGAGTATCGA
Organism: Paenibacillus vulneris; assembly: GCF_039543185.1. Taxonomy (NCBI): domain Bacteria; kingdom Bacillati; phylum Bacillota; class Bacilli; order Caryophanales; family Paenibacillaceae; genus Paenibacillus; species Paenibacillus vulneris. The sequence goes on along the minus strand of NZ_BAABJG010000055.1, from coordinate 163,299 downwards.
GCATGTATGATATTGTTATTATCGGAGCAGGGCCTGCAGGCGGAAGCGCCGCATTGTTCGCAGCGAAGGCAGGGAAGAAAACGCTTTTAATTGACAGTGACCAGGGCATGACCAAACGCGCTTGGCTGGAAAACCATTACGGCATCATGGAAATGACGGGGGCCGAGCTGGTCGAGATCGGCCAGAAGCAGGCTGCGAAATTCGGCGCCGAGCTGGTGCATGCCAAGGTTAGCAATGTAACCCAAGCAGGGGAAGGCTTCCAGGTCGAGACGGAAAACGATCGTTACGAAGGCAAGCATGTCATCCTGGCAACCGGTGCCCTCGTCGATCTGGCGCAGCATATTGGCTTGCAAACCAAAGACGGTACCGAACCTAGAATCAAGACCGTCATCGATACATCTCCGGAAGGAAAAACGTCCATTCCCGGCATTTGGGCAGCGGGTACGGCGGCGGGTGTCAGTGTACATACCATCGTTACGGCCGGCGACGGTGCCAAGGTAGCCATTAACGTTATCAGCGAGCTGAACGGCGAGCGTTATGTAGACCATGATGTAATTAAGAAGGGCTCTTAATTTATTAACCTATAGTAAAAGAACCTCAAGGCTGTTCGTCAGCATTTTGCTGCTGCGGACAGTCTTTTTTGGCATGATGGCGTAATACAAATCGGAGCTTCCCGCAGAGTGCCTTAACGCACTCGAATCCATGGCACCGCTTCTCAGGCTATTCGGGCATGAATTTCGACAATGCTCAGCTTATCTTTCGACGTAATCTTTCGTTGTCGGTCTCGCTAAAGTCCTTTACAATGGAGTCAAGTCTCGGGCATGGAGGAGATTCGAAATGTGGAGATTCAAAGGTCGGGAAGCGGGCAGTCATCAGGTGTTTATTCGTTTATTGGTGCCCAATCTGCTGTTTTTACTGCTGCCGCTGTTAGTCGGAGGGATCATCTACTATAAAACACTTCATGAGATGGAGAAGGAAGTGACGGCCGGGAATATGAATGTTCTGCAGCAAAGCAGGGACATCCTGGACCGCCGCTTGGCCGAGCTTTCCTCCATAGCAATCCAACTCGTTAACGATACGAGAATTATGCAGTTTCAGCATATTCGCGAACCGTTCCAGGGCTCCAACATCAACCGCATTTGGGATACCCGCAAAGCCATCCAAAATTTCAGCCTCACCAATAACTTTATTTTCCATTATTTTGTTATCTACAAGAACAGCGAGCTCGTATTTACGGAAAATTCCACATACGGGCTGTTTGATTTTTACAATACATTTCGTTATGTAGGCTTGGATGCGGACAGCTGGAAAGACATGATTATCGGTTCTTACCAGCAGCGCAGTATGCTCCCGTCCCATCAAGTGATTGTTAACGGTAATATGTATACTCTGTTAACCTACATTCATTCCTTGGGTTATCCCGGTTATCCCCAAGGAGCCGTTGTGATTACCATAGACAACCGGGAGGTACAGAAGCTGATGGGCGGTCTGGATTTGTCCGGCGGCGGTTGGGCAAATATCATCGATCAGAACGGGAAAATGATCAGCACCTCAGCCTCTGACGCACCGGTGAGCTGGATTCAGCGCTCCAAGCTGGCGGGTAAGGAAGGAAGCATGCTAGAGCAGATAGACAACCAGCCCATGCGGATCACCTACACCACCTCATCGTACAACGGCTGGACGTACTTGGTTGCCCAACCGGATCATATTGTCTTGAAAAAGGTCCTTTATATCAAAAAAATCATTTTTGCCATGACTCTTATCTTCCTTGCGTCAGGTCTGTTGATTGCCTATCTGATCGCCTACAGAAACAGCCGCCCGTTAAGAACGATCATGGAAACCATCATGGAACGAATGGAAGGCAGACCGGAGACCGGTCCTGATGCCTACCGGTTCATACGGGAGTCCGTATCCAGGCTTATCGATAACAATCACGAGCTGACGGACAAGATGAAGAAGCATGCTCCCTACTTGCAAGCGGCTTTATTCGAGAGGCTGCTGAAAGGGGATTTTCTCTCGGCCAGGGATACATCGGTGCTGCTGCAGCATGTTGGCATTGAAGCGCAGGGAAGCCACTATTCTGTCGTCATAGTTCAGCTGCAAGGGTATGACGGCGGATTCGACGCCTCGTCTCTGGAGGAGCTTGACCTCAAAAGGGTGATGATCAAAGAAATGCTTCGCGGCGGGCTTAAGGTCAGCATGTACTGGCATGATCTCGCAGAGGATCAAATTGCGCTTCTGATTGCGTACGGGAGAGACATTCCTGACCCTGATTTAACGTACCTGGCAGAGGCGCTTCCCGGAGTGTGTGAAATGATTCTTGCACAGCTGAATGTGCGGACAAGGTTTGCCATCGGGGGCATCTACAAAGAGCTGCTGCATATTTCCCGATCCTTTGAGGAAGCGAAGCAGGCGCTTCAATTCATATCGTGGAGAAATCAAAACGGTGCTGCCCGTTACGATGAAATACCGCAGGAGCACAGCGGTTATTATTATCCTTCGGATCTCGAGATCCGGCTTAGCAACCTGGCTCTGGCAGGCGAATATGCCGCGGTGGAGTCCGTATTGACCGATCTGCATCGAATCAACTTTGTAGAGAGACGTCTGTCGGTTCCCATGCTGCAATTATTCATGAACGAGATGATAGGCACTTTGATTAAGCTTTTGCCGCAGATGGGGCTGAATGAAGGAATTCTGCAGGATAAGCTGAAATTGGTCACTACGGAATTGACATCTTACGAAGGCCTTGAAAAGCAATATCTATCGTATACAGCCGTTTACCGGCAGCTTTGCAATTACGTCAATGATCATAAAAAGAGCCAGAACGGGCAGCTGCTGGACAGCATCATCGCCCTGCTGCAGGAGACCTTCAGCGATCCGGACATCAGTCTGGATTCCGTTGCGGAGCGAATGGGAATCTCCAGAGGCTATTTATCCCAATTTTTTAAAGAGCAGACGGGCATCAACTTTTCCGATTATCTGGAGGGTCTTCGAATGAAACTTGCAAGGGAGCTGCTGGCTGAGACCGACCTGCCTGTATTTGAAATTGCTGTTCGCGTGGGATACAGCTCCTCTAACACGTTTTGCCGGGCGTTCAAACGAATCAATGGTGTCAGCACCACAGCATTTCGCAGCTCCAAGGTAATTTGAATGCGCTTTCTGAACCATTGCATATCATATGAAACAATGCACATAAGCCGTTCTGAACGGCTGCACATAGAGCTGCACACAATCCTATTTACGTCTAAACCGCTGATGAGTAAGGTGGAGAAAGGACGACGGCAGCGTTTGAATCTGGACAGGATAATCCGTAGAAAAACAGAATGAGGGGGTGAGCCATTGGAAGCGCTTAAAGAAACATCAGGCGTGCAAACCGGAGCCGGCGTGAGAGCAAGAGCGCGAACGCCATTCACCAAAATACGAAAAGGGTGGAGGCTGTATGCATTAATAGCACTTCCATTGATTTACATTATTATTTTTAAGTATGTTCCGATGTACGGCGCTCAAATTGCCTTCAAAAACTTTATTGTGACCAAAGGAATCTGGGACAGCGAGTGGGTGGGCTTCAAGCACTTCGACCGTTTTTTTCATTCCTATGAGTTTTGGAGATTAATGAGCAATACGATCCTGCTCAGTGTGTACAGCCTGGTGGCAGGCTTCCCGTTTCCGATCATCCTGGCGCTTAGCCTGAACTACGTGAAGAATCAGCTGTTCAAAAAATCCGTGCAAATGATAACCTATGCACCGCATTTTATTTCCGTCGTTGTCATGGTAGGGATCATTCTCGAGCTCTTGGAGCCGAGGAACGGCATCGTAAATAATGTGCTCAAGCTGATAGGGCTGAACCCGATCAATTTCATGGGTGTGCCGGAATATTTTAAATCCATCTATGTGTGGTCGGGCATTTGGCAGAGTGTAGGCTTTGGCTGCATCATCTATTTGGCCGCGTTGGCAAGCATCGATCCGGCCCTGCACGAAGCGGCCGTCGTAGACGGAGCTAACAAGCTGCAGCGGATGTGGCATATCGACCTTCCGGGGATCATGCCAATAGCAATTATTATGCTGATCATGAATACGGGGCATATGCTGGACGTCGGATTTGAGAAAGTGCTATTGATGCAGAACCCGCTGAACATTCGTACCTCCGAGGTGATCGATACCTATGTATACAAAGTCGGTCTGACCTCGCAAGCGTTGAACTACTCTTATCCTACGGCTATCGGTTTGTTCAAATCGGTCATCAATCTGATTTTACTTATCATGGTTAATAAAATTGCCCAAAAAACAAAACAGGCCAGCTTATGGTAAGCGGAGGGAGGAGCAGGCGTTGGAACCTACGGCGATCAGGGAAACGAAGAGCGATCAGGTGTTCACCGTGGTCAATTATACGATTTTGTCACTATTCTTGATTACGATATTGTATCCTTTAATTTATGTTGTAAGCGCTTCAATAAGCAGCTCGGAAGCCGTCATATCGGGCAAGGTCTGGCTGTGGCCGGTTCATCCTTCTCTGGAGGGCTACAGTGCGGTATTCAAGCACAAGCTGATCTGGAGCGGGTTTATGAATTCCATCTATTATACGGTGGCGGGAACGCTGATTAATGTCGTTATGACGATCTTGGCTGCGTATCCTTTGTCGCGAAAAGACTTTTACGGCAAAAATGTGTTCATGTTCCTGTTCGTCTTCACCATGATGTTCTCCGGCGGCTTGATCCCAACCTATATGCTGGTCAAGGACCTGGGCTTGCTGAATACGACATGGTCGATGCTACTGCCCGGAGCGCTGGGAGTATGGAATATGATTATCACCAGAACGTATTTTCAAACGACGATTCCTGACGAGCTGCTTGAGGCTTCGCAGTTAGACGGCTGTACGGACTTTCAATTTGTATGGAAAATCGTGCTGCCGCTGTCCGGCCCCATTATTGCGGTTATTGCTTTGTTCTATGCAGTGGGCCACTGGAATTCGTATTTTAATGCCTTGATTTATTTGAAAAAGCAGAGCTTATATCCGCTGCAGCTCGTGCTCAGAGATATCCTTGTGCAAAATGACGTGGATATGAACATGCTGATGGACGTTGCGGAGCAGGCCAAGCGGGAGGGCTTGAGAGAGCTGCTGAAATATTCGTTGATCGTTGTTGCAACGGTGCCTCTGCTGGTTGTTTATCCGTTTGTCCAAAAATATTTCGTTAAAGGGATTATGATCGGATCGTTGAAGGGGTAGCCAGAGTTGATATTTTGAAGATGCTTACGAAGTTAGTTTCGCTCCGCGAAACTCTTAGGAGGGGTTCAAATGAGAAAAATAACGCTCATCTCGCTCTCGCTGCTGCTAAGTATGGGAATCGTATTAAGCGCTTGCTCCGGGAAGGAGGAAGCTCCGCCTTCCGATCCTTCGAAATCGTCGCAGGTCGCGGTGAATCCGCCGGGGCAATTTCCTATCACCAACGAAAAGACGACCATCAAGGTACTGGTCAAGGGGAGCTCGTCTGTTGAGGACTTTGCAACCAATGAGTTCACAAAATGGCTAGAGCAAAAAACGAACATCCATATTGATTGGGAGGTAGCCCCGGAAAAATCGGCGACGGAAAAGCTGAATCTGGTTCTCTCCAGCGGTGATTATCCTGACGTAATTATGGGCTTCGGCGTATCGCCGACACAAATGATGATCTATGGGAGCCAAGGCGTGTTTCTTCCACTGAATGATCTGATTGACAAGTACGGCGTCGAGATGAAAAAGATGTTTCAGGAAAATGCGTTTTACAAGGATCTGATCACGGCTCCAGACGGCAAAATCTATGCGCTGCCTCAGGTAAATGAATGCTATCACTGCATGTATCAGCAACGAATGTGGATTCATAAGCCATGGCTCGATAAGCTGGGCTTGCAGATGCCGACCACGACCGATGAGTTCTACGAAGTGCTGAAAGCCTTCAAGACCAAAGATCCTAACGGCAACGGCAAGGCCGATGAAATCCCGCTGTCAGGCTCTATCCAGGCTTCCAGCAGCAATCTGTTCTCCACGCAGATGCTCGACTCCTTCCTTATGAACGCCTTCATCTATGACCATGGCGATAAAAAGCTGTATCTTGATAACGGGAAGGTGTCGGTGCCATACAATAAGCCGGAGTGGAAGGAAGGCTTGAAATACATCCATAAGCTGTATGCCGAAGGATTAATCGATCCGCAAGCATTGACTCAAGATAACAACCAATTGAAAAAATTGGGTGAAAATCCGGACACCGTCATTCTGGGAGCTTCCTCCGGCCATAATATGGGCTCTCTGACCACTTTGGGAGGCAGCAGCGGAAGATGGCTGACCTATGTAGCGGTCCCTCCGTTGAAGGGACCTAGCGGCTTCCAGACCGCAGCTTACCATCCTTATGTCGTAGGAAACGGGCAGTACGTCATAACCAAAAACGCCAAAAATCCAGAAGCGGCCTTCCGCTTGGCGGATTTCCTGTACAATACACCCGATACGACGCTCAGATGGTATGCAGGCCGTGAAGGCGTAGAATGGCGCTACGCGGAAAAAGGGGAGATCGGCATTAACGGCAAGCCGGCTATCTGGAAGCAGCTGACCCCATGGGGCGGCGTACAAAACGTTAACTGGTCGCAGACCGGACCGAACTATCGCTCCAATGATTTCCGGCTGGGTGAGGTGGCGAACCCGGAGCAGCCGCTTGAGGTCATCCTGTATAATGAAACCAAGACCAAGATGGAGCCGAAGCAAATGCCGATTGAGAAAGTGATGCCTCCAGTCTTTTTTACCGCGGATCAGGCTTCAGAATTGGCGGATCTGGAGAAGACGATTCTGGATCATGTGAAGGAAATGATGGCGCGCTTCATAACCGGCGATTCGGACATTGACAAAAACTGGGATGCCTATGTGAAGAACCTGGATAATATGAATCTGAAAAGATATCTGGAAATTTATCAGACGGCTTATGACGCTAATTTCAAGAAGAAAAAATAAGTAACGAGAATCGCCCTTAAACCCGCTGAATACAGGGAGTTAAGGGCGATTTTGCTTGCCAAATATTGCGAACAAAAGTTCCAATTGATTCCGTTCCAACAGCGTAATAAGATAAATGAGCCTGAAATTCGGAGTCTGTAAAATGTGAAAGAAAAGATGTAATCCTTTCGTAACGATTTCCATTTCGCGACTGTGTATAGTATAGGTACAGCTGAGATGAATGACGCCCCATGTGCGATCGAAAGGAAAGAAATAAGATGAGCCAAAACCAACAAGGAATGCCCTATCACAAAGGGGGCATTCGTCATGCCTAAACCGGTTGTCGGTCAAGGGAGATATATGGCAGGACTCGACGGTCTGCGTGCCATAGCGGTGCTTGCCGTCATTGCTTATCATTTGAATATGAAATGGGCTCCGGGCGGACTGCTGGGAGTCGGAATTTTTTTCGTTCTGTCCGGTTATCTAATAACGGATCAGCTCATCGCGCAGTGGAAGAACAAGGGAACTGTCGATCTGAAGGACTTTTGGATGCGCAGGGCTCGAAGGCTTCTTCCCGCGCTGCTGCTCATGCTTGTGGCTGTTGTGGTCTGGCTCGCCGTCTTTGATAAGTCCAGGCTTCTCGCGCTGCGGGAAGAGGTTGCTGCAGGACTGTTGTATGTTAGCAACTGGTGGCTCATCTATCATAAAGTGTCTTACTTTGAAAGCTTCGGCCCGCCTTCCCCTTTAGGGCATTTATGGTCGTTAGCCGTTGAGGAGCAGTTTTACTTGTTATGGCCGATCGTGCTCCTGTTTGCCCTGCGATGCATGCCCCGAAGAGGACCAATCGTAGGGGTTACCTTGCTTGGGGCCTTGGTATCCGTGATCGCCATGGCGATTCTTTATGTGCCCGGGACCGATCCGAGCAGGGTCTATTATGGCACCGATACGCGAGTCTTCGCCCTGCTCATCGGGGCGGCGCTGGCGATGGTATGGCAGAGCCGGCGGCTGACGCCCCGTGTGACGCTGCGGGCACAATTCGTACTCGATGCCATGGGATTCACGGCATTAATCATTTTATTGTACATGATTTGGCAGACGAATGAGTACGACGAGTTCCTGTACAGTGGCGGTCTAGCGCTGCTGTCTGTAGCAGCGGCAGTGGTGGTGGCGGTTCTTGCCCACCCGGTCAGTTGGCTGGGCAAGGTGTTAGGATGCAAGCCTCTGCGCTGGCTTGGTGTCCGATCTTACGGTATCTATTTATGGCATTATCCGATTATTGTCATGAGCAGTCCTACTAATAGCAATGAGCCGGATTTCACTCGAGCAGCAATACAAGTGGTCGTAACGATATTGTTGGCCGCTTTGTCATGGCGTTACGTCGAGGAGCCGATTCGCCGCGGTTCCTGGAACCGTCTGAAGGCACAGGAGGGCATCCGAAGACGCGCGCGCCAACGGCTTTCTCTGGTCCGCTGGACTCCGGTCGCATGCGCGGTTCTTCTTGTCGGCTTCCTGTTCATCGGGCTGCTGCAGCGTGAGACGGATGCTACGCCGGGAATCAGCAGCGGCGGGACGCAGGAGCCGATTTTATCTTCTGAAACGGCGGTCAGTGCCGTATACGGCTCCAACAACCTGGCGTCCAACGTTTCAACGGCTCAGCCGATATCGAAGGATGCCGGATCGGTCCCAGTGACAGCCATCCCCCCAGCTGATCATACAGACACCAGGATGGATGGGGCATCTTCCCAAAGCGATCAGCCTCTGCCGCAAGAAGCGGGAAAAACCGATAATCCTGAGAAAGCAAGCCGGCATCCGGAGGATACCGCAAAGCGGGACACGGGCGGTGACGCAGACCATTCGAATCCGCTATCTAAGCCATCTGAAGGTGCAACGCTTCCTCAACAGACACCGGGCAAAGGCATTACGGCCATCGGTGATTCAGTTATGCTGGATATAGCGCCCTATTTGGAGAAGCTTCTCCCGGGTATTGTCGTTGACGGCAAGGTGGGGCGGCAATTCCTTGAAGCGGCGGATGTTATCGACCAGCATAAAGAATCGGGTACACTCGGAAGCCGGGTTATTATTGAGCTGGGCACGAACGGTCCATTTAATAAAAAGCAGCTGGAGTCACTGCTGGATTCGCTGGATAGCGCTAAGCAAATCATCCTTGTGAACACGAGAGTCCCGCGCAAATGGGAGGATGAGGTTAACTCCGTCATTGCGGAGGTCGCTGAAACCCATCCGAAGGTAACCCTGGTTGACTGGTATGCAGCGAGCGAAGGCAAGAACAGCTTCTTTGCTCCAGACGGCGTTCATCTGGAAGCGGAGGGCTCGGAATTTTATGCTTCTCTTGTAGCCGGTGCACTGCAAAAACACTCTTGAATGTACATAAGCCTGCAGCCTTCTTAATGAGGGGACGCAGGCTTTTTTGATACAAAAATTTCATCTAACCTTCTGTAAGCCATACCCTCTCGATTTCTTTGATTCCGTTCCCGGTTTTCTTTTACAGAGACCCAGGCTAATGTCGAGCTCGCCTGCGAATGAATATGAATATGATGCAACTAAAGAAAAAATCAATTTTAACTAGGCGTTTCTTTGTCTTGGCTCAGAATAAAATGGATTTGCCGAAATCGGATTGTGAAAGAGGAGGGTGTTGATGAAAAATAAAAATCGTCGAATCCTGTGGCTATTAAATCATAAAACATTAATGTCCTATGAGGTTCCTTTACTTCGTTCGCTAGGTTTTGAGGTATTCACACCCAAAATAATACCTGATGATGTTTCGACCTTCAGAAGCGGTTCTGTAGATTACTCCGCTGATTCCGATTTAACCGTGCCCAAAGATGTCCTTAATGCTTTGAACTCATTTAACTTTTATTCTGATCCTTGGCGGCACGACATTACTTTTTTTGTTAATACGTACTTTGGTTCAGTTTTTACAATGCCGTTAACTTATCCTTTTCAAGAGGTTGTAACCAAGTTTAAAGGACAGATTGTTCTTCGTGCTTTCGGATTACAAGTTGATTATTCATATGATAAGGTCTTGCGTCTTCAAATGGGGGATCAAGTCTATTCTTGGTTAGAGGCTATAAAAGATCGATTCTGGTTTGGCAAAGGCTATGAACAATTAGATGAATGTGAAACTCCTTTTTTTAAAAATCGGTCCGTATTTCTGCCGCTCGGATTAAACGAGAGTTACTGGAAGCATAAAAATACTTGGCGTGGAACAGATAAGCGTATATTATTTGTCTGCCCAAATATCAATGATAATAACTATTATTATGCTCAGATTTACAAAAATTTTAAGGAGAGTTTCGGAGATTTTCCCCATGTAATCATTGGACAACAAAAAAATCCTGTAAATGATCCTTATGTTCTTGGCCATGTAAGTGATGATGAACTTATCGATTTGTATAAAGATTGTGCTCTACTGTATTACCACTCGCAAGAGCCCCGGCATGTTCACTACTCTCCTATCGAAGCAGCTATTATCGGTACACCCATCGTGTTCTATAAACAAAATTTGTTGGGACGAATACTGCAAAAGGATATCGCGGGAGCGACCCAAGGAATATCAGAAGCACGTATTACGGTAGAACGATTGTTGCAGGGTGATCGTGAATTGATTACCAAAATAAGATCCGAACAAGAGATTATACCACACTTCTTTTCTAACAAATACTGCGAAATGATATGGCGCAAAAATATGCTTTCTGGTCCCCTTGCATCAGCATTATTTAGCGGCGAAAATCCGATTGAGATTAGGAACACGGCCCATAGCAGCTCCCTCATGGCCACATCAAAGCTACCTGTTATTCCGTTTCATCAAGGGATTCGTTGGTTCGATTCGATTAAACTAGCAAATGGTCGTGTAATGCCTGGTGTTGCTCCCTATGAAGTGTTCAAAGCACGCGCAGATATTATTTTTGCCGGACTAGTACCAGGAGAGACAGTTCTTGATATCGGCGATGGTGATGGATTCTATGCATTCGAATCAGAATTAAAGGGTGCTGGAAAAACAACCTGCATCGTCAATGGAGACAGCTATTGTTTTCTTTATGCAAAACAAGAACTTGCTTCTCGAGTGGAAGTAATGTATCCTAAACAATTCGATACCATGAGGACATCCAATTTATCTTATGACTGGGTTGTGGTGCGCGGAATTCTTAATCAGACGAGGCACCCGTTTCATCTTCTTGAACGCTTAGCTACGATTGCCAAGAAGCGTATCGTTATTGAATCGATACTCGACTTGCATGACTTAGATAGACCTGCAGTAGTCTATTATGGGGGTGAGAATCGTCTTGGGTATCCCCCCGATGGGTTCGGGTTCAACTTTCTTTTTTTAAAGAGCGCTCTGAACAAATTGGGCTTTCAAAATGTTTCTTATCAACCTACACCGGATGCGCCGTCGATACGCGGGATCATCACCGCCATGAAATGAAAACATGAAAATCAAACAGCAGCAGATTGTATCGATAGATCTTTTAGGGGATGTTTGCGTAAAAAGCAAAGATCCCCTTTTTGTTTAAGCGAAAGGGGATCTTTGAGCAGTTCATAGAATAAGGCCTAAATACCGGCTAGTTCTAAGACTTGCTTTAGCTTTTCAATATCAACAATAATGTTATCCCCCGCTGCTGTTGGCTTCGGAGGTTGCTCTATATCACATATCAGCTCATAGTACTCAAGTTTACCGTGATTGCTTAATATCCAAAAGTAAGGATCAACTACCTGCTGGAGTGAAAGTTCAATTAATTTCGTGCCGGGATTACAAAACACAATGTTTGCGTTCCCGCTTCCGAACGGAGATACAATAACCTGAGCAGAGGAAAAAAGGGAGATTTTCTCACGAGTGGACATAGGTGTTAGAACAATTTGCTTAAATCCTTTTGTGCTTAAGAAGCCCATGACTTCGTCTTCATTGGCAACAAACCGGTACTTTGCATCACGCCGAGTGATATATATTTTCTCAAATCCGGGCATCTTCTCAACAGGAGTATGTTCTTTAAATTGCTGACGGATATAACGAAAGGCCCAGCTTGGAGTCCCCCCAAGCATAAAAGGTACGGCAGGAACGATTAAATTATCGGCCTGAAGATGAAAATCACGCTTTTCTACTTGAATTAATTTATCCATAGGGAATCCAAGAATCTTTAATGACTCGTATTGAAAGGGGTGATGGAGCTTTCCGATCAAATACTTATCGATTAAGATTCCGCTTTGCTCCAACAAGTGAATTCGCGGCAAAATATCGAAGAACCAATGCCCATATATGCCATGGGTAAAGAAATTAATCTCAGGTAAATTATATCCGAAGATCAGTGAGGCGATCGTCTCTGCCGTATACTCCACTTGAGGCAGAGAAGTAAAGTCGAATGGATAATCCAACTCTGTGTCGCGCATTCGCAGATTATCGGGGGTAACTGCATAACAATTTGACGTAACAACTCGTCCCTTCGGTATTTGAGCTACAAAGGCTTCCTTAAAGAACAGCTCCGTACCCCATCGTGGAGGGTCCAGCCCTTTTGGGCTTTGAAAATGAACGCTTTCGCCGGGATAAATGACTTTATAAAGGTGTTGCAGTTGGTTTTCAATAAACCAATCTTTAGTATGTTCGCAAAATGTGTTGGGAAATTCATTCAATATTTATCCCTCCTCATATTATGCATTTGAGCAAAGTATTCAACTTTTCCATAATCATATGCGAATCGGCGATGCCTAGACTACGGACCCTTCGTCATGAGATTATGCGTAATTCAGGAGCCTGTTCCACAATGAATCGGGTGTTATGAGACTCCCAATCCATAGCACCACCGCCTTAAAAAAGTTTTCAGTTATTTTATGCATTACTTTCTAGCTGGGAAATGGACATATGCGGACAACAGATACGACCCTAAATCCTATTTCATGTGCCTAGGGAGAGAGAAGGGGGGCTTGGTGTTCGAAACGATTTGGGATCTATTGTACCAAAGGGGGGGAGGGACGTTAAGTTTTCTATGTTTAAGGTAAAAGAGCCCGATTACCGAGTCCTCGGCATCAGGCTCTATCTTCATGGAAAAGCATCTCACCATACGCTTGGCATCACCTTGATCGATGAGTCCAGCTTGGGCAGAAAGGCATAGCTCGGGTTAAACGTGAAGATACGTTTAATCTGGTAAGTAATCATGACGACAGCGGTGACCGCTTCGTTCAGGGACAGCTGCAGATCGGGGCAATCCACCAGCAGCCGTTTGGATTCCTGCTCAAATTCGGAGCAGCCGGAAATCACGGTTAAGACTCCTTTTTGCACGGCTTGCTCTACTGTTTCAAGAAAAAATTGCGCTTGTTGAAACCCGAATTGGTTTCTAAGCCATTGATGGGTATCGAATAGCACATAGTTGGTTGTTATCAGTGTTCGGTCCATATCGTCCAAGTCCAGGAACAAGGTGCGAGCTTTGGAATAATAAGGGTCCTGAGGATTCATAAAGGACATGAATGCCGTCTGGTCAACATATACCGCCTGGGCAAGATGGGTCTGTTCAATGTTGTTCATATTGGGTATCTCCATACAGATTGATGCTGCGCTCCGACAAGCCGTCCAGATAAAGAAGGGGATTGCGATCCAGCTGTTCACGGGATATAGGAACGAGGAGCTCGTTGCTTTTCAAGGTCCAATACTGCTCAACGATCTGATTTACGATTTCACTGACGGTAACTTGCTGTGCATCGGCCATTTGCCGGCACTTGGCTAATAATTCCGGGTCTAGCTCCAGGGATGGCTCTTCTTCAACTTCTTCCGGCCCGGCAATAAATTGTGTTGCCGCATTTTTCCATTGATCCAGCCGGCGCTGCAGCAGTCTTTTGGCGTTGCCCATGGACTTGCACCTCCGTTGTAGTTTGGTTACGGCTTATGTATTATTGTCGCCACCTTATATGATTCGGGAAGAATCGACATTTTCATGGGGCTTAAAGCAAAAATTCGTCAATGTTCCTCTGGAAAGGGTGCGTATGTAAATAAATACCACAAAAAAACCCCCGAAAGATCGACACGCCGGACGAAGAGTATAACACTCGGAGCGCAAGCGGTAATTACGGTAAATATCATTTTTTAAGCCATTGATCTCCATGACCGCAGCAAGATCCGCAGTACATACAGTGGGGATTTCTGAATCCTACGCTTCGATTAACCTGTTTGAAACGGAGGATACATCATGTTTAATGCATTGGAGCTTCAATTCGGTATCGATTTGGGAACATCGAATACTGTGATATATCAGCATGGAAAAGGAATCGTACTACAGGAGCCGTCCGTCATTGCGGTGAAGCAGGCTACAGGAGAAATTCAGGCTTTCGGGGCTGAGGCTCAAGCCATGATCGGACGTGCGCCGGGAAGTCTTGAAATTATCTACCCTCTGCAGGAAGGGGTCATTTCCAATTACAATTGGTCTACAGCAATGCTTCAGCATTTTATGAAAAAAATCCAGGCACGCACCTGGCTGCGCAAATCCAAGGTCTTTATTTCGATTCCTTGCGGCATCACCAGCGTTCAAAAAAGAGCGGTCGAGGAAACGGTTGTTCATAAAGGCTCCAATAGAGCCATTACAATAGAAGAGCCGCTCGCAGCGGCTTTGGGAGCGGGTCTTCCGGTAGATGAGCCGATGGGGAATATGATTCTGAATATTGGAGGCGGGACCGCTCAGGTTGCTATTCTTTCCTTAGGCGGCATTGTCTCTAGCAGAGTCACGCGCCGCGGCGGCTTATCCATCGACAGAGATATTATTGAATATGTAAAGAAAACCTATAATCTTGAGATCGGTGAGCGTACGGCGGAGGATATCAAGATTCGCTTGGGCAGCGTGGAGAAACCGGAAGCGGGCGAGCAGATGGATATCCGGGGCAGAGATCTGATCGAGGGCCTGCCTAAGACGGTTACGATTACCGCAATGGAAATTTATAGGCTGCTCGACAGCTTCATTGGAATTATGGTAGACACGATACGCGGTACCTTGGAGGATTGCCCTCCAGAGCTTGCGGGGGATGTTATCGAGCAAGGCATTATTTTGTGCGGGGGCGGATCGCTGCTCAAGGGATTGGCATCCCGATTGCAGAAGGAAACAGGCATCCCGATTCATCTGGCGGACCGTCCGCAGGAATGCACGGCGCTGGGCGCCGGAAAAATGCTGGAGTATGATATCCGGACTCCGCGTGGCAGCAGGTCAGCCTCCGGTTGGAAGCCAGCTGGCGGCGGAAGCTACCAGGAGAAGGAGCCTGTGAATCAGCAGGCGGCGGAATAACAGGGAAGAGCAGCATCCTCATAAGGATAGCTGCTCTTTTTGTAATATAATTTTCCATATTTTGGGGGATGATCACAGGCCTGAATCCACTCAGACGGCTTACGATTCAGCTCTGCGCATATCGATAGCCTCGGCCATTGTTTTATCGGTCAGATGCGCATAAATTTGCGTCGTTTCAGGCGATGCATGACCCAGCTGCTCTTGGGTTTTGTATAGATCATTTTGCAAATAATAATCTGTCGCAAAGGAATGGCGCAGCTTATGTACGGATAAATACGGCTTGCCGAAATGCTTGGCATATTTGATGATCATCGCTTGAATCGCCCGTTTGGTCATGCGCTCGCCTTCTTTTTTGCCGTTGGCTATGGCTAAGAAGAGGGCTTTTTCTTTTTTCGGGGCTTTATATTGCGTTTGCCGCAGCTCTAAATAAGCCGTCAGATCATCGATAGCTTCTTGACGGAAATAAACGGGGGTTTTGAAGGTATCGTCATTTTTACCTTTACGGTATACATGCGTTACCTTTTTCTTTAAATCAATGTCATCCACGTTCAAATTCACCACTTCAGACACCCGCAAGCCTGAATTCAATATTAGCGTCACGATACAGGCATCGCGAACCTTGTTTTGCCGGTACGAGTAAAGAGCCTGCTTATTACTGGCTATGTCCTGCTCATAACCGCTATGTACATAGGCGATGAATTCGTGAATTTCCTCTTCCTGAAGCAATTTCCCTTCAAGCTTAGCCGCGGTATCCTTGGGCTTATGCGTGCGCTTGATCTCAACTTTGGCCATTACGTTCCGCTTTAAGAGGGGGTAGAAATTCTCATCCTCTGCAATTTGACTCAAGTAGTGAAATAACGACCTGAGCGAGGACAGCTTTCGGGATATCGTTGTTTTGCTGTTTGTATTTTCGGTCCGCGTGGAAAGAAACATGCGAAAGTTATCGATGCTTTCCATATGAAGCTTTTCCAGCGCTTCCAACGGAACCTCTTTGATGGAGGCTCCCTCCGCCAATCCTTCCGCCAATAGCCAGGAGAAGAACGTTTCGTAGTCCCGCACATATTCCAGCAAAGAAGAAGGGGACAGGTCAGGCAGCTTGTAATTAATGAACTTCTCTACATACCAAGGCATAGAGGGCACGCGTTTGTCCAATTCCTGACGGTCTTTGATTTTCAAGATGTTCATAGCCGTGTACCTCCATTTCAATTCATTGAACTCACTGATTCAACCACAGCTCATTTAGCAAAAGAAACCAAATGCTTATGAAGCTTAGTATAAAACAGATTTGGAGTGAAGGGTAGTCCGACGGGATTGGAGCCGCGCATGAAACCGGACATGATTAACCATACTAACCATTGATTATCTAGAAGGGGGATGACTTCATGCCACACAGCAAAACCAAGAAAATGATCTGCCTTATGTCTGCTTGCTTGGTAGTAGGCGTCATGGCAGGTTGCAACAAAAAAACAGCGCAGCCTGCACCGAACACCCACACCAACAATACGGTACATCAGCAAGCGGCCAGTCCGTCGCCGTCACCAGCTTCGTCTCCATCTCCATCTGCATCTTCTGCACCGTCACCAGCTGCTGGAGAGCACATCAACATTGCGCATCAAGCGGCTCAAAGGATTTCCCAAATTCCTAGCGTAAGCAGCGCTACGGTGCTTGTCTCCCGGCATAATGCTTATGTAGCGGCGATGATGAAGGATCGCAACGGCCCGTTATCACGGGATGTAGAGAATCAAATCTCTCAACAAGTCAAATCCACTGATCCGAATATCCACAATGTGTATGTATCGACCAACCCCGACTTCGTCCAACGTGTCAATAACTATGCAGCAGACGTAGGCGCTGGAAGACCGGTATCCGGCTTCGTCCAGGAATTTGCCGAGATGGTTCGCCGGGTGTTTCCTACCGCTCATTAATTTCGTAAGCCCGATTAACGTGCGTTCAGTACGCTATTCGGGCTGCTTTTTTTGTATTGTGGCGTCTGACCCTTGCTTCAAGCACTAACAAGACGGTGACCGCAAACTTTTTGCTGCATGTGAATATCCAACCTGCTTCTAATATGGTAGAGTTATCTTGAAAAAGATTCCATGCCGACAAGTTATAGTAGGAGGATGCCGTCATGCAGTTAACGCAAATTCAGGCGATGGCTCAAAATATAAGAGCTAACGTCAACCAAGTGATTGTAGGAAAAGAGGATGTCATCGAGAAGCTGCTTATTGCCATCATTGCATCAGGTCATATTCTTCTCGAGGATGTCCCCGGTACCGGGAAAACACTGCTGGCTAAAGCGATGGCCAAATCCTTAAACTGCCATTTTAAGCGCATACAATTTACCCCGGATTTGCTGCCCTCTGATCTTAGCGGTATTAATTATTTCAATCAAAAGCAGGGGGAATTCGAATTCCGGCCAGGCCCGTTATTTACGAATATTTTGCTGGCTGATGAAATCAACCGGGCGACACCAAGAACGCAGTCCAGCCTGCTGGAATGTATGGAAGAAAGGCAGGTCAGCATTGACGGCGAGACAAGAGCGCTGGAGGCACCCTTCCTGGTTATCGCAACGCAGAATCCCGTTGAAAATCAGGGTACGTTTCCGCTGCCGGAGGCCCAGCTGGACCGGTTTTTGTTCAAGGTTAAGATGGGCTATCCGTCGGCTGAGGAAGGATTGCAAATATTGAAGCGTTTTAAAGAAGGCAGCCCTCTGGAGGCTATTACGAGTGTAGCCGAAGCGGAGGAGATTGTCGCCGCGCAGCAGCATTACTCCAAGGTGGCTGTAAACGACGAGCTGCTGAACTACTTGCTGGCTATCGTTGAGAAAACACGAACCCATAACGAGGTCGTAACCGGCGTCAGCCCGCGCGGAAGCCAGGCGCTATTGAAAGCGGCGCAGATTCATGCCCTGCTCAGAGGAAGGGATTTTGTTACACCGGACGATTTGAAGCGGATGGCCAAGCCGGTTCTGGCTCATCGGATCATCGTCAAAGGGTCGCATCGTTCCCGCTATGAGACGGCCGAAGCCATCATGGATTCCATCCTGCATGAGATTACCGTACCGACGGAACCGGAGCTGGTGAACAACGAATGAGCGTTCATTGGCTGCTCTTCATTACTCTCACCATCCTGGTCCTTCAGGTTATTCTGTTCAAAATGCTGGGACATAGAGGTCTGACTTATGAAAGATACTTCAGTACCAGGGGATGCTTTGAAGGTGAAGAAACTGAAATGATCGAGCGTATCGCCAATCGTCATATCCTGCCGGTGCCGTGGCTTAGATTGGAATCCCTCATTCATGCTGGGCTGCATTTTTACAGTCAAGCCAACCTGGATATTAACAATGGCGCCTTGTTCCAGAATCACAAGAGCTTGTTCAGCTTAATGCCCTTCACGCAAATTACAAGACGGCATCGCATCTATTGCAGCAAGCGCGGATGCTACCGATTGAACACGGCCTCGCTGACTTACGGCGATTTGGTGGGACTATACCGCAACACCTTGAAGCTGTCGCTGGACGCAGAGCTGCTGGTTTATCCCAAGCTGGCGCAGCTAGACGAATTGACGCTCCCGTCTCACAGCTGGCAAGGGGATCTGGTCGTCCGCCGCTGGATCGTCGAAGATCCGTTCATGATATCGGGAACGAGGGAGTACCGTTATGGCGATCCGCTTAACGGGATCAACTGGAAGGCGACGGCACGAAGCGGCCGGCTGCAGGTTCATCAGCGGGACTACACGGCGGACCATCGGCTGATGATCTATTTGAACGTGGAGGATCATGAGAAGATGTGGAGCCAGGTAAATGATGAAGCCATGTTTGAAAAAGGGCTATCCATCGCCGCGGCGCTTGCTCAGCATGCCATTGATCTTGGGATGGAGGTTGGATTCGCTACCAATGCCCATTCCGTGGATTCCAGGGATCCAGTAAGGGTGGAGGCAGGCGGCGGGACCGAGCATATGACCTTCCTGCTGGAAGCGATGGCCAGAATTGTGGTCGCCAGAAGCATCCCGTTCGATACGCTATTGGAGGAGGAGGCGGACAAAGGGGCGGCCAATCAGGATATCCTCATTCTGTCCGCTTACATCAGCGACAAAATGCATCCTCCCATTGAGCAGCTGCGCTATCAGGGAAATTCGGTCGATACTCTGTTCCTGGAACAAGTGCACAGAAGGTCAGATCAGGAGGGGGAACCGGCATGAATTCTCGAGGGCTGATCGTTCGTACCGGAACCATCCTGCTGAAGGGATGCATTGAGCTGCTGCTTGTTCTGCCTGTGCTGCTTACGGCTGCTGTCTATTTGATTCCGGAATCCTTAGGGCTTCTGTGGATCATAACCCTTCCTTTGGGGTACGGAGCCGGTTATATGCTGAATCACCTTCTGTCTATGAGGCGTGCCTATCTGCAGCTGATTGCTTCCGTATGCTTGGCTGCGATGTATTCCTATGGATTATTTGGAAGCTCCTACGTGGCTATCGTATCGCTTCTTGTCAGCTTCATCACGGTGTATCGCGGAATCCGGCTTGTGTGGATCCCCTGGGATATCTATTTTCCAGTCAATTTTTATGTATTTGGCTTAATTTTATACTTTATCAGCTCGGTTGTCCTGCATTTTGTAGAGTCGTTCGAGCCTTATATGCCTTATCTTTTGTGGGGAGGGTTAGTCTCCCTGATCATCACCTTGTTCGCTGCCAATGAATCGAACATGAAGCAGGAGACGCTGTCGGGGGATAAAGAGCCTGTTATCGCGGCGGAAATGATGTGGCAAAATCGGCTGCTGGTCATGCTGATCTTGGCGGTTATTCTTTTGGTTGTCCTGTTCCGCCAGCTGGGAGAAGCCGTCATGTGGCTTCTTTATCAGTCCCTTCATTGGCTGCAAGCCTTGTTCAGCGGTTCTGCGGAGCAGCCTGTTCCGGAAACGCCTAAAGCGCCCCCGAAGGTGCCGATGAATTTGTCAGGCAGCGAAGAGCCTGCCTTATGGCTCGTATGGCTTCAGAAAATCATGTATTTCGTCGTGGGAGGCCTCGTTGTCCTAGGCTGCTTATTGGCTGTATATCTTGTACTGCGGAGAGTTCCCCGGTTGTTCAGACTCTTGTTAAGCTGGCTGGCAGGCAAGCTTCATTCCGAGGGAAAACGAACCAGCAAAATCGGCTACGAGGACGATGTGGAAAGCTTAATGGACTGGGAAGCCCTTAATGACAAGCTGTTATCGGGATGGAAGCGAATGTTTGCCGGATCGGGGCGGGAAAAGTGGGAGGATCTGCAGGATAATAAACAGCGGATACGATACCTGTACCGGAACTGGCTTCGGCAATCCATGAGGCGGGGATATTTGTTCAAAAGTTTCCTGACGCCAAGGGAGACGGGCTCGGAGGTTGAGCAGTGGAGCGGTAAAGAGATTTCTTCAGCAGATGCCTTGCTGAACTTATATGAGCAAGCGCGGTACGGTGATAAGCCGGTCACCGATGAGGAGCTTACGATGGCTAAGCAATGGGCTGACAAGAAGAAATGAGCTTCCGCTGTTGGTTGGATATAGCTAGGGCATAAGTGAAATTGTTGAAATGCCGCCTGCTTATCCCTTATAATTTCTGAAGCATGACCGATTAATGGAAGGGTGAGTCCGCTGATTAACGTATTAGCCGCATCGATGACATACAGCAAGGAAGAAGGGTATGTCGGGAAGGTTGAGTTTGAGGTTCAAGATCATAAACTGCCTTATGAGATCACGCTGTTCAGCAAGAACGGCAAAGAATGGAGCTACGGCTTATTTTTCTCCAAGGAATCCGGCAGTGAGGAGGATATTCTGGCTGTCGAGGATTTGCTCGAGGAAAATGATGAATGGTATGACTTCCTGGTGGAAGCGGCCAAGAGCAAGCTGCAGAAATAACAATAGGAAATAGAATACCGTTAAATGACTGCTGTCCGCTTTGGGCAGCAGTTTGTCTTTCCGGAGACTTAAAATGTTTCCCTTGACAAAAATATTTTACCGAGTACAATCACTATCATAGGAACATTTATTTTGCACCATCATATACTTGAGAAAGAGATAGGGGACTTCGCACATTAAATGTTGCCCTGGGACAAAAAAGTTAGCTTGGCGCATTACGCCGTTACTATAAAAGAGGTGAGACTGCATGAACGAGAAAGCGCAAATGAAGCATGTCGCTAACGACGGATGGAGATTGCCGGGAGGGCGTCCATCACTGCCCGAAGTCCACCGTTCGTTGAAAATTCCGAAAACAGGAAGCTGGCTCAAGAAGTTTCTGGCTTTTATCGGACCCGGCTATTTGGTGGCCGTAGGGTATATGGACCCGGGGAACTGGGCTACCGACATTGCGGGCGGTTCGATGTTCGGCTATTCCTTGCTTTCAGTGATTTTGATTTCCAACCTAATGGCTATACTTCTGCAAGCGCTGGCCGGCAAGCTGGGGATCGTCACCGGCAGAGATTTGGCTCAAGCTTGTCGGGATCATTATAATAAACCGGTAGCTTTTACCCTTTGGATCCTTTGTGAACTGGCAATCGCGGCCTGTGATTTGGCGGAGGTCATCGGATCGGCCATAGCTCTGAAGCTATTGTTCGGCATTCCGCTGCTATACGGGGTCATGATTACAGCGGTCGACGTCATTCTCGTCCTGCTGCTGCAGAACAAGGGCTTCCGGTTCATTGAGTCGCTGGTTATTATCCTTATTGTAACTATCGGCGGCTGCTTCTTGACGGAGATGTTCCTGTCCAAGCCCGACATCGGCGGCATTGCCAAAGGTTTCGTTCCAACAACCGAAATCATCAGCAACCCAATGATGCTCTACATTGCCATTAGTATATTAGGGGCTACAGTAATGCCTCATAACTTATATCTGCATTCCTCGATTGTCCAGACCCGTAAATTTGATCAGACACGGGAAGGGAAACGCCAGGCGATTAAATATGCTACCTGGGATTCTTCGATCGCCTTGTTCTTCGCTTTATTCATTAATGCGGCGATTCTAATCTTATCCGCGGCTACTTTCCATAGAGCCGGCTTGACGGAGGTTGCAGATATTGAGGATGCATACCAGCTGCTGACACCATTACTCGGTACAACACTTGGCAGTATCCTGTTCGGAGTCGCTCTACTCGCATCCGGGCAAAACTCGACGTTAACCGGTACTTTGGCGGGGCAGATCGTTATGGAAGGCTTCTTGAACATTCGGCTGCCCGGTTGGCTCCGCCGGCTTATTACCCGGTTGATTGCCATTATCCCGGCTGTCATCGTGACTGCAATAGCCGGGGAGAAGGGTACAGCTCAATTGCTGATCCTTAGTCAGGTTATTTTGTCCCTTCAACTATCCTTCGCTGTTATACCGTTGGTGAAGTTTACGAATGATAAGAAGAAGATGGGCGAGTTTGTAAACGCCGGTTGGGTTAAATGGTTGTCTTGGATTGTTACCGGTATTATTGCCGTATTAAATGCCTATTTATTATTCCAAACCTTTTTTCTGGAATAATTGAGTATTCATACTGGATCAAGTGACATCCCGTTTTCTGGATGAACCTGGTCCTTTTTTACATCATAATAATAGGTATAAACTATTAAATCTATAGTATTTATATATTTTCACAATCGAGCTGTTTGCCTTTATAATGAGAGTAACAACGAAAGATCGGAGGAATAAGGATGAATGAGAGCATTAGGCAGCAGTTTAATGAGGCTGCACGAGAGTACGACCAGCAGCGAAGACAATTGATTCCCTGCTTTGACGATTTCTATGAAACAGCGGTGCGGTTGACAGAGAGCTCGAAGGAAGCACCGCGCATCCTTGATCTCGGGGCTGGAACGGGGCTTCTTACGGCAGCAATGCTTCTGAAATTCCCGCAGGCCCAGGTCACGTTGATCGACGTAAGCGAAAAGATGCTGGAGCTGGCGCGGCAGAGGTTTGCGGGAAACAATAGGATAGCATATATCGCGGCCGATTATACGCAATATCCTTTCGAAGGGAGCTATGACGTCGTCGTTTCTTCCTTATCGATTCACCACTTGACTCATCCGGAGAAGCAAGTGTTATTCCACAAATTGTTTGGATTGTTGGAAACAAACGGTGTTTTTGTGAACGCAGATCAGGCCAAAGGGGAGACACCCTGGATGGAGCAAGCATACCAAGGCCAATGGGAGAGCTGGATTCGCTCCAATGGATTGTCCCAAGATGCGGTGGAGGCGGCCATCGAGCGAAGAAAGCTGGATCGGAACGCCGCCGTTCATGAGCAAATCAAGTGGCTGCAGGAAGCCGGCTTCGCCGATGCGGACTGTGTTTATAAATACAACGAGTTCGCTGTTTTTCATGCAAGAAAGCCTGCGAAGGCTTAATAGGAAGCATTTGGGCCGTGAGTGGAACCTCGCGGTTTTTTTTAGCCGCAAAACACGAATCCTGTCGCAAAAAGTCAAAATCGTCAACAAGGTAATCAAAATAGCGTTAAATATATCGCCAAGGCATTGATTATAATAAATTCAACATTATTGAAGTTGAGGTGATAGCATCATGAATACAAATTCGCCTTCTGCAGCGGCAGATAAGCAAATAACGAAACGCCGCAAGAGAGGTCTTCAGAATCGGGAAACGCTAGCAGGATTTTTATTCGTAAGTCCAATGCTCATCGGGGTAACGATCCTGGTACTGCTTCCGATTTTGGCAACATTCGTGCTGAGCTTTTCGGATTGGAACTTTATCATGGGCTTCAAAGGGTTTAAATGGGCGGGACTGGATAATTTTCAGAAGCTCGTTACTGATACGACGTTCCTGAAGTCATTCCGCAACAACGCTATATTTTTGCTTACGGTTCCTATTTATTTAATCATATCGCTGGTACTCGCTATTATCATCGACAAGAAGGTTTATTGGAAGGGCTTCTTTAAAGTCGCTTACTTCATGCCTTATATTTCGAGTGTCGTTGCTGTCGCTATCGTATGGCAAGTTCTGTTTCACCCGTCTTCCGGTCCTGTGAACCAGTTCCTGATGTCGATCGGAATCTCGGATCCGCCCAAATGGATTGCCGATCCGAACTATGCACTTATTTCCGTGATGATGATTTCCGTTTGGATTTCCATCGGGTTTAACTTGATTGTCTACATTGCAGGCTTACAATCGATCCCTAAGGATTTGTACGAAGCGGCCGACATTGACGGAGCGTCGGGCTGGGTTAAGTTCAAAAGCATCACTGTTCCCATGCTGTCGCCTACTACATTCTTCCTGCTCATTACCGGTATCATTTCAACCTTTAAGGTGTTTGACTTGATCGCTGTCTTGACGCAAGGCGGACCTATTCAATCCACGAGTATGATCGTTTGGTATTTGTATGACACCGCATTTACGAATTTGAAAATCGGGTACGCATCCTCTATGGCAACGGTATTGTTCTTCTGCGTATTGATTATCACGTTCCTGCAGTGGATCGGCCAGAAAAAATGGGTAAATTACTAATCGTCTACAGGCAACTGAACGAAAAGAAGGTGGGAATACTATGAGGGAACCGTTTAGCCCCAAAAAATTGATTTTTACAATTATCATGTTCGCTATCAGTATATTATTTCTAATGCCGTTCATTTGGATGCTTTCCGCATCCTTCAAAATGGAATCCGATGTATTTAACTTCCCAATCGATTGGATTCCTAAGCAATGGAATGCTATCAATAACTATAAAGAAGTCTGGTTCGGCCAATATCCGTTCTATCTATATTATTGGAACTCCATCAAGATTACGGTCGTCACTACACTGATCTCCGTTACCGTATCGGCCTTGGCTGCCTACGGGTTCTCTAAAGTGCAGTTTGCAGCGAGCAAATGGCTATTCCTTATTGTATTAACTACGTACATGGTACCATCGCAAGCCGTTCTGGTTCCGCAGTTTATTTTGTACCGTTGGATCGGATTGTTTGATAATCACATCGGACTTATTCTTATCGGAAGCTTTAGCGTCTTGGGAACGTTTATGCTGCGTCAGTTTTTCATGGGGCTTCATAATGACTTTATTGAGTCCGCCAAGATCGACGGTGCAGGCCACTGGAAAATCTTCTGGAATATTGCTCTGCCGCTCGTTCGCCCGGCTGTTGCAACGTATGCGATCCTGCGTTTTATCTGGACCTGGAACGACTATCAGAACGCTCTGATCTTCCTGCGTACGGACAAGCTGTTCACGATTCAATTGGCCATGCAAAAGTTCACATCGTTAAGCGGTGAGTTCTATTCCCTTATCATGGCTGCAGCTGTATCGGCGATCGTGCCGCTGCTGATTATTTTCATCATTGGTCAAAAAAGTGTTATTGAAGGTATCGCAATGGGCGGAGTTAAGGGATAATTCGACAAGAAAAGTCAAAAAAATTGTAAATAAGTCAAAATTCGCGCATGGCTCGACCTACAGGAATTGGTACAATCACTGTGTAAGCTTGATGCAAACAACCAGGCAGTTTCCAACGAGGAGGGTACTTAGAAGATGAATAAGAAAAAAGTAGGCGCAGGCGTATTGACTAGCGTCATGGCGTTAGGCGTATTGGCAGGCTGCGGAGGCGGCGCCGGAGACCAGAAGGGTGCTCAGGGCGGAGACGCGGCAGGCAAAACAACGGAGCTGCGTTTTTATACGTATGGTACGGAAGCTAACTACAACTGGAAAAAAACGATTGCTGCATATGAGGAGCAAAATCCGGGTATTAAAGTGAATGTCATCGGGTTGAGTGAAAAAGGCGATACCCAGGAAGCCTTGAAAAAGCTTGACTTGGCAGCCGCATCAGGCGAAGATATGGACGTATTGATGTTCAGTGACGCAGCCAGCTATGCACAGCGTGTAGCTCTCGGCATGGTAGCTCCGCTTGACGATTACATCACTAAAGATGGCTACAAAGTCGATCAAGAGTACAAGGTAGACACGAAGCTGAACGGTAAATACTACGCTTTGCCAGGCAAATTCAATCCTTGGTACGTGCTTCTTAACAAAACCATGCTGGATGCAGCCGGCTTGAAGGTTCCAACCGACTGGACATGGGATGATTTCATGGATTACGCTAAGAAAATGACCCAAGGTGAAGGCGCTAATAAAGTGTACGGTACTTACTTCCATGGCCCGCAAAACGGCGGGTGGCTGGATTACGCCAAATTGGCAATGGAAAACCAAGCGGAAAATCCGGAGTTCATCAAAGCGGACGGAACTTCCAACATGGACAGCCCATTGTTCAAGAAATCTCTAGAAATTCGTGTTAAAATGGAGAAAGAAGATAAATCCGCTACTCCTTATGCGGACATGCTTTCCCAAAAATTGAATTATCGTACGCAATTCTTTAATCAAAAAGCCGCTATGATCGTAACCGGCAGCTGGATGAATACGGAA
The DNA here is from genome assembly GCF_039543185.1 of Paenibacillus vulneris. NCBI lineage: Bacteria > Bacillati > Bacillota > Bacilli > Caryophanales > Paenibacillaceae > Paenibacillus > Paenibacillus vulneris. The sequence goes on along the minus strand of NZ_BAABJG010000055.1, from coordinate 136,727 downwards.
TTGGGCGGTACGGAGCAAGTTCCGTTGAACTTTAACGTTGCTGTAGCTCCATTCCCTAAAAACAACCCTGGCGATCCTAGCGGATATGCTACGGTAACTACAGACTACATGTCCGTTGCAGCAGCTTCCAAGCATAAAGATGAAGCTTACAAGTTCATTCGTTGGTTAACAACAGACGGCCAATTGGTGCAGGGTAAAAACGTACCGTCCTGGTCCAAAGTGAAGCAAGAAGACCTTGGCAAAATTATCGATACGATTCTTAGCGGCACGAAGAACCCTGAGAAAGTAGACAAAGCTTCCTTGATCAGCGTTCTTACCAATGCGAAATCTTCGGCGATTGTGCCTCCTGTATCTTACCAAGCAGAGGTATATAAAGCCGTTAACGAAGAATTCGAGAAGTTAATCCTTGGCAAGCAGGATATCGATACAACGGTTAAAGCTTCTCAAGAACGGGTAAATAGCATTATTGCTTCCAATAAAAAGTAAGCATTAAGGTCATATTAAGAAAAGGAGGGGTGGCTCCAAGCCTACCTCTTCTTTTGTTCGTTGTACATAAGATTGCGTAGAGTAGACTTCAAGAAAGAGCGGGTGACTGCGATATGAGAAAAAAGATACGTCAATGGTTTTCATCCCGCTCGTTTCGTTATAAGCTGATGTTCACCTCGATCATCTGCATCCTGATTCCCGGCTGCTTTTCTCTCATCCTATACAATTATGTAACGCAGGATGCGGTGAAGCAGCAGGCCATCTCCAACTCGCAGGAATCGATGCAGCTGGTTAACAATTATGTGACCAACTCGCTCAAATACATGCTCAATGTAGCGAACATGATCCAGAATGACTCGGAATTGAGCTCCATCATGAAGCGCAAAGCAAGCGGAATCTCGTATACCGGGCCTAATGCGGAATATGAGGAGTTCAATGACCAAAGCAAAATCAGAAATGCGATCGATAACATTACTATTGGCGGGGAACATTGCTACGTCACCATTATATTGTCCAACGGGGCTTATTACTCAAGTTATTCCGTATATGACTATAATCCAATTGATATGACGAAAGAGCCTTGGTTTTCTCAGCTGGATAAGCTTTACGGCTTTAATTCGTATTGGGTAGGCGCATCCCCGACCGTATTTATTTCGGAGAAAGAAACCAATCCTTATCAGCTGTCGGTCGTAAGGACATTACGGCAGAAGGAAGGATTTCAAATCTACGGTTATGTGATCGTGACCATCATGGAAAATCAGATGAAGCAAAACTTTGAAAAGCTGTCGGATAGCCAGGAATTTATGATTGTTGACGCCAACAATGTGATCATATCCCACAACGATGTGAACCAAATCGGCAAACCGTTCCCTTTTCCAATGAATAACCAGACAAGCAAGCAAATCACCTCCCACATAGTAAACGGGGATAAGGAGGATTACTTACTAACCCAGGAGCCCTTATTCACGGGATGGAAGCTGGTGTCTCTGACTCCTTATAAGTCGGCCATCGATAAGATCAAATCCATCTTTACCAATGTGCTGACGCTTCAGCTGATTTCATTTGTCGTTTTCTTGCTTCTGCTTCTATATCTGCTGAGAACGTTCACCAAGCCTCTAGTCGGTTTAGGGAAGGTGGCTCTAAGCGTGCAAAAGGGGAACCTGGATGTCCGTTCCCAAATTCGCGGAGGAGACGAGATCGGAAGGTTGGGCTATTTATTCGACCAGATGCTGGACAGAATCAATGAAATGATAGAAGAGATCTCTGATACCCAGGCGCGTAAGCGCAAAGCGGAGCTGGACATGCTGCAGGCGCAGATCAACCCGCATTTTCTGTTCAACGTACTGAACTCGATTCGGATGAAGGTGATGTTCAAGGGGGATAAGGAAAGTGCGGAGATGATCGGTTCCTTGTCCAAGCTGCTTCGGATGACGATCAATCAGGATAAGGGACTCATCTCCCTGCATGAAGAGGTTGAAATCGTTATGGATTATACCCAGCTCATGAATATGCGCCAGAAGGAGAAGGTGCTGCTCCAGACGGATATATCCGCTAACGCATTGCTGGAGAAGGTGCCGAGATTTTTTCTTCAGCCGCTGATCGAGAATGCATTGATTCATGGCTTGAGCCAATCCGGCGGCATCATTAAAGTAAAAGCCTGGATGGAGGATGCTACGCTTATCGTGTATGTAGAGGATAACGGAGCGGGGATGGACACCATGACATTGAACAGGCTTCAGCAAAGAATCAGACAAACGAAGGAACAAGGGCATATGGAAATGGAGAAGCACAAGGGCTTTTCTAGTATCGGCTTATCCAATGTCTATGAACGTATGCGCATCACGTATGGCGAAGCGTTTGAAATGAAGATGGAAAGCGAACCGGGGAAAGGGACCCGAATCACGATGTTCATTCCAAGCTTGGAGGCGAAAGAGTAATGTACAAAGTCATGCTTGTGGATGACGATTACCCTGTATTGGAATTTTTATCAGAGACCATAGCTTGGGATGAGTTTGGTCTCAAGCTTCAGGGCTGTTATGAGAATGGGGCGGTGGCCTTGGAGCAGGCGGAGCAGGAAATGCCGGATATTTTGATTACGGACATCGGGATGCCTAAGATGAACGGTCTGGAATTGATCGGAAAGCTGAAGGAGCGCAAGCCCAACCTCCGCGTCGCTATTTTATCCTGCCATGATGAATTTTATTATGCCCAGCAGGCGGTTAAGCTCAATGTACAGGATTATGTACTGAAGGATACACTGGACCCTGCCGACCTCGAGAAGCTGCTGCAGCAGTTCAAAACCAGTCTCGATCAAGAGGAGCGGGTACAAACGCATCAGCATCAGCTGCAACATATGGTAGACCGTAACAAGGAGCTGCTGAAGGAAAAGTTCATACGGCGCACCCTGCAGCAGCCGATTCTTGATCCCCAGGATTGGCTTGAAGAGGCCCGTTCGTTGGAGCTTTCCTTGAAGGGAATGGCCTGCCTGCCGATTATAGGCTATATTGACGCGTACCGTACGGCCAAACAGAGGTTTATGTCCGACGATATTTTGCGGTTTGCCATTGATAATGTGATCGATGAAGTGAGCGGGAGGGAGACGCAGCCTGCCGTCCATTTTGCCTACGGGACAAGGGAATCGTTCTTCTTGTTCCCGTTCCAATCCACATTGAAGGTCAATCCGTTCGATGAAGCGGCGATAAGAATGAAAGGGATTCAGGATGCGCTGCGCAAATTTTTGAAAATATCGATGTCATTCATCATTGGCGATATCAGTCATAGCCCGGAGGAGATCAAGGCGGCGCTAATTCAGCTCAGGTCCAGCTCCGTCCAGCGGTTTTATATGGAAGAAGGCAGCATTGCCAAGAAAAAAACGCTGTCTCAGGGCAATATCGATCTGTTCTCCTGGTATGATCAAGCCAGCACGGAGCTCAAGGAGATGATTCTTGAGAAAAATACGGATATGATCGTTCCGACGGTCAAGCATTGGATGGAATTTTTAAAGGAGCATGCCTTTGAACCGGAGAAGGTAAAGGACTGGGTGCTGAAGCTGCTGCTGGATCTGAAGCTGAAGCTTCAATCCCTGCAGTACTTTCGATCGACGTATGAAGTCGATGTGCTTCATAAAGAAATACTGGAGATCGACTCGCTGTTTGAGCTGGAGCAGTGGCTGGTGGAGCATTTTCAATCCGTGATTGCCCTCGCAGTCGACATCGGTGACCAGCGTAAAAGATCGGAGGTCGTTCAGGCCTGTCATTACGTCTCGCTTCATTTGGACAAACGGATCAGCCTGGAGGAGGTGGCCGACCATCTGTTTTTGAACAGCAGCTATTTCAGCCGGTTGTTTAAGAAGGAAACGGGGGAGACCTTCATCGAATACGTCACGCGTATGAAGATGAACCGCGCCAAGGAGCTTCTGGATCAAACGAACCATCCGGTGGGCAAAATCTGCGAGATGCTGGGCTACGACAATCAGAGCTATTTTATTAAAATATTTAAAAATTCCGTCGGTGTCACCCCTATGGAATATAGAGGTCAAAAATCATCCTGAATTAGTCAAAATAATTTCATTATGTATGGCGAATCGGTAGTATGATAGAGACAGTAATCTAATACTGCGGAGGCGCCCGATGAACCGTAATGAGATCAAACAAGTACTGGACAATCAATCGTCAGAGACATCTTCTCTGTTGTTTTGTGATGAAGAACAGGCTTCTTGGTGGAGCCGGGTCCGAGCATCCGGGATCTACCAGCCTATGCTGGATGAGGTCCGCGATGAAGCCGAGAAGCTGCTGGAGCAGCAGGAGCCTCAACGGTCGTACCAGCTGTTTCGCATTTTTACGGAGAGCGGCACGAGACTGGAATATGAGCAGGTCTATTTTGAGGTTAGAAAAAGACTGAACACATTCGCCATCATGTCGCTGCTCGAGCCGGAGCGCTCCGATTACCAACAAGCTCTGGAAGAAACGATTTGGTCTATATGCAATGAGTATACGTGGTGCTTGCCTGCCCATGTGGGCAATACGCCCGAAACGACAGGGGAAAGCGCCTATTCCTTGCACCAACCGTTGACAGACTTCCAGGGGAACGCACATGTCATTGATCTATTTTCCGCTGAAACCGGATTTGCTCTTAGCGAGATACTGAAGCTGACGGAGCACAGATTGCCGCGGCTGCTTCGCAACCGCATCGTTCATGAGGTATATAGGCGTATTTTTTGGCCATATATTCATCAAGGACCGTTTCATTGGGAGAAGGCGACCCATAACTGGGCGGCGGTCTGCGCCGGGTCTGTCGGTTCAGCGGCCCTTCATTTAATGAAGGATCATGAAGACCTGTCTCTGATTTTGGAACGGGTACTGCAGACGATGGATTCCTATATGCAGGGGTTCAAGGAGGACGGAGCCACGACGGAAGGCTACGGCTACTGGTACTACGGCTTCGGCTATTTTGTGTTTTTCGCCGATTTGTTGAAGAAAAGAACGGCCGGAGCGATGCATTTGTTCTCGGATGAGAAGATTCACAGGATCGCCTTGTTCCAGCAAAAATGCTTCCTAAGCGGAACCTCCGTCGTCAATTTCTCGGATTCGATGCCTCAAGCGAGAATTCATATGGGGTTGACCCATTATTTAAACCGGATTTATCCGGATGTGGAAATTCCGGAATTATCGCTACGCACCAGCTATACGGAGGACCACTGTAACCGCTGGCCGACCGCGCTGCGCAATCTGCTATGGTTTCGTGAGGACAAGGCGGTTGCCGGCGAACCATGGGGGAACGCGTCCTATTATTTACAGGATGCACAGTGGCTGGTCTCGAGATATGTGAATGAGCATGGCTCATTCAGCTTTGCGGCCAAGGGCGGACATAACGATGAGCCTCATAATCATAACGATATAGGACATTTTATTATTCATTCGCAAGGGGAAACGTTCCTAGCCGACCTTGGCTGCGGCATGTATACGAAGCAATATTTTGGACCTGATCGTTACTCGTATTTGTGCAACAGCTCTCTTGGCCATTCGGTTCCGATCATTAACGGTCGGATGCAGGAGCCGGGAGCGGAGCACCGCGCCTCTGATCTGCAGGCTGTGTCAGGTGTCGACAGAGAACAGCTGACAATGGACTTATCCGGCGCGTATGATGAGCCGGGGCTCCAAAGCCTGATTCGCAGACTCACTTGGCATAAGACCGAACAGCCTAGGCTGGTGCTGGAAGATTCCTATGAGTTTAAGGAGATGCCTGAGGAGATTGTAGAAAGGTTTATCACAATGATCGAACCCGTTATGGACGGCAGCCATCTGTATATTCAAGGGAATCAGGCTCGTCTTCATGTCGGATATGACGCGGCTGCCGCTCAGCCGTCAATCGAGGAGTTGGAGTACACGGATCATTTTGGCGAGATACGCAAGGTGTACGCCATCGACTTCAAGCTTCTTCAGCCGAAGCAGCAGAGCTCGGTACAATTTGAATTCGAACTTTTATCATTATAGGAGGACTAGAGATGACCGTTATTGTGAAAGGTCCTTGGGTAGAGGAAGCCTGGCAGGCTGCTGTTGACAAGGTAGGCAGAACAAGCCGGAGAATCGGGGCTCAATTTCCTCATGCCAGCGTGAATGGAACCTATGTATTGGAGCCGGCTTATTGGTGGACGGCGGGTTTTTGGCCGGGCTTGCTGTGGCTGCTCTACCGCGACACGAAGAATGAGCAGTTTAAAACGATCGCTGAGCAATGCGAGGATCAATTGGATCAGGTGATTACCGATTATTATAAGCTGGATCACGATATCGGCTTTATGTGGACTTTGACCAGCGTTGCGCGCTATAAGCTGCTTCAGGAGGAGAATTCCAAGCGCCGCGCATTATTAGCAGCCAATTTGCTTGCGGCACGCTTCAATGTGAAAGGCAATTTTATCCGCGCTTGGAACCCTTGGCGGGAAGGGGATAACAATGCAGGCTGGGTCATTATCGATTGCATGATGAACTTGCCGCTCCTGTACTGGGCATCCGAAGTCAGCGGTGATCCAAGGTACAAGCACCTGGCCCAGGAGCATGCGGATACGGTTCTGAAGCATTTCATCCGTCCGGACGGCTCGGTATACCATATCGTTAGATTCGATGAGCACACAGGCGAACGCATTGAGGCGCTGGGAGGGCAGGGCTTTGCGCCTGAATCCGGGTGGTCCCGCGGCACGGCGTGGGCATTGTACGGCATGGCCTTAAGCTATCAGCATACGGGCGAAGAGAAGTACCTGAATGCAGCGAAGCAGGTGGCGCATTATTTTATTTCCCAGCTTCCCGAGGACCATGTGCCTTTATGGGATTTCCGTCTGCCGGAGGGCATAGCGAAGTACCGCGATTCCTCGGCGGGAGCTTGTGCGGCTTGCGGACTGCTCCTGCTGGCGGATCTGGTCTCACCGCTTGAAGGCTCTTCCTACTTCAAAGCAGGAGAAGCGATCCTTGAATCCTTATATACCAATTACGGAGCTTGGGATAACGAGAAGGAAGAAGGCTTGATCCTTCACGGCACAAGCCATTATCCGGAGCAAAAAAATATGGATGTTCCTCTTATTTACGGCGATTATTTCTATGTGGAAGGATTGAGCCGGTTAAAAGGGCATACGGTGCAATTCTGGTAAAAAGCGCTTCTCGCGAAAAAAGAAGCCATCCTCGGAAGGACTCCGCGGATGGCTTCCATGTTGAAAAGCCCTATCTTATGTAAAAATGCGAAAGGTGATAGGTGGGGTATTCCCTGTAGGAGCGATAGCGTCCGCCTCCCGGGAAAAAACCTCTATCTTGCGTTTAAATCAATTTTTCCCGAGAACAACAGCGGCTGGAAGGGGATACCCCACCGGGGTACCATGCCTATTTTCCAGCTTTTCAGGTTTTTCAACAGAAAGAAGCTATCCTCAGGAAGACTCTGAGGATAGCTTCTTTTCCTTTTTCAGGAAGCATACCATGGATTGATATGAATCAGCACCTCATCCACATCAGGATGCTTGCTCATAATCACCTGCTTGATTTGCCGCGAGATATCGTGTCCTTGCTGGATGGTCATTTCGCCCGGGATACTGAGCCGGACATCGACCAAGATATAGTGCCCGTGCTCCCTCGCACGAATGCGATCGATGCGCTTCACCTCGGGAACGGACCAGATCAACGCAATGTACTCATCCAGCTGCTCCTGATCCACCGCCTTCTCCATCAAGATGTTGAACGATTCCAGGCCCATGTGATAGGCAAGCTTCAGCACCAGTACGGAGACGATAATCCCCGCCAACGGATCGCCGTAGGCGAGATAATGAATGTCATAGGCTTCCCCGATCAGCGCCAGCCCGATACCGGCAACCGCCGCGATGGAGGCATAAACGTCCGCAAGATGATCATAGGCCGTAGCGATCAAGCCTTTGCTGTTCACCTTTTTTCCTATCCGGATGGTGTAGGCATAGAGCAGCTGCTTCCAGACCAGGGAGATTACGGCCGCTATAAGGGCAATATAGCTGGCCGGCCGCGGCTCCTCGAAGAAGGCCATCACCGCTTCATAAGCAATGTATAAGGCGGCGATAGCCAAAATGATGGATACGAAGGCGGAGCTTAGCACCTCCGCTTTGCCGTGACCGTAAGGGTGATCCTCGTCCGCAGGCCGTTTCGAAATGTTCATGGATGTGAGGGAAGCGGCAGTAGCGATGACATCGCCTGCGTTGTGAATCCCGTCGGCCAGGAGCACCTGACTATTGGTCAAGAGCCCGACAATAATTTTGAGCAGTGTCAGGGCGACGTTGCTCACCAGGCTGATCCAGGCCGCAATAATTGAAGAATGGTTACCTTTAGACATCCGTTGTGACCCCCACCAGAACTTTTTCCCGAAGGAAACAAAAACCCTTGACCGAAATCGGGCAAGGGTTGGATATTTTTTTGAAAATAACATACTTCCTTGCTTATCAGCTGAGGCTAATCATCAGCATTTACCAATTATATCATCATTGCGAAGGAAGATGCAAAGGGCGCTTTCCTTATCTGAATCTGTTCATCTGTTCCTGTGTGAACAAGCGTTGGCCTACCATGGCGTTAAGGCTTGCCTGCTGCGGCGACTTGGCACCCGGTATAGCAACAACGGACGGTCGAGAGATCACAAACCGCAAGGCGGCCTCGGCCATATCTTCGTCCTTATCCAGAACGCTGCGGATTTCATTTACCTTGCGGATTCGTTCCACGAATTGCTTGCGTCCCGCCTCGCCTTCATTCCACGAGCTCCGTACGCTATCCGTGAAGACGGAATCCTCGGTATAATTCCCGGACAGCAATCCCATCGCCAATGGCCCGCGAACAAGCACCGCGATTTCGTGCTCTTCACAATAAGGGAGGAACTCTTTCTCCGGCTCCCGGTTCAGTAAAGAATAATCGGTTTCTACAACGCGGCAGGTTCCATTGACGTTGAATCTTTGCAGTACCTCCAGGCTATTGGTAGATATTCCGTATTCTCTGATTTCCCCGTTCTGCTTCAAGAGTTCAAAGCCTTCCAGAAACACGGAAGGGTCCTGAATATCCCCGACATGACAGAGCATGACATCGATCCAATCCGTTCTCAACCGGTGCAAGGAGGCATGGGCGCAAAGACGGATCATATCCGGGGTCGTCAGCGGAACCCCTTGTCCCGTGCGCTTGCCGAAATGTCCTATTTTGGAGACGACATAAGACTTATGCCGGTCCCCGCCCAATGCTTTGCCAAGCCGCTGCTCGGATAGCCCGTTGGGAATACCGTAGGATTCTGCAGTATCGAACAGGTTCACTCCATGGTCTATGGAAGTGCGAATGGTTGCATATGCGGTAGCGTCGTCTACGTCTCCCCATTGATTGCCAATATTCCAAGTACCAAGGCCAACTGCGGACACCTGCCAGCCCGTGCTGCCAAAATTGCGGTAAATCATTCGATATCACTCCTTTGAAATAATCATGCCATGCCGAATCATTATGCTTTTCTATTATACACGAATGTTGCGCTGCTGTAGGAAAGCGGCATGGAATTGCCGAGTTTTCGACAAAAACTCGTGAATTCTCGCTATAGGATAACGAAACGTGCCTCATTATACTGTAGTGGTTTGCAGCATGGAGCCCATGCGGATCAAGCGGGTTCTTAGATTGATCGACGGGCAGCGAAAGGGGAGTCGAGGGATGACAGATAAGAAAAAGTGGTCGTTATGGGCTTTGGCCTGGCCTATTGCGATCGAAATGCTTCTTCAATTTTTAATGGGCAGTGTGGATACCTTAATGGTCAGTCATATCTCGGATTACGCATCTTCGGCTGTCGGCTTGTCCAACCAGGTCCTGAATGCGACCAGCGTCATGTTTATGCTGATCAATTCCGGAGCCGGCATCGTCATCGCTCAAAAGCTGGGGGCGGGGAAGGCGGAGCATGCCCGGCGAACGGCGGCCATTACGATAAAAGCCAATCTCGCAGTCGGAGCTGTCTTAAGCTTGTTTATATTTTACTATGCTGACTGGCTCCTGGGGTTCATGCAAGCGCCGGAGCAGGTGCTTCCGCTGGCAGGCACTTACCTAAGCATCGTAGGGTCGAATACGATCGTCCTTTCCTTGTATGCGGCATCTTCGGCTATCGTTCGAAATACGGGAAATACAAGGGCGCCAATGCTTATCGTGATGGGGATGAACGTTATTCATCTGGTCTTGAATTATGCTTTTATTTACGGTGCCTTCGGTTTTCCGGAATGGGGGATTCTTGGAGTCTCGATATCTACCGTCGTCAGCCGTACCGCTGCGCTCATCTGCAGCCTTGCCGTAATGTTCAAGGCATTTCAACCCGGGTTTGTAAAAAGCGATTGGAAAGGGTTCGACAAGGCGCTTGTGAAGGAAGTATGGCGAATCGGCTGGCCGATGTCTATTAATGCAGCGTCCTGGAACTATTCCCAAGCCATAATTTTTGCCATGGTGGCTTCCATGGGTGCCGCCAGCCTAGCTTCGTTTACGTATATGAACACCATTCAATCGCTGCCCTGGCTCGTCGGGATGTCGGTGGCCATGGCTTCGCAAATCCGCGTCGGTCATTTGTATGGTGCACGCAGCTTCGAAGCATGCTATCGGAGCGCTTATACGGCATTATGGTCGGGGCTTGCCTACGTAGTGATGACCTCCTTGGTCCTGTGGCTCGCCGGTCGGACTGCTCTTGGCTGGTTTACATCGGATGTTGAAGTGCTGAAGATTGCAGTTCCCTTGCTGGGGGTGAATGTCCTGCTTCAGCCGCTGAAGATGGTCAACCAAGCGTTTGCATTCTCGCTTAATGCGGTGGGGGATACAAGATTTACCGCAGCGACGAATATGGCCTCCATGTGGCTCGTTGCCGCCGCCTGCTCCTATTACTTCGGCATAGCTTTGGGCTGGGGGATTACGGGCATCTATGCCGCCATGATTCTAGATGAAGCCATCCGCGGGATTCTGGTCGCTGTCCGCTGGAAGAAAAGGGGCAGGCTCAAAAGTCCTGCAGAAAACGTTAGTCTGGGACAAAAACAAGTGAGTTTGTAGCATTGAACCATTGCATCATTTGACATAGGATGAGACTAATGGTTAATGCTGCATCCCTTTGGTTTAAAAGAAAAGATGGATTTATTTCTAAAGGAGAGTGGGCTCAATAATGAAACAATCAATCGAAAGTATAACCAAGCAAAGCTGGGTGCTTAGTTCACCAGACGCCAACATTCACTTTCACATCGAGATGACCGAGCAGGGAGCGCTGTACTATCATGTGATCCATGAACACAGCGTCATTCTGGACCGCTCTCCGCTAGGTCTTGTTACGCAGGATGTGGACTTCACCGGGGAGCTGTCCTTCAGCCGGAAAGTATCGGCAATTATCAACGATCAGTATACGCTTCCCCACGGGAAAACCAGCCGGTATGTGAATCATGCTAATGAGCTCACACTGTTCTTCAACAAAATGGGACATGAGCTTCAAATCGTATGTCGTGCCTACAATGACGGTATCGCTTTTCGCTATCAGCTGCCCGGAAGCGAAGAAGTGAAGATTCTGTCAGAACCTACCGCCTTCGTTCTTCCACAGGAGCCGTTAGTCAATGTCTGGGCGCAGAAATGGATGGAGTGCTACGAACGGACCTACGATCTTGGCATGCTGGAGACGATGGACGAGTCCGACTATGCCTTCCCGATGCTGTTTCAGATTGGGAATGCGGCCTGGATGCTCCTTACGGAGGCTGCCGTATATGGAAGCTATTGTGCTTCGCATGTGAAGGTGAGTAAATTGAAAGCGCGTACATTAGAGCTTGCATTTGCCCCGGACCAGCCGGGACCTAATGTAACGAAAGCACCGTTGGCAACGCCATGGAGGACTGCAATCATTGGGACCGGGCTTTCGGCGATTGTTGAATCCAATCTGGTTTTTCATCTGAACCCCTCCTCCGAAATCGAGGATCTGTCATGGATTCGTCCGGGACGCTCCGCTTGGTCCTGGCATTCCGACAGCCAATCGTGCAAGGATCACCAGAAGCAGATCCAGTTCGTGGATTTTGCAGCAGAAATGGGCTGGGAATATTCGCTTGTCGATGGCGGATGGGACCGGGAAGAAAGCACGACCAATGTGCCTGAGCTGGTCAAATATGCCGAGTCCAAAGGAGTGGGCATATGGTTATGGACGCACTACAAGCGAATTAAGGAAGAAGAGGAATGCCGCAGCAAGCTGGAGTTATGGGCCAGTTGGGGAGTCAAGGGAATTAAAGTCGACTTTTTTGACAGCGACTCCCAAGAGAGAATCCAGGTCTACGATATGATAGCGAAGGCTGCCATGGACCACCGTTTGATGATTAACTACCACGGATCCACGAAACCATCCGGGGAGCAGAGGCGCTGGCCGCATGTCATGACGCGGGAAGGCATCTTCGGTGCGGAATATTGGAAGAATGATCTGAACGAAGGGCCGAATGCGGTTCATAACTGTACGGTCCCCTTCACCCGAAATGTCGTAGGCTCCATGGATTATACGCCTGTAACCTTGTCGAGACTAACCCGGACCGGACATTGTCATCAATTGGCTTTATCCGTCATCTTTGAATCTGCAGTGCAAAACTTTGCCGATTCCGTCGAGGCCTATCAGGAAAGCGGAGGCAAGCCATTCCTGTCACAAGTACCTGCTGCTTGGGACCAAACCTTGCTGCTTGAAGGATATCCCGGACGTTATGTCACCATGGCTAGACGCAGCGGTGAAGATTGGTACGTCGGTGCGATTTGTGCTGCCGGAGGAAGAACAGCCCATGTAGAGCTTCGCTTCCTGGATGAAAATGCCTCGTATAAGGCCGAAATCTACGAAGAAGTATTTGGCAATCTGGATCATTACCGCTTTAAGCATTCTACCGATATTACGATTCGTACGGATGTCGTAACGAATGCCGATTCGCTGCACTTGCCGTTAAGAGTCAACGGAGGCGCCGTAATCCGATTGGTGAAAGTATAACATCGGCGGGGGGGCCGGGATCAAACCAGGCCCTTTTTTTATTAACGGGCTCCCCGAAGAGTGGTTGAACCAGCTTGGAAGTCAATGTAATAGGAGGATACAGGGTGAGAGGACAAATGCTTGTTACCGATAAAGATAGTCTTTGTAAAGCAATTCAAACGACAGTACCGGGCGATACGATCGTCATGGCTAATGGGATTTGGGATGATATTCAACTGGAACTAGACGTAAGCGGCACCCGGGAACAGCCGATTACCTTGAAGGCGGAAACAGCCGGAGAAGTCATCGTGACCGGGGCTTCAACATTAACCTTTGCCGGAGAGCATCTGGTGGTCGACGGGCTGTTCTTTAAAGAAGGGCTTCAGCCGGGGAACAACGGAAGTCATACGATCATAAGATTTATGAAAAACTCGCATCATTGCAGATTAACCAATACGGCTATCATAGACTTCGTTCCGAGCCAGCCGGATATCAAAACGTTCTGGGTCACTATCGACGGTTCCCACCACGAAGTGGACCATTGCTACTTTAAAGGGAAGCTGCATGCGGGCCAGCTCATGAGAAGCATGAAATATTCAAGCTATAACCGGATCCACACGAATTATTTTGTCGATGTCCCCGCGTACGGGATCAATGGGCTGGAGATCATTCAGGTGATGGGCATAGGAAGTGATGGAGAGCCGGGAAGCGCAGGCGGTGAGCATGTCGTCATCGAAAACAACTTATTCGAAAGGGCAGACGGCGAATGTGAAGAGGTTATCTCGATCAAGTCAAACCATGATGTGATCCGGAACAATACATTTAAGGATTCCATCGGCGGGCTTGTCATCCGAAGCGGCCATACTACGGTAGTGGAAGGGAATTGGTTTCTTGGGGGTAATGTGGGTGGAACCAAAGGAATTCGCATCACAGGCGAAGATAATGTGATAAGTCATAACTATTTATCCGGACTTCAAGGGTTCGCCATTAGTGTCATGTCAGGGGAGTACATAGATGAACCGTTAACGCCGGATTGGCAGCCGATTCTGCGCGAAGGAACACCTTTGGGTCGCGTGCCTGTATACAACTGGTCCCGGAATAACACGATTAGGCATAATCAGATGATCCATAATCAAGGCTTCGACATGGATATCGGCATCGGCTACAAAACCGCATGGCCGTCCAAACAACGGATACTGCTGCCCGAGCAGAATGAAATCTCGGACAATGTGATCGTCAAGGAACGAGGGGAGTCTCTTACCTTCGCTGATCAGGATCCTGAGGTTATGGAGATTACGTTTGCCCCGAACTATTACGCCAATAACCAAATGGATGTACCCGATAAGGCGGCGTTGCTGCCCCCTGGCTTTGTTCATCAAGAGCTGCAGACTCATGCCTTGGGCAACACCGGATACGTGTGCAGTGCGGATCTGGGGAAAGAGGTGGGATGGGGTGGCCGGGCTCCGCTAAGTGCCGATGAGGTCGGCCCGGACTGGACCAAGGCGAAGCGTAAGGAAGGCAGCCCGCTGTTTCAGCCGAGAGATCAGTTTACCACCGTGGAGTCCGTTCCTTGGGACGCGAGCAAAAATATATGGGTATTGTGCGCCGGCAGCAGTGATATGTTTGTCCGTAATTGGAGAATGAAGCTCCATGTCATCGAGCGTGAGCAATGTCCTTTTGAACGTGAGGGGATCTTGTACATTCCTGTTCTGTCTTTGGCTCAACGATTAGGCTATGAGGCTTCACAAAACGTTGAAACCAATGAAATTCAAATCCGGGGCCAGGACAGAGCGCTGACCATTAGACCGGACGGCTGTGTTGTCAGAAGCGGGGAGAGCATGAGAGTGGTTCCGCTGCACTCCAGGGTAAGACGAGGGGCTCTATACATTGACGTCAGGGAGGCAGCTGAGCTGATGGGAAAAAGCCTGTACAAGCATGAGCAGGGCATCGTTGTGTTAGCGGACAATAGCGAGGATTTGACTGCTTTCAAACAGGAGCTCATCCTGGATCAAACAAGACAGCTGTTCAAGGTAACGGCGAGCCGGTTTCATAAGCTGATGACGATTCCCCCGGAAGGACATCAGCATGGTCATGTTCCTTGCCATACTTTACAGGAGGACCCTGCGTTGCAATGGATATCCTATGGTGATGGCGAATGGATCCGATACGATCTGGGACGAGCTGTTGAGGTTGGGGGAGCGGACATCGGCTTCACAAAAGGCGGTGAAGAGCGCTACTCCTTCTCGATCGAAGCCTCTCAGGACGGGTGGGAATGGAAGGAACTTGTGCGCGGGATCAGCAGCAGTGAGCAGGAATCCGTCCGGTTCAAGTCTGCAAACGCCCGTTATGTGAGGATCATTGGACATGGGAATGAGCGGAATCATGCCATAAGAATTTATCATGTGCAGTGGTACTCTGAACGGGGCGAGAACATTTTATTGTAACGTATTCCCGCCCCGGAAATGCGGGAGGATTTTCATTCCATTTACTATTAGGTTAGTTTCATACAAATAATAGTTAACTTTATACATTCTTAAAGATAGAAATCTTCATGTAGAATGATGTAAGCGGAAACAGTGATGATGAAAATGCCTGTTGAGATTGCATTTTTCCGAATCATCGTTTTACCGATTTATAATTATGATTTGAAAAAAGTGTTTTCATTTGTACATGCAAACGCTTGCTTTGCTGTACCCCAAAATAGAGAACACAGCAGAAAACGGAAGGGGAATAAGACATGACTAACAAATGGGCTGCAAGTATGCTGGCCTTAGTGCTCACTATGGGGGTTGGGGCAGGCTGCGCCAAACAAGAGGCGGCCGCTCCGGATAATCAAGGGCAGGCCAAGAGCAATATTGGTACCGATCCGATCACACTTACCGTATTTACAGAGGTGCCTATGCTTCAGGACGATTTTGAGAAGCTGATCGCCGGTCCGGTAAAAGCGAAGTACCCGAATGTAACCTTGGAGCGCAGCGAGAAGGCGAAGGGCAATGAAATCACCGACAGAATTGCCGCCGGGAATATACCGGATATCCTATTAACGGGCTTTTATTTTATCCCTAATCTTACGGATACGGGGATGCTGCTGGAAATAGATGATCGTATCAAACAAAATAACGTTGATTTATCGGCCTTCGAGCCTGTTGTAATCGATGCGTTAAAGGGCTTCCGTGACGGCAAGCTGGTAGCACTCCCGTTTTATATGGGAACAACAGCCCTTTTTTACAACAAGGACATCTTTGATCGGTTCGGCGTACCTTATCCCAAGGATGGAATGACATGGAATGAGGCGGTAGAGCTGGCACGCAAGCTTACACGCAGCGACAGTGGAGTGAATTATCAGGGCCTGAACCCCGGGAGCTGGGATACGCTGGGAAGCCAGCTGAGCTTGCAGAAGATCGATACGGCAACGAACAAAACGCTGGTGAACAACGACGGCTACCGCAAGGTGCTGTCCGTGCTGCAGGATGTCAGCTCTATTCCTAATATGGACCCGAAGATGAAGCCGATGGACGCTTTTACCAAAGATCGCAATCTGGCGATGTATAACTTCTGGTGGACGGATGTCGTCACCAAGCTGGAGGAGGCTGCCAAAGCGGGCAACCCCGGCAACTGGGATATCGTGAGCACACCGTCATTCCCGGACAAACCGGGCGTTGGAGCCAAGGTTGACGCACACATTCTTATGGTATCGTCGCAAACCAAGTACAAGAATGAGGCGTTTGAAATTATTAAATTTTTGACGACTTCTCCGGAGGTGCAGACGGAAGTAGCCAAAACAGGCCGAATCCCCGTTCAAACTAACAAAGACATCCGCAAGCATCTGGGTGAAAACTATCAAAGCCTGAAAGGCAAAAATCTGGATGCCTTCTTCAAGAATAAAATGGCTCCGCTGCCGAAATTTCATGTATTGGACAGCAGTGCGGTCAGCAAGCCGATGAGCGATGCGGTAACGGCAGTAACCCAAAACAACGTCGATATTAATACGGCGCTGCGGACAGCGGAAGAGACCATTAATAAAAATATCGAGCAATTGATGAAAAAATAACCAAGCCCAAAAGATCAATCAGACCCGTGCTGATTGGTCTTTTTCTATGTTCATATTAGTGATATGCCGGGAGGGTACAAAGAGTACCTAGTAGATAAGGAGGTTGTAGTAGATTAACAAATTCTTCAAACCGGGAAAACATGGAATTAACAAAGGAAAGGTATCTTATATTTAATAAATCAATTTGATTAAATTTATGAAAGAGTGATGCCATAGGAGAATACCTATTGTATGATAAGGAATAATCAGGTGCATCAAGAGACGCCAAATCCTTATGTGAAAGGGAAGTGAAGGGTATGACAAGGAATCAACCGTTTCGGGCCCATCAGCTTGACGCAAATATGGCGGTCAGAAAGGCGGAGGGAGAATGGAGCTGGTACACACCGCTTGCCCTGCCGTTTCAAGTTCTCGGCTTTCCATGGCTCCAGGAGGAAGGGTTATTTCGGCGGCTGCCGATTCGTCCCGTTGAACCACTCCCTGCTGCAGTCGACCGTCTGGCTAATTGTACGGCGGGCGGTCAAATCCGGTTTCGGACCAATGCGGACCGCCTTGCGATCCGTGTGCGTCTCGGAGGCCCTGCGTTCATGGATCATATGCCTGCTACCGGACAGAATGGTTTCGACGCATATATTGGTGAGGCTGGGCGGGAACGTTATGCTGGGACTAGCCGGATGAAGCTGAGCGATACAACCTATGAGTGCATACTGTTTGAAGGAGCCAAAGGGAGCAAGCTTCGTCCTGTGGCGCTTCATTTTCCACTCTATCAAAGCGTATTGGAAGTAGCGATTGGACTTCCTCCAGAAGCATTAGTGGAGTACGACGCATCCTATTATGGACAGGGCCGTCTTGTATTCTATGGCACCTCCATCACCCAGGGAGGCTGTGCCGGCAGACCCGGGCTTGCTTACACCCAACAGCTGGGCAGACGGTTGAAGCGAGAGGTCATCAATCTTGGATTTTCCGGCAATGGCAAAGGAGAGCCCGAGCTCGCGAGGATCATTCGCAGTATAGAGCGGGTGGATGCTTTCATTCTGGATTATGAGGCTAATTGCAGTACGGACAGATACTGCCAAACCTTAGAGCCGTTTATACGACTCTACAGGGAGATGCAGCCGGAGGTTCCTATCCTGGTCCTGTCCAGAATTCCATATGCCAGGGAAAGCTACGATCCGTCCAAACGGAAGGAGCGAATAGTCAAACGCGACTTTGCGCGCCATGTAGTCGAGCGATTTAACCAG
Source organism: Paenibacillus vulneris (assembly GCF_039543185.1). Taxonomy (NCBI): domain Bacteria; kingdom Bacillati; phylum Bacillota; class Bacilli; order Caryophanales; family Paenibacillaceae; genus Paenibacillus; species Paenibacillus vulneris. The sequence goes on along the minus strand of NZ_BAABJG010000055.1, from coordinate 118,499 downwards.
GAAGGGGACTCACTGCTGTTTTTTGGAGACGGCTCGGGCCTGCTGGGAAGATCCTATGACGAATGCACCGTTGATGGAGTCCATCCCAATGATCTCGGATTTACAAGGATGGCACAAGGAATCTACCCCATGCTTAAGCGAATCTTATCTGAAAAGACTGTTAATTCAGAAAATAAGGATTGAACATTCGAGCCTGTTGTCGTACTATTATAATTAATCAAATTGATTTATAATCAAATCCGAATTCGATTCAACGGAACAGGAGGCGATTCCTTGTCTCAAGATGTAGAGATGATGCAGGAGAGGCGGCGACAGGCTTGGCAGATCGTTCAAACCGAGGAGAGCACAGCACCGGGAGTCCGTTATTGGCGACAGCAAGTAAGCAAGGGGGCATTGAGGGAAGCCGTACACATGGTGGAAGTGGACCCGTCCCATGAGCTGGTACAGCTTAAACCAGTGTCTTTCCAAGGAAAAGTTGTCCGTTTGGAGACGGTAGGAAATCTGCTTCATGAGCTTGAAACGCAGGGACAGCGATGTGTGGCCGGATTTAATGGAGATTTTTTCAGCTATGCAGGGGTCCCATCCGGACTGCATATGGTCGATGGCGAGATCATTACCTCTCCGCTGCTTACCAAAGTCATGCTGGTTATGATGAACGACGGTTCGATAAAACTCGAAGAGTCGGTCAGGATGAGTGCCTTAGTGCATTGTGAAAGCGGATACAACTTATCGGTCGATATGGTGAACCGTGCCAGAAAGGCTGGCGACACCGATCATGCCTGCGTGTACACGTGGCGCTACGGCGATTCAACCCGGACGCCAGCCGGGGGGATCGAAGCCATAGTAGCAGTGAATGAGGCTGAAGTTAACCTGTATCCGGGGGTGCCCATTCGGGGGATTGTGCAATCCATTGGGGAAGCTTTCGATTCCCCGATTGAGGTCAACAGTTGGGTTCTCTCTCTAACGGGCTGGAAGGCCAGAGCCTTTCTGGAGCAGGCTGCCCCAGGAACGGCGCTTACACTATCAATACAATATGAGAAAGAAATTCAGAATGCCCGACAGGTGCTGTCCGGCAATTCTACGTTGGCGTTCATGCTGCTTAAAGACGGAAAGATTCCGGAAGTCTTACTGGACTCGCGGATACGGTTAAACAGCGACAGGCACCCAAGGACTATTGCAGCTATCAAGCAAGGAAAATTGTATCTTGCAGCTATTGACGGCCGACAGCCGGGTCATTCCGACGGGATGACGCTATTGGAAGCAGCTTGCTTCCTTCAGGAACAGGGGATGGAGCACGCGATAAATCTGGATGGGGGAGGTTCAACCACCTGCTATATTCGTCGGCCCGGAGATGAGCGGGCAACGCTGGTGAATCAACCGTCGGACGGCTTTGAGAGGGAAATCGGCAATGCATTGGCTATCATTACTCAGGCTCCAAAGGGGGAGCTGGATACCCTTATTGTAATTCCGTCTGCTGTACGTGCTATGACGGGGAGCAAGGTCGCGTTTCAGGTAAAAGGCCAAGACCGTTATGGAAATGCATCACCCGTGGATGGAGAACAGCTGCACTGGTCGTTGGAGGGCCGCATAGGATCCATCCTTGAAAAAGGCGTATGGATGGCCGGTTCGGTGCCGGCCGATGGCCGAATCATCGTCCGTTATGGCAATGTCGTTCAATCCGTTCCGGTACTCATTACGAATCGGGCGGCCCGTTTAAAGCTGGTGCCCTCATGTGCTGAAGTGGAGCCGGGAGGTAATCTGTCTTTCCGTGCGTTGGCTTTTGACGCGGATGGAAATGAGGTTCTCGTATCCAACGAGCTGCTCTCCTGGTCAACGGAAGGTGAGACTGGGAAGTGGGAGGAGCCAGGTTACTGGGCTGCCGGCGCTGTTGTCGGCCGAGGCCGTGTGAAGGCGAGTCTGGATGACATTCATACGTTTGCCGATGTCCACGTTGGCAAATCTCATTACATGATTGCCGACTTTGAAAGCTTGAACGGGATCGGTACCGAGGGGGTAAATACGGTCGAGGGATCCGTCACGTTAACAAAGGCGGCAAGACCCTCTCCCGTAAGATTCGGCACCTTCTCAGGCAGGTGGACCTATGATTTTACAGGCAAGCCGGGAATCTCCGAGGCTCGGATGACATTTGTGAAGGGAACTGGAGACCGAGGGCATGAAATAGAAGGAGCCCCTTACCGCTTCGGGCTTTGGGTTAACGGAGATGGCAGCAGCCACGGGCTTCGCTTGGAAATAGTGGATGCAGACGGCATTAGACGCTTCCTGAATTTCACAGATTCCGACGGGCTGTATTGGAAGGGCTGGAAATATGTCTGTACGGAGGTCCCTGAGAACACCAGGTTTCCCATACGTGTACATACGATCGTTCTAGAGGAAGCGAATGACGCCAAGAAGAATAAGGGAGTGCTTTATTTAGATCATTTCAGGGCGGAGTATGTTGATTTTGATGAGGATGTGGAAGGTCCGGAATTCTCCGGTATGCGGCCTTCAGACCATGCGGTAGTAACAACTTGCTGCCCGCTGATTCAAGTAACGGTGAAGGATAGCAAAAGCGGTGTGGATCCCGCATCGATCAGAGTTTGGTTGAATGATGCTGTCCTTCCGCACACCTTCTGCATGGATACGGGGATATTGGAGTGCAGGCCGATGAAACCGCTGGAAGCGGGAGTTCACCGGGTGACTGTCGAAGCGGCAGACATGATGCGTAATGCAGCTCTTCCTGCTGCAACTTGGAGTTTTCAAATCTAATGATATTAATTATTAATGCCATTAATAAAATCCAATGCGAAGGTGAGATTGATCATGAAGCAAAGAAAACGTGTATCAGCAGCTATTCTGATCCTGCTGTCCGCTCTTGCAGCAGCAACGGGCTGTTCCAGCAAGCCGGCACAATCCCCGCAGACCGGCGATCCCGCCAGCGCTGCGCCGGAGGAGCTTACGATTACGGAGCCGGTCACCCTTAAGCTGTATTCCCATTATGCGGCTATCAATACGCCCAACGATGTCGATGCGCTGTTCGGTACGGTTAAGAAGAAGCATCCGAACATTAATATTGAGCTCATAAAAGGGACGAAGCTTTCGGATATGATTGCAGCGGGGGAAGTTCCAGACCTGATTGCCACAACGCATTTTTATATGAATGATCTGCTCCCGCTCGGTGTTGCCAGCGATATGAATGATTTTGTGAAAAAATACCGGGTTGATCTAAGCAAATTTGAGCCTCAAGCCATTAACGCGATCAAATCCTACGGCAAAAACGGTGAGCTGTACGGCATCCCGTACACGCTCAATTACGGCGTTCTTATCTATAACAAAGATATTTTTGATCGCTTCGGGGTCCCGTATCCGACTGACGGCATGACGTGGGATCAAATTATCGAGCTGTCCAAGCGGTTGACGCGCGAAGAAAACGGTATCCAATACCTTGGCTTCGATCCCGGCTCGGAGCGTACTTTTTCCAGAGGGTACTCCTTAGGAACTGTGAATGATAAGGGAGCACCTATCTTCGATACGGAGGGCTACAAGAAAACGTTCGGCCTGCTGAAGCAGATGTACGAGATTCCCGGCTATATCGACTCCAAAAATAAATTCCAATACGGTGTCGATTATTTCATGAAGGACCAGAAGCTGGCTATGTTCCCTTCCTGGCTTGCAGCCATTACGAGCCGTCTTCCGCAGCTGAATGAGGGAGGCAACGGGTTCAATTGGGATGTGGTCGGTCATCCGGTGTTCGATGATAAGCCGGGGGTGGGCAGAGAGATTGAGTTCCAATCTTTGATGGTCCCGCCGACCAGCAAAAACAAGGAAGCCGCGTACCGCGTTATTTTGACGATGATCAGCGAAGAATCGCAAAAGGAAATGAATAAAGGAAACAATTTAACGATATTAAATGATCCTGAGCTGAAAAAGCAATTCGCTTCCAACACCGATATCTATAAAGGAAAGAATCTGGAAGGCATTTTTAAGGTGAAGCCGGCAATCGCTCCTATTAACTCGGAGTACGACAACGAGAATTATAAATATTTGCGTGAAGCCTTAACTGGAATGATCTTTGACAAAAAAGACATCAACACCGTCCTTCGTGAGGCTAACGAGAAAGCAGCCAAATATATACAGAGTGAGCAGGCCAGAAAGAAATAGCCAAGCAACCCCAGGTACCTCGAGGCCGATTCCGGTGAATCGGCTTCGTCAACCCAATTTAAGTAATCGAAGGGAGATTCATCGCATGAAGCGAACGAGTATAGTATGGCGTTATCTCGTTACAGGTTTCATTACAGCGGCCGTATTGGCGACACCGGTGAATGTACGGATGGATGCCGGAATAGTACATGCGGAATCGGTCCAATGGCAAACTCTGGACGAGAAGCAGTATAGCGTTGCACCAGGCGTCCTCCATACAAGCCGTACCTTGATTGGGAATGGCTTGCGGGAATCAGTTCATCTGCTTGAAGTTGATCCTGCGAACCCTTATGTCAAGGTGGAAGCGGTTTCGTCACATGGAGAGGTATCTGCGCCCGCAACCGTCAGCCAAATGCTGGGGGAGCTTGAACAGCAGGGAGAGCGTCCCGTAGCGGGTACGAACGGGGACTTTTTCAGTACGGTAGGCGTACCCTCGGGCTTGATGATTTCGAACGGAGAATTGGTAAGCTCACCGTCGACAAGCAAGATTGCCATGGCCATTATGCCGGATCATTCGGTTAAGCTTGAAGAGAATGTAACGATGACCTCCAAGCTCACCAAGGATAATGGAGAGTCGCTTACCTTGACGATGATTAACCGGACCCGTGCAGCGACGCATACCAATCACGCTTTTTTGTACAACTGGAGATTCGGGAGCTCCACTAGAACCCCGGGCGGCGGCATCGAAGCAGTCATTCGTGCGGATGACCCCGCCAATAAGCTGATACCGGGGCAGCCGGTCAGCGGCGTTGTGGAGTCGATATCGGAAGCTTCGGATACACCGATTGAACCGGGGACATTCGTCTTGTCCGCTACCGGCTCCAAGGCGGATTGGGTACGGCAGAAGCTCGCGGTCGGTACACGGCTGCGGTTGGACATCTCGTTCTCCAAAGGCTTCGGGGAAGCGGAACAAGTCATTTCGGGAAATTCGACCTTGGGGTATGTTCTTCTGAAGAACGGGGTCGTGTCTCCAACCGTGCTTGATCCCGCCGATGCCAATACCAGCGATAGACACCCCAGAACAATGGTTGCCACAAAGCAAGGGAAGCTGTACCTTCTAACGGTCGACGGAAGACAACCGGGACATTCCGACGGAATCACGATGGCCGAAGGCGCTTATTACTTACAAAGCCTGGGGATGGAAAATGCAATCAATATCGATGGCGGGGGCTCGACAACTTATTACGTCCGGCAGCCGGGGGATATGCACCCCAGTCTGTTAAACCGGCCTTCCGATGGTCATGACCGTGCGGTAGGCAATGCTATTGCGATTATCACTACCGCACCGGTAGGTCCGTTGAATACGCTTGTTGTGAACCCTGAAGCTCCGCTTCAAGTTGCCGCAGGAAGCAGGGTGGAGTTCGAGGTCAAAGGCCGGGACGCATATGGGAATGGCGTACCTGTTTCCAGGGAGGAGCTTCAATGGTCAGTCCAGGGAGCTGTAGGAACCGTGGACCGCAAGGGAAGCTTTACGGCCTCGTTGACGCCAGGCACCGGGCATTTGACGGTTCAGAGCGGAAGCGTGATGAAGCAGATTGAAGTTATCGTAGTCGATGCCTTGGAGCGACTCGTTCTTGAACCGAATCCGGCCGTAATTGAGCCGGGAGCTGTTGCCGTATTTCAACCTCAAGCCTTCAATACCGAAGGCCAGCGAGTCTGGATCTCTCCGGAGCGGCTAGCTTGGTCCGTGGAGGGTGCAATAGGAACTGTGACAAGCGACGGGAAACTGCAGGCAGCCTATGGAACCGCAGACGGCAAAGTTCACGCCTCATTCGGTCAGGTGAGTGCTGAAGCCGTCGTTCAGGTAGGCAAGCTTCCGCAGCTGCTAGAGCCGTTCGAAAGCACGGATCATATGCAAACCAAGGATGCGAATGCCGTAGCAGGCTCTGTAACAATTAATGCTGTAGCCAGGCCTAATCCCGTTCGCTACGGGACGAAATCCTTAAAGCTCACTTATGATTTCACGGGAAAAGGCGGTACTTCCAATGCCTATGTCAACTTGCTAGATGAGAATGGAGAAATAGGAAGAGAAGTGGAAGGGAAGCCTTACCGGTTTGGATTGTGGGTCTACGGCGATTCGAATCGCCATTATTTGAGACTTGGCGTCACCGACGGCAACGGAACCAATAGAATCTTTGACCTTACAGAGCCTGGAGCGCTGGATTGGACCGGCTGGAAATACGTGACGGCTCCGGTACCGGAGAATACGATATATCCTTTGAAGGTTCGATACATCGTTGTCAGTGAATCAGACCCGGCAAATAAAAATAAAGGCGCAGTATATCTGGACAATCTGAGAGCGGAATATATGGACTTGGGCGAAGATGTAACAGGGCCTGTGTTCAGTGATCCGACACCGGCACCGGGGACGGAGGTTACAGGTCTGCGCCCTTCCATTAGCGTGAATGTGACGGATGAGGGAAGCGGCGTCGATCCGTCTTCTATCATTGCGGTAGTGGATGGTGTTTCGGTGAACGCGACGTATGATCCGGAGCGAAAACGGATTCTTGTCTTACCGGGCTCCAATCTGTCGTCGGAAGGGGATCATCATATCAAAATCGAGGCGGCGGATAAGGCGGGAACATACGCAATACCTGCTGCAGAATGGTCATTCCGGGTTAAAGCACCGGATCATTTGCCTCCTGTTTGGAACGGAGGGGCTGCCCTTACGGTAACCGATGTAACCTACCATGCTGCCACGATCCATTGGAACCCGGCGTCAGATAATATAGGAGTACAGGGTTATCGTATTTACCGCAATGACCAGACGGTAGATGCTATCCTGTCAGATCGCTGCCAGCAAGAATGCAGTTATAGGATGGATGACTTGGTCGGCTACACTTCGTATAGGGTCGAGGTTGAAGCGTATGATGCAGCGGGGAACTCAACACGCAGCGGTGCCGTACCACTGCTTACTGCCAAAGATACTCTTCCGCCGGGGGATACGGTTTCGTTACAAGTATATGGTCTCAGTCATACCATTCAGGTGACCTTCGTACCGCCACAGGATAAGGATTATGCTGGAACGCGTGTTGTCATTTCACCCAAAGGCGGCAATGACAAGAAGGAACGGAGCGTTGAACTGTTCGCTCCTCCCGGTGTTACCAGGGTGGAGGCAAGCAGCTTAAAGCACGGGTTCTATGAGGTTCTCGTGCAAGCCTTGGATACAAGCGGCAATCTATCGACCGGCGTTCTCAAGCAGGTGAAATTGAACGAGGGAAAGGAATAGCAGAGCTAGATAAATAAGGGATTGTCGAAGGGATGGTTTTATCGTATCATGTAATTAATCAATTTGATTTATAATTATATTGAGGCACTAACCAATCGGAAAGGAACAGCAGGATGTGGGAAATAGCACTTATGACGATGCTGTGCATCATTGCGGCTGTGCCTTTGACGTACTTTGTGTGGATGCACTCCTGCAGAAGAAGCAAGGAGCCTGCAGATGCATTGATTGTTCTAGGGTACCGATGCGATGGCAATCAAATTCATCCCTTACTAAAGGAGCGGCTGGATGTGGCTCTGCGTCTGTACCGCGAGTATCATTACCGTTATCTGGTACTATCCGGCGGGGCCGTGAAATCCAATAGGACAGAGGCCGAGATTATGCGGGATTATTTGCTGGACCAAGGGGTTCCCGCGGAGCGAATGATCCTGGAATCCCGCTCCCGTAATACGGTCCACAATCTCGTGAACTGCAAGCTGATCCTTACAGAGCGAAATTTATGTACGTTTGTGTTAATTTCCAATTCTTTTCATTTGCGGCGAATGCGGTATATAATGAAGACGCTTGGATTAACGGCTTCACTGTACGCGGAGCGGAATTGGAGCAGCATTCTGCGGCTTCAGTGGAGGCTGACATTTCAAGAAATCCGGGCGTTTCGCCTTACCCTTCCATGGCTGGAAAAGGCGGTGAATATGAAATCACCCCAGATGATGGGGAGCAAGAAAGGTGCTGCATCCCGTGAAGCCTGAAAGAACGACTAGCAACAAACTGCTTAAATCCATCAACCAGCAGAAAGTGCTGCGTCTGATTTATACCGAAGGCCCCATTTCGCGAGTGGAGCTGGCTGAGAAAACGGGCCTTACCCAACAAACGATTACCAATATTGTGAACAGGCTGCTTAAGGACGATTATTTGCTCGAAACCGACCCCATTGCCGGCAATAGCGGGAGAAAGCCAATCCCGCTCGTTGTCAAGACCGGGGAGATGTATGCCATTGGGATTGAGCTTGCAGTGAAATACGTCAGAGGAACCTTGATTGATTTCCAGCACCATACGATTCACGAAATCAAGGAGCAGGTTCAGGCTTATCGTGATGTGGAGCATCCCCTTGAGTACATCATCCAAATCGTCGATGAGCTGATGAAGCGAGTTCCGAAGCCGCATCAGCTCAAAGGCATCGGCTGCAGCATTCAAGGACTTGTCGACTCCAAACAAGGAGTGGTCATTTATTCCCCGGGTCTTCGCTGGAAGAAGTTCCCTCTGAAGGAACGGCTGGAAGAGCGATACAATGTTCCAATATATTTGGAGAACGATGCCAACCTGCTGGCCATCGTTGAGAATCTCAAAGGACGTTTGGCGGATTCGGCTAATAATGTGACGATCAAGCTGGATTATGGCATTGGCGGGGCTCTTGTTTTGAATAAACAGCTGTGTACGGGTTCCTCGCATGTCGCAGGTGAATTCGGCCATTATAAGGCGTTTGCTCCTGAAGAAACGCCCGTATGCCACTGCGGAGCCAGAGGCTGCTTGACCACCTTGGCCTCGGTCAGCGGGTTGAAGCGCAACGCCGGATATACGCCGGAGAGCTTTGCGGAGCAGCTGGATGCGGGGGAGGAGCAGGCCGCAGCGCTGCTGAATAAGATTGAGCCTGCGATAGGAACGGCGATAAGCAACGTGATCACGTTCTTCAATCCGGATCATGTGCTGCTGACCGGCAAGATGATAGATGTGCTGGGGACACGGCTTCGCACTCCGCTAGAGAAGCGGATTTATTCTACTATTCCGGAATCATGCCGGGGAGTCAAGCTGGTTTACTTGCCGCAAACCCCGAATGAATCTACATCGGCCGGCGGCCTTGTCGTGAATCATTTTTTTGATGTGCCGCTCGAAAGCTTATCTCTATAGAGTAAGGACGGTTGATCCAAATAAGATTTGGGAGGGAGCGGAAATGCCGCAAGTCCGATTATTGGCTCTGGATTTAGACGGGACGACATTAACGGAGGACAAGACGATAACGGAAGAAACGAAGGCCTGGATTCATAGGGCGGTCGAGGCAGGCGTGAAGGTGATCTTCGCGACTGGCCGCGGCACACAGACAGCCAAGACATTTTGGGAGGAGCTTGAACTGCAGACCCCGATGGTTCTTGTCAATGGAGCCGAGGTATGGGAACGTCCTGAGGTGCTCGCTAAGCGGGTGTATATCGATCGTGATCATGTGCTTCGGCTCCAGCAATTAGCGGTTGAATGGGGTGCCCATTATTGGGGCTACAGCGTAGAGAGCCTGACGAGCAAGCGGAACTGGACGGAGCAAATGTTTGAACGCGACTGGATGAAGTTCGGCATTCGCCATGATGATCTGGACACAATACAGCGGCTTCGCGATATTATTGAGAGCTGGGGCACTTTGGAGATTACGCGCTCCGCGGCGGTAAATATTGAAATCTCCCCCAAAGGGATTTCCAAGGAATCCGGCGTCCGCATCGTATGCGAGCAGCTGGGCATTGGAATGGAGCAGGTCATGGCCATTGGCGATAATATGAATGATTTCCGGTTAATCCAGGCGGCCGGCCTCGGGGTTGCTATGGGCAACGCGGACGAGGAGCTGAAGCGGGCGGCCCATGCGGTAACGGATACGAATGAGCGGGATGGGGTTGCCAAAGCGATTCAGAAACATATTTTTCAATTAGCGCTCTAATCCATAAGGTCATATCCAAAGCTCTCAGCCTAAGAGGATTTCTTGGGTTTGGGGGCTTTTACCATTTTCTGGGGGCTGAGCAACGTGATTTTCAAAGGAATCGTCACATTAATTTTATCTTAAGTCCTGTTTAGATCTGTGTACCTCATCCCTATCTATTGTATAATACACATGTTGTTCTATTAATCTAACTACTGGTGAGGATACATGTCCCTTCTTCGAGAGCTTCAAATCATCCAGAAAAAAAAGGTGAGCTTGACTACGCTCGTCACGGGAATGGTTTGTTTAACGATCTTGGTTACCGCAACGATTCTCCTGGTTCTATCCTTTCATTCCAAGAAAAAATCTTTAACAGAAACCACTCTGAATCTAAATTCCTTTACTGCGAACAAAATGAGTATGTCCATGGACGGCATTTTCACAACCATGAAAGAGAGCTTGCATTATTCGGCTGAAACCCTTCGGAACTATCCGGATATGACCGTTCAAGATGTTAATCAAAAGCTGGAATTGCTGAGAAATAGCAGCCGGTTCTTCAATTCTATCGTACTGGTGGAGGAGACGGGACGCGTTCATGCGGCGACACCGGCGTCGCTCAGCAGGATCGAAGGAACGGTTGTATTGACCGAGGCAGCAAGGAGTGCGATAAGGCTGAGGACGCCGTACCTGTCCAAGCCTTACGTCACTTCGGTTACGAATAGATTGATCGTGTCGATGAGCGAACCGATATTCGATCAGCAGGGCGAATTCCGGGGTTACTTATTAGGGACGATCTACCTTCAGGAGCCTAATGTGATCAGCCAGGTTTTCGGCAGCTCTTCCATTGATGAGTACGGCTCCTACTACTATGTGGTCAGTTCGGATGGGTATCTGCTATTCCATCCCGAATTGGGCCGAGTAGGGGAGCTGGTATCTGCCAATCCGGTCGTAAACCAAATTACCCAAGGACGGAGCGGCAAGCAGCAGGTTACGAATACGCGGGGGGTGTCTCAGCTAGCCGGTTATTCCGTAGTTCCCTCAAATGGATGGGGGATTGTCGTCGTCTCCCCCAAGCAGGCTGTCGATAATCAGCTTCAGTACTATACGAAGGAGCTTCTAATCTACTTTGTGCCGTCGACTTTTCTTTTGCTTTTAATTGCCATCTGGTTTTCCTGCCGCTTGACGCGCCCATTCGTATCCCTGGCAAGGAAGGTCAGTGATTATGAAAGCGGACAAAGCCGCGCTCCCTCCTTCGGCAGTTATTGGAACTTTGAGGCCGATTTGCTGGCAAAGTCGTTAGGGAACGCCCTGAAGCATATAGAGGCGCATACAGATCAATTGGTACGGGAAGCATCCATCGATCCGCTTACAGGACTAATGAACCGCAGATCGCTTGAGAAAATTATGAAGCAATGGGTAGAGGAGACTACGGCCTTCTCTCTGTTGATTATGGATATCGATCGTTTTAAAATGATAAACGATACTTACGGCCATCAGACAGGGGATGCTGTATTAAATCATCTTGCAGAACTATTGCATCATTATTTGCGCCAAGAGGATATTAGCTGCAGGTATGGCGGTGAAGAGTTTGTCGTGCTGCTGAGGGGGACATCCCTGTCAGATGCTTACGCTACGGCGGAACGGATACGTCTTGCTTTTGAGACAACCGAGAACCCTATTGGAAGGACATGCACTCTATCCATCGGTTTGGCCCAGTATCCCTCCCAGGCCCAAGAGCCTTCCGAACTGCTGGGTTTGGCCGATCAAGCTCTATACGAGGCGAAACGGAAAGGGAGAAATCGAACGGAAGTCAACCAAGAAGGAGGTTTGCGCTAATGAACCAAGCTTTTACTATTCATGATCATCTAATCAGCGAAAATAGCATAATGGTGCAGGCTCAACCCCAAGATACTGAGGCTATCATGGCTTTGCTTATAGAGATTGCGGAATGGCTGCGCAGCAAAGGCTCATCCCAATGGAGAGGGCTGCTGGAAGGTCATGACTCCCACAATACGGTGGAAGCAGTACGGCGCGGCGATGTATTCGTCTGCAAGAAAGAGGAGAGTATCGCAGGTGTAGTCATGCTGCTGCAGAAGCCTAGTGAATGGGATTATAAGCTTTGGGGCGCCGAAGCGCACACGGAGGATCGTGCCGTTTATATCCATCGGCTTGCGGTCAAACGCGAATTTGCAAATTCAGGCCTCGGACAAGCTATCCTGCAATGGTGCGATTCAGGAATCCATTTTGATGGGAAAAGCATTGTTCGGCTCGACTGCATTGCCAGCAGTCCGCAATTAAACCAATTTTACAGCCGAAACGGCTACACCTATAAAGGGGAACAAGACGGCTTCAGCAAATATGAAAAGTCCGTTACTTTTAAAAAGTAAATATAGCAGCCCTATGAATCTCCTTTACTTTCTTTTTTGCAGGAAGTAGGGGGGATTTTTTTATGCTAGAGAGCAGCAATGCCCTATTTATTTTGTCCTACCGGTACTTTTGAGGATTAATCCCAGCTTAAAAATAGCGTCTGATAGACAAGCCTCGTCTAGCAAATGAGAGGCTCAAACAAGCTTTCTTTCAGTAACGACGCCACTTGCAGGCTTTTACCTCCTATTTAACTAATTTTAAAGTACGTTTAAGGTACGAATTCTATTATAAATTCATAGCCGATGGCTAGTGAACGAATTCATATCACGGACATATGGGAGGTATTTTACAATGGAAAACAATTACGATAAAGAATATAAAGCTCAACCTGAGGCAGAGACAATGGAATCACCCGTTGAAGAGCCTGTTACGGAGTGGATCCAGCCGGAAAAAACAATTCGAAGCCCGTTTTTTAATTCCGGTAAAGTGACCTTGAACTCGGCAGGGCATTATGATACGAAGAAACGCAGCACTTTGAAAAGCAGTCTGGCGGCTTTTTTGGCCGGTGCAGTAGTTGTTGGGAGCTTGATGTTCGTCTCGGATAAATATAACTTATTCACTCAGAATATCGCCGCGGCGGGCGGTGCCAGCTCCTCCGTAACATCGAGCGGGTCGGCGCAAACCGCAGCCTATTCCAATTCGATTGCAGGAGGCAGTATCGCGGACATTGCCAAACAAGCGAGTCCGGCAGTCGTCAAGATTGAAACGAAGGTCAAGGTTAACAATTCCCGCAGCAATTCGATGTATAACGATCCTTTGTTCCGCCAATTCTTTGGCTATAATGGAGGCGGAAGCGACAAACAGTCACAATCGAATGACGGTGCTCTGCAGTCCAGCGGTATGGGGTCCGGCTTTATTTTTCAATCCTCCGGCTATATTTTAACTAATGAACACGTCATCGACGGTGCGGATGAGATTGAAGTCACTGTTCAAGGATACGATACGCCGTTCAAGGCCACATTGCTTGGTAACAGCTATGATCTTGACCTGGCTGTTCTGAAGATCGAAGGTGACAAAGAGTTCCCAACGCTGCCTATCGGTGATTCCAATAACACTCGGGTAGGGGATTCGGTAGTAGCAATCGGTAACCCTTATGATTTTGATTATACGGTAACCTCCGGCGTGATCAGCGCTAAAGAGCGTCCAATCAGTATCCCGGATGAAAAAGGTACCCGCGAATATAAACATTTATTCCAGACAGATGCCGCTATCAACCCGGGGAACTCTGGCGGTCCGCTATTGAACATGAACGGAGAGGTTATCGGAATTAATACGGCGGTAAGCGCCGAAGCGCAAGGCATCGGTTTCGCCATTCCTACGAGCACGATCAGCTCTGTGCTGGAAAATCTGAAAAACAACGTGGAAATTCCAAAAGAACCGGCGCCATATCTGGGTGTGAGTGTTCAAAACATTACGGATGATATGCTGTCCGACCTGAACTTGACCAGCACAAAAGGCGCGTTAATCGCTGATGTCCAGCCGAAAACTCCAGGCTTTGAAGCAGGCTTGAGACCTTATGATGCTATTATTGCCGTAAACGGAACAGAGATTGCAAACAAGGACGATTTGACCAAAATCATCCAGGCATCCAAAGTCGGAGACAAGGTTAAAGTAACGATTATGCGTAACGGAAATAAGCAGGAAGTAACCGTCACAGTCGGTGATAAAAACGCTCAACAACAAAAATAACAGGCCGTCTTTCTTACAAAAAAGCCCTCAAAAAGGGCTTTTTTGCTTATACAGAAAATTACCAATATTAATTATCAATCTCATTAATAAATGTTAACTGACCCTGCCTTTATATTTCCCCGTGTGAAGCAGCTTCACCGTAACATCAATACGATTCAGTGATTGTTCGTCAAGAATGAATTCCTTATTTTGGTGAGCCTCCCGCCACTGTTTCGGATTGGAACGGTACAAAGCTTCATCCAGCCTAAGCACATCGAGTTTTTTTTCTATTCCTTTAGTAAAGGAGTAACGGATCTCTTGTTTTATGACTTTGGCCGCCTGCTCCTCCAATTCCTGCTCGGAAATATCCGTGATCATCTCGTCTATGTAGGATTCAATTTTGACAGAAATGTTGAACTTCGGTTTTCCGTTCTGAAATACAGTCTGAATTTTCGCTTTGGGATTAAGCATAACGACAGCTGCTTTTGGATTTTTATCATCAGGGATATTGATAGGGGAGCGTTCCAGCTTTCTCTGCAGCCATCGGTAGCCGGTTAGATCGTTTTCTGAAAGCCAACCGATCATGTCTCCCTCTCGAAAAAAATACGCCCCATTGATTTTCAATAACGATTTAGGCTTATTGTCCTCCTGCCAGCTTTGCCTATCAATGGTCAAGGAAGGAAGGAACCCCGGGTTACCAGGTTCGTTGATATGCGCTATGAACTTATAACCGTATTGAGGAACGATAAAAGAGCGCTGTGAAAAGGTTTGGGAAGGAGTATCCATAATTGAATCCAGCGGCGAGAAATTAAGAATTGATTTTTGATGCAGTACTTCTTCAAGCGGCTCGTTGGTTCCATAAAGAAGAATATTGTATCGAACTTCTCTGTAACGGTTAAGCATGTCATAGGCTTCTTTAATTTTATCACCGTGCTTCAGTAAATTTTCCGATATGATAAGCGCTTTGACGTGCCCCCAGAACACACGAATTTGAGATGTGGCATAGATGGAATTGAACGATTCGGTAACGGTCGTCCCTTCGCCTTTTCCTAACCAAATCAGGATATTTTTCCCAATCTCGGTAGATTCGACTTTGGCGACACCGGCAAAATTCAATATTTGGACGTGAGAAATATATTTGCCATCCTTATAATCGAGCCCCAGAGCCGTAACATAGGCCATCCGCTGAATATCTTTGGAATTCCAGCATCCCGGCAGCAATAGACATGCGAGAATAATGAGAAGTACTTTTCGAAGCTTCACGATTCCTGTTCCCCCTGGTGATCCGGATCCACGGTGTTGAGAACACGGGGTCTTCCTCTCAGCTTGCTCCATGGACTTCTTAGGAACGACTTCAAGATATCCTTGGGTATTGGAGGGGAGAGTGGTGACAAATAAGGGACGCCGAAGGATGAAAGCTTGGACATGTAAAAGGTAAGCAGGATGATGCTGAGTATAAAACCGTACAGACCTAGTAAAGAGCAAACAATGAATACCGACAACCTGATCGTACTGAGTGCGGTACTCAGGGTCTGATTGACCAGGGTTACGCCGGTTACCGCGGTTACAGCACCCACAACGACTACTGAAGGAGAAACCAATCCGGCTCGGATAGAAGCATCACCTATTACAAGGGCTCCGACTACGGTCAAGGTTTGCCCGATGGAGGTAGGCAACCGAACTCCTGCTTCCCTGAATATCTCGAGGAGAATGAGCAAGATAAGCATCTCAATCTGCGCGGTAAAAGGGAGCCCCAGACGGGATACCGAGATGGTAGCCATCAGCCGGAACGGAATCTGGTCCTGATGAAATGCGGCAATAGAGACCCAAAATCCCGGCAGAAAGGCCGAGAGCCAAAAGCTCAAGAGTCGGATTAATCTTGCAAACGAAACATATTGAAAGTTGAAATGAATATCTTCAGGGGATTTTAAGATCAATGAGAATGTAGCGGGAGCAACAAGAACAAACGGATTTCCGTCAACAAGAAGAATAAAACGGCCCGCTAATAGAGACGCAACCGCATAATCGGGGCGTCCGCTGAAGTCGAGCAAAGGGAACAGTGAATATTTCACGTCGCCAAGGAGCTCTTCAAGCTGCCCGATGCTGTAGATCCCGTCCACATCGATTTTTTTCAGGCGTTTGCGGATTTCGCTAAGCACTTGAGGAGAGAGTATATCATCGATATACATAATCCCGACCTTCGTTCGTGTTCTTCGTCCCAATATCATGGTTTCACAGCACAGGCTGTTGCTTCGGATTCTTTTGCGAATCAGAGCAATATTCATTGAAATTTCTTCGGTAAATCCATCCTTGGGACCTTTGATAGATATTTCTACCGACGACTCTTCAGGTTTTCGGCCAGGTACATTGCAAATATTCAGCTTGAATAAGGAATTCGTCTGGGGGAAGAAAAGGATAAGGTCGCCCTGAAATACGGACTCCACGATAAACTCCCCGGAAGCTTTTTGCGAGAAAGGAATAAAAGGCAGCGTACCGTAATAATTGGTTTCGGTAAAATTCGCAAAGCCTTTGGACGAATAGATTTCTTTTAGTTCCGGAAGGATGTCGGTGCCAAGCTGCTTGGAGTCGCAGAGACTTTCAGCATAAATTAGCCAGACTACCGAATCATCCGCTTCGGAAAAATGGTGCTCCAGCAATTGAACGTCAGAGGAACGAACGAACAACTCCTTTAAAGCATGGATATTCCACGAAGGGGTTCGGGATCGGTTCTCGTTCATGTGGCTTCCTCCTTTCTGGTTCTTTTGATCAGGGAAACAGCTCCCCATACCAGTGAAGTAAAGAATGATACGACTAAGAAGGCAGGAAAATAGTGATGGTACATCCACAAGTAATATTCGTTTTGGTTGATAGGAATAAAGGAAGTGGCGACATAACTCAGTGCAACGATCAGAATGAGAAGATGCTTCATCTTGGCATTTTTGGTCGGAAGGATATCGGCAAGCAAAAATAGAGCAAGGCTTATCCGGATGCAAGCCCCTGAGAGCCATTGAAACACGGATAAAAAATCGACATGCTCCACATAATCCCCCAGCCGTACAAGACGCCATTGTTCGTAGGGTGAAATCATCTGTTTGGCCGCTTCATCCGGCCCGAATTCCACGACGCCGCCAATCAAAGGACCTATCGTTATGTATACCATGAGGATTGCAAACAAAAGGAGCTTCCAGAGCTTGATCTTCTGCTTTACATGGTGCTGCAGCAGTAGAATGATGATCATTTCAACATAACCCCCGCCTGCGTATACCATCCCCTGAACTACAGGCTCCATTCCTTTCTCAAGAAAAGGCATCAGCAAATGGTAGTCCTTCTCCGGCGCGTTGGCTACAGCGACGAATATTCCTAATATGACTACAAATGGCAGAAGAATGCCCGAGCAAACGGCTATCGTTCGAATCCCCATAATCGCTGAATAAAAGCATACGAGAGTTAAGGCGCTTGTCAGGATGATCTTGGGCGTTGCCGGCAAATAATTCGTCACCGTCCAGATTGAGGTATGGACAACAGTTGTATTTCCAATCAGATAGAGCTGAACCACAATAGGCGAGATGAGGACCCAGGACAGGAAGGTGTTCGTCTGAGAAGCCAGCCAAGGTTGAAGCTTCTGGTGTCCTGATCTACGGATAATAAAAAGCAGGATCAAACACCAGAGGAAAAAGAGTCCGCCGGCAAGTACCGCGGAAAACCAAGAATCTCTTCCTGCGGCATCCAGGATCATGGGATTGACGATGACATGATTCGTGAGGCCATTCATGAGCATCAAGATCATGAAGGCTTGCAAAAGACTGATCTTCGTATTCGACATATCCATATCCGATATCTCATTTCGTTGGTAACGTTAGTAGGGCGGTAAGCTGAACTGGAATATGTTCCTTATAATGTCCAATGGTGGGAAGGGGTATGCGTTGGCAGAAAATACGAAAAACGAAGCATGGTATAGGTATCAGCCCAATTAGTTTGTTGAAAAACCCTGGCTTGCGTGAATTATGCTGCATATGGAGGTGGGGTATGCCTCAGAGGAGTTTTCGTCCACCTTTGAAATCAGTGAAAATACCGCTAAATATAATCCCATTTCACGGGTTTCAATAGTGGCTGGAGGGGGATACTCCACCGTAGTATGTTGGCATTAGTTCAAGTCCGATAGGTTTTTTAACAGACCCCATGGGCATTAGCCCATTTACAATTGCTTTGTTACAGATTATAATAATTCTAAATAAAACATTTTTACCAGCCAATTGCATAGAAAGAATCCGAGGTTTCCCTCGATCCACATGCTGCTCCCCACAAGGAGCAGCATGTGCCATTTTAAGGACAGTAATAATGGAATTCATTCTCAATGAGAAGGAGTGACTCAAATGATTACAGCTTATTCATCCGCCAACAACGAAGCCAATGAACAGGAATTATCCCAACAGAAAGCACAGCGCCTGGCTAACGAGGAAAGCTGGTTAAGCCGATACGGCGAGGCTCTCGCCGCACTGACCAGCGGGATCCTCATTGCAGCCGCTTGGGGGATAGATAGTATGTCCCATACTGCAGCCATAGTATTATATTCTCTGGCCTTTGTGGTGGGGGGGTATGTCAAGGCCAAGGAAGGCTTGCATACGTTGTTTGCAGAACGGGATCTGGATGTCAATTTGTTAATGCTGGTTGCTGCAGTCGGAGCGGCAGCTATTGGTTACTGGGCGGAAGGAGCCGTACTTATTTTTATTTTCTCCCTCAGTGGTGTGCTGGAAAGCTATACGATGGACCGAAGCCGTCGCGATATATCCGCCCTAATGGATTTGAAGCCGGAGATGGCTGTGTTGTATCGTGATGGGAAAGAACAAGTGGTAGCGATTGAGGATTTGAAGGTTGGCGATCTTGTGGTCGTCAAGCCGGGAGAGCGCATTCCGGCAGACGGCATGGTAACGGAAGGAACCTCTTCTGTTAACCAAGCTTCTATTACAGGAGAATCGATTCCGGTAGACAAAGGGGCGGGGGATGAAGTCTTTGCTGGCACGTTGAACGGCCAAGGCGCATTATTTATAGAAGTTAGACAACCGAGCGAATCGACGTTGTTCTCGAAGATTATCCGACTTGTCCAAGAGGCCCAAAGCGAGAAACCGGCCTCCCAACGCTTCATTGAAAAGTTCGAACGGATCTATGCCAGAGCCATCATTGGCCTATCCGTGCTGCTGATCGTTGTTCCGCCGCTTGTATTCCACTGGACGTGGAGTCAGTCCTTATACAAAGCTATGGTATTTCTTGTGGTGGCATCGCCTTGCGCTTTAGTCGCTTCGATTATGCCGGCCATGCTCTCCGCTATTTCGAACAGTGCCCGCAAAGGGGTGTTATTCAAAGGCGGCGCCCATCTCGAGAATCTGGCACGCACTCGAGTTATTGCATTTGACAAGACAGGTACACTGACGATGGGACGTCCGGTTGTTACAGATGTTATTCCGCTTCTAGGGTATAACGAAGTCCAGGTGCTTCATATTGCTGCATGTCTCGAAAGCTTGTCGGAGCATCCGCTAGCGAAGGCAATTGTATTGAAAGCGCAGGAGATGGAGCTGCAGATCCGGCGGCCGTCGGAATTCACCACCTATACGGGGTGGGGGGTTCAGGCTCAATGGGAGGGGGAGCAGTGGAAAATCGGCAAGCCGGCCTTTTTGGATGCAAGCATGTTGACCGATACGATCTCGGAGACCATAGACCGATTGGAGCGGGAAGGTAAGACTGTTACCGTCATGCATAATTCGCAAGGCGCGGCAGGGATCATTGCACTGCAGGATACGCTTCGTCCGAATGTAAAGCAGTCCATTGCCGCCTTGAAAAAACATGGCGTTCAAGTCGTTATGCTGACAGGTGACCAGCAGCAAACGGCTCAGTCTATCGCTTCTCAAGCGGGTATCGATAAAGTATATGCCGAGCTCCTGCCCGAGCATAAAGTGAGCTTGGTGAAGGAATTGAGGCAAACTTACGGGAATGTTGCGATGGTTGGGGATGGAGTCAACGATGCACCGGCCCTGGCAACGGCGACGGTCGGTATTGCGATGGGTACGACAGGCAGCGATGCGGCCTTGGAGACGGCCAATATAGTATTGTTAAGTGATGATATCGATAAAATTGCCAATGCGATCACTCTTGGTAAGCGAACTTTATCCATTGTTAAGCAAAATATCGTATTTGCTCTGTCCGTCATTTGTGTATTGATAGCCGCCAATTTCCTGCAAGGTATTGCCCTTCCGCTAGGTGTCGTCGGCCACGAGGGAAGCACGATCCTTGTGATATTGAACGGACTTCGGTTATTAAGATCCTCTTCTCCGCAATGAAGTAGGGAGAAGTTTAATGGCGTCCTTATCCTTGTATAGGGCGCCTTCTTTACCGGGCTCTCATAGCAGCCGACGCTGTATCCTGTCTGGAATGCAATCTTCCGTTAGCGTTCAGCGCTCTCGTTGAAGGAGAGGGATGCTGTGGCAGAGAGCAGTGCCTGACGCTTTCTTCGGGTCGACTCCCGAATGAGACGGTCATGTTCCATGGAGACGAAGATACAGAATGCGCCTATCCCAATGAGAATGAGAGTAGTTACCGGAAGCAGAAGACTCATCGTCACGACTCCTTAGCCAAAAGTTAATGATAATCATTATCATGATTATAACCTATTTATCCAAATGATCAAGATCATTTTTAGGGAGGCTGCATAAATGAATACCGTACATGATGTGTTAGAGGAGATTGAATCCCGGATTAAAGAGCTCCAAATGATCGAGGATGAATGCAGGAGGAAAAGAAATATTAACGGCAGAATGAACGCCAGGACGAAGAGGGAGGAGCTGGAGCGCTTGAAAAATGTCATTCTTGGCATTCACTAGCGCAGGTGAGAAGAAGGATTTGGTTTGTTGACACTTGAGCAGGGAGCTTTTATGCCTGTTCTTTTTTGTCGTTGAGCGGCGTTCCGGTATGGGGAGGGAGACTCTCCTACCCATTCACTCAGCTTCTGTCAGTGTTAGAGCCTAATATAATAGGAGGAGGCATGCATATACAAAGTATATGACGCCTCCCGCTTCATTAGGACGCTTCTGCCATGGAGGCGACGAGCTGCTTATAAATCACTCCATTCGCCATCAATTCCTCATGCGTGCCTTTCTCCGCCAGCTTTCCCTGATCCATGACGAAAATGATGTCCGCGTTGCGAATGGTCGATAGCCTGTGTGCGATTATAATCGTGGTGCGGCCTTTGCGAAGGTGATCGAGTTCTTCCTGCATCACTCGTTCTGTTTCCATATCCAGCGCTGATGTTGCCTCGTCCAGGATCAGAATGTCCGGGTCGCTGATGATGGCTCTCGCAATGGCAAGCCGCTGTCTCTGACCTCCGGAAAGGGTGTAGCCGCGCTCTCCGATGACGGTCTCGTAACCTTCCTCCAGAGATTCGATAAAGTCATGAATTTGAGCAATACGGCAAGCCTCGTACAGCTCATC
The DNA here is from genome assembly GCF_039543185.1 of Paenibacillus vulneris. Lineage (NCBI taxonomy): Bacteria > Bacillati > Bacillota > Bacilli > Caryophanales > Paenibacillaceae > Paenibacillus > Paenibacillus vulneris. The sequence continues at coordinate 96,828 of NZ_BAABJG010000055.1, read as the reverse complement.
ATCGGTTAAATCCCGGCCGAGCAGCAGATTATTGCGAATCGTGTCCGGGAGCAGGAAAGGCTCCTGAAACACGACGGAGATTCTGCTCATCCATTGCTCCAACCGAATCTCGGACAGAGGGGTTCCATTGATCCGTATGGTACCTTGGGTAGGCTCATAGAACCGGAGAAGGAGCTGCGCTATGGTGGATTTGCCCCCGCCACTCGTTCCGACGATCGCTATCTTGCCTCCCGTTTCCATAACCATATTCAAATGGTTCAATACTTGCTGTCCCTCATCTGAATAAGCAAAGGAGACTTGTTCAAATCGAATGCTGCGCACGGCTCCCGTCAAGTTCTTCGTTCCTTCCGAAGCCTGTTCTTGCTCGAAAAGTCCGCGAACCCGGTCTACGAAAGCGAGCCGGCTGGACATATTCATGAAGAAGTTGAATACATTCTGGAAGTTTTGGAACAATTGATTGGAGTATTGGTATACGATGACGAAAGTGCCGAGGGTCGTATGACCCTGGATGACTTCATAGCCGCCAATTACAAGTACGCCAAGTCTCCCGAGCCACTGTACGGTATTGCTAAGAAGGAGCTGCGAGTTGGTTGATTTCCCATTTTGCATAACCTTGTCGTAAAAAATCTGGAACGTATTGCGGAACAGCTTTTCCTCCCACTCCAGCCGGTTGTAAGCAATGATCTCTCGGGTAGAGGAAATACCTTCCTCGATCTTAACCAGCAGATCGCCGCGGCGTTCCTGCATTTCTTTGGTCTGATTTCGCATAATGGGGCCGTAATAGCGGCCAAGAGCGATATAAAGGGCGCTAAAAAAGACGACAAGAAGCAGGATGAGGGGGCTCGCCCAAGCTATGACGCCGATCAGAAATACAGTTCCCGCTACCTGCTGAATCCCTTTGGCCAAGTCACGTGAGATAAAATCAGAAACCTGCTGGATATCGCTTGTAAAATATTGAACCCATTTGGCTGTCCGCTGGTTCTGCATTTCAGCTACGGGCTTGCGTTGAATGATCGCCATCAGACTGGTTCCCATCATGCGATGAATATTTAATTGATTAACCCTCGTCAAGTAATTCCCGATCCAATTCAAGCTGTATGCCGCCAGGCTCGTAGCTGTTAAATAGTAAAGCACCCATTGCAGCTTGTCATAGTGCTTATTCACCAAGATGTCGTCTATGAAAAATTTCTGTGATCCCTGTGACATCAGCTGTATACACTGCTGCAGGGCAAGGACAGCGATGCTGATCAGCACCATCCTGCGGCTGCGGTAAATATATCCCCATATCCATTTGATAGTTGCCATTTGCAAGCCTCCTTTCTCTACGGATTTCCGGCTGCCGTACGGGATTCAAGCTCGTAGAGCCAGCCCTTGCTGCCGACCAGCTCGTCATAGGTGCCTGATTCCGCGGCCACTCCGTCCTTGATCACGATAATCCGGTCATAATGACGAACGGTTGACAGACGATGGGCAACAGCTACAGTTGTGCGTCCCCGCATTAAAGTATCAAGCGCTTTTAGCACTTCAATTTCACTCACATTGTCCAGCGCTGAGGTCGCTTCGTCCAATAAGATAATCCTCGGATTTTTAATGAACATCCTCGCTATGGAGATCCTCTGTCTTTGGCCGCCGGACAGCTTGACGCCTCTTTCACCGACCGGCGTATCGTAGCCATCCTTCAGCTGCATGATGAAGTCATGGGCATTAGCTGCCTGAGCGGCTTCCACAACCTGTTCGTCAGTAGCTTCCGGGGAGCCGAAGCGGATATTGTCGCGTATCGTAGACCCGAATAAATAAGTTTCCTGAAATACATATCCGATGGAATCCCGCAGCTGAGATAACGAAAGCTGGTGCAGCGGTACGCCATCCAGGTAGATCTCGCCGCCGACGGGATCATAGAACCTTCCTATCAGCTTGAGCAGGGTGGATTTGCCGTTACCTGTCGGTCCGACAAAGGCGATCCGTTCACCAGCGTGAACATGGAGATAGAAGCCTTTGAGTATTTCCCTGCTGCCATAGCCAAAATGGACATCCCGGAACTTGAGCTCTCCACGAACGGAAGGAAGGATGACGGGCTCCTTCGGGTCTTCTACATCGGGGTGAAGCGCCATGAAATCTTTAATTTTCTCGCCTTGATGAAGAACAAGGCTTTGATCGACCAGGATCTGAACGATCTGCGCCGAGTTCTGATTCATCATCTGGTAATACATGACGAAGGCGACAAATTCACCGACCGTCAGCATCCCGTTCCGGTTCAGATAAGTTCCGCAAATAAACATAACGAGCATGCCGGCAAACGAGGACAGCTGCCGGGATAAGGCGCGGGCGCCTCGAAAAATAAACTGCTTTTTTTGACTGGTATTAAAATGCTCATGCTTCTCGTCGTAACGTTCCAAGTCCCAAGCTTCGCGCTGGTAAGCACGCATCTCGGTCAGCCCGGAAATACTCTCGTATATTTTCCGGTTCCATTCGGTACGGCGCTCCCTGGCGATTTTGCCCCAATAAGCCGTTTTCTTTTGCAAAAAAGGTCCGATCAAATAATAGAGAAAAAAACATGGCATCGTGACAAGCATTAGGATTGCGTTGGTATGAATGACAAAGCCGAAGGCTACCAGCATCATAAGCCCACTGTTAACCAGATTGGGGAAGTGCCGCTGATAAATTCCTTGAACGGATTGTACGTCCGTATTGAGCAAGGACAGGGTCTCTCCCACGCCATGCTTTTCGTAGTAGGAAAAGCCAAGCCGGCGCAGCTGCTTCATACAAGCATACTGCAAATCCCTCGATGCTTTCTCGCGCACAAGCCGGGAGAGCAGGTTGTTAGCCGCCATGGCGCCGAACATGCAGATGAGCACGCCGACCAGAACCAGCACGATGTACCGGAATCTCTCCAAGTCCCTGGCCATAATGATATTATCGATAATATACTGCAGTACACGGAATATCCCCATTTGAGACAGGGAGATAATCAAGCCGCAAATAATGAATAAGGTCATCTGCCAAGCATAAGGCTTCATATAGGATAGCAGCCACATATAAACACCGAAATAATACCTGCCGTTTTTCTTCGCTTCAGCCTTTACCCGCTGATCCTCCAATGCTTCCAATCCCATTCCCTCTTTCTGTAAACGTTATCCATTCTTATTATCGTTGGCTTTGCCTGTACTGTCTATCTTATAATTTATCAGGAATTACCTGTGACAGGCCGTATGAGACCGTTTTCATACATCATCCCTATTGTATAGTAATTTAATGGGATATTTCACCATAATGGGGGTGAACAAGCGGAATTAGGAAGAGGAATGAACAAATACACGAAATTTTTCACGTTTTCCAGCGGATTGGACTAAAGATTCTTCACTTTTTCCGTAGTATAATGAAAAACCGGAACCGGGACAATGAAAGGGGAAGATGGTATGGAGAACATAACGGAGCTGGCGAGGGTTCAACCGGAGTCAGTTGGCATCTGCTCTAAGGCAATTATCGACTTTATAGATAGCATTCAGGAGAAACAAATTCACCTTCACAGCTTTGCTGTGCTGCGATATGGGAAGGTAGCGGCGGAAGGGTATTATAAGCCTTACAGTGCGGGGCAGCTTCATCAAGCTTTTTCGGTAAGCAAAAGCGTAACGTCGGCCGCCATCGGCATCGCCATAGGGGAAGGGCTGCTCACTTTGGAGGATGCTGTTGCCGATTATTTTCCCGAGAAGCTGGCAAGTGAGGTTCATCCTTACATAAGAATGATGCGGATCAAGCATCTGTTGGCCATGCAGACCGCTCATGCCAAATCAACCAATACCCAGGTGCAGGATTGGGTAGAGTCCTTTCTAAATACCAAGCCGAGCCATCCTCCGGGGACCAGCTTTGCTTATGACACGACGGGGACGCATACCTTGTGTGCCATCCTGCAAAAAGTGACCGGAATGACGGTCCATGATTATTTGAGAACAAGACTTTTTGACCCTATCGGTATAGGGGAGATTGAATGGGAGAGCTGCCCTCTGGGAATCAACAAAGGGGGAAGCGGCATCAAATGCACAACGGATGATTTGGCCAGATTCGGCCAGCTTTATTTGCAGCAAGGAATTTGGGAGGATAAGCGGGTACTCCCTGAAGGCTGGGTAGAGCTTAGCACCGCCAAACATGCTGATACGAACAATGCCAAAATGCTTCTGGACGGGCCATTGGGGTATGGCTACCAGTTTTGGCGGACCCGTTACAATTCCTATAGTGCGTTCGGTGCCGGAGGCCAGCTTGTCGTAGTGATTCCCGAGAAGGAGGCTGTCTTCGTATCGACAGCGAATACGATGAAATACCGTGACGGTCAGCAGCAAATACTCGATAGCTTATGGGAAACGCTGTATCCTGCGATACAAGATGAGGCGCTTCCAGAAGACGGCAGTACTTATACGTCGCTAATCACAAAATTGGACAAGTTAACTCTGACGATGCCAAGGGGCAAGATAAGCTCTCTGATGATGGAGGCGTTAACGGGCAAACGAATCGAGCTGGACAGCAACGCGTTTGATTTCGAGGCATGCGAATTTCATTTTGCAGAGGAAAGCGGCTGTCTGAGCTTTTATGGCAAGGAGCAGCGTCTCGATCTGGATTTTGGCTTAATGGATTGGCGAAGCGGGAAGGACCCGTTCCTGGGACTGGATGGCTTTAGCGCAGGAGCTTGGACCGATGAGAAGACCCTAGTCATTCAGACGACCCTATTTGAACTGACGCAGGAATTTACTCTTACCTGCGGATGGGAGCAGGGGCTTCTGAGCATACAAGTGGTGCCTGCAGGCTTCTATTATAAAGATCAGGTCGAATATTTGAATGAACGGTTCTCCATATAAAGGGGTCTGGGCTGCATGGAGCAAAGCGGCCCTCTCCTTCAGAAACGCTGCTTGCGATTGCAAGGGCGTTTTTTTGGGTCCCGAGTGCAGGAGAAGCGGGTAAAACCTGGTAGTTAAATCGTGTTATAATGAAGAGGCAGACGACAAGTTACAATAGGAGGCAGTGCATATTATGACTATGAAAGTTGCATTTATCGGGCTTGGCACGATGGGGAAGCCAATGAGCATGAATCTACATAAAGCGGGATTCCCGCTGATCGTTTATAATAGGAACCGGGAGCGGGCGTCGTCGTTTGAGGGGCTGGATGCGGTGACCATCGCAGCTTCTCCGGCGGAGGCAGCGGCGCAGGCCGATATCGTGATCACCATGCTTACCGACGACTCGGCGGTAGAGCAAGTCTACCTGGGCGAGAACGGAATTCTGTCCGTGTGCCAATCCAATGCCGGCACCAAGCCGCGGATCGTTATGGATTGCAGCACGATTTATCCGGTGACCAGCCAAATGCTGGCTGAGAAGCTGTCCGCAGCCGGCGTCGACATGCTGGATGCTCCCGTCACCGGCAGCGAACCGCAAGCTATCGAAGGCGTACTGACATTCATCGTCGGCGGCAAGCGCGAAGCCTATGAGGCTTGCTTACCGCTGTTCGACGCCATGGGCAAAAAAGCCGTCTACATGGGAGCAAGCGGGGCAGGGGCGAATGCCAAGCTGGCCAACAATATGCTCGTTGCAGCGAATTTGACGGCATTGGCGGAAAGCTTGATGCTGGTTCAAAAATCCGGCGGCGACCCGGAGCTGTTCCTCGAGGTCTTGGCTGGCGGGGGAGGACGAAGCGGAATGGCCGAGATGAAGGGGCCGAAAATATTGGGAAGAGATTTTTCCGCCCAATTCATGACGCAGCTGATGTTTAAAGATTTGAAGCTGGCCGGACGTCTCGCCGAATCGCTTCAGGTGCCGGTACCGATGCAAGCCTCCGTTCAGCAAATCTTCCAAATTGCTTGCAACAGCGGCTGGGGCGCGGAGGATATGAGCGCGATTGCCAAATGCTACGAAGCATGGACCCATTCAACGATCGGCAGCCGGGAATCATAATAAATGGAGAAATAAAGGACCGCAGGGCCATTGGCTTTGCGGTCCTGTTTGAATTACAGGCTTTATAGTTTTCGTGGCTCGCTGCATAAAATGAAAATTAATTTCCGTTTACATTCAGTTTAAAATAGCAATGTAAGATAAAGGCAATTCTTGAATTGAGGTGATTTGCCATTTTACAATCAAACAACAAAACCTTGGTACTGGTCGGTTTGATGCTGGGACTAATCTTTGCGGAATTGGATGAAACCATCGTATCGACCGCCATGCCGACGATTATTCGTGAGCTGCACGGGTTATCATTGTATGGATGGGTCGCGGGAATCTATATGCTTGCCGTTACCATGTTCATGCCCATAATAGGCAAGCTGGCCGATATTTACGGACGCAAAAGGGTCTACTTGATCTGCATGGGGCTATTTATCACTGGGTCCATTGTAAGCGGTATGGCGGCTTCCATGACTTGGCTCCTGATAGGACGAGGGATTCAGGGAATCGGCGCCGGAGGGCTCATGCCCTTGGCCCTGGTCATTCTCGGAGAGACTTATCCGTTGGAGCAGCGAGCCAAGATTCAAAGTCTCATCGGCCCTCTGATGATTCTTCCGCAGCTTCTGGGACCTACCGTGGGAGGTTATCTGGTTGGAAACATGAGCTGGCATTGGGTGTTTCTGATTAACATTCCCGTCGGATTGTTAGCTGCGGCGGTGCTGACGATTGGAATGAAGGAATCAAGAGGAGAAGAGAAGCGTTCCGTAGATTGGTTCGGAGCGGCGACGCTTGTGCTCGGACTATTCTCGCTTCTGCTTGCCCCGGTATTGATTGATAATCAGGGGTACACCTGGTCTTCACCGGTCATCATCGGATTATTGTCGCTGTCCTTGCTCTTGTTCGGATTGTTTGTCCTGATCGAATCAAGAGTTCAAGAGCCTATGATTCCGCTGAGTTTGTTTACCAATAGAAATGTGGTCGTCTTGTCCATTCTCGTGTTTATCCTGACGATGGGAATCATGGGCGGCATAGCGTCTTTCCCGTTCTTCGCCCAGAATGTCATGGGTCTTTCACCGACAGCTTCCGGTTATTTAACTCTGGCCTTCATGGCGGGGGCCATTCCGTCCAGCATTGTGAACGGGTTTCTGATTACACGGGTCGCTTATCGTCAGCTATTTATCGTATCGTTCCTGCTTCCGGTTATCGGCTTCTTTCTGCTGATGCAGATTCAGGTCAGTACGACCGTATGGTTCATCATCGTCAGCTTCTTTATTCTTGGCGTGGGCCTAGGAGCGCTTTTCGGCGGAGATAACCTTATTGTTCAGGAATCGGTTGATTCCAGGGATAGCGGAATTGCACTATCGACAGTTCAGCTGTTTCAATCATTGGGCGCGACGATTGGATTGAGCGTTTTTGGCAGTATGCTGTCCCGAAATATTAAGAACGGCGTTGCCGGACTTAGCGATCAGCTTCCCCCGGGTACTGCCGAGCATATCGAAACGGGGGGTATTCCGGCGGGAATCTCACCGGCACTGGTGACACAAGTGAAGGAAGCTTTTGCTCATGCATTTCAGCACATGTTCTCCATCTCCTTCGGCTTCGTCATAGCTGCATTTTTTGTCTGCTGGTTTTTGAAAAAAGAGGTTTTATCCAAAAAAGAAAAGGAGACCGCGGGCGCATAATGCGCAGCGGTTTTTCTTACGGAAGGACGTCGATAAGCGGTTTTCTCTTTTGTCTCATGCAGCACCTAATTGCCCATGTCCAAGTACCTATTTCGCGAAAATACATTGCTACTCCTCTCACGATGCTTTATAATAGCAATACAATTGGAGGGGAACGTATGAGCGTATATCAAACAGAAAAAGAGAAGCATTTACAAATGACTTATAAAAATAATGTGGTCATAGCGATGGATGGGAACAAAATGATTGTCGTACATAGTAAACGTTCCGTGAAGCCGCTGCTGCCGTTTGAAATATCCAAAGAAGTGCTTGAACATTGGAAGCAGAGGGATAACCGGATTGCTGTGACCGATACGCCTTTTAAGGATCTGTATTCCACTGCTTTTCATCGCCCGGACAGTGCGCTGGTGTATGTTTCGGACTTTAATGCTATAGAATTTAGTGAATGCTAAGAACAGGGCTCTTATCATCGTAAGGGGGCAGTCATATGAAACAAGCTGCTGCCGGTATTGCGCTGTTCACATTGGCAGGCATCGCGACAGCCCCCGGGTTTATGGACCCTTTCCGCGAGGAGTTGTCCTCTGAGCTGCGTAATCGTGGTTATCGCGTCGTATCGAAGTCCGTCTACCCATTCGGAGATTGGTCGCAGCGTTTGGTGCGTCAATTGGCGGCGATATTTCGCGATTTGACGGATATTCAGGAGCGATTGTGGTCCTCGATCGGAGCGGGAGCTGTCCGGGAGGCCGTATGGGAAGCGGCACAATCTGGCTGTACCGTGTTGTTAGTCGGGCATAGCGGCGGTGGCGTGAGTGCCGTTCAGCTCGCACGTCAGCTGACGAAGGCAGGCTACGGTTCACCGCTTGTCGTTCAGATCGGCTCTCCCAAATGCCCTGTTTCCTCCGAGCTGAAGGACCGCGTGCTTTATCTGTCCGCCATGGGAAGCGGAGGGAAGAAAGATCCGGTCTCCCGATTGGGACGCTGGGGCGGCTGGGTGCGCCAGTTTGGACGCGTCAAGCTTTGGAAATCGGTTGCTTATTCGCCAGGCGAGATTGTTGAGATCCCTCTAGTCGGGAACCACCCGGATTATTTTCGTACGCAAGCCCCTTATGTGAATGAAACTGGCGATACGAACATGACCGTGACGCTACGTCCGATCTTATCCTGGCTGGACCGCAAGCTACCCTGACGAAAAGTACTTTTTGCTGAGTACTTCATCGTAATGAATTGCTGATTATAGGAGGATGCCATAAGCGCATGCTCCTATTTTGCTATTGAGAAATCTGCAGATAGACCTAGTCGACAACAGGTAGAAATATGGTAAAATTATCATCATTGATAATGGGAGGGAAACTATGTCAGACCATGATGAAGTGAATGAAAGGCGCCGCAATAAATTAAAACTCATTCAATTTAATAACGATAGCCACTCTTTGGTAGAGTCTGAGAAGCCGAAAGAAACATTTGAAGACGTCGGCGGATTGGATGAAGTAAAGAAGAAAATCCGCATGAGCTTCATTCTGCCTTTGAAGCAGCCGGAGGTATTCGCCGCGTACGGGAAGGAAGCGGGAGGAAGCTTGCTGCTGTACGGCCCTCCGGGATGCGGCAAGACGTTCCTCGCCCGGGCGGTGGCGGGTGAAATCGATGCCAATTTCATGCATATCGAGCTTCAGGCCATTCTTTCGATGTATGTCGGCCAGAGCGAGCATAACCTGCATGATATATTCCAGAAGGCGCGGGAAAACAAGCCTTGCGTCATTTTTATTGACGAGCTGGATGCCATGGGCGGCAGCCGCCATCAAATGAGGCAGCATCATGATCGTATGCTGGTGAATCAGCTGCTATTGGAGCTGGACGGATTACAAGCCAATAACGACAACGTATTCGTGATCGGAGCAACCAACACTCCATGGTATCTGGATTCAGCCCTGCGCCGCCCGGGCCGATTCAATCACCTTGTCTTCGTACCTCCTCCGGAGGAAGCGGAGCGGCAGACGATACTTCAGCTAAAATTAGCCGGAAAACCGGCCGAATCCCTGAATTTAGCCAAAATTGCCGCTGAAACGAAGCTGTTTTCCGGTGCGGATTTGGAGCAAATCGTCAAGGATGCGGTTGATTCCGCTATGGAGCGGACTTTCGAGACCGGGGAGATTCAGCCTATCACACAGGAGGATCTAAGAAGGTCAGTAAAATCTAGAAAAGCAACAACGCTGGAATGGTTTGCAACCGCCAAAAATTACGCGACCTTCAGCGATGTGAACCAGGACTACCAAGTAGTTCTGGACTACATCAAAAAGACGGGCATCAAGTAGGCGGACGAGGGGAGGCACTAGCTTTGGAACCATCGATTCAAGCCGCCTTTGCTTCGGCGCATCAATTAATAGTCTGGAAGAGATATAAGGAAGCATTGAATGAAGTAGGAAAAGTGCTTCAGCAGGATGCGGATAATCCGGACGCGTACGCTTTGAATGCTCAAATCTACCTTCTGATGGACGATCATAAGAAGGCGCTCCATTGGGCGAATCAGGCGATTCAACGGGATCCGGAGCACGAGCTGGCCTGGTACGTGCGTGTCGGCGTCTTTTATGAAACGGAGAAAGAAGCGGAATTTCACGAAGCACTCCAGGAAGCCTTGCGCATTGATCCGTATGAGGCGCATTATTATTTTTTGCATGCAAACCGGCTTAATAAAAAGGGTAAATACCAGGAAGCAAAGGAGCAAATGCTGTCCGCCTTGGAGCTTCAACCGGAATCTCCGCTGTATTTGGCCACGCTGAGCTATGTAGAAGCCCTGCTCGGCAACGATGAAATGTCAAGGCAATTGGACCGGCAGGCCATTCAATATGATACGGAAAATGCCTATGTCCTTCTATATCTGGGTTGGGCGGCGTCCAAACGCGGGGATTATGACCTGCAGGAGGCGTATATGCGGAATGCGGTACGGATGAATCCCGAATCGAAGCAATTTCAAGATGAGTATCTGGAGGCTCTTCAGCACCGCTATTTGCTTTATCGTATTTTCCTCTGGCCCGGCAAACTTTTTCGCAGGATGAAGAGTTGGCAAATTTGGCTGTGCTGGGCCTTGGCCTGGCTGTTATTTAAACCGCTTTTACTCGTATTTATCATTCTTTATATAGTCACGCATTGGCTTACCAAAGGGATCGTTCATGTGCGAGTGTTCGGATGGAAGAGACGAAGCTGAGCTCCTGTCATATGCCTTCATACAACTGACATACTGTTGTCAGTAATCATCTTGTACAATGGCATTAACTAGTGAAAAGGAGCTGTCTAATCATATGAACGCAAATGAGATTGTAAATAGCATGGAAACGTTAACCGGTCACTATCTGGAGGAATTAGAGCGCTATCCCTTGGAGCAGCTGAAGCAGCAACCAGGTGAAGAGGAATGGTCTCTCGGACAAATGTACGTACATTTGATCAACTCCGCTCTCTACATGCAGCTTCGAAATGCTGATACATGTTTGACAAGCAAGGAACCGGTTCACACGGGCGAGGGAAAAACGGACGCCGGCAAGGCGGTATTCGATCTGGGCGGATTTCCCCCTATTCAGATTAAGGCTCCGGCATCCCCGCAGTATACGCCTTCCCAGCCGGAAAGCAAGGAACAAATCGTGGATGGGATGCGCGCTGTGATCCGTCGAATGAAGGAATTGGAGCCGCTGCTAGCAGATGCCAATCTAAGTCACACTGCGCAGCATCCAAGACTTGGCGCATTAAATGCTCGTGAATGGTTCGCGCTTGTCGAGATGCACTACCGCCATCATCTGCTTCAAAAAGACCGGTTGAAGGCCTATCTGGCGCGTGTCTAAATATCCCGTTTATCCAATGGAACGGGGATACGTCAGATTACACTTGACACAAATAGTATAGGTGATATAACATTATTCCTAACATTACAAATACGTTGAAAAGGAATAGTACGATTTTCTAAACGAACAGAGAGCTGTTGGATGGTGTGAAACAGCCGTGGGGAATATCGGAACTCGCCTTGGAGTTGCTCGCTGAACCAGTTAAGTAGGTGGAGCCGGAGCCTGACCGTTATCATCAGGAGGATACAAGGGTTATCCGTGCTTGTGAACCCGTATCCGTAGAGGGCATGCCGACTATGGCATGAATTCGGAGTGGTACCGCGTAAGATGTCAAAGTCTTTCGTCTCTGTTTAGTGGAGACGAAAGGCTTTTTTTGCATTCCGTCCGATTATTTGACAATTCAGCGCAGAAATGGATGAAGGGAAGGATAAACCATGAAACATGTTGAAAAGTACGCTAGAGGATATTTTATGCCGCCGGTAACCAGCTTGAATTGGACCAGGAAGGAATATATTACGGAGGCGCCGACCTGGTGCAGCGTTGACCTTCGCGACGGGAATCAGGCATTGATTGTTCCGATGAATTTGGAGGAGAAGCTGGAATACTTCAAGTTGCTTGTAGATATCGGATTCAAGGAGATCGAAGTCGGATTTCCCGCAGCGTCGGAAACGGAATTTACTTTTTTGCGCACCTTGATCGAACAGGAATTGATTCCTGACGATGTAACCATCCAGGTGCTTACCCAGTCCAGAGAGCATATTATCCGCAAAACCTTTGAAGCGCTGAAGGGCGCGAAAAAAGCCGTAGTCCATTTGTACAACTCGACATCCGTGGCACAGCGGGAGCAGGTATTCCGCAAATCCAAGAAAGAAATTATCGATATCGCTTTGACCGGCGCCAAGCTGTTGAAGCAGTGTGCGGAGGAAACCGAGGGGAACTTCCAGTTCCAGTACTCGCCGGAAAGCTTTACAGGTACAGAAATTGATTTTGCGCTGGACATTTGCAATAGCGTGCTCGATGTATGGCAGCCAACAGCGAAGAACCCGGTTATTATTAATCTCCCTGCAACGGTATCCATGTCGATGCCTCACGTATATGCCAGCCAGATCGAGTATATGAGCGAGCACCTGAATTTCCGGGAGCATGTCATTTTGTCGCTCCATCCGCATAATGACAGGGGAACTGGTGTGGCGGATGCGGAGCTCGGGATGCTGGCCGGTGCTCAGCGCGTCGAGGGCACTTTGTTCGGAAACGGGGAAAGAACGGGGAACGTAGACATTGTTACACTGGCCCTGAACATGTATTCCCACGGGGTGGACCCGAAGCTGAATTTTGAGAACATCCCTGCGATCATTTCCGTCTATGAACGATTGACCAAAATGAGAGTGAGCGAAAGACACCCATACGGCGGGGAGCTTGTATTCACTGCTTTCTCCGGCTCGCATCAGGATGCGATTGCTAAAGGAATGAAATGGCGCGAGGAAGAGGAGCCGAAGCATTGGTCGGTCCCTTATCTGCTGATCGATCCCAAGGATATCGGCAGGGAGTATGAAGGCGATATTATCCGCATTAACAGCCAGTCCGGTAAGGGCGGGATCGGATACATTCTGCAGCAAAAGTACGGACTCGACCTCCCTGCGAAAATGCGCGAAAACTTCGGTTACTGCGTTAAGAACGTATCGGATCATCAGCAAAAGGAATTGATGCCTGATGAAATTTACAATATTTTCTTGAAGGAATATGTAAATATCCAATCGCCTGTCGAGTTTGTCAAATACCGTTTTACGGACAATGAAGATTTCCAAACCATCGTCACTATACGGACTGGAAACGAAGTCAAGGAAATTACAGGGACTGGAAACGGAAGACTCGATGCAATCAGCAATGCCTTGCAAACGGATCTTGGAATGAATTATACCGATGTGATCTATAAAGAGCACGCACTGGAAACAGGCTCTAAATCACAAGCTGTATCTTATATTGGAATTACGGCTCCAGACGGTAATGTGCATTGGGGCTGCGGCATTGACGTTGACATTATGACCTCATCTGTAAAAGCTCTGTTTAGTGCTGTGAATCAAATGAGCCGTCATACCAAGGCTTGATTGGATTTAACACAGGGTAGTTAAACCCGGTACCATTCTATAATGAAACAAGGAGCAGCTTAAGTCATATCGCTGCTCCTTGTTTGTTTTTCTAATCATACCATTTCATATCTAAAAATTTCTCTGCTGCTTCTATGCTGCCTTTCATTCAATCCATTCGAATGGATCGAAAATGTTACCTTCTTTCCATTCCGCTCCTTCTCTTAGCACCGGGTATTGGAATGTCAAATTGATCCAAAGCCCGGACGATAATATGATGAATTAATTCGTCGTTAGTTTGAGGATGATTGTAGAACGCCGGCACGGGTGGAAAGATGATCGTTCCCATGCGAGATAAAGCCAACATGTTTTCAAGATGGATATCATTGAGAGGGGTTTCTCGGGTTAACAACATTAGCTTTTTACGCTCTTTTAATATAACATCAGCTGCACGAGTCAATAGATTATCGGCAAGGCCCACACGTATAGAGGCCAAGGTTTTCATGCTGCACGGAGCCACGATCATTCCGTTAACCTGAAAGGATCCGCTCGAAATTTTGGCGCCCAAATCCTTATAGGAATAGGTATAATTAGCAAGCTTTTCAACCTCTTTTGCCGTATAAGGAGTTTCTGCTTGAATCGTCATAGCTGCCCATGCCGACATGACCAAATGGGTCTCCACGTCGGTATCCTGGAGCAGCTCCAAAAGTCGAATTCCAAAAATCGCCCCTGTGGCCCCGGATATTCCTACAATGATTTTCATTTCTTTTTCCTCCTTTCAGCCATCACAATAAAGTTAAAAGCCATAGCTCTCCCAATTATTCAGAATACGATTACGCAGTTCTTCCGGATAGCTTGCAAAAGAAGCTTCGAGTGGCGCATAATCCTTAGGCCATTCGTCTGAAGGAAGGCAATTATAAATTACTTTTGTAGTCAATGCTTCCTTTTTCTCAGCTTGGTCCAAATACGCAACAAGCGGCAAGACCTGCTGCTTGGCCATGACAATAGTTTTATCAGGATGGTGCCGAGTAGCTAACGCCCACACCACCTGATTGATGTTGCTCGGATCAATGTCATCGTTAACGACGATAACCTTCGGTATATAAGAACCGACGTCTATCCAAGGGTTGGAAGCGAAAAACAATAATACACCCATTCCAAAGCTTGTACTCCATATCATGTGGAGTCGGGCTTTTTTATTTGGAATCTTTGTTGTCTCCACAGAGGAATAGGGGATTTGTTAAGGTTCATGAAAGGTTAAGATCATAAGCTTGTAAGGTTCAGCGCTTATACTATCCTTCTGTAATGATTCCATGTCGGAACAATGGTTTCACTTGAATAAAACGACATCATGACGGAGGTAGAAGCATGAACACGATTTTGCAGGCAAAGCATTTGAGAAAAGTATTCGGTACCAAAGGGAATGTATATACCGCCTTGGAGGATATTAATCTGGAGATCCAAGAAGGGGAATTTGTGGGGATTATGGGCCCGTCCGGAGCGGGAAAATCAACGTTATTGAATATCTTTTCTACTATAGATACGCCTTCAGCGGGCGAGATTACGATCGCAGATCAGGATATCGTTCATATGAACGAAGAGCAATTATCCGATTTCCGCAGAAATAAGCTTGGTTTTATATTTCAGGATTACCATTTGCTCGACACGCTGACGGTGAAAGAAAATATATTGCTCCCGCTGGCTTTATCGAAAGTCCCTGCGGACGAAATTGAAGCAAGAGTCCAGCGCATCGCGGAAACCTTCGGAATTCGGGGAATATTGGACAAATACCCGTACCATATTTCGGGAGGACAGAAGCAGCGAACGGCCGCGTCGCGGGCGATCATCACGAATCCAAGCCTGATTCTGGCGGATGAGCCGACCGGAGCGTTGGATTCCAAATCGGCAACCAGCTTGCTGGAAAGCTTGGACAAGCTTAATGACAGCAACCGTTCAACCATTCTGATGGTCACGCATGATGCCTATGCCGCAAGCTTCTGCAAGAGAGTGGTTTTCATCAAAGACGGGCAGCTGTACAAGGAGCTCTTTAGAGAGAACCTGGAGCGCAAAGATTTTTTTCAAGAGATCCTGGCGGTCCTCGCCTCTCTAGGAGGTGGGCATCATGACGCTATTTAGCATTGCCCGGAAAAATATAAAAAACAATTTTACCAACTATTTCGTATACTTTGCATCCATGATTTTCAGCATCCTTACTTACTTCGTCTTTGTTTCCTTAAAGTATGATCAGACGATTCTGGCTTCAACCGGCTCTTCTGTCAAAATCAGCTCTGCATTTAGCAGTGCAGCTGTAGTATTAATGGTTTTTGTGGCGGTCTTCATCTGGTATTCCAATGGTTTTTTTATGCGGAAGCGTAAAAAAGAGGTTGGGCTGTTGTCACTGCTTGGAGTCCGTAAGAAGCAGATAGGGCGGATGCTGTTTTATGAAAATTTCATCATGGGACTTCTGGCGCTGTTGATCGGGATGGCTCTGGGTTCGCTGCTGTCCAAATTTTTCGTTGTTCTTCTTATGAAAGTGATGGGGTACGATGCGATTAATCATTTCACGATTTCATCAGCGGCCATCTTGAATACGGTGATCGTCTTCTTCGTTATCACTTTGCTGACCTCCATTCAAGGATACCGGCTGATTTATCGCTTTCAAATAATCGAGTTGTTTCGCGCAGATCAAGAAGGGGAACAGGAGCCCAAGACCTCCTATGCTATCGCAATTTTATCTGTTCTTCTGATCGGCTTCGGCTATTGGCTCGCACTTCAGAATTTACTGAAATCCCAGGTGTGGGCGGCACTAGGGTTGATGGTAACCCCGCTGGTTATTCTGGTGACCGTGATTCTAGGCACCTATCTATTATTTAACTCTTTAACCGTGGCGCTCCTGAAACTGTCCCAAAGAAATAAAAAGAAGTACTGGAGCGGGATTCGTATGATAGGAATCTCACAGCTTCTGTATCGTATCAAGGGCAATGCAGGAACCTTAACGATGATTGCCGTGCTCAGTGCCACGACGTTGTCGGCTGTTGGAACGGCGTACGGCTTTTATTACAACAACAGAAGCACGGTAGAGCAAGCAAATCCCAATAGCATTATGTTTATTGCGGCAAATAAAGAGGTGGCCGGTAAGGTACAGTCTATTATCGACAAGAGCGGAGAGCATCATGTCTCAGATTGTCGAGAAACCTATAAGGCTTGAACTATTGCTAATATACTACGGTGGGGTATGCCCCTCCAGCCGCTGTTGAAACCCGTGAAAGGGATCAGATTTAGTGGTATTTTCACGGGTTTCAAAGGCGGACGTAAACTCTTCCGAGGAATACCCCACCTCCATATTTAGCAAAGTTCGCGCAAAACTAGGTTTCTCGACAGACTCATGTCTTGTACCACTTAACTGTTCCCGCCATTCAGGCGGATATGATGAAGGCGGATCAGAAGGATATGAATCCGGATAGCGGCTGGTCATACACATTGATATCTAACCGTATGTTTAATCAATTGGCGAGTCAGCAGCAAAGAACGGATTCCCTCAAGCTGCAAGCGAATGAAGCGGTTCTGCTGGATCCGATGTACATGGAGGGGGTATCGCCTCATTACGTCGGCTCCTCCTTCCTGCTGACAAAAGGGAAAACGAAGGAAACGGTAACGTTCAAGGAAATAAAGCAATACAGCGTACTGAATCTTAGTACTGCTTACTCAACGATTGTCATCAGCGATGAGATGTTCTCCCGTTTGGAGCAGCAGCTCACTCCAGATCAGCTGGAAGCGTACAAGATTACTCATGAGGATCATGCCAAACAGCTGACCAAGGAGATTGAGTCGGTACTGCCGGATGACGCTCATTTTTCCAGCTTCTATCGGAACTATGCCTCCGGAATGGAAGGAACGGGATTGCTAATTTTTCTGAGCGGATTCCTGGGACTTGTTTTCCTGGCTGCAACCGGAAGCGTGATTTACTTCAAGCAATTGACCGAAGCGAATGCAGATAAAGGGCGGTACCTGATTTTGCACAAGATCGGTGTAAATAAGAAAGAAATGAAGAGCACGATTGCCAAGCAGGTCTTATTTGTATTTGCCCTTCCTTTAGCAGCTGGGGTTGCCCACTCTGCGGTAGCTTTAACCGCCTTATCCAAGCTATTGCTGACCAATCTGACTATTCCGGTCCTGATCTGCATAGGAGTATATACTTGCATATATATCGCTTACTACTTTTTAACGGTAAATGCTTATTACAAGATTGCTGTAAAAGCGAATCAATAGGATTCCTATTCAAGGGGGAAACGGGATGAAAAAAACGACAGTCATCGCCATCATTGTTGTTGGTATTGCAGCGGTATTGCTGGTGTTGATGCAAAATGGAAATATGAACAGACTCGGTACGGAGTCCTATTATGTCCAAGTGAACGATGGAAAGAAAATAGAGGGAAGTACAAGCACCGGAGAAAAGTACAAAACCTATGAATATACAGTACAAGGATATGATAAACATGGCTCGGTGAAAACCTTAACCTTTACAGCGACAAAAGAGCTGCGAAAGGAAGCGTATTTACGCTTGTATGTCAAAACCAAGGGAGTTAGCTCCTATAAGGAGGTGCAACTGGACGATATCCCTGAAAAGACCAGGATGCTCCTTTCTAATCCGTCCTTGAAGGAATAGCTCCAATGGAACTTGTCAATAAACACGTTCCAGCCGCGATGCATAGGTGCTCTTTTTATGCAAAAGCTATGAAAAAAATCAGCGGATCGTATATAGTATTAGAGAACAGCACGGCAGGATACGGCACGGAGGTGATGGGATGACGCATCCTAAGAAGATTCTGATTATCGACGATGAGGAGGATATTGTACGGCTGCTTCGAACCGTCCTTATGAAAGAAGGGATTGATCCTGTATACTCTGCGGCAACCGCGGCGGAGGGATGGAACCAGTTTCAGGAGAAACAGCCGGATATCGTCCTGTTAGACATTATGCTTCCGGATGGGGAAGGCTATGAGATATGCAAGCAAATTAGAGCCGTTTCGCATGTGCCGATCTTATTTTTATCTGCGAAGACCGAAGAAGTTGATAAAATCCTTGGTCTGGCTATTGGCGGCGACGATTATATAACCAAGCCGTTCAGCCCGAAAGAAGTGGCTTATCGGGTTAAGGCACACCTGAGACGAGCCGATTACAAGCAGATAGAAGAGAAATCAGACCCATTGCTTAAAGCGGGTCCGTTTGAACTGAACGAACAGAAGGTCGAGTTCAGCAAGAATGGGAGGGTCATTGATCTCAAGCCCAAGGAGCTTGGTTTGATCAGTCTCTTTTTGAAGCATCCGAATCAAATCATTAGCAAAGAAACGATCTATGATAAGGTGTGGGGCGAGGATTTCTTTGGTTATGACAATACAGTGATGGTTCACATACGCAGGCTGCGTGAGAAAATGGAGGAGGATCCCTCCAATCCGGTGTATTTGGTCACGGTAAAAGGGTTGGGCTACAAGCTGGTGGTGAAGGATGAGCCAAGCAGATGAAATGGAAGCTGACCGGCCGATTTCTGGTATCCGTCGTTCTTATTGTCATTTTGGTCGTATTTTTCAATATGGTACTTTTACTCGGATTGCTTATAGCCCATTCGGTTATAGGCAGCTCGCTCTTCAACCGGAGTGAAGCCTCTGCGGAGACCATGACCCGGAATTTCGCCGAACAGATCGTTATTGCCAATCATCAGGTTTCACTTACAGATGAAGGGCAGGAAGTGCTACTAAGCAACAAAGCATGGATTCAGGTGCTGGATGAGGATGGACGGCAGGTATTCAGCTATTTAACCCCCGAAGGAGTTAAGGACAAGTATTCGCCGCTGGACATTATCCAAATGTACAAATATAAAGAGATCAATTCTAGTACAACGGTCTACATTGGAGAAAAATCGGCAGAGAACTATAAATACAGTTATTTTATCGGCGTTGAGAATCCTTTTTTGTCCAGGTTCGTTTTGTCGATTGATTACCGTCATGCCGGAAGGTTGTTCAACATAGTCGGCATTCTGGTGCTAACGCTGGACGGTTTGATCGCTTTGTTTATCGGGTATTTGTTCAGCAAAAGATTAACCAAGCCTTTGCACCTTTTAATTAATGGTATCAAAAGCCTCGCAGGCAAGGACTACTCAATCCATTTCACTCAACCGGGGATTTATAAGGATGTATTCATCAATATGAATCACCTGTCAGAAGAACTACAGGCACATGAGAATGAAAGAAAGGCTATGGACCGAATGAAGGAGGAATGGATCGCCAACATTTCCCATGATATTAAAACTCCACTAGCCTCCATTCAAGGGTACGCGGAAATTATGAAGGACCGTGAATACCAATTTTCAATAGATGAGATGCGAGAGTATGCCGGGATCATTGAACGCAAGTCCACGTACTTGAAAGAAGTCATAGACGATCTGAATCTGTCTACCCGGCTGAAGAATAAGCAATGGTCCCTGAATATAAAGAACTTGAACCTTGTAACTCTAATAAGGAATGTAGTCATTGACACATTGAACGATGCCAGGTATTCGGATCGCAGCATCCATTTTCAGTACAGCCAGGATATCATCATGCTGGAGCTGGACGAGATTCTGATGCGTAGAGCAATCAGTAATCTTATCTATAATTCCATCGTTCATAACGATGAGAAGGTTATTATTCATGTTAGCGTGGAACAGGGGCCGAGAACTCTGATCCGCATTGAAGATAACGGGAAAGGCATTAAAGAGGAGGAGCTGGGCAGGATCTTTGACCGCTATTATCGGGGGACCCACACGGGGGAGCTCCATAAAGGCTCGGGGCTTGGCATGGCCATAGCACGCGATATTATTGCAGCTCACGGCGGGGAGATTCAAGTATCAAGTCAACAAGGGCAAGGGACACGTATTCAAATTGTTATCTAAAGCCGCTTTTGCAGCGGCTTTTTTTCGTTCTGCTAATGGCTTCGATAGTTTTGTTCAATCCAGGGAACCATTGTATTGTGAATTTAGATCTGTTATCATATTGATTACTGTTATTATTATGATTACAGATTACATTTATTGTACCTGGAGGAGGCATTCTGTATGAACCCAATCTATAAACCATTATTCCAATCGTATACTTTTCCAAGCGGTGTCCAATTGAGCAACCGAATTGTGATGGCTCCCATGACAAATTGGTCCTCGAACCCAGACGGCACTGTTACGGACGAGGAGATCCGTTATTATGAACGACGCTCCGGTCAAGTGGGCATGGTCATCACGGCTTGCGCTTATGTCACTCCGAATGGGAAAGGATTTCACGGGGAGTTCAGTGCGGACAGCGATGAAATGATCCCAAGCTTACGCAGACTGGCGTCGGCGATCAAGGACAAGGGCTCGAAGGCTGTGCTCCAAATTTTTCACGGGGGGCGGGAGTGTCCACCTGAATTAGTTCCTCAAGGAGACGTAGTCAGCGCCGGCAGCGTACCCAGCTCGCAAAATCCATCCGTTACGCCTCGGGCACTCTCGAGTGAAGAGGTGGCTTCTATAATTAAAGATTTTGGGGAAGCTACAAGAAGAGCCATTGAGGCGGGCTTTGACGGGATTGAAATTCATGGAGCGAACGGATATCTGATTCAGCAGTTTTTCTCCCCGCATTCCAATACTCGTGAAGATGAGTGGGGAGGCAATCTGAAGAAAAGGATGGCGTTCCCGCTTGCTGTAGTCGATGAGGTGAAGCGAGCTGCTAAGCGTTATGCGAAGAGTTCGTTTTTGATCGGCTATCGTTTCTCCCCTGAAGAAGCGGAGCGTCCAGGAATTACGATGACGGATACGTACGAACTGGTAGAAGCCTTATCAAACAAAGGACTGGATTATCTGCATGTGTCCCTAATGGATTTCTGGTCTAATGCCAGAAGCGGGGATGAGCTGGATCGCCCAAGAATGGAATTGATTAAGGAAAAAGTAGCCGACCGTGTCCCATTGATAGGTGTGGGCTCTATTCATACCGCAGAGGAAGCTTTGAAGGCTTATGATGCCGGTATTCCGCTTATTGCGCTTGGCAGAGAGCTGCTTATCGATCCGGATTGGGTTCAGAAGGTAGAAGAAGGTCGGGAAACGGAAATCGAAGTTACCCTGAAGAAGGACGCCCAGGAACGTCTAGTGATTCCTTCTCCTTTGTGGAACGGCATTATGAATGCCCCCGGTTGGTTACCTGTAGAATAGGATCTGAACTGATGAAATAGAGGAGGCGGCTTAAACGGAATGAACTCATTTGTTTTTCAAAATCCGACGAAGCTTATCTTCGGTAAAGGACAGCTGGAGCAATTGGCGACGGAGGTTCAAGCTTACGGCAAACGGGTACTGCTAGTCTATGGCGGAGGAAGCATCAAGCGCAATGGTTTGTATGATAAAGTGATGGCCAGCTTGAACGGCATCGGTGCCCAAGTGACCGAATTAAGCGGCGTTGAGCCGAATCCCCGTCTCACAACGGTGCATAAGGGAGTAGATTTATGCCGTAAACACCAAATCGATCTCATTCTTGCTGTGGGCGGGGGAAGCGTCATCGACTGCTCTAAAGCTATTGCGGTAGGAGCTAAGTACGAAGGTGATGTATGGGATATTATTACACGTAAAGCAGCGGCGGCAGGGGCTCTTCCTCTTGGGACCGTATTAACGATTGCCGCAACGGGTTCGGAGATGAATGCGGGCTCTGTTATCACCAACTGGGAAACCAAAGAGAAGCTCGGTTGGGGAAGCCCGTACTCTTTCCCGAAGTTTTCGATTCTGGATCCGGAGCATACGATCTCCTTGCCGGCAGACCAGACTGTATACGGAATGGTGGACATTATGTCCCACGTGCTGGAGTCCTATTTCCATCACGTCCCGAATACTCCAGTACAGGACGGCTTCTGCGAAACCATTTTGAGAACAGTGATAAATACGGCTCCGAAGCTGCTTCAAGACCTGCAAAGCTTTGAGCATCGTTCGACGATTATGTACTGCGGTACGATGGCGTTGAACGGCGTGCTCAGCATGGGCATTCGCGGCGATTGGGCAACCCATAATCTGGAGCATGCCGTATCTGCGGTCCATGATATTCCGCACGGAGGCGGCCTGGCCATTCTGTTTCCCAATTGGATGAAATATAATCTGGATGCAGGTGTGGAACGCTTCAAGCAATTCGCGGTCAATGTGTTTGGCGTTAGCACAGAAGGCAAATCGGATCGCCTCATCGCGGAGGAAGGAATTGAAGCTTTGCGTTCATTCTGGACATCCATTGGCGCGCCCAGCCGTCTGAAGGATTACCAGATTGATGAAACATCGGTAGAAACTATGGCCGATAAGGCCATGATCTATGGAGATTACGGTCATTTTCGCAAGCTGAACCGCGAGGATACTGTTGCCATTTACAGAATGTCTCTATAAGTGAATGCGGCTGATTTCGAAAAAATAAAGTGGAGGCGCTCCATATGAAGCTATCCGGTAAAGTTGCTGTCATCACAGGTGCCGCGTCGGGTATGGGAAGAGCTATGGCCGAGCTATTTGCGGCGGAAGGTGCAAAGGTGGCCGTGTCCGACCTCCAGTTAGAGGCTGCCCAAACCGTAGTAACGGAGATTGAGGGCAAAGGCGGTCAGGCTATCGCGATTGCTGCTAATGTAACGAAAGAGGACGATATTCAGCGGCTGATCGATACTACGGTCAAGAAGTATGGTACCGTCGATATCTTGGTTAACAATGCCGGAATTATGGATAATTTTGTCCCGGCTGCCGATCTGACAGATGAGCTGTGGGAGCGGGTCTTCGCCATTAATACGACGGGACCCATGAGAACCATCCGCAAAGTGCTTCCCATCTTTACCGGGAAAAAAAGCGGGGTCATCGTTAACGTGGCATCCGCAGGAGGGCTTTATGGCTCCAGGGCAGGCGCCGCGTATACGGCGGCTAAGCACGCTGTTGTCGGGCTTACGAAGAATGTAGGCTTTCAGTATGCGAGCCTGGGGATTCGCTGCAATGCGATTGCGCCAGGGGGAGTCAATACGAATATCGGCACAACGATCAGCTCACCCAATGCATTCGGGATGGAAAGAGCGATGGCTGGCATTAACCTGAATCCCCGTACGGGAGAGCCGGAGGAAATAGCTAAGGTAGCGTTGTTCCTCGCATCGGATGACGCAAGCTTTGTCAACGGTACGGTTATAACGGCGGATGCAGGCTGGACAGCCTACTAAAAAAGAGAAATAGGGATTCATGACGTCAGCCGAGCTTCGGCTGGCGTTTTTTTCTGTTTTGGTCTACTGTGGATTCCGGAAGAAAACTGCAGTGTTTCTATCTGTCCGTATTGTCACTTTATGTCCATATTTTGCCAACGATTCTGTCGGTTTTTGGATTTCTAGGAGGGATTTGTCTTGCCTGTGTCGAATTCGTAAGGACATTATCGGCATAGGGAGTTGGAGAGCAATTGTTACGTTATAAAGTGATTTGCGCAGCCGTTGGCTCTTTTCTGCTTATCGGCGCGCATAATGCTACCCCAATACACGCTCAGGAGAGAGCGGAGGGAACAGCAGTCCTCATTCCAAGCAATAAAACGCCAATCAATCAGCGTGATGAGAAGGTTCAAAAATCATTTGCGAGAAGCACAGTCGATCGGCTGAATGTTCGTACAAAGCCTGATTTGTCTTCATCCGTCCTCTTGATGATCGGGCCATCGAACAGGTACGAGGTAATAAAGGAGCAGGGCGACTGGGTACAGATTCAGCTGCCAGAGGAGAAAGCCGGTTGGGTATTCCGGGAATATATCGAATATGAGCCCTCCGTATCAGCCGTAAGCAAACCAGAGAAGGCTGAACCTGAGCCCAAGGAAACCGCACCCGGCGAACCTTCGAAGCAGAAGGCGGTCGTTCATATTACCGACGTTACGAATTTACGCAGCGGTCCCGGAACGGACTACGATATTACAGGAAAAGCCAAGCCGGGGGACTCTTATCCTATTGTGGATACCAAAGGCGAATGGTATGTCGTTTCTCTCCCAGATCAAACCAAAGCGTATGTTGCAAGCTGGGTCGTACAGACAGAAACGGCAAGGCCGGTTGTACCTTCTACATCAGCTGCTAATAAGGCGTCCGCGCCGCAACTATATATTTATCATACTCATAATCAGGAATCATGGAATCAGGTGGCTAGCATCAAGAAAGGCTCTTCGGTTGATGATCCTAATTCGAACATCACTCTGGTCGGGAAACGGTTAGAGCAGCGTCTGCAGGAGAAAGGAATCCCTGCATTAGCCGGAAATGACGATATCGCGGAAAAGCTGAAGCAGCAGAAGCTGGGCTTTTCTTCGGCATATGCCGTTTCCCGTCAATCCGTTCAAAAAGCAATCAATACGTATCCTACCCTTACTTATTTCTTCGATATTCACCGAGATGCGGATGTTCCGCGGGATAAAACAACGATCACCATCGATGGAAAATCATATGCCCGCATTTTGTTTGTCATTGGCACGGCACACTCCGGTTACGTTGAGAACAAAGCGTTCGCCGAGAAGCTCGACAAGCTGCTGGATGAGAAATATCCCGGTCTTTCCCGGGGCGTTCTTACGAAGAGCTCCCATCAAGGCAATGGAGAATACAATCAGTCCGTTTCGCCGGGAAGCTTGCTGCTGGAAATAGGGGGCACGAACAATACCCTGCAGGAAAGCCTGCAGACGGCGGAAGCTTTGGCAGATGTTTTTGCGGAATACTACGACAAAGAGAAATGATCGGTTTTGAAGGCGGGTCATAATTCATCGCGGAAGGAAGGAGCTACAGTATGCTTCCTAAAGTTGTTCTAGAAGATTTGAAAAAGTTCATTGAGACTCACGAGCTCGATGAACGAACGGCAAAGTTGCTTGCTGACCACGCAGAGCTTTCACTTCAATATAAACTTACGGAGGAAGAGGATTATTCGTCCATAGGAAATAGCCGGATTGCGGGATGCCCGGATCTGCCTCCATCCATAGATTGGCCGATTGATTCCGATGGGGAATACTGGACCTTCATTGCCCAAATCAATCTGGAGGAGCTTCCCGTTTTGCCATTTGACGGGTTTCCGAAGCGGGGTATTTTATACTTCTTCCTGGGCCTGGATGAACCTGCGTACAATATAGACCACCGGATTTATTATTACGACGGAGAGGTCAGCTTATTGAAAAAGACGGAACCGCCGGAGGGGCTGGAGGAAATAGCTGCGGAGTATCGCGGTTTTGTTTCACATAAGATATCCTTTGATCCTGTCTGGACTTTGCCTGAGCAGGTGAGGGACATATTGATGGATGAGGTTTCGGAAGTATACGATAAGCTTGAGCATCATAGCGATACTTTATGGGGGCAATTTGAAAGCTGGGCGGGAGATACGCCGCTTGACGCTTACTTATGCCGCAACGGGATGGAGGATCTTCTTTTCAAGTATTATAAAACTGTGGAAGAAGTTCAGAGGGAGGCTAATGAGGCTGAAGCGAGAGGCAGTGTGGATTACGCACAGCGACTACGTACCCAAGTCATTCCCCAGCTGGAGGGCTACCTCGCCAATGAAGATAAGCATAAGCAAGGGGCCAAGAGCTGGCATCCTCTATTATCCGTTTCGTCCCTGGACGAAGCAGGCATGTGCTGGTGGGATGCCGGAATCCTTGAATTTTTCATCGATAAATCCGACCTGGAGCGGCTGGATTTCAGCCGAACTTATGTCAATTTGGCAACGAGCTAACGGAAACAAAACTTTCTAAACTGCGTCTATAAGGAAAAGGGACGAAGGGAAGAGTAGCGATGAACTGTTCGGAACATATTCAAACAGAGTCCGTCAGAAAATGTCCGAGCTGCAAACGATTTTTATGCCGAAGCTGTATCGATGCGGGTCATTGCCGGCATTGCGGCTGGATGCTGTCAAGGAAGACGAGGGAGTTCATCCGGTTAACCGGGGTTTTCTGGACGGTGCTTATCGTAGTCTGGGCTGTACTAATAGGGTATGGATATTCTCATTTTACCGGGTTTGCTTCTAACGGCCCGATCTATTTTCTATTGCTTACCGTGTCACTGCTTCTTTTATACATAGCGTTGGCTTTTTCTTTTAAGTTCTATTTGGAGGCAGGCTGGTTGGGAAAAAAGCACTTTTGTCTGATCCTCCTGTTCCTGCTGCTGGCCATATGGCTGTTCCGGTTTGTGGTTCTTCCATTAAGCAGCTATGATATTGATTAATCCTTATCTGATAATCGAATCTGCTAACGCCTATCAATCCGCGTCTCTACGCGGATTTTTTTATGTTTTACTACATAGTAAAAGGGCCGTCGAAATCATTCGACAGCCGCTTACGTTCGGTACCATCAGTAGAGGGCAGTCTCAGCCGCGTTGTTCAAAAAGCTTGATAATCTCGATAATGACTTGAGTTGCTTTTTCCATATTATCTACCGAGACGAATTCATACCGGCCATGATAATTCTCCCCGCCTGTAAAAATATTCGGGGTAGGCAGCCCCATGTAGGACAACTGCGAACCGTCCGTTCCGCCGCGGATCGGTTCAATAACAGGCTCGATACCCAGACTTACCATTGCTTCTCGCGCGATATCTACAATGTGGCGGACAGGCTCTATTTTCTCCCGCATATTGTAGTACTGATCCTCGATTTCTACCGTGACGCGTCCTTTCCCGTACTGATCCTCCAGGGACGCCGCAATTTGGGTCATTAGCTGTTTGCGGTTGTTAAAGGACGTTTTGTCAAAATCTCTAATCAGGTAATGAAGCTTGGTTTCTTCCACATCCCCCTGCATAGATATCAAGTGGAAAAAGCCCTCATACCCTTCCGTATGCTCCGGTGCCTCTTGCGCAGGCAGTCTTCCATTAAACTCCATCGCAATCTTCGCGGAATTGACCATTTTTCCTTTAGCCGTTCCCGGATGTACAATTTTGCCTTTGCATGTCACAAGCGCACGCGCCGCATTGAAGCTCTCGTACTGGAGCTCGCCAAGAGGTCCGCCATCCACGGTGTATGCATAGGAAGCGTCGAAGGCGGCGACATCGAAGCGATGCGGCCCTCTGCCGATCTCCTCATCCGGGGTGAAGGCTACGCGGACTCTGCCGTGTTTGATCTCGGGATGTTGAACCAGGAACGCCATCGCGGTCATAATCTCGGCGATACCCGCTTTATTATCGGCTCCGAGTAAGGTAGTCCCATCCGTCGTAATTAACGTATGGCCAACATAGCCGGCTAATGCCGGGAAATCCTGGGGAGACAGTACGATCTGCTGCTCTTTATGTAAGATAATATCCTTGCCGTCATAGCCTTCTACAACCTGCGGCTTGACTCCCGCCCCGGTAAAATCCGTAGCAGTATCCATATGGGCCATAAAGCCGATCGTCGGTATGTCTTTGTCAGAATTGGAGGGAAGTGTGGCCATAACATAGCCGTTGTCGTCCATCGTTACGTCCGACATTCCGATGCTTTTCAGCTCATCGACCAGCTTTTGCGCAAGCGTCAATTGGCCGGGAGTCGTAGGACAGGTCTTGCTGCTTGCATCCGATTGCGTATCGATTTGGACGTAGCTTGTCAATCGTTGGATAAGTTGATCTTTCAAAGCGAATTCATCTCCTTTTGTATCATTATAAATCAATTCCGGGGGAAGACAAAGAGGAGGTGAATAAGCAATAGCTCCAGGGGGCGCAGCTTCTTTTCTAGCGCTCCACTCGCGGCGTGGCGGGATTACAAGGCGGTGCAGGAATTTCGCCGGATTGTGCGAGCTTTTTCAAATAATAGCATTCCTCGCGGTACATATGATCGGGCATTAATGGGTTCAAGCTGCTCAGCAGCTCCTTATTCAATTCCAGCTCCTCCAGCTCTTTTAAGAAGGCCATGAATATCGTTAATTCTAGGTTGACGTCTTGATGAAATTTAATGAATGAAGGATACTGACTTCTCATCGTACGCAAATAACCGGCTAATTCTACCGATTTTAAATAAAAATCAATAAATTGCTTTTCGAATGCTTTGCTCTTGGCAATCCATTGTCTCTCTGTGGGGTCCAAATCGCTGGAAAGAGCGGTAGCGTGGTAAATAGCATCAGACAACCAGATCAAATCGTGGTGAAGAGGAGGATAATGCGGAACGGGCTTGCCCGCGAGAAGCTCGTCGAGAATGCGGACATATTCCTCCAGCTCATTGACCATATGGTTCAGAAAGGTAGGCGTTAAATTCATTTTGACGGACTTCAGCAGATTTCTCTCCAGCAGGTTCAGTTTATAAGCACGAAGACGGATGGTGGCTTGATAGGCAGCATGATTCAGTTCCGAGAGCTGGGCTTGATCCAGCGGGCCGCGGGAGCGCTCAAGCAGCGTATCAAACTGGCGTATGAATTGGCCGGACTGCTCGATATCTTTACTTTCGGAGGAAGATAACGTGCTGTGTATAAACCGTGAATGATCGCCCAAAATTTGCAGCCAAAACTGATGCTCGAAGACGGCATTCGGGTCCGCCATATGGATCAACCCCTTATAGTTATTATGTTCCAATTTATGAGAGCGATCCTCAAGCTATTCGCGACAAGCTGAACGGATGAGGAGGGAACGTAATGTCTAAATGCACATAAAATCCCATATTCAGCATGGAACTAGCTTTATTTAGTCATACTGGGTGAAATCGCGCATACCTATAACCAATTTGCGTTTTATTTACTAAAGCAAAAGGAGCAGGAATATGCAGCTGATTCTCATCATTTTGTTATTAGTCCTGATCTTGCTGCCGGTCTCATTATTGGCCTACATGTACGCTCTTTCGAAAAAGCCGCAGCATTCTATCATCCGCGCCCATCCTTATCTGGGATGGCTCAGGTATGTGCTGGAGAAGCTCGGCCCTGAGTTTCGTCAATATTGGTTGGACCACGACACGCAGGGGAAGCCGTTTTCCCGGTCTGATTTTATCGGGGTGGTATTTGCGGCGAAGTACCGTACGGACCTGATCAGCTTTGGGTCCAAGCGCGATTATGAAGCCTCCGGATATTATCTTTCGAATGATCTGTTCCCTAAGCTTCTTGATGAGCTGCGGGTGGAACACAGCGAGAATGTAACCGGCAAAAAGTACGAAATCGTGAACGAGGGCTTATTTACGCGCAGAGAGAGGATGAAGGAGGGAAAGGCCAGAAATTGGCTTTATCCCGACGAAGATGCCGTCATGATCGGAGAGGCTCGCACACATCCATGGGTGGTAAAAGGGATGTTCGGCGCTTCAGCCACTTCCTACGGGGCGGTTGGCGAGCATTATATTCAATCCACGGGAGCGGGGGCCCGGATGGCTGGAGGTACATGGCTCAATACCGGGGAAGGCGGGATTGCTCCCGAGCATTTGGCTTCCGGCACGGATTTAATCGTTCAGATTGGGCCAGGATTGTTTGGCTTCAGGGATGCTGACGGGAATTTCTCGATGGAGGAATTTCGTACGCAGGCAGCTATTCCTAATGTGAAAGCATTTGAATTGAAATTTGCCCAAGGGGCAAAGATTCGCGGAGGCCATCTGGAAGGGGCCAAGGTCAATGAGAAAATTGCCGCTATCCGCAAAGTTCAGATCGGAGAAACGGTGAACTCGCCTAACCGGTTTTCCTTTATCAAGAATTCGGAGGAAACATTGCTTTTTGTCAAGAAGCTGCAGGTGGAAGGCGGGAAGCCGGTAGGCATCAAAATCGTCGTAGGGGATCAAAGAAGGCTGGAGCCATTGTTTCAATGCATGCGGGATCTAAAAATTTATCCGGATTTCATAACGGTCGACGGAAGCGAAGGCGGATCTGGAGCAACCTTTAAGGCAATGGCAGACGGAATGGGCTTGCCCTTGTTCCCGGCTCTTATCCTGCTTGATGATACCGCCAGAGCTTATGGTGTGCGCGATCGAATCAAAATCTTTGCCTCCGGGAAGCTGATTACCCCCGATAAGGTGGCTATTGCATTGGCGCTTGGGGCAGATTGTGTCAATTCCGCACGAGGGTTTATGATGGCTAACGGCTGTATTATGGCTATGCAGTGTCATACGGGGAAATGCCCGACGGGCGTGACGACGACGGATCCGAAGTACCAAGCAGCCCTGGCTCCGGAAGAAAAACAATGGCGCGTGATGAACTATATCCTCCAAATGCGGGAAGGCGTGTTCTCCCTGGCAGCGGCGTGCGGTTTGGAGAGCCCGAAGCAGCTTAGGCGCGAGCATGTCGTTTACAAAAACGAGGAAGGCCGAAGCGTTCCTATGAGTGAACTGTTCCCGTATCCACAGGAGTAAGCTTTGTGAGAACGGTGGAATGGACAATAGATAGGGAGCGTATCTAAATTGATACAACGACGAAAACCATAGCTTTTTCATTCGACATTCGGGCTTGAGCAATCAAGCTTTTTTTCTTTTGGCAAAATTGTGTATGATAGCTATAGAATGGAAAGCCTTTTCCATTGGGAAGGGATTCCGTTTTTTGGGTATAAAATAAGTATACCGGTTTGATCCTGTATTTAAGACAAACACCATCGTACAGAGAGGGGGTACCACTGGGGGATGAAAATCACAGCTCTGATTCATAACTTGGCATGCCGCTTTCAGGATGACGACGTGCCTGCCTTATCGGCGCAATTGACGTATTATCTAGTGCTCTCCTTCTTTCCGTTCTTGATCTTTGTCGGAACCTTGATGAGCTTTACCAGCTTCTCCGCGGATGAGGCGCTTGAACGCTTGAGCTTGGTTTTACCGGATTTGTCGAACAAGACTATTTCGGACGTGTTTCATGAGATCGAGCAGACCAGGAGCGGTTCCTTGCTGTCCATCGGTTTAATTGCCACGCTGTGGTCGGCCTCCAATGGAGTCAATGCGGTCATCAAAGGAATTAATAAGGCTTATGAGCAGGAAGAGGATCGTCCCTTCTGGAAGGTGCGGCTCTTGTCCTTAGGAACGACCGTCGTACTGGCTGTAGCGATCCTGCTAAGCTTCGTGATGCTGGTATTCGGACGTAAAATCGGTGAATGGCTGTATGTGACCGCCAAGCTTCCCGGTGACTTCTCCACAGTATGGTCCTGGGCGCAATATGCCGTGCCGCTGCTCGTTATTTGGACGCTGTGCTGCCTCATTTATTCGTTTCTTCCGAATGTTCGTTTGAGGTTCCGTGAGGTGATTCCCGGGGCATTATTGGCGACTTTTGGCTGGATCATCGCCTCGCTGCTGTTTTCTTTTTATGTGAATCATTTTAACAGCTACACGAAAACGTATGGCAGTATCGGAGGCATCATCGTTCTGCTCATCTGGCTGTATTTAACCAGTATGATCATTCTGCTGGGGGGAGAACTGAATGCAGCACTGCACTTTATTCGCAGCGGAATGGTCAAGCCGCCGTGCAAAATGTTCGGGCTGCCAATGGCATTCTTTAAGAGAAATAAGAAGACGGTCAGCGATTGAGTATATCAATCTAAGCGGCTGCTACGGCAGCTGCTTTTTTCATTTTTAAAGAATGGACTAT
Source organism: Paenibacillus vulneris (assembly GCF_039543185.1). Classification (NCBI taxonomy): domain Bacteria; kingdom Bacillati; phylum Bacillota; class Bacilli; order Caryophanales; family Paenibacillaceae; genus Paenibacillus; species Paenibacillus vulneris. The sequence continues at coordinate 64,830 of NZ_BAABJG010000055.1, read as the reverse complement.
CAGGAGTAGATTATTTAAAGAATCTGATGTACAATGCTTGGTTATAAAAGGCTTTGCTGGAAATACTAACTTCCATCCTAAGAATGGAGAATAGAGGGGATTGACATGAACAACTCCACAGCGCTTCGCAGCGGCAGACGTGCTCCATTGCTGGTCAGTATGGGGATCAGCTGGCTGTTTGATGCGATGGACGTCGGGATCATTTCTTTTATCGTAGCGACCTTGACCGTACAATGGCATCTGACTCCGGAGCAGGTAGGGGTGTTTACTAGCATTAATTCCGTTGGTATGGTATTCGGTGCGGCAATGGCCGGTTATATGGCGGATCGCTTCGGACGGAAAACGATTCTGCTTTGGACCCTGCTCCTTTTTTCCGTTGCAAGCGGCTTGTCCGCGTTTGCAGCAAGCTTCACTATGCTGTGCATTCTTCGCTTCGTTGCAGGAGTAGGTCTCGGAGGGGAGCTCCCGGTAGCATCAACGCTTGTTTCCGAAACGGTGCCGGCAGCGGAGAGAGGGAGGACAGTCGTATTGCTTGAGAGCTTCTGGGCAGGCGGCTGGCTTGCGGCGGCTCTTATTTCGTATTTCGTCATTCCAAGGTTCGGCTGGCAGGCAGGATTCCTGATCGGAGCAATACCTGCGTTGTATGCGCTCTATTTGAGAAGGTCCATAGAAGAGCCTCAGCGATTCGTACGCAATCAGGCGGGAAGGAAGCCGAAACTTCGTGAGCAATGGGCTGCCGTGTGGCAGAAGCAGTACTTGCGCTCCACCGTCATGCTCTGGATTCTCTGGTTTACCGTAGTGTTCTCGTATTACGGGATGTTCCTATGGCTTCCGACGGTTATGGTCATGAAGGGCTTCGGGCTGGTCAAAGGGTTCCAGTACGTGCTCATCATGACGTTGGCCCAGCTGCCGGGATATTTTACTGCGGCCTATGCAATTGAAAAATTCGGGCGCAAATTCGTGCTAGTGCTGTATTTGATATTGACAGCGCTAAGCGCGCTTTGGTTCGGCTCCGCCCAGACGGAAGCATCACTGATTGCTGCTGGCATCTGCCTGTCGTTCTTTAACCTGGGAGCATGGGGCGGTCTTTACGCCTACACGCCGGAGCTGTACCCAACCCGGGTAAGGTCCACCGGAGTCGGCATGGCGACGTCCTTCGGCCGTATCGGAGGCGTCATTGCTCCATTCCTTGTAGGTGTTCTTGTAGCTCGCGGGGTGGAGCTTCAGACGATTTTTTACCTGTTCTTTGCAGCGATTCTGATAGGTGCCCTGGCGGTATTTTTCCTTGGGAAGGAGACGAAGGGCATAGAGCTGGAGAATTGATCGATTAGGAGGATATTAAAGCATCACCGGTGGATGCCATACATGGTCAAGCCTATTTCGAGCTGATTGTCGGTGTAAGAAGAAGCGGCGGGGAATATATAGAGCTCACCTTCATTAATGATACGGCATCAGGGCAGTATGACCTGAAGACATATAAGCAGAGCATGGCCCCGAAGGAATTGTTTTGTCCAGAATGACCTGCATATATTTGAGCTTCTACAGTTCGTATGCTATAATCAGCGCAATCGCTACATAGCACATCGGAGGAAAGAGCATGCTTACTTTTGAGCAAAAACTGGCCATCATCGAGTCATTCCCTGAGCTGACGCGCAAGGATGTCTCGCTAGGCCGCGTGAATTTTCAATATGAGAACAGCGGCTTCGACCGCAAAAATGTCGTCTACCACCTGCATAAGAACGGGAACGGCTTCGTCTATGCGGGTCATCTGGACGGATATCCTATTGACGACAAGGGTCTAGTCAATATACGCGATTTTACAGAGGAGGAGCTGCGCAGCCTGCTGGCAGCGTCGATCCGCTCCCTATCGCCGGATTCGGCTGAGGCTTCGGGACCGTCATCGGATAGCAGTGAGGAGCTCTGGATCGGACCAGACAAGGCTGTGCTGCGGCTTTTTTACGAGGACGAGCTGTGGTACCTCTATGACAGGCAGCATTTGGAGTCCGCTTTCGAAACCTATGAGGAAGCAGAGGAATACCTGAACGAAGAAGGATTTGTACGCAGCGGCGCCTAAGCGGCCGCTGCTTGTTATTTATGGACCTTTTGCAAAGCTAAACGTCACAATAAAGGAGACAGTAATCTTGCAATGGACTCTTTACATTGACTTACGTAGGATCTTTTTTTGTACGTTTCCATAGTCAGCTCGAATGAACGCTCCAGATCGACCTTAAAAAGCTCTTCAAGCTTGCCGGCCGTCTTCGTGTCATAGATAAAAGCATTAATCTCAAAGTTGAGCTTGAAGCTTCGAATATCGATATTGGCCGTACCTACCGAGGCAACCTTACCGTCGATCACCAGCGTTTTGGCATGAAGAAAGCCTCCCTCGTACAAGTAGCAGCACACCCCGTTATCCAGCAGCTCGCCCAAATAAGAACGCGACGCCCAGAACACGAAGAAATGATCCGGACGGTCCGGAATCATGACCTTGACGTCGATGCCGGACAAAGCGGCCATTTTCAACGCAGTCAGCAGGCTCTCGTCAGGGACGAAATACGGGGATTGAATACAGATGCTTCGTTTGGCGGAATGAATCATTTTAATGTAGGCGTTTTTGATTTGCTGTCTATTCGAGTGGGGCCCGCTCGATACAATCTGCATCCCGACGCCTTGCGGATGGACGTCCTCAGAGAAATATTTGGCATCGTAGCTGATGGGTGCGGCATGGGTTCGATTCCAATCCATCATAAAATGAGCCTGAAGCACGTTAACGACACTGCCTTCCAGCCTCAAATGAGTATCTCTCCACGGTCCCAGCTTCGGATCCTTCCCTAAATACTCATCTCCTACATTAAAGCCTCCTATATAGCCCCACTTGCCGTCGATAACCACAACCTTACGATGGTTGCGGTAATTCAGCCTGAGGTTTAAATAACGGATTTTGGACGGAAAAAATGCCGCAGCCTTTCCGCCGGCGTCAAGCAAGGGCTGGATGTATGTTTTCTGCATACCGTAGCTTCCTACATCGTCATATAGCAGCTTGACCTCAACCCCCTCCAGAGCTTTTTGGGTTAACAGCCGAAGCAGCTCTTGCCCGAGTGCATCTGTTCGGACAATATAGTATTGCAGATGGATGAACAGGGAAGCATTACGGATATCCTCGAACAGGGAGGTAAACTTGCTTTGGCCGTCCGTGAAGATGTCCACCTGATTATCTTGGGTCAGGATGGAATAGCGGCCGCTCATCAGGTTCATGTGCATCATGTCGTGGTAAGCTTCCATGGCCGGATCGACATAATGCATGACGCCGAGCTCAATTTGTTCCGCCTGCGTTCGGGATATGGCGTTGAATTCCTCCCGTGTTTCATCCTTCATGGCTATAATTCTTCGGCTGTTCAACGTTTTACCGACCAACAGATAAATGATAAATCCAATGCCTGGGAGGAAGAGCAGAACCATCAGCCAGGCCCACGTGGCTACAACATTGCGCCGCTCCAGGAAGATGATGGCTAAGGCAAACAAATAATTGAGGAGCGTTAATAAATTATATACATCTTGAAATTCAAACAGCGGGGTCACCTCCTGCCAGCTTTCGTGCTGTCTATTCTTAAGCATAACCCCATCTGGAATCATTATCCACCTTCTAATTAGAATTTCCTTACCCCAACCCCCTGGATGTGAAGCAGGATAATGCTCTCGAATGTATGTAGAACGCAACGCACAAATAAGATTTTCGGGTCTCATGCCTCAGGGAGTGTAAGGGAAGCAGGGCACCATGACAGCTATTAAATACCTTATGGAACGGCAGGCGAATTTATTAACTTTTCTTGCCGATGCAGTAATACACGGGTCCAAACCTTCAATACTGTTAGAAAGAACCGATATAACAGAAATTTATCTTTCCATCTATTCGTTATTATGACATTATTATCCATAAATAACTTGTTAAAAGGTGGGAGATGGTATTGTCAATTACTGTAAGACCTCTTCGCCTGCCCGACGACTATGAGGCGATTGCCAAGCTGGTAAATACCTATTGGTCCGAGCCTGTGGACGCCGCAAAGCTGGAGGAAGATGACCGCAAGCTGTATACGGTCGGCAGGACGTTTATCGATGAGAACGGGCTGTTAGGCGGTTATGATCGGCTGAGATTGGCTGCTGTCACTGATCAGGATGAGGTTATCGGTTATTTGTGGACTTGGAGAGCACCTTGGACGGAACCGGGGAATTTGAATCATACCCTGGTAGTCGACCCCTCCTTTCGGAGTCAGGGAGCGGGAAGAAGGCTGTTCGAACAGGCTGTAAGCTGGGCCGCTGCGCTAGGAACTAGTAGAATTGTAACCGAAGTCTGGGATGATGACCCGGCATCGCAGCATTTTGCCGAAACGAACGGATTTGTCGTCGAACGCCATTCCTATCAATCCGTACTTCCGTTAGCAGGAAGGGACGACTTAGGGACGGTTGGAGGGAATATTTTTGCCCAGCTGGAAAACGAAGGAATTCGGTTTACGACACTTGCCGATGAGGGTGAGGAGGCCGGAGAGCTCAAGCTCTATGAGCTTTACAAGGAAACCCTCGTTGATATACCAGGCTTCACTGGAGAGGTCCCCGTCATCTCCGAATGGCGGAAGTGGTATTTGATGGCGAATGGTTACTCTCCCGATCAGGTTCTTATCGCCGCTGCTGGCGATCGTTATGTAGGTGTAACCAATGTGCTTCACAATGCGAAGACGAACGGCATGTACCATGAATATACCGGGGTCAGCCGCGACTATCGCCGCCGCAGTATTGGACTGGCACTTAAGATAAAAGCGATTGAGCTGGCCATAGCTCACAAAGCAGCCTACATTCGAACGGACAACGACTCCACGAATGTGCCGATCCTGACGATCAACCGAAAGCTGGGTTATCAGCCGCGTAGGGGATCTTATCGAATGGTTATGGAAATGACGGATGTACCTGCGCAATCATAGTTCATACTTAACAGATGAAAGGAGTTTTTTGTCCTGTTCATTCACTGGAACAACATCCTGATAGTGCTGGGTGTATTAGCCATTGTTGTCATAGGTCTTATCCTATATATCAAAAATAAATAGGGATAGTAGGAGGGGAAGCGGCTCAACTTTCCCTTCTCCAGATACAATTATGAATGGTTGTCCGTTGAATATGGAAGCTGATCAGAAAGTAATATCAAACAGATGGAAGCGAGAGCTTCCCGAACAACTTGTTTCTCTTAAGACCTAACAAAATGACGGGTTCCGGACGAAATACTTAAGTAATACCAGGTCCGATCTTTGGGCTCAACATAGGAGGAACAAGGGAATGGAGAATGAAGCAAGCACAGCCGGATGGGACGCTATCGATCACGCACTGTCCAAAATCTACGGAGACCAGGAGCCGAAGCATTACGGGACGATTCTCAGCTATGCTTTGGGCGGTCAAGATCCGCTGGATGGAATCAGTGTCTACAAGAGTGATTCACCTCAGCCACACTGGCATTTTGTCACATACGGCTTTTCAGAGCTTTACGAGAAGGAATCGGACATTCCGGACGAGAGCGGTTATGGGTTTGAGCTGACGCTTCGTCTATCGAGGACGGAAGAGGAAGAGGAGCCTCCGGCATGGGCATTAAATTTGCTGCAAAATATGGGACGGTATGTTTTTAAGAGCGGCAATATTTTTAAATCAGGTGATTATCTGGATGCTAACGGCCCAATATGCCTGGGTGCCGATACAGATTTAACTGCATTGGCTTTCGTAGAGGACCCGGAACTTCTGGCTATTCATACACCGAACGGACGGGTTGAATTTATCCAAATGGTTGGAATCACAGCCGATGAACTTGAGGCGATGCAAACATGGAATACGCTAGGCGTGCTTTCCGAGAGCTTGCCCTATATTCCACAGTACATGACGGATCTGGGGCGAGAATCCATTGTACAGATCCCATCGGTTGCCTATGCTGTAGAAAGAGGAATGCTGGAGGAAGGCTCCAATACGGGCTTCCTGTATGTGGATCAGCTGACATGGGAGGAAGGAAAGAAGGGCTGGTTTAGCAAAACTCCTTCCAAGCTTACGTTAGGAGCCAAGCAAGCTGACATTATTGGCAAGCTGCTGCAAGGTCGAATTATGAAGGGTAAAACACTCACCTTGCTGGGTTCAGAAACCTGCGTCGTCTTTGAGCCGGGGGATAAACCTGGAGTTGAAGCCGATGAGGAGAAGATTCGTTGGATACTAAATCATGATGCGGCTAAAGAACTATCCGGCAGATTGCAGCCTAAGGAAAGCACATTGGAGCTCGCCTCCATGCAAGGGACGGTTATTGAGATCGTCAAAACTAATATAACGGACCATGAAGGGAACGTTGTCAAAACCATCGGTTAAACTTGATATCATAAAAGGGATAGGGGAGCTTGCGGACGACGCAGCTCCTTTTGTATTGGGTGCGAGACTTAAAAGAGGCTTTGAGGAAAGGAGAATAACGTTGTAAAATAAACGAAATAACAACTTAGGACTATAAAAGGGGATAAAAGACAGATGGTATTGAACATGCCCAAAAGCGTTACACGCTTGCTGCGTCACCGGCTTTCGAGCCTAAGGCTGGACCTGATCCATGCAAAATATACGGATTGCCCTCCGGACTGGATAAGACGCGATTTTATACCGGAATATAATAAGTTTTACTATATTGTGGACGGTTGCGGCTCGATTACGGTCGGCGGGCAAACCTTTCTGCCGGAGCCAGGACAGCTGTTCTTTGCCCCTGCGGATGTGATGCAGTCTTTTTCCGTAACCAATGGCCCTCCATATCAGATGTATTGGTGCCACTTTACTTCGAACATCGCCATGGGGCAGTTGTTTCAAACATTCGGTCTCCCGAATATCGTAACGATCCAGGATAGCGGCTTGCTGTTAAAGCATTTTGGCCAAATGATGACGAACCGGGGAAGTCAATGGCCTACATCTTCCTTAAAGATTCAATCCGCTCTTTTTGAAATTCTAGCCTTGTTCATCGACACGGCTCTGTCAGACAAGAACCTAACCTTACCGGGGTTAGCCGATAGCAAACTGATCGACACGATCCATTACATCGATCAAAACCTGTCCAAGGAGTTTACCGTTGACGAGCTCTCGGAAATAGCTCATTTTCATCCGAATTATTTTATCCGTTTTTTTAAAATGCACTTAGGGGTCCCACCGATGCGATATATCCATGAACGAAGGCTGGAAAGGGCCAAGGAGCTGCTGTCGAGCACAGAGATGAAAATAAGCGAGATCGCTAATATGACGGGGTTCTATGAAGCGTCGCATTTCTCTACAGCCTTTAAAAAGTATACAGGAACTTCACCGTCGGCATACCGTAACAGATAAGGGTCTATTACAGATGGCCCGCGAGTGGAGCGGATCAGCTACGCGGGATAAGGAGTGAAGTTAATTTTATTAAAGCAATAGTTAATATCGTCTATTCAAGTTGGAATGAAAGCGCTTTATACTGACGTCAGCACATGAAATTCGATGTGCAGCAGAGAATGCCGAGCCTAACAGGGAAGGGGGAGGATCCAAGTCCGACTTAAGCTGCATCCACCGTACAGGGAATGCGGCGCACGTACCATCTATCCGACAAGGTGATTCAAGAAGGAGGCGTTATCTTATGTCCAGATTCCTATCTTTAGCCAAGACTCAGATGAAGTGCATTGCGTTAACCGGTTTGCTGCTTGCAGGTCTCTCTCCCTTTAGTGCCGTTCAGGTCCAGGCTGCCAGCCCTATGGTTGTTGACAGCCTGGATGGTCCGGTTACCCAGAATGAAATTAATTCCTTTAAAGCCTACATATTGGACCTTCAGCCGGTCGTATGGCCTAATACCGATTCTATGCAAAATGAGTATGCCCAGGGAAAAAGCGGCGAGAGCATTAAAGCTATGGGGCTCATGTATGAACTGACGGGCGACGCCGCCATTCTGGATCGGATGATCTATTTTTGCAACGTTCTACTTTCGCAGCGAAATGATATTTTGCCCGCGCCCTATGGCCAACGTACGGTATGGACGAATACGGTTGCACCTGTGTGGCCGGGCAACAGCAGCGGAACCGCTTCCGCCGATTCGGCCAACGGGGATCCGGTAGGCCATCTTGCGAACTGCGCAAGGCTCATTCTCAAAACCCCTTCGATATGGAACACGACGGTTCTGGATGGGGACCCTTATGGCTATGGAGCAACCTATAAGCAGCGTGCAACTAAGTTTTTAGCTGAAGCCGATTATGTGCTCAACCAGTTTATTTTTCCCAAGCTGCTCAATTTGTCGAACGGCAACAAGTACTACTTTTCGTCTCAATCTCCTTACATGACGAATGGAGCCATGCCGTGGAATCAGCAGATGATGATCTCGTACGGCTTGCAAAACGTTGCGATGGCCCATGAGCTTCTTGGGGATAATCCTTCTCTGGTATCTCAATACGACAGCATCATACAGGCGAATGTGAACTGGTATTTTGCCAATAACTCCACCAAACAGGTGTATACCACCAGCTTAGGCAACACTGCTTATAATTGGGGATATAACCCGACGCTGCTGAGCGGGGAGGATAACAGCCACGGCAGCCTGGATGTAGCGGGCTTTTACCGCCAATTCCTAAGCGGACGTTACGGGATTACGGCGGCACAGCTGAAGCCGATCGCTAATATGTATGCCGACGTCATGATGAGAGGGCCTAATGATTTCGCGGGGAAAGTCGACGGCACCGACGGCTCGGGGAACAGTGCACCTACAACCTATGCGCGAAGCGGCTACTTGTTCTTGACAGTGCTTCGTCCGGATATGTACTATGCGCTTGCGAATGCGGATTTGTCGAGATCCGGCACCAGCATGGACATATTCTCCCGCTTGATGTGGGCCAAGAACAAAAGGTACCAGAACGGCGGTAATCTTGCATCCGGCAAGACCTACAGTGCCTCTTCCTCCTGGAGCTCATCGTATGACGCTGGTAAAGCGTTTGACGGAAATGTCTCCTCCCGATGGTCTGCGTCCAGCGGTTCCACAAGCAATCAATGGATTAGTGTGGATTTCGGGTCAACGAAAAGCTTTAACCAGGTTTTCATCAAGGAAAGCACGTATACGAGGATCACATCCTATAAGCTCCAGTCCTCCAATGACGGTACGACCTTCACGGATATTGCAGGCACCTCGGGAACATCGATCGGCGCAGGCAAAACGATAGACTTTAATACGGTCAATGCCCGCTACGTAAGGCTTTATATAACTTCCGCCAGTCAGGAGCCGACCGTGAACGAGATTGAGGTATATAAAATGAATTAACATGTAATCAGTAAAAAAACGTTTAACGGCCGCCAACCCCTTTGCGGGATGGCGGCCGTTTGTGCAGTTAGGCGATGCTGTTTTTATAAAGGGAGGGGAAAGATTCGTAGTTATCATTTGGGATTATTGCTGTTACAATAAAGGAAGCTATATCAAACAGGAATGGACCAAAGTCTATTTGACAGAAAAAGGATCTTATCGTAGTTGAGAATTCGATCACAACAAGGAGTGTGCGGTTTATGGAAAGCTATAGAAATTGGGCAGGCAATTACACGTATGGTACTACTAATCTTCATGTTCCCGAAAGCTTGGAGCAAGTACAGGAATATGTAGCCCGCTTCAACCGAATCAAGGTGCTGGGCACGCGCCATTCCTTTAATGGCATCGCAGACTCTAGGGAGAATCTTCTTTCGCTGGAGAAGCTCAACCGAGTGGTCGAGTTGGACAAGCAGCGAAGGAAAGTAACCGTCGAAGGAGGCATTCGATACGGCGAGTTGTGCCGCTACCTGCACAGCCATGGCTTTGCGCTGCACAATTTGGCATCGCTGCCTCATATCACGGTTGCGGGAGCCTGCGCTACGGCGACCCATGGCTCAGGAGATCGGAATGGCAGCCTTGCTGCAGCGGTGCATGCCCTCGAGATTATCAAGGCTGACGGGGAGAAGATCGTGCTATCCCGTGATCAAGGAGACGGCATTCTCGAAGGAGCCGTTGTCGGGCTTGGGGGATTGGGCGTCGTTACAAAGATAACTCTGGATGTCGTACCGGTATTTCAAATAAGCCAGCATGTATATGACAACTTGCCATTGGCACAATTGAAGGACAATTTCGACGCGATATTCTCCAGCGCCTATAGTGTAAGCCTGTTCACGGATTGGAAGCAGTCCGCCTTCAATCAAGTTTGGCAGAAGCGGGTGTTATCCCAAGATGCCGATCCGGTTACAGAGGATTTCTTCGGAGCGGCACGTGCATTGGAAAATCGGCATCCGGTGCCAGGACTCACGGCGGAAAATTGCAGCGAGCAATTAGGAATACCTGGGCCCTGGCATGAGCGGCTGCCTCATTTTCGAATGGATTTTACCCCGAGCGCGGGGGAGGAGCTGCAGAGCGAGTATTTTGTCTCCCGACAGGATGCTTATAGCGCACTTCAAGCAATTGAACAGCTGAAGGAGCGTATAGCACCGCTCCTGCACGTTTCCGAGGTTCGAACGATTGCGGCCGACGACTTATGGATGAGTCCTTGCTACCAGCGGGATTCGGTAGCGTTCCACTTTACCTGGAAGCCCCTTGTGGAGGATGTTCGACAGCTGCTCCCGATTCTGGAGGAAAAGCTGGAGCCTTATCAGGCTCGCCCGCATTGGGCCAAGCTGTTTGCGATGACTCCATCACGGCTGCGCTCGCTTTATGAGAAGCTGCCGGATTTTCAACAACTGCTCCTTCGCTATGATCCGGAAGGAAAATTTCGCAATGATTATTTGAATCATTATATTATGCATTGATTGTATGCTCTTTTCCTTTGGTCTTCGGTATTAACTGGAGCCTTCGTAATGTCGATACAATAACAGAAGACCAAAGGAGAGAGATGAAATGAACAACAAAACCATAAATATAGGCTTAGCTGGATGTTTGCTGTCCCTCTTGGCTGTTCCGCAAGCCTTGGCATCGCCCGATTCAGCTGTATCCATCTCTGTGAACGGGATTGAAATTTTTACGGATGCTCCTGCTTATATCCAGGCCGATGCGGGAGTCACCTACGTCCCGATCCGGGTCGTCTCCGAATCACTGGGAGCGAACGTTACATGGGTAGAATCTACTAATACAGCGATCATAAGCAAGTCAGGTACAGTGCTAGAATTGACCCTGAATCAGCCTGCTGCAAAGAAAAATGGCCAAGCCGTTACCCTGGAGGCGCCCGCCGTAATGCAAAATGGCCGTTTGATGGTGCCGATTCGTTTTGTTTCGGAAGAGTTGGGTGTAAGCATCAGCTGGGACCCGGATTCACGTTTGATAAATCTAGGAACTGCGGCAGCCAACCCCTTATTTGCGGCCGGATCCGGCAATGACCCTCAGAACATTCATAATAATGCTATGGTGACGGAGTATAACGGCTGGCTTTATTATGCCAATATCGGCGATAGCAACAAGTTGTACCGAATGTCCCTGGACCGGACTGTTAACGTGCAGTTAACCGATGAACCGGTTACCGATATCAGTGCAGTGGACGGCTGGGTGTATTACCGGATCTATGAGCATAGGGAAGGCAAGAGAACCGATGCCGGAGAGATCTACCGAATACGTACGGACGGAAGTTCTAGGACCCTGCTGAGTGAGCACGAGACACGGCATTTATTCATGAGAGACGGCTACCTGTGTTACAGCAGGGATAAGGGGATGGGCTCCGGCCCTATCTATAGGATGAAGCTTGACGGAACTGATAGGACCCAGCTCAGCGGCGAGGATGAAGAGGTATTTGAGATGGCCCCGGGGGGCGATTCGATTTATTATACGTTGAGCTCCGGAGGGCTATACCGGATCGATCCGGAAAGCACAGAGTCGGCGGCAATAGATTCAGATTGGTACTATGATATTAGAATCGTTGATGGCTGGCTGTATTATAAGGACGATAAAGGGTACTTGCACCGCATGGACTTGTCAGGGGGCGGCCGAAGCAGCATCGGCGATCATCCTGTAGGATCGTTTTGGATTAAAGACAATACGGTTTACTATGAACAAATGGTGGAGGGCAAATGGTCCTCCTCGGAATCCAGGCTATATCGAAGCGGGCTGGACGGAAGCAATCCCACTCTGCTCGTTGATAAAGTCATATTAAACATCAATGTCATTGGTGAACGTTTGTACTACATGACTTATGAGACTATCAATTCCGATGTTCATCAATACGCAGACATTGTGAATACTCTTTCAAGAATGAATTTGGATGGAACGCATAAGCAAGATTTAACGTCCAAAACAACGAACCCGTTTCCGGATTTACTCAGGAAAAAATAACAGAAGCCACTTGAACAATAAGACACTGACCATCCGATCAGTGTCTTATTTATTTACTTATTAGTGTCTGTACGAAATGTTGTTGGCGATAGTGGATCCGAATCCTTGGGCTTGATTATATGGGAGCACGCTGTTTTGTGCGGTATTCTCCAAGGATCTGCAAATTTGAGCTACTTGCTGCATTTGTTGCATAGCAAGCTGATGACCTTGCAGAGCAGTCTGGATCATTTGCGAGGCTCTTTGCTCTTTTTGCGCGATCTGCTCCAGAATCACAGCATTTTGCTGCTCTTGCTGCAGCAATTGCTGATACATTTGGGTCGCTTGTTGAGTCTGGCTCATCAGCTGATTAATGATTTGTTCACATTGATTGATTTGGCTGGACATATTTTGATACATAGTATAATTCCTCCTTTGATTTGGCCTTTTGTTTTAAAGGTGCCAAATATAGAGTCTACTTAATTTTTTGTTTTATGCGGAGTGGAAAGAAGTGCAAGCTTTGGCCTTGACCCCGATTATTTTCTTTGGGCTTCAGCCCGAATAACGCGAGCAATACGGCAATTGCGCTGCATCCCGCCATGGTGAAGAACATCACGGAAGGAGACAGCTTGATAAGCAGCGAGGCAAGCGGAGGACCAGCCGCTACCCCGATAAATCGCATAGAGCTGTAGATGGAGGTAATAGTTCCCCGCTGTTGTTTTTCAATACTCTCCGTAATCATCGCATCCAGGCAGGGTAATGCAATTCCGACTCCAATACCCATAAAGCATATTGAAATAATCAGAATTAAGGCGGCGGAATAGATAAACCCGTCCCACAAAAGACTTAAGGCAACTAAACTCATTCCGGCAAACGTCAGCCATTTCATCAGGGTCATGTTTTTTTTAATGATTTTCCCGGTAATAAAGGACGCTAAGCACAAGAAAGCTAACGGAATGGCCAAGATACAACCCTTAAGTATACCTTTAATATGGTAATTATCTTCCAGTAGATCAGATAAGTAAAATAGGATCCCGAAGATAACCAGCATACAGATACCGCCAATGCCAAAAATAGCGTACAGCCATCTGCCGTTTTCTTTAAAGATTTGCTTAATTTGCGTGAAGAAGGCGCGAAGGGTTGCTTGTTCTTGATCGGCTTCGTTGTCTTCCTTCTTTGGAGTTTTGACCAGAAAGGCTACGAGCACGGTAGAAATGATGCATAAAACGGGTATGGCAAGAAAAGGCAGGAACCATACAGCCATGGCTAAGGCCGATCCTAGAACGGGGCTCAGCACCTTACCGAACGTATTGGCAGTTTCCACAATGCCCAGACCGCTGCTGACATCGTCCTCGTTCTTGAACATATCTCCCACCAAAGGGAGTACGATCGGGAAAGCCCCCGCGGCACCCACCCCTTGCAATAAACGGCCCAGCATAATAACCATGTAGGATTGATCAAGCCACCAGGCTCCAAGTCCTGAGACCAATCCGCCCGCTGCTGTTATCAGCAGACTGGGAATAATGATTTTCTTTCGTCCGAAACGATCGGATAAGTAGCCAGCTAATGGGATCAGCAGAATGGCTACGGCAGAGTAAACGGTAATCAGCAAGCTCACTTGAAGCGAAGTAATGCCCAGCTTGTCCCGTATGGATGGCAACACCGGAATCAGCATCGAATTACCTAAAGTCATAATTAGCGGAATGGAAGCGATCGCTATAAGGTCCCATGTTTTTCTCTCTTCCATGCTACACCTGTCCTTTTAGGGAGAATGTCAAATCCAAGACATACACCCCATACTATAACCGTTTCACCGTTGGAATATGCAATCCATTGAGTTGAATAAGCTATCAAATCAAACCGGTATGTAGTTGGAAAGGTCATTAACGTCTTGCCATGCTCGAAGCCATATTGCGATAGTTGAGGGGGGAGAAGCCGACATGGGCTTTAAACTGTCTGCTGAAATAATGAAGCTCCAGTCCGACCGCGGCCGAGATTTCCGTAACTGTCATCGTAGTATCTCGAAGCAGTGCTTGCGCTTGGTCCAGGCGAAGGCGATTCATATATTGCATAGGTGACGAACCGATCATATCCTTAAACAGCCGGGAGAAGTAATTGGTATCCAGGTGAATGAGCCGGGCAAGCTCAGGCACAGTAACATCATCGCGCAAATGATTCTCCATATAGTTCACGACGGTTTTCAAGTTTTCGTACGATAACGGGGATTGAGAGAACATATTATGGATACCTGCCCGTTCTACATAAAAGTGGAGCAGATGAAGCAGCAGAGAGCTTGTCATGATCGGGGCGAACGGTTCACTTCGGCTCATATGGCAGTTCAGCTCTCGAAACAGATGCGCGAGCAGCCCGATATCCTGTTCAGGAACATCAATATAATGAGGAACGTCGATCATCCGAAACAGATCCGTTTCCCCAATCGAAGCCTGGAAATGACACCAATATTTCTGAAATGTCCGATTGCTGATTGAAGCAAGAGACTGCCGTGTTCCGGCAGGCAGCAGGAACAATTGATTAGGCTTGGGTTCGTAATCGCAGCCGTCGATACTAATGGAGCCCTCGCCATCGAGAATGAAATAAAACTTATGGACAGCCGGTACAAAATTCAGATTGCCCCAGCTTCGAGGCACTCTCGTGAATCCGCCGCTAATTGGTGCAGCTTGAATGTTGGCAAAAATCCGCTTCATGATATGGTTCAAGGAATTATCTCGCATAGTATCACCCGGGAAATGGACTTTTTTTAATAATAGGAACAGGCTTCTTTGTTTACATTTATTATAGTACAAATTCCGGTACGTAGATTGAAATTATCAAACTTTGCACAAGGCTTCAAAGGGCAAGGAAAAAACGAACTTGAAATGTACTGCAGGAAAACAGAGATCCACTGAGAATATGTAAATAACATTGGTTTGCACGAATGGAGGTCTTGCATTGAATTTTCTTTTGAATGAGGCCATTGAATTGCTGGAGCGCACACCCCGAACCTTGGAGTCTTTATTATCCGGATTATCCGATAGATGGCTGCATTGTAATGAAGGGGAGGGGACATGGAATGTCATTGAAGTCGTTGAACACCTGATTGAAGGAGAGAAGCATAACTGGGTGCCGCGTTTGGACATGATCCTGAGGGAGGGGGAGGACAAGCCGTTTCCTCCGTTTGACCGGTTTTCCCATTTGCATTCAGAATCCCGAAGCACCATCGAACAATCCTTGCAGGCATTTAAACAAATCCGATTTCAAAACCTGGATTTCGTGAAGGAACGAATTCAACCCGAGCTCCATCTGGAATTGGCGGGAACTCACCCTGAGTTTGGCCCCGTTAAGGTAAGAGAGCTGCTCTCGACTTGGGTAGTTCATGATTTGACACATATGACTCAGATTGTAAGGGTGATGGCCAAGAGCTACAGCTCCGATGTAGGGCCATGGAAGGCTTATTTAGGCATATTAAAGCATACATGAGTTTTTTCGAAAAAAATGGTTTACCGCTTTACAGTTATTTGATATTATATACGCAATAGATGAATCAAAATGCGATGAAGAGAAGAGTAAATAAATGGATTCTTGAGCAGAGAGCTCCGGCAGCTGAAAAGGAGTGAAGAATTATTTATTGAAAAAAGGCTCAGAGCAGCACATCGGAACCCATGTACAAACGGAGATGGTGTGACAGGAGCTCCTGTTATAGAGCTAGAGTATAAGCATTCTTGGCAATGTCGTACTCGAAGAGGCAAATATGGCGACATATGGGCGAATCTGGGGTGGTACCACGAGCATACAAATCTCGTCCCCAAGACTATCTAAGTCTTGGGGGTGGGATTTTTTTATTGCAGTCTCGTGTAACACGATTCAGACAACGGATGTATATGATGAAACAAACATAATTTTCATACTAACTTTGAAAGGATTTGAACATCTATGGCGGCAAAATTGAAAGTAGGTATTGTAGGGGGAACAGGAATGGTGGGACAGCGGTTCGTACAACTGCTCGATCAGCATCCTTGGTTTCAAGTAACGGCAATTGCAGCGAGTGCCGGATCGGCAGGCAAGACATATGAGGAAGCTGTACAAGGCAGATGGAAGCTGTCCAGCTCCATTCCCGAGGATGTGAAGGGCATCGTTGTACAGGATGCGTCCAAAGTGGAAGAGGTTGCTCAGAATGTCGATTTTATTTTTTGCGCAGTCGAAATGAAGAAGAATGAGATTCAAGCGCTGGAAGAGGCTTATGCCAAAACGGGAACGCCAGTTATCTCCAATAACTCGGCCCATCGCTGGACTCCGGATATTCCAATGGTTATTCCGGAAATCAACCCGGGGCATATCGAAATTATTGAAGCGCAAAGAAAACGTCTGGGAACATCCACCGGTTTTATTGCCGTTAAGCCTAACTGCTCCATTCAGAGCTATGTGCCTGCTCTTAACGCGCTTCTCGATTTCAATCCGACAACCGTGGTTGCGTCCACCTATCAAGCTATTTCCGGAGCGGGCAAAAACTTCACCGATTGGCCGGAAATGCTGGACAATGTCATTCCTTACATCGGCGGAGAGGAAGAGAAGAGCGAGCAGGAGCCGCTGCGTATTTGGGGCAGCATTGTAAATAATGAGATCGTGAAAGCTAGCGCGCCATTAATTACTACCCAATGTATTCGCGTACCTGTTACGGACGGACACTTGGCAACGGTATTCGTATCGTTCGAAAAAAAGCCTTCTAAAGACGAAATCTTGAGCCGTTGGCTGAACTTCAAAGGACGTCCGCAGGAGCTTGAGCTCCCAAGCGCACCAAAGCAATTCATTACTTATTTCGAGGAAGAGAACAGACCGCAAACCAAACTGGATCGCGACATTGAGCGCGGTATGGGCGTTTCGGTAGGCAGATTGCGCGAGGATTCCCTGTATGATTTTAAATTTGTAGGTCTGTCCCATAATACTTTGCGCGGCGCCGCAGGCGGTGCGGTCTTGATTGCCGAGCTTCTTAAAGCGGAAGGCTATATTCAAGCTAAGTAATCAGTGAGTGAGATCATTCAGGCTATAAGCAGCTAGTAAAAAGCTCAGGACGAATCGGCCCCAGCCAGTATTCTTTAAAGATACGGGCTGGGGCCGATGTTTATTTAATGAAGAAACCTCTCCCGGTCAGGAGAGGATGATTTTTTCGCCTCCTGCTATTGATCCTTACCGGCTTCGAGGGGCTTTCCGCTATCGGGAATAACGAACGATACGGTCGTTCCTTCGTTGATCCTACTGACTATAGACAAGCCGTGTCCGTATAGCTGGGTCAGCCTTCGATGGGTGTTGGAAATACCAATCCCCCGCCTTGCATTGCTGGAAGGATTTAATAGCTGAGCGGCCCTTTCCTGATCCATTCCTTTACCGTTGTCTTGGACTTCAATAAAGGCGAGGTTTTCTTGGCGGCTAATGCTTAGACGTACTGTACCCCCTAAATTCCTGCTTAATAGGCCGTGAATTACGGCATTTTCGATGAGCGGCTGAATAGAGAGGGGAGGGAGCAGAAGCCCTTCAATGTTCGGGTCAACCTCCCATTGTATAGATAGCCTCTCCCCAAAACGCTCCTGTTCGATATACAAGTAGGATTTGACAAGCTCCAGTTCATGCTCAAGCTCAACCAGTTCATCCGTGTTCAAATAGTCAAAGCTAATCCGAAGGAAGGATGTAAAGGCGTCGCCGAGCTTCCGCATTTTTTCTGTATCTATATCACTTAGCGCCATTAGCGCACTTAACGTATTGAACAGAAAATGAGGATGGATTTGCGCTTGCAGATAAGCAGCCTCTATTCGCAACCGTTCATCTATAGATTGCTTCAGTGCTGTCAACGCTCGGATTCGATATTTAAGCTCCGTTGAGTCAACAGGCTTGGTAATATAATCGTTGGCTCCAGCCATAAATCCGGTATAGATATCGGCGGGCTGGGTACGGGCGGTCAACAGTAGGATGGGAAGATCGGATACCGAATACCGTTCCCTTATTTTTTGCGTCAGCTCATAGCCGGAGGTATGAGGCATCATGACATCGGTAATCAGCAAATCCCATTGCTTGGTCTCCAGCAATTCCAACGCTTCCCGAGCTGAATGAACTGTAGTAATGTTGTACGATTCCGCCGACAGGATTCCCTCCAGCACACTAAGATTGATCGGGTCATCGTCAACGGCAAGTATATGGATGCTTTTCGAGTTCACAATCGACGGAATGATGACGGAGGCTGCCAGTTCTCCTATGGAATCTGCAAACGGTGCTCCCGTATTCACAAATCCTGCCGCTTCGGGAACGGACTGCTGAATATCTTGCTGCAGAGGAGAATTCATTTCGTCGGTTATAGGAAGATCGAAGCTGAATACAGAGCCTTCGCCCAATTGGGATCGAACCGATAACGTACCGCCGTGCAGCTCCACCAGCTGCTTGCAGATGCTTAACCCAAGGCCGATGCCTCCTCTGTCACTAACTCCATAAGCTCCTTGCTCGTAAGGTAAGAAGATACGGGCTTGTGTTTCCTCGTCCATTCCAATTCCGGTATCCGATACATGAAGGACAGCCCGGCCTTCCCTCATGTCAGCGGAAACGGATATGATCCCTTGTTCCGTGTATTTGATCGCATTATGTAATAAGTTATATAATATCTGCACCAGTCTTTTTTCATCAGCCATGACCGGCGGAAGCTTCTCGCTTATATCCATATGCAGCTGTATGGGCTTCGTACCGGTCATAAAGGAAAGCATGCCGATAACTCCAGGGACGACGGACTGAACGAGCAAGGGTTCCTTACTCAGCGTGAGTCTTTGCTCTTGAAGCTGCGCTACATCAAGAAGATCTCCTAGCATATGAGACATGCGGTTACTGATCGTGATCAACAGCTCCATATCCTTTAGGCTGCTCCCGTTCAAATTGTCTTTTTCCTTCGTAACCACAGTCCGTGCGATATTCATAATTCCATGAAGCGGTGTCCTCAGCTCGTGAGACGTGTTGGCGAGAAACTGATCTTTTAACTTGTCCGCTCTTTTGAGCTGCTCATTAAGCTTGGCGTTTTCACTGGATTTACGGAAATATTTTTTAAACCAATATGTGGAAAACCCTGTAATAGCTGCTAAGATATCCAATGGATAATAGACTGTTGTGACATTGGAAACGGCTTCTATCAAGCTCCATGTTACGTTGGATAGGATAGCAACGGCTGTAAGCATCAGGAAGATGATGTCTTTATCGGCTTGTTTTTTGAAGATCATTGTACCGACAATATAAATAAACCAAGCAAACGCAAGTAAGTAATATACATGGAAGACTTGATAATATGTCGCTGTATGAACCCATGAAGCAGGGGCAACAACCAGGAATCCTGAATAAATGGCAACGGCCGCTAGATAGATGCGAAGGCCCAGGTTTCCAGGTGGAGCTGCAGCGAACTTTCTGAAAAGAAGTAGAATAAATACATTTTGCCACAAAAGAGCAAGCAGCCGGAGCTTGATAGCCCAAGCGTAATTGACAGGCAGCCATAGCAAGAGCACGTTATCGTGCCCGGCAAGCACGGCAATACCGACCGACACCGTTAACAAGCCAGTGATCAGCAAAGCCCTCTCATGACGGTTGAATATAAATAGAATAATTGCATATAAACCATGGAGCAGCAGAATAAGAAATATAACCAGCTGAAATCCAATGGAATACCATCGTACATAGTCGATAGAAGCTTGGGAGCCGAAGCGAAAAGACTTCAGGATCCCGCCGGAGTGGGGGTCGTCAAAGTTCGCTGCCCGAATAAGCAATTCTATCTCAGTAGTCCCTTCTATAGAATAAGTTGAAGTGTAGGACACATTCCAAGGCACATAGTCATTCGGGTTTGCCGCAGGGTTGCCCATACCGCCAACAGTAACTCCGTTAAGTTCTATTGCCGAGGATGCCTGGATACCTTGAAACCACAAAGCGACCGGCTGCTTTAAAGGATCAATAAGTATGCGCAGCCGATATGTACCGTATCCGTAGGAAGAACCGGACTCATCATCCAGCAAGCTTCCCCAGTCTCCCGGAACTTGTATGGCTGCTGCCTGATTTGACCCGGTCCGAATATCCTGACTTGTCAGTAATTGATTTGGGTAAAATTCCCATTCGCCGTCGAGCAAGAAGGAAGCGGTTTGATCCAGATTAAATCCGCGGAGATCCAGCACGCCATGGTCGGGGCGAGGCTCGCTCAAAGTAAGAAAAGCTTGGTTCCACGCCAGACGCAGGCCGAGAAGAAAGCTTAAGAAGAGGATTAAAATAACCCCATATCGAATTGAGGTTCTAGCGTTTATTGTTTTCATAATACAAGCATTTCGACATAATCTGCGCTTATTCCTTTTTTATTGCAGGATTGGAATTGGCCGCTGATAAAAGTATAGCCAAGGCAGGGTATGTTATGTGGTGGCTTTCATGTTTTTTGGGAAGATTACATTAGAATAGAACAGGATATTGGTGAAAGCGGGGAACATCATGAAAGCATTGGACTTGGACTACCAAATAATCGATGAGTGGGATGAAGTTCTATGGTCATCTGTAGAGCCGATTTACGAGCAGGCCTTTCCAATAGGCGGGAGGAAGAGCAGGGATATCGTTCGCCGGATGTTCAGCAGAAAAATGTGTCAGCTGCATACCATCTCGCGAGGCTCCGAGTTTATTGGTATGGCATTAAGCGGCATCGATAAGCAAGCAGGCGCGTTACTGATCGACTACTTGGCGATTAGATCTGAAGTACGGGGCGAAGGGAACGGAAGATGCTTTCTGGACCGAATAAAGGAATGGGCACGAACGCATGCAGAATGCAAAGGGATTATCGTCGAAGTGGAGGCAGAACCGACAGAGGAGAACAAAAGGCGAGTCCAATTCTGGGAAGCCAATGGATTTCATCTTACCGATTATGTACATCATTATATATGGGTGCCGGAGCCCTATCGGGCTATGTACTTAAACTTCAATGAAGAAGACCGTCTGCCGGAGGATGGGGAGCAGCTCTTTCACAGCATTACCCGTTTTCATGAAAAGGCCTATCGGCGGAACTAACACATTCGTTACATATAAGAATAAAAAAGGGTGCGGGATTCCCCCGTCACCCTAATTGTCATGTCAACCGATTAGCGATGATTGTCGTTATTCTCATCAGCAGCAGCATTATTGCCGCCGACGTTCTCGCCAGCTTGGTTACCCAGCGCTGCGCCTACAACACCGCCTACAACCGTTCCTACCGGTCCCAGTGCCGAACCGACAATCGCACCTACAGCGCCTCCGCCTACCGTTCCTACAGCTTCACCCACGTCGTTACTGCTTATTGCATCAGCTTCTTCATTGTGATTGCGTTCTTTATCCTTTGCCATGCTATCATGCACCTCACTTTTGTCATTATGGGAAAACAACGAATTTGACATTTCCCAAACTTTATCATGCCCTAAACGCTTTATTCAGATTCCTCCAGCGAAAAGGGGGAAGGGAAAAGTTACGTGCATGAAGGCGCCGGGACTATCCCATTCTAATGAGGGGTGCACAGGGAATCCTGACCGACACGATGATGGAGGTGAATGGTTATGCCTAAAGGCAAAAAGAAAAACGAAGGGAATAAGTACAATTCCAACCCGAATTATGCAGATCAAGTGATTGACAATTATGAGGGACATCCAGCGCAAAATAATCCTCGAGAGAGCGATGATACGTTCCGTCATAAATAATCAAGCTACAGGACAAAGCAGCCAACGCAATTGGCTGCTTTGTCTGTCCCTAAAGGGTAAAAACTAGCAGGGAGTACCCGTATAGTCCGCCGTCACAAATACCCCAACAGGGGGGAGGCTGGTGCTGGCCGGTGCGCCTTGCTCCTGTTGAGTCAAACAGGTGTTGGTGGTCGCAATCCAGGTGCCTCGTTCCCCCGCTTGAATGGAAGGCGGCATCATGAGAAGAGAGCCGTTCAGGACATAATGCCGGGTGCGAATGGCTGGGTCGTCATAATTACTCAGAGTTCCAATGAAACGGGCATACGGAGAAGAGAAGCTGATCTGTCCGCTGCCGGAATTCCAGAAGCCTTCAATAGGAATCGGAGTTCCCCGAAAATTAACCGTGCCTGTGAATCTCCCGTTGGTTTCGATGGAGTATATGTTGAGTTCTCCCCAGACAACAGGTCTTCCTCCGGCAAAAGCATTGATTCCCCAACGTGAGGGTGTTGGGATAGTAACCTGCCTTGTTTGCAACGCTGTCACTCCCTTTGAATCACAAATAATATCGTGCAGTACAGCAAAGATGACTGTAAAGTCTCTGCCGCTGGCTACATTTATGATATGGGGCTCATGCCTATATGGGAACTATTACGAGGCAAATATTTGCGAAGTCTCCTTAACCATGTTTATGCGCTCACCTGATCTGCCCAAATAAGGAAACTATCGCCTTTCCGCTGCGTCTAAATGATTGTAACGGAAGGGAGGGCCAATAAGAATGAAATTTATCCATCGCATATTTTTTCTTTTATCTTTAGTCTGGTTCACTTGTTCGATTCCCTTGCATTTATTTGCGGCAGGGGAAGAAGAGCTAAAGCCGAATATGCTGACCTTAACGGAGTCCACAGCTCTATACGAGGAGCCGAATCTTTCATCCCCCACGGGAGTGGAGCTTACGCCGCAAACGGTAAAACTGGCAGGCTCTAATAGAAGCAAGCAGCCCATGTGGGACGATACCGCTTGGTATCAAATTGAGACTTGGTTAGGAAATAAGTGGATCTATGTCTCTAAGGCCATTCCGTTCCGGGCATATACCGCCAAGGAGCCGCCTGCTTTGCTCATGAAGGAGACGGAGCTGTACGATGCCCCGTTCTTGGATAGAGGCACTGGAATTAAAATTGCTCCACAATATGTAGACCGCAATGCCTTTGTACAAAACTACTTTCGCATCTCGACATGGTTGGGAGAGAAGTGGATTCCTATCGATGAACTGGTCATTGTTCCACAGCCCATGGAACCCAAGCCTTTGAAGCTCATGCCGGGCAGTCCCGTCTATGACAAGGCTGACTACAGCTCGAAGCCGGCCAGGATCATGGAAACGCCGGTCATGGTCGTCGCATTTGAGAAATACCAGCGCTGGTATCATATCCATACCGAGAATGGGGATGCATGGTACAGTCCCTTTATCGGACCTTCAGACAAAGTGGCGCTGGCCGATAAGGAGCTGAATGTACCTGAGGGGACACCCATCAGGGAATATGCATTCGATACCTATCCGCTCCGCTCGTTATGCCAGCTTTCAGCCCAAACCATTCGGGCCTATGAGAAACGCGGAGACTGGTACCATGTTCAGGCTTGCGGCTTGGATGGATGGGTGTTGGTTCCGGATCCTGCTTTTCGGATCACGGATGAAACACAGCGGATTTCCTTAGATATTCAATCGATACGCTGGGATGGGGAAAGGACGATTTTGCAAGGCAGACTGAAACTGAGCGAGAGCCTGAACAGCCTGGATCATCCTGTATCCTTCGAGCTTCTTTATTTGGATGCCAATGCGAACGAACTTGGGCGAATGATAGGAAATATCGATTCGATGGATTCAGGAGATATCAATGAGCTGACGCTGAAATCGGAGGGCAATCTGTCAAGCTATTCGAATATGGTTCTCCGCTTTGTAGATTCCGTTTATCCAGATTTATCAACTCATCCCGCGAACTAGCTGCATGAAGTCAGGATTGCTTAGCACATCGGAATTATTAATAAACAATAGTTCCTGAATTTGATGCTCCTCCATGAATGGTACCAATGACTTTGTAAATTGCCGCGGGTCTATAACGTAAATTTCATTGTAATGAGGAAGAAGAAATGGAATCAAGGCGTTGCCATAGGAATCCTTAATAACAGCCAACCGCTTCCCGTTGTTTATCTCCGTTGTAATTCGGCCCCATGGCCGGTCACCGCTCAGAAAGATTCTGTATTTGTTTTTTTTCTGGGCATGACTCATGTCGAGCAGATCCATCTTGAGCGGTCCAGCGTAATGAACCGTATATTCATGCTTCACATATGGTTTATATACAACGATCATATCCGGATGCTTCTCCAGCTTGCTGTTTCGGGTAGCTGAATATAAGGATCCCAGAAAACCGGCGACTTCCGCCTTCTCGTATTTCTCCAGAGGAATCGGAGATTCGCCCTTTGCTTTCATAAACGCCGCATATCCATAATAGGCACCGGTTGCTGTCCAATGATGATCCGTTCGAAAAAAGATGGCATCTTCCGCATGATTCTGCAGCATGGATAATGCATCGACCGGGGTAATGTCCGGGTTCAGCTGCTGATAGACCTCATGAATAGCCTCCTGCTGAGAGGCGGATAATTTCCTCAGCTGTTCGCTTTGCATAAATTCTGCCCCTGTAGGAGCAATGAGAACCGACACGGGAATTTTGGCGTTGAAATGGGCATCCATAGCTGCTTTCACATGATTGATCGTTTCTGCATACAGCTTTCCGGCCGAGGAAATATAGCTGAATAAATTCACGGCACGATGCTCCACGATCAAGACTTTTCCGATAACATGACCCGGCTTCTGCGCTTTGGATTCCATGTCGGGCTTCGGTTGCGGGGAAGGAACCGGAGTCGGGGCAGCATCAGGTATACGGACTGTAACCTCAGGCCCTTGAGAGGGGGGCTGATTCATCGTCGCTGCAGGCTCTTCATCGGCATGTACAGCCGCTTGTCCCGTATTATCTGCATTCGAAGCGACAATCACGGCATCCTGAGAAAGGGTCAAGCCTTCCCATGCTTCCACGAGCTTGCTTAGTCCGACCAGCGCATCCCGATAAGGAACATGATCGGCTACATAATTCTCTATGTCATGCAAATATTGGCCAGACCATAAGGCATGAGTCGACCATTGCGGAAGCGGCGCGAGATTGCGGTTTTCCGTCTCCGAGAACACCCTGTTTCCGCCTAAAGACCACATTAAGCCCGTACCCAGATAGATAAACAGGAGAAAGAAGCCAATTTGTAAATATTGTCCTAGCTTCATAGCTGTGCCTCCACTGAATCAAAATCGGAAATAGAAGAAAGGCGTATAGGTTTTTCCTACTAGCAGCAGCACCGAGACGGCCAGAATCACAAGCGAAGTAATCGGCACCAAAAGCTGATTATAGACGGCATGCGCCATACGCGGCTTCATGCGATGCGACATGGCTTGATGCAGCCTGGCCGGGACCGGTGTCGATATTATGAGGCCAAGCACGAGCAGGATAATATGGTTCTGCAAATGAATGAAGAAGGCTTCATCAACCGCCGGTACATGCCCAAGACCGAACATCGTTCGTAAATATCTCGCTCCGTCCCGCAACGACTCAAAGTAAAAAAACACCCATCCCACAAGCACCACCACCGTGAAGTATAAATGAGAAATGAAGCGGGGCAAACGGGAAAGCAGCTGCTGAAGGAAGCTTTTCTCCAAAGTGATCATGGCTCCGAAAAATAACCCCCATACTACGTAATTCCAGCTGGCGCCGTGCCATAGACCCGTCAAGAACCAGACGATGAACATGTTCATCAAGGCGCGCTTCCGGTTACCGCCTAAGGGAATATAGACATAGTCCCGGAAAAAACGGCCTACCGAGATATTCCACCGGCGCCAGAACTCAGCTGCTCCCGTCGAGATATACGGATAGTCGAAATTTTCCTTAAAGGAGAAGCCGAACATTTTACCAAGGCCGATGGCCATATCCGAGTACCCGGAGAAGTCGAAATAAATTTGAAGGGCAAAAGCGAGGATGCCGAGCCAAGCTCCTGCCACAGTTAATTGGTCGCTCGGACTATCCAGGAAAAACGGAGTCAGCCCTGCCAGGGAATTGGCGAAAATCACCTTTTTCCCGAGCCCTGTTATGAAACGAACGACACCTTGGCTGAACCCGTCCAGGGTAATCCTGCGTTCCTTAAGCTGAGTTTGCACATCGGCATACCGGATGATGGGACCAGCCACCAATTGCGGGAATAGCGCTATATATAAGAGCAGTGAGGAATAGGAGGTCAATGCCGGGGCTTCACGCCTATAGACGTCCACCAAATAGGAAATGACATGGAAAGTAAAAAAGGAAATTCCGATGGGAAGGGCCGGTGGTGTGTAGGCTAACGAAACGGATGTTACGGATTGGAAGGCTTCAAGAAGAAAACCTAGATATTTGTAATAAACGAGAAAGAGGACCTGGAACGCAATAGAAAGAAAGAGCAGCGTCTTGCCTGTCTTTGTCTGGCCTGCCCGTTCGATGCAGCGTCCGCTGATCCAGCCGATCAGCACATTGAACAACAAGATAAAGACCCCAGTCAGCTCTCCCCAGGCATAGAAGAAGAGGGAGAAGAAGAGGAGCACCGTATTTTTCCATTCTTTTTTCGCGATAAAATAGAGAAGCAGGACTAGTGGAAGGAACCCGTAAAGAAATACAAAGCTGGAAAATACCATGAGGACGATCACCTATCCCTGTAAGTTCATGTAAAGGTCTGAATAGTATGTCCCCCTGCCGTCCCATTCGGAGGGGGATTTTTATTCAAATGAGCTTATTCTTTCTCGGAGACGGGTCCCGGAGGCGGGGCTGGATTGATCTGTACAGGCTCTTTTGTCTTTCTGGTTTCATGTAATCGGGTAGCTCCCGCTTGATGGGTGAGCAGGTCGTCCATTTCAGGATTCGATCTTTTATCCACGTCGGATTCCTCTATTCTCTAAGTTGTTATGGCTGCAGATGGCATGACTGCCGGACAATCTTGCTTCGCTCTTCAGGGTTTATGCTGCTGCGTATTCCGGAAAGGATAAGGGAAAGATCCCTTCGGTTCATATCTTAACCATTAGGTGCAATATTATGCTATGCGGGCAGTTCATACTTTTTTAATCATTCGTTTAGAGACCGTTAATAAGTTATGGTTAAGATGAGGAAAGAACAGTGGTAGGGGAAAGGAGGTGAACACAGGTGGGCATGATCAAATTGAAGCCAACCCCGCGAAAGTGGCTGCTTACGATTCATATTCTGTTTTCGGCCATCCTGTTCGGAGGCGCGGTCATCTTCCTCGTCTTAAGCATCATCCTGGCAAATACAAACGATGCAGGCGTGTTTACGGCATGCTATACCGTCATGCATCTGCTGTCAAAGACGTCAGTCCGCGCTTCGACAATCGGGACATTGGCAAGCGGAGTTATATTGTCCGTGCTGACACCGTGGGGGCTGTTTCGATATAACTGGCTCATTGCCAAGCAGATCCTGACCGCGGTCTGTATTTTGTTAGGACCAATCGGCATGTACTTCTGGACCCTGAAGGCTGTAACGATAATAACGGCGGAAGGAGTTCAGGCTTTATCGAATCCTGAATTTGCGGTGAACCGTATTCAATTGTGGATCGGGATTGCCATTCAGCTCCTGGCTCTTCTCGCGTTATTCGCACTTTCGGTCTTCAAGCCGGGAAAGCGTCGATCAAAAAGCTAGAACAGGCAGGGAAGAGGGCTTTGGGGACGTAAATGCCCCCATGAGCTGCGCTTAGTATCATACATGAATGAGCCGCTTGGCCTCCATATAGAGTACCTGCACAAACTTTTTCGTGTTAATTTTCGTTTGCGAAAAAGACGGCTCGACGTCGTTTTGGAGCTCCATCATCTTCTTGCGGATTTCAGTGAAATCAAAGTATTTCGACGCGATGTTCTCGAACTTCGGATTGGAATAATCGGTCAGTCCCAGCGATGCGATATGATTGAGCGTTTGAAACAAGGCCCGGCGCACGCGTTGCTCCGAAGCTTTGACCTCTTTGGCTATATCCGAATCGGATGCCGCGCTTCCCAGCTTGCGTACTGCGATTCCGCGGAATATGTCCTTGAGAGCGGGAAAGGTGTGGGGAGCTTCCGCCGAGGTATCGTGTTCGTACAAATATTCCAGCATATCCAGCAGATCCTTGCTTCCTGCTTCGCCAATCATACCAAGCTCAGACAGAAGAGTTCGTCCGGAGGACGTGATGGTATGGCGGGTACTCGATGATTCCGGCCGTTCAGGGGGACCTCCCAGGTTTAGAACTTGCAGAGATTTTTGAATATCCTGAATGGATTTTTGCAGACGCAGCCGTTCCTCTACCTTGCGGATCACGGCAAGCACCTCCAGCCGGTTAATCGGCTTGGCAATATAGTATTCGATGCCTAGCGAATAGGCTTCGCCAATCATGTCCTTGCTCTCGATCTGGGAGATCATTATGATTTTGCCGCTGAACAGCGGAGCGATTTCCCGAACGGTTTGAATGCCGTCGCGAAGGGGCATAAGCAGGTCAATCAGCAAGATATCGACTCTTTTCAGCTCGAGCAGCTCCGCAGTAACAAGAGAGCCGTCCTCGGCTTCTCCTACAACCTCCCCCAAAGCTTCGTCCTCTATAAGATCGGCCAGCATGGACCGAATGCCTTGATCGTCATCGACAATAAAAAAACGCATGATGTTTATCCCCTCTTGATAACTTGTTGTACAGGCAAAGTGATGGTGAACATGGTCTCACCCTCGCGGGAATCCTCTCTAAGCTCGATCTTTCCTCCCAACGACTCCGCCACCTCCTGAATATAGAACAATCCCATACCTGTTGATGGGGTACCCGATAGATCATATTTGGTCGTATAACCCGGTGTGAATATGCGTTCCCTGCGTTTGACGGGGATGCCGGGACCATTATCGATCACGTGGATTTGTATGTATTCGCCCTTAAGAAATGCCCTGATCAGAATAAAGCCTTCTTTATCCATCGCCTCAACGCTGTTTGCGACCAGATTGTTTACCAGAGTGAGGAGCGTAAACACATGGAGCTCAGGCAGCGCTTCATCCACATCAAGGCTAAACCGGATGGATTTGCCGAGCGCTTCCGCATACTTCTCATTAGTGCTGACAATAAGACGTCCGATCTCTCCGGCTCCCATATAATCCGCCGAGCTTTGCTCGTGAATAAGCTTGGATAGACCCGCATAAATGCGCTGGTTGTCTTTTTTGATCTCATGGACCTGACCGGATATCCGCAGGGCACGCTCGGCAAGAAGCCTGATAAGACCGGGTTCGGCAGCTTGTTCGGCTCGAAGCAGGCTGCGATACAGGTCGTAGCTGTCTCTGGTAATATTCTCGGCGTACTTGAGGGTTTTTTTAAGCTGGACCGATTCCTCATACAAATTCGAAATAAGCACCAGAGTATGTTCGTTTTGCCGCCGCTGCTGCTCTTCATTTAAGACCGCTTGGCGCAGCTGGATGATATTGTACAAGCCGAGCACGAAGAAGCTTCGAACGACAGCGATCAGCACGATTTTGCCATAAGCCTCCCAATGGATGAAATCCTCAATAATCGTCGGCCGGAATGCAAGCTCTGCGAAGGTTGCCCCTGTCTCCGTGATGATATCCAAAGCGCCGACCCGCAGAGGCTGATACGGCTGTTTATTCAAATTGAGAAGCTGGAATAGGCAAGCGTAGGTCGTGTAATAGAAAAAAACAGGATAATGCAGCTGAAACAGCTCATCGATGGATAACCCATTCGGGTGCAGGAAGCCGTCCCAAAGAAGCCGGAACAAGACGACATTGAAGCCGACGATCAGTCCCGACAAGAATGGAGGGAGGGTTCGAATCCATAATAAGAAAAAGAAAAATACCGGCGTCCCCAGACTTATTCTAAACGTATCGTGGAATGGAAAAAACTTGATCTCTCCGGCAAGCGGTACTGCAATCATCATGAATAGCAACGCGGTAATAAGCTCTTTCAAGGATAGCACTTCCTATCATTCAATAACCAGACTAGATTATTGTACAGAAGTTTGCCCTATTTTTCGAATCTTAATATTTTTTTTACAGGGCTGCGTAGATTTTTGTCGATTCGCGTAGATGCCCTTTTACAATAAAGAAAACGTTTACTATCTTAAAGGAGGCATAGGATCATGAAGAAAATAGGGTTGGCAGCACAAATTTTTATAGGTCTGGCCTTAGGGATCATTGTAGGTGCTTTGTTTTACGGGAATCCTACTATAGCAACCTATTTTCAACCGGTAGGCGACATTTTCATCCGTTTGATCAAAATGATCGTCGTACCGATTATCATATCTACTTTGATCGTCGGTGTAGCCGGTGTCGGGGATATGAAGAAGCTGGGTAAAATTGGCGGCAAATCGATTCTTTATTTTGAGATTGTAACTACCATCGCTATTGTGGTCGGTTTGCTTGCAGCAAATATATTCAAGCCGGGCGCCGGGGTGGACATGACCCATCTGGCCAAATCGGATATTCACAAATATGTAGAAACCACCGATAAAGTAGGGCATAATTTCATTGATACTATCGTTAACATTGTTCCTACTAACATTATTCAATCACTTGCTGCTGGGGACATGCTGGCTATTATCTTCTTCTCGGTAATGTTCGGATTAGGTATTGCGGCTATCGGCGAGAAGGGGAAGCCCGTCATTCATTTCTTCGAAGGCGTCGCAGACGCTATGTTCTGGGTAACCAATAAAATTATGAATTTTGCACCATTAGGCGTCTTTGCCTTAATCGGAGTAACCGTTTCCAAATTCGGCGTTGCATCTCTTATTCCGCTCGGTAAGCTGGTATTGTCCGTCTACGGGGCTATGTTCTTCTTTATCTTTGTCGTATTCGGCATTATTGCCAAGCTGTGCGGCACCAGCATCTTCACGATGATTCGTATTCTAAAAAGCGAACTGCTTCTGGCTTATTCTACCGCCAGCTCGGAGAGCGTTCTTCCTAAAATTATGGAGAAAATGGAGAAGTTCGGCTGTCCAAAGGCGATTACATCGTTCGTTATTCCGACTGGATATTCGTTCAATCTTGACGGTTCCACGTTGTATCAGGCTCTTGCTGCGATATTCATAGCGCAAATGTACGGCATCGATATGCCGATCAGCACGCAGATTACTTTGCTGTTAGTGCTTATGATTTCCTCAAAAGGGATTGCGGGTGTACCAGGTGTCAGCTTCGTTGTCCTGCTAGCGACTCTGGGATCTGTCAATATTCCTATTGAGGGACTTGCGTTCATCGCGGGGATTGACCGGATTCTTGATATGGCACGCACCGTCGTGAACGTACTGGGAAATTCCTTGGCAGCGGTGGTTATGTCCAAATGGGAAGGACAGTATGACTCGGACAAAGGCAAGCAGTATGTAACCTCGATCCGTCAGGAGCAGGTTCAACAAGAAGTGGCTTAACAGACTCCTGGTAGCAAACCTTGGAATTACATCTCGAGTTCCATCATAAATGCACTCTTGAATTCAATCGTGGAGAAGCCAGCCGGCGTCACCGATGAATGCCAGGAGTGCATTTTTTATTGGACACATACATACCTGTCTTCGAAAATCGCGCCGCGTATCTCATGCCTCCTTTCCATAAACGCTTGATGGGCCGCACCAATACCTGTTACGTAGGTTAGGGGAGATGTTACGGGAATCCCGATATGGCATGATAAAAGTACAACGACTGGGCTCCCGCCCATGCCTTTCTTCTTAGGCTTTCATACAGTATACAGACAAAAAATGAAGGGAAGAAAAGCATGGATATTCCTATAACGGGCTTTGTCGTTCATTCGAATGATGAGGGAAATGAGCATTCACATAAATTATTTATCACCTCGTGGGATAATCGTCCAGTACATGTGCATCCATTTTCTGGTGTCACCTCGTTTGACGTAGGCCATAACCATCATTATGCAGGTATGACGGAAGCCGCCCCAAGCGGTGTCCCGCATGTCCACAATTATTACGCGGAAACCTCCTTTGATGCGGGTCACACTCACATTATCAGGGGAACAACCGGACCTGCCATACCTATACCTGGCGGCGGTGGGCATTACCACGAATTCAGAGGCTACACGACCGTTAGCGGAAGCACGCCGCACTCGCATAGGTATAGCGGCAACACGGGAAGAGAGGTATGACCTCCTTGCATGAGCCTTAGATAGCCCCCCACATTTGTGGGGATATTTTTGTTTCACTGGAACAAATAGAAATAGCTTGAAAAAATAGAACACATATCTTACACTATATATGAATAAGTGATCATATAAACAAATACGGATGTGAACAGCATGAATCAAAAACAGTTTGACGTCATTGTTATTGGAGCAGGACAAGCCGGATTGGCCATGGGTTACTACTTGTCCCAAAAGCGGTTATCTTACTTACTGATTGATTCCAAGGATAGAATCGGTGAAGTATGGAGATCGCGGTATGATTCCCTTGTCTTATTTACCCCAAGGTCCCATAGCTCCTTGCCCGGTTATCGGATGGAAGGGGATCCCGATGGATTTCCGACAAAGGATGAGGTCGCGGATTATTTGGAGCGTTATGCCCATAAATTTTCAATCCCCCTTCAATTACAGACAAAGGTAACTCATTTGAGAAAAAAGGGAGATGCTTTCGAATTAATCACCACGAAGGGTGCTTATCTTGCTAACAAGGTTATTATAGCGACGGGGCCGTTTCAAAAACCGTTTCTTCCTGAAGGAGCAGAGAATATAAGCAGCAGCGTGGTGCAATTACACTCTTCGGAATACAGAAATCAGAATCAACTGAAAGAAGGGGCTGTCCTTATTGTTGGAGGCGGAAATTCGGGAGCGCAGATAGCCTATGAGTGCAGTCTTTCCAGGGAGGTTACGCTATCGGTCTCGAAACCATTGAAGTTTTTGCCTGTTCGTCTATGGAATAAAAGCATATTTTGGTGGTTCGATAAGCTTGGGTTAAGCAAGGCCACAACGGATTCACTCTTGGGAAGAATACTTAGACAAAATGAACCGGTGATTGGGAAGGAATTAAGATCCCGAATCGCTGTCGGTAAAGTAACCTTGAAGCCGCGGGCAGCTTCCTTTTCTCAGGATGAAGTTTTGTTCGAAGACGACTCGAAATTATCAGTGAATAATATTATATGGGCCACCGGCTTCAGGCCTGATTATAGCTGGATAGAGATTCGGGGTGTTGTAAGCACTGGCGGATTCCCTGTACATAAACGCGGGGTAAGCGAGGTTCCCGGTTTATTCTTTCTCGGGTTACCGTGGCAGTACCGGAGAGGATCGGCTCTGATTGGAGGCGTAGCCCAGGATGCACAATATGTATCCGAGCAGTTGTGAAAAGAGGCAAGGGACCGCGTTAGCCGGCAATGGACATAAATCGGGTTTTCCCAACACATAAAGGAGATTCCTCTCATATATTTGGAAGTAGGGTCTATATAACCGAAATAGGGATTTCTATAAAGACGGGGAAAATCGGTTCATTGAGGAGGAAACTAACGTGCCGTTTATACTTCGCTACAGTGACAATGATACTGGAGCGATTACATTCACTGGGAATACGCTCGGGCTCAGCCGCTCCAATGAAACCGGCGTGCCGGGTACACGGGATTTTATCGGGGCATTTGTTGCCATCGATACATCCATGCAATTCGGAAGTTATCCTCCGGGAACGACTTCGGATTTCAATCTTAACAGCGCCAGCGCTATATTGGAGCTTCCCGCCGGCAGCAGGGTCAAATATGCGGAGCTGGTATGGGCAGGAACCTATGCGGTTACCGGCGGAACTAATAATTATTTTGCCTTCATAGATAAGGACGTTTCCTTAACGACTCCACAAGGCAGAACATTCAGCATCTCTCCGGACCCCGTCACCGCTCAGACCTCGCATCGCAATGCGACGGACAATTATTTCAGATCGGCGAATGTCACAGCTATCATTCAGGCAGGAGGGGCCGGAGTCTATACAGTCGGTGGTGTTGTTGGAAATATTGATCTCGGCAATAGTACGGCAAATAACTGCGGATGGACGCTATGTGTCGTTTACGAGAATCCAGGCCTTCCTTTTCGCAACCTCAGTCTGAATGTAGGGATTGTCGAGATCGCTGCGGGCATTCCCGAATTGACTACGACCCTTACAGGGTTCGCAACACCTACGTCAGGAGCCATATCCGGAAGAATGGCGCTATGTGCCCAAGATGGCGATGCCAACAAGACAGGGGATCAGGTTTTATTCGGACCGACGGAGGCTGCGCTAACTGTGCTGGAAGGGCCAAATAATTTTCCCAACAATTTCTTTGCTTCACAGATCAATGACGACAGCGGCAACCTGGATACGACAGGTACCTTCGGCGATCGAAACCAGATCAACGGGCAGCCGGGAACGCAAATTGTGGGGGGCAGACAGTCTTGGGATATCACCAATGTAGATGTTTCCGCAACGTTGACCAACAATCAGACTTCAGCCGTATTTCAGTTAAGGACAGGAGGAGACGGATACAGCGTCATAGCGGTAGGAATCTATATTGATATCAATTCGCCAAGGATTACGGTGGAAAAAAGTGTAGATGCGGCAAGCGCCAGTCTGGGGGAAATCCTGACTTATAAGGTTGTTGTTGAAAATTCCGGCACCGTACCGGCAGATACCACTTTGATGTTTGACAGCCTTCCTAACGATACGGAATTTGTTCCCGGAAGTGTGACTATTAATTCGACCCCCATTACGGACGCAGACCCAAGGGTCGGAATCCCGCTTGGCTCAGTCCCTCCCGGTGCGGCTGTTGTAGTGACCTACCAGGTTAGGGTCGTATCACTGCCGCCGGAAGGGGATATCGTGAATGAAGCGCTGGTGACTTTCGAATATCAGAGTGTCACCGGCGGGCCGATACTTACAGGAGATATCACTTCGAATGAAGTGGTAACGCCTGTTCTGACACCAGATATTGCTTTGCAGAAAAGCGTCACGCCGACGGAAGCTCTCCCTGGGGAGACGGTTGAATACCGGCTCGAGGTCGTTAATACCGGGGAAATGGAGTTGACCAATATTCGTCTAACAGATACCATGCTGGGACTTGACCAGATACTTCCCAGCCTGCCGATTGATACGAGTATTGTTATTACGCAATCGTTCACCATACCGCCAGGTACGCCAGCAGGCTCGGTACTGCTCAATACTTCTACGGCACAAGCGGATCAGGCCGGCCCGGTCAGTGATGAGGCTGTCGTGAATGTACTTCCGGAACCTCCAGTTCCTGTACCGGCGTTCACTTTACAAAAAAGCGTTACACCAACAGAAGCGAGGCCGGGGCAAACCGTCGAGTACCGTATTGAGGTTACGAATACCGGAGAAGTGGATCTGACAAATATTCGAATTACGGATGCTATGCTTAATTTGAATGAAGTCCTTGCCAGTCTGCCTGTAGGGTCCAGTACGGTCATTACCCGAAGATTTACCATCCCTGAAGGAACACCGGGCGGCACAATCATTACGAATGTTTCTACAGCCCAAACGGATCAAACGGGGCCAGTTACCGATGATGCTCGAGTTACTGTACTTCCCGAGCCGCCGCGCCCCAATCATCAGCTTGAAATTGTCAAAACAGCAGATAGATCCGTCGTCATGGGGGGACAAACGATTGATTACCGGATTACGGTAACCAATACCGGCGATTCCGTTCTTACATCGGTTCGAGTCATTGATGATCGGTTAGGGATCCATCGCATGATTGGCACATTGCTTCCCAATCAATCTGTAACTGTGAGAGCCAAGTTCGCCGTTCCGGCTGATACAGAGGTGGGAACCGTCATAACGAATACCGCTATAGCCGTCTCTGCGGAAACCGACCCGGTAAGCGATATGGCTTCTGTTAAAGTCATCGGCCAACCGCCTCTGAGTGTGGCCAAATCCGTATTACCTATCGAAAGTCATCCGGGAAGCAGACTGACATTCTCCTTTGTCGTGACTAATAGAACCGGGACACTCACGGTTGCTAACTTGGGCCCCACTGTATTGAACCATGTAACTTTATTCGATAACCTGCCGAACGGTACCCAATTTACGGGTGGCAGCGTGATAGTTAATAATAAGCCCATTACCGGCGCTCATCCGGAGGAAGGAATTCACTTGGGGTCCTTGGCTCCCGGAGAAACGGTAAGGATTACCTTCCAAGCCCTGCAAGTGCTTGTTCCAAGCAATGAGTCTGTGGAGAATCAAGCGCATGTAACGTTTGAGCGGGAAGACACTGGGGAAACGGAACGGGTGGATTCCAATATTGTAATTTATACGGTAACTGAGGAAGAGGAATAAATAGGCATTCCGTCATGTTCAGTGACGGTAAGAGCAACAGGCTGCCGCAAGAACGACAGCTTTGCCGCTATAAAATAACCAAACAAACCCCTCTCGGCGTCCGCTTTTAGCTGCGTGTCCGTCGAAAGGGGCTTTTATTTGCCTTACAACCTTTTATTGTTTATTCCTCACTCTCCGGGTGGAGCACAACATTCAAAATCGTGGTGTCCAGCTTCCGAATGGCCGGTCTCCTTAACTCTGGAACGTATCCTTCTAGGCTGAACCTTGCCAAATACACACCCGGATTCAATCCGATGACGGCATATTGTCCAAGCCTGTTCGTTATGACGTTACGGACCAGCACCTCCTGAAGATTGAATATTTGTACCAGCACTGAAGCAAGAGGCCGGAACGACGGATCGGTTACCATTCCCCGAAGATTTCCGGGCTCAGGGTCAAAGGAAAGCGGGGTTACCGGCACCGCCATTCCGGCACTGACTTGAACCAGAGCTGCGTCTGAACCAAAGCCCGGAGCGGAAGCGGCAATGGTATAAACTCCCGTGCTCAAGCCGCTTATACGATAACTTCCGAAGGCGTTGGTGGCGACTTGTGTCACGGGTACTTTATTCTCGGTCAAAATCTGGACGATAGCGCCGGTAATAATTCCTCCCGTTGATGCATTGAGTACTTGCCCGATGACATCCCCCGGATGGGGAGCTAAGTCGAAATGAACAGGCAGGGCAGGGGCACCCGAAGCGAAAATCAGTGTCTCCTGTAATTGGACGTCCGGTTTGTAGGCGACGACAACTAAATCCCCGCCGGGAACGCCGCTTGCGACAGCAGACCCTGTCGTTCCTGTTTGCACTGTATCTACTACCGTTGAGTTCTCATCGGATATGACAATGACTACACCAGCAGCAGGCTTATCTGTAGATGATTCACTAACTGTTCCGACGATGGTTGCAGCAACTGGCTGCAAGTTGAAATCAATAGTTGTATTTTGATTCGATACCACATCGAACGAGGTTATCTGAGAGGTGAAACCATCTTTGGATACGGTAATCGTGTAGTTACCGGGCACCAGATTCCCATTGGAATAAGTGCCTGAAGGTGTAGTCGATACCGTTTGAAGCACCGGGCCGAACGTATTGCTTAATCGGATGTCTACAGCTGCTCCTTCAACAGGAGTGCCATTGGATGAGTTCGAAACGATACCGCTGACAGAGCCGGGAAGCGGGTTCAAGGCGAAGCTGATTACCAATTGCTGGCCGGACGCAACATCCACACCTCCGAATTGGCTTGAGAATCCATCGGCGTTGGCTATTGCCGTATAGCTGCCAGGTGTCAAATTATTGACCTGGTATTGCCCCGTATTGGATACAGGTACGGAGGCAATGATGGTATCGGCTGAATCTTTGACGACGACAACTGCCCCGGGGATCGCGAACATACTGGCCATGCTAATGACAAACCCGCCGATACTTCCCGGCGAGGGAGGGAGAGAATAATCTGCCGTAGTCGATTGCCCTTCGTCCAAATGAATTCCGCTGGTTACTGTTCCACTATCTGGTGCTGTTACGGTAACGGTATGCTGTCCGGAAGGCACGTTATCCAACTGATAACTGCCATTGTTATCGGAGACGGTCTGACTGACAATATCGCCTGCACTGTCTCTCACGGTGACAGCAGCCCCCTCCACAGGTTCATTGGAAGCTTCATTAATGATAGTACCCGTCACGCTTGCCGGCGTTGAAGTCAGTTGGATGATCACGTTTGTCGTTATACCGTTAACCGCATTGACTGTTACAGTATTATTGGCGAAGCCAGGGGATCCGGCTTGAATGCTGTAAGAGCCTGCTTGCAGATTAGACAAGACGAATGTTCCATCCGGATTAGCAAAGATGGTATCCAGCAGCAGCCCATTGGCATCGTATAGACGAATAAGCGTCTCAGTCCCTGTCACAGGCAATCCGGTTAGCCCTTGGACAGCTCCTTGTATCGTGCCGGGCAGCGGCGAAAGAGAAATGCTTGCATTTGCTGACGAGTTGCTGATGATGACTACACCAACAAAATCGGATGCGTACTGATCGGCCGTTACGAGAACGGTATAGGGTCCTGGAGCAAGATCGGGAATCACGAAGTTTCCGAATTGGCCTGTAGTAACCGATTTTACAATCACCCCTTGTTGATCCAAGGCTCTTATCGCTGCGGTAGCCCCGGGAATTGGAGTTCCCGACACCGAGTCTGTTACTTGACCACTGA
Organism: Paenibacillus vulneris; assembly: GCF_039543185.1. Taxonomy (NCBI): domain Bacteria; kingdom Bacillati; phylum Bacillota; class Bacilli; order Caryophanales; family Paenibacillaceae; genus Paenibacillus; species Paenibacillus vulneris. Next base: position 26,225 of record NZ_BAABJG010000055.1, on the reverse strand, counting down.
CAGAACCGGAATCCGGAGTCAGTATAAAATTCAACCCGGTTATCGTTTGACCTGGAGCGAACGTGGTGGTATCGATTGCCTGGCTGTAATCGGGAGCTTTTACTTGAACGGTATGAGTGCCTGGAGGAATGCTGTCAGCCATATAGGCTCCATTCGCGTCAGCCAGGCCCGTCGCGAGGATCGTATCGTTCTGATCCATAACAGTGACCACAGCTTTACTCAACGGATTTCCGGATAGATCCGTTATGATTCCGGTAAGTGTTGCCGGATCTGGGAGCATGGGAATCAAAATATCCGTGTTTTCGTTCGAGCTGACATGTGCCCCCGTCCGGCTGGCAGCATAATCGGCTGCGGCAGCTACGGCTGTGTACAATCCGGGGGCAAGCGAATCGAACAGAAACCGTCCGTTCTGATCCGTTATTCTTGTAGCGATGAATACGTTGTTGGTGTCGTACAGCTGCACCGATGCTCCTGACAATCCAGGCTGAAGTGTACCGCTGATCGATCCGGGATTGGGAGCCAGGCTGAGAAATGCGGAAGCCGTCTGATTCGAAAAAACGATGGCCCCGATGGTATTGGTCTGATAATCAGTGTTCGTTGCAATGACCGTATAGTTACCTGGCGCTAAGCCGTCGACATTATAATTGCCTGTATGGTCTGTAAATGCAGTTGCTGTAACAAGCGCATCGGAATCGGCAACCTTCACTGTTGCGCCGCCAATAGCGGCTCCTGTATCACTATCTGTGATTTGGCCTTGGATACCGCCCGGATCCGGAAGCAGTTCAAGATTCAGTGTCGCTATTTGGTTAGGACCGATAACGACAGTGGCGCTGTCTGATTGGTAATTTAAGGCACTGGCAATCGCTCTGTATGTCCCCGGAGCCAGGCTGGATATCAAATAATTGCCTGATGGATCGGTAAAGGCAGTAGCAATGACAGCGCCATTGGAATTCATAATTCGAATCTCAATCGTGGCGGAAGGGATGGGAATACCTGTGGTTTCATCAAAGACGGTTCCTTGAATCGTTGATGGTTCGGGTGAAAGGCTGAAGTTTAGTGTCTGCGTCGAACCTGGTGTAACAATAATTCCTTGAACGCTTAGCTGAAAGCCGTCAGCAGCCGCCGTAACGAAATAATCGTCAGGGGTAAGATCAAGTACCGTATATTGACCGTTAATATCCGAAATCGATTTGGCTACGTTCGGTCCGGCAGCCGTATCGATGCGGACTGTAAGTACCGTACCGGCTAGCGGATTTCCACTTGCATCCGTGACAGTGCCTATAATGGTACTAGGATTCGGGTCCAACTGAAAATTAACCGTAGTCGTCTGAAAGGGTTCGATCAACGCACCCAGCACGCTGCGCTGATAATTAGGTGCTTCCGCACGGACAGTATAGTTTCCGGGGGCTAGGTTACTTACTGCGTAATTTCCGTTATTATCCGCATTGACAGTGGCGATAATAAGCTGATTCATGAGTATTCTAACGACTGAACTCGGGATAGGGGAACCGGAAGAATCCGTTACATCTCCGCTTAGCTGGCCGGCTAACGTTTGCAGGCTTGCGTTCAATATGGCGGTTTGATCTGAGGTGATAATCGTTCCTAGCGTGCTGCTCGCATAGCCGTTATGGGCGAAGGTCACCGTATAGCTCCCGGGGGCAATACCAGGAATTGAGTACGAGCCATCGCTATTAGCCGTTACTGCTGCCACCGTGATTCCTCCGCTGTTCACGAGCCTAATTTCGGTACCGGACAGCGCCTGTGAGGTTCCGGCATCCGTAATCACACCGGATAGCGAACCGGGATTAGGAGCCAAGTCCACGTTGATCGTGATACTTCCTCCGGCACCAACGGTAAACCCGATAAGCTGTGCAGCAAAACCGGGATCACTAACACGCAATCTATAGGTTCCCGGAGTTAAAGAACCGATAGAATATGTTCCTGCAAGGCCCGAATTAGTGAAAGCAATGACCTGGCCCTTATCGTTTACGACTTCGACCAATGCACCGGCAATCGGGATGCCGTTTCCCGTTACAGTTCCGGCTACGGTTGCCGGATTCGCTTTTAAAGCAAAATTCTGATTCGACGTTTGATTTGGGGATAAAACAACGCCTGCGGTTTGGGCTTGATATCGATCAGCGCCGGCAATGATGGTGTAAGTTGCCGGAATCAGCTGAGCGAAAGCATATAAACCGTTCGCATCGCTTGATTGGGTTGCCAATACAGCTCCGAAGGGGGACTTAAGGAGGATCATTGCTCCAGGAATAGGAACACCGCCTGTATCCGTTATCTTTCCTTGGACAGCTGCAGGGAGCGGAGGCAGCATCAAATTCAAAGTTGTTACCGAATTGGAATTAACCGTGGTCTGAACCGTCACGATGGTATAGTTAGGCAGAGTTGCGGTTAAGGTATAGCCTCCCGGAGCAATACCGGTAAATCCATAGGCTCCTCCCGAGTCGCTGGACGATTGTGCAATCGTTTGATTTGTATTGTTGCGAAGCTGAATGACAGCACCCGGCAGAGGAAGTCCCGTCGAGTTATCCAGAATGATCCCTGCTATTCCGCCAGTATTTTGTACTGATATCGTAATCGAGGACGAAGCTGCGGGAATCGTTCCTCCGGTTTGCGAATCCAAGCCTGTGCTTCTCGCCGTGTTGAGAGTACGAGTACCGGTTCCAGGGGATTGAAACTGTCCGTTGATGGTGAAGCTAAGGGTTTGCCTGCCCCCTGCAGGGATATTCCCGACATTCCAGCTCAATATTTTGTTCAAGGCATCAAAGTTTGTGAAGCCTTGCGTTACGGTCTGAGTTAGTGATGACAATACATCAAGTGTAATCGAGTCGTTAACGATAACACTATTAGCTGCGCTTTTACCGGTATTGGTGACCTGGATAGTTCCTGTCCACGACGATACTTGACCTGCCAGTACGCTGGAGGGCCCTGATACCAATTGTTTGTTGACACTAAGCATGGCTCTCATATCACTTTGCTCTGTTGTGGTTGGATCAGTAAAGGCGCTGGCGAAGCTGAACCCTTGGGTAAGCAAAGTATCCTTGTTAAAATTGTTATTATTGGCTGAAGAGAAAAACATCATTCGGATGACGGATGATTCATTAATAGCGAGGAATCGGAATAATACCGAGGCTGCTATTCCAAAATCAAGAAAATAGTCCGTATCTCCTCCAAAATTGGAGCCGTCATTTGTCGCACGAGCTCTGACAATATCATAATTGACAATGGGTTGAGCATAATTGGGAGTGCCTTTCCCATCGGTGCCTTCGGCAGGGTCATTCCAGGTATTGACTTGCTGGGTCGTGTTTTGAATGAGCTCCAGCTGACTTTTTAGCCCGTTAACGGCTAACACCCATTGGTAAGTCCCGGCTATTCCATTAGTGTTAAAAAGAATGCCCCAGGCGAAATTATCGAAAGCATTTTTAGACCTGGGATCACCGTTAAGACGAAGCCTAAAGAACACACTGGTCCCGTCATACGCAAAATATGCCGCAGGGTACTGCGCGCTTCCCACAATGTCCGTACTGGACGGGTTCACGTCCCCAGCTGGATCGGTTAATGGTGCGCCTCCGATCAAGATAGGGGTAAACTGGCTGTCGATTGGAAATAACAATGAGCTGATCCTCCTTTTTTCATATCTTATATCCCGCAATCGATATAGGGTATGCAATGAGGACTAACATCGCGTAGACAGGTATACCATGTCCATTATAAAAGCACCACGCGGTTAGCGGAGAGCTAATAGGAGCAGATTACGGGAAAGACTTGCCTTCCAGATTAATTGGAGTTATTATAGATCTATATTGTCTTTAATGGAGGTACTTATGAAATTTTCCCAGGCGACCGATTATGCTCTTCACGCGATGCTCTTTCTGGTGACAGAGGATCCGGAGAAGCCAGTTGGCGTCCAAATGCTGGCTCAAAAGCTGGGTGTTTCACAGACGTATCTGTCCAAAATGATGACGAAGCTAGTCAAAGCCGGCTTGATTCAGTCCGTTTCCGGAGCTAGCGGCGGATATCGTCTAAGACGCAAGAAGGAAGAGATCTCCTTCCTTGATATTATCCATGCGATTGAGGGGACGGCTTCCCTGTTCGAATGCGGCTTAAATCACGGAAGTGAATGTCTGATTCAGCAGGTGGTATTAGATGCCGAACGCCAGATGGAGCAGTATCTGGAGAGCAAGAAAATAGTGGATGTGGCCAGGTTAGTTAAGACGGAGTAAATCCGTCGATTTTTTAATCGATATTAGAGATATAATTAGTTTATTATATCTCTAATATAATTAAGGATATCAGAAGGGAGAAGTTGTATGATTTACGATTGCGTTATTATTGGCGGCGGCCCGGCGGGAATGAGTGCTGCCTTAGTGCTCGGGAGAGCAAGAAAGCATGTGGTTGTTATTGACGAAGAACGCCCACGGAATAGAGTTACTCACGAGTCCCACGGATTTCTTACGAGAGATTCGATAAAGCCAAGCGAGTTTAGACGGGTTGCCAGGGAACAGATCGCTCGCTATCCGTCTGTCACCTTTACCAATGAAACAGCCGTAACCGTCTCTGGTTCCGATGGCTGCTTTGAAATAACGACGAACCAAGGGCAGACCTACCAAAGCAAAAAGCTGCTTTTTGCAGTAGGAATGAAGGATCTTCCGCTAAGTATTACCGGGTTGACGGAGGTGTACGGCAAAAGCGCCTTTATCTGCCCTTATTGCGACGGCTGGGAATTAAGGGACCAGAAGCTTGTCTTAATTGTTAAAGGCGGGGAAGCATTACATTTGGCTAAAGTCATCTCCGGCTGGACAAGTGACATTACCATTTGCACGAATGGACCGGATGAACTTACGGATTTACAGCGTGAGGAGCTGATGAAGCATCAGGTTCCCGTATTTGATTCGCCGATCCAATCGATTGAGTCTGTTGAAGGTATGGTGCAGCAAATTGTTTTGGAGGACGGTACCCGACTGCAATGCTCCGGCATCTTTTTTAAACCGAAGCTGGCTCCAGGGTCAGATCTGCCCCAAGTTTTGGGGTGCAACATGACGGAATCCGGAGCGGTCATAGCCGATTCTTTTGGCAGAACGAACATCCCAGGCGTCTTTAGCGCAGGTGATGCAGCCTCGCAGTTACATCAATTAATTCTTGCCGCTTCAATGGGTTCGTTGGCCGCTGTGGGCATAAATCAAGAATTGAACGAGGAGGCTTGGAACAGAGTCTTATAACCTTTCCTGCGTGTAACAATGCTTACTCCAAGGTTTGGCGGATCCCACGGGACAGCAGCAATGCTGTCCTTTTTTTATTGGCTTAAAACGATAGCATTGGATGAAATGTAAAAACAATTTGACATTTTATTGAGATTGCTATATGATTTTAAATGTAAAAAGTTTTTTACATTATAGGATTAGGTGGTCATATTGAAAAATAACATTAGGGATATTAGAAAAAAAATGAAGATATCCCAAGAAGATCTTGCAAACAAGTGCGGCGTTACAAGGCAAACGATCAATGCTATTGAAAATGACAAATATGACCCCACGTTATCATTGGCGTTCAAATTATCGATTCATCTAGAAACTACAGTTGATCAGTTATTTATTTTTGAGGAGGACTCTGAATGAAATTGCGAAAAGCGGATGAAATGGAACAATATCAAAATGATAAATCGGCCAAAAATGCTTATCTATTTTTTACTGCAGCTTTGTTAATCTGGTCGCTAATCGATTTTTTTTCAAACGGAAAAACGGGCTGGGAGTTTACCATTTTGCTGATAGGGAATGCAATATTCCTTTGGACAAGAGTTTTCTACAAGAGAAAAATGCAATGATGTAATACAGAGTGTGCTCAACAGCTATATGAATAACGGCTAAGAAACTATGTCCCGTGGGCTGGAATGTTTGACTCTATTACCTTTAAAAAAGGATCAACCAGAAAGATCTGGTTGATCCAATTCTATGACGATGAGCTTTCATTCCTCTCTTGAAGCAGCTGCTTCAGCTGATTGGCATAATAAATAAGCTCCTTCTCAGAGGCAAGATCACGAAGCAGTGCATGCACGAGAAATCTTCGGGGCTGAGCTTGCGCCGACTCCTCCTGCAGCATCACGGTTGCTTCAAGCAGCTCCTTTTTTCTTATATTAGGAATGGATATGTCGGGAATAATAGATAACATAGTTTCGAACAGTGCAGACCTTTGCATCTCGCGGGTTTCCTGATTCGTTCTAAAATCGACATGAGTATAATCATCCATCATTTCATCCGTAAGTAAAGGGTCCGGCGAACGATTTTCAAAGCCGTCTACGATATCATCCATCCTGCTGGCAATGAAGAGGGCCAGCTCTTTCTGATTCACCGGCTTATACCCAAATAGCAAATGAAAAGTATATTCCCTGATCATCCCGTTAAAGACGGCCGTGATGTCCCATTTCCAACGAAGCATGGTCGAGCCGTAATACCGCAATAAGATATCTTCGTAGTAACGAAACATATTGATGCGGATCTGATTAATGACGGCCCCCAGCTTATCGTTGTTTACCGGAGGGAACTCATTATGATCTCTGGAAATATAATAACCGTGCTCTAAGAAAAATTCGAACTGAAAAGCAATTTCTTCAATAAACAGTTCCCTTTTGGATAGGCCGCTTTGCCTTAGTTTCTCCACGGCATGTATCATATCTTGCTGGCGCTTCTCAAGTATACTGATATACAATTCTTCCTTGGAGGCAAACACCTTATATAAAGAGCCTTTGGCTATGCTGCAATCGTCGGCAATATCTTGTATGGACGTTGCCTGATATCCTTTTTCGGCGAACAGCCGTATGCCCGACTGCAAGATTTTTCCCTTAAGCATACTCATTCTAGTACCTCCTCGTTCAACAAGCTACCCTTAAGATTGTACAATCGAAACGAAGATATGACCAACTATTTCTATCATTGCCCCGAAAAAAGAAGCTAAACCCATCCATTAATGATCGTGATCTGACTGCCTTGGCTTTCTAAGAAACAGGCATAATACAAGTCCTATACATGCGATCCATGCAGCCAGGAAAAATGTATCCCCGTAAGCGGCTAAGCCTGCTTCCAGCGAGCTTTCTCCATCCGTATGGGCAGCTTCATTTGCGCTTAAGCGGTACGCTACATATCCGGTTAATCCCGCTATGGCGAAGGAGCAGACAACCTGCTGCGCAGCGCTTGTGAGCGGGGTAACTCTGCTGACGAGATCCCGCGGCGTTGCATTGAGGACATGAGTATTTAAAGACATCATAGATAAACCCATTCCGGAACCTAGTAAAAATAAAGTAATCATGACGGTATTTAAAGTCGTATGGACCGTAATGAAGGCCATTGTAAACAAAGCAACAGTGATCAAGGTCATGCCGGCAAGAAGGGGAGGACGGGCGCCTGCTTTGTCAAAGATTTTCCCCGCGATGGGCATGAAGATCATAGATCCAACAGCTTGCGGGAGTAAAATAAGCCCGGTCTCCAGCGGTGAGTAGCCTTTCAACTGCTGAAGCAGCAGCGGAAACAGGAGGACCGTCCCGAATAATGCGGTTTGCATTATCCAAGAAATGATAATGCCGCGAGTGAAATCCGAAGACTTGAACACACGCAGCTCCAGTAAAGGCTGTTTCTGCCGCAAGCACGAGATCACGAATAGTACCAAGGCTGTTCCGCCGACAATTAGACCTGTTAATGTCCTTGCGGATGTCCAGTCGGCACCGCCCTCACTTACACCGAAGGTAATCATGGCGAACGCAAGAGGACCAAGGAACATCCCAATAATATCGAGGGATGGAGCCTGCTTGCTCTCAAATGAAGGAAGCCATTTGCGCCCGATCATAATTCCTGCCACGCCGACAGGCAAGTTGATAAGAAAGATCCACTGCCAGCTTACGTATTCAACCAGTAATCCGGACAAAACCGGTCCTAGAGCCGGAGCAAGCAGCATCGGAATTCCGAACATGCCTATGACAGAGCCGCGTTTGTCAGGCGGCGCAAGCCGATAAACCATAGCCATGCCGATAGGCGAAACCATGCCGCCTCCGAGTCCCTGGAGCACACGAAAAAAAATGAGCTGCTCTGTCGATTGAGCCAAAGCGCAAAGCATGGAACCGATCGTAAATAATCCGATGGAGATAAGGAACACTCGCTTGGCCTGAAATTTATCCGTCAGCCAGCCGGCAAGCGGGATAACCGCTGACAATGCCAGTGTATACGCGGTAACTGCCCATTGGATGGTTTGGAGTGAGCTATCGAAATAAGTGACTAGAGTAGGGATAGCTACATTTACCGCAGTGCTATCGAGAATAACCATGAAAGTACCAATGACAACGGCTAATAGCGGGGCGAGCAGCTGTTTCACTGAGAACTCCCTATCGGTTCCCGTTGTATTCATTACAGAAGGGCTGGACATAAAAAATACCTCTTTCTCTATCATTTTGACTTTTGTGACCATATAGTTTTTAATAAAACCAAATAGTCATGAAATTCATATTAACGATAGGAGAGGGATTGTGTCAAACCTTTTTTTCAAAGTAGCTCATTTTAGGAAACCCGTTAGGTATAGAGAATAGCATGCTTTTTCGTATGGAAAGGGTGCACCTTGGCATAATAAAACAACGAGTAAAGCAGCCGTTTGACCTTCCCCTAAGGGGAAGCTTTATAATGAAAGTGACTTAAACGAGCAAGGAAAGGCAGGCGAGCACTTATGCATTATTTATTTCATCGCAGAGTGTTAGGAATGATAACCGTACTATCTCTTCTCATAGCACTAATCGTAAGCGGGTTTTGCCCTAATGAAATTCCCATACATTTTATGGGACAGGGAGCAGACCAACTGATTAATAAATGGCTCGGACTATTTCTATTTCCGGTCATGATGGCTATTCTTCTTTTGCTGCAGCGTTCTTATGCTTCATCCGCTAGATTCATTTATTTTTTTGCGGCTCTTCACATTGTTCTGCTATACAATGCCATAACCTATTAGGAGGTAAAGAACATGAATATTAAAGAAGTCTCCGAAAAGTCCGGTCTGACGAAGAAGGCAATCCGATTCTATGAGCAAGCCGGCATCATCGAGGTCAGTAAAGATCCAAACAACCAGTATCGGGTATATAATGAGAATCAAATTGAAACGCTGAAGCTCGTGGCTTTATTAAGAAGCTTGGATTTTACAATAGAACAAATTAAGCGTATCGTTCGACAGGAGGAAGAGCTGGGACAAGAGCTCTTGAAGCAAGAGAGCGAGATGGAGCGCCATGCTACAGATCTGAAGCTTAAGCAGCAGACGATCCGGGCATTGAGGGAAGAACTGGCCAAAGGAACGCCCGTATCTATATTAGCGGAGCAATTTGGTCAACCGGATGATATGATGGTCACTTTGAGCAGAAAGATTAGAACGGCATTCCCGGGAATATTCGGACAATTTGTTGAAGTATCGTTGTATCCTTTTTTAGACGATATTCTTATAGATACGACGGAATCAAAGAACCGGGTTCAGCAGTTAGTGGATCTATTGGATGACATCCCACCCGTCCCCGAGGACCATTATCTATGTCAATGGATCGCTTCCGACGATCAGATTAGTATAGGGAAGCTCAAGGAAAGCAATGCAAGCCTATACACAGGCATATTACGGAACGATCCTGCAGTGCTGGCCGGGTTGAAGGCGAATATTATGGGACAAATCGAAAAAATTCGTCAGGACTCCAGCTTCAGAAAGCAGATTTCCGAATTGATGAGTAAGTCTAAAGACTTGCCCAATCTTACGCTTGGTTCTCCGTTCAGTGATATGCTGGAAACCTTAAGTCCCCGTTATGCAGCCGTAGCAAAGGCTTTGAGAGCAATCGACGAAGAAGTCAGCCATGAGCTGGGCTTCGACTATAAGCAATATCTGCAAAATCTGATGGAAGAGTAGAACAATTGAAGCCGTAAGGAAAGTCCTCGTATATCAAGTGACCGTATAGTTTTTTACTAAACGTATAATTCATGTTATGATGTACTACAGGATATCTTGGCGGTGCTCCTTATGCCGCTATATTTGTGAGAGCGAGGTATTGCATTGAAATGAAATTTGAGACCTTTCCTGTATTGGAAACGGAACGTTTTCTATTACGTCAAATGACGCTGGAGGATAGTTCGGCGGTATTCGAGATTTTTTCCGACCCTGATGTGACTAAAGATATGGGAGAAGCTCCTTTTGAACATGTTGCACAGGCGGAAGATGTAATTCGGTTTATGAACTCATTATATGAACAGAACCAGGCTATCCGTTGGGGGATTATTAAGAAAGAGGATAGTACGCTGGTAGGAACATGCGGATATAACGGCTGGGAAACGAACCGGGGTTCGCGGGGAGAAATCGCTTATGATTTAGCCAAAAAGCATTGGCGGCAAGGGTATATGTCGGAAATTTTGAAAAAAGTCATAACCTTCGGCTTCGAAACCATGGGATTGAACCGTATAGAAGCTTTTACTTATTTAGATGCCGCACCGTCTATTCGCCTATTACAAAAAATGGGGTTTCAAGAAGAAGGTATACTGCGAGGCTATGCTTACTCCCAAGGGAAGTATCTTGACAATCGATGCTTTTCGCTTTTGAAACAGGAGTGGGAAGAATCTATGAAATAAATGGGATGTAATAACTTCCTTAAGAAAAACATTGCCCATCAAAAAGAGAAGAACAGCGGTTCCAGACATGGAGGAACGCCGCCGTTCTTTTTCTGTTATCTCCCCCAAGTATATCCCTTTCCCACTGGAAAACGGCCTACCTACGTAAACAGTTAATAGATATTTAATAAATGGTTCACGGGCGGTTTATTTTTAGCGTGTACTATGGGTATTGCAAGTCGATAACCTACAATCCATAGGAGGCTGGAGTATGAAAAAGAAATGGGTAGTGTTTGGGAGTGCAGTCGGCATTAGCAGCGTCGTCATGATAACGACGGGGTTTTCCGCTATGGCAAGCACCTCCGGGTATGACGCTTACAAATCGGCATTTAAGAACACGAAGACGATTCAAAATGTGAGCATTCAGGCGCAATCGGTATTGCAGGATAATGGAAATACGCTGACTAGCACGAACGGAACACTTAAGGTTAGCCCACAAAATCATAATGCTAGCGGATCGGTAACGGTGAAAGCCGGCAATGGCGCGGAGCAGTCGATTCTTTTTTACAAGCAAGCGGAAGGTACCGTTGTAAAATCGAGCGCAAGCGATGTGTATTATGTGAAGCAGGAGGGCAAGGAGAAGCGGGATTGGGCCCAAAAGCATGAAAGCGAAGGTATGTCCCAGCAGGTTGAAACGGTGATTGATGCCCTGGTAGGTAACTTAAAGGATTACGTGACGGTGAATGATAAAGCGGACGGCTCCAAAGAGGTTGCAATAGAGCTCAACAACTCACAAATTCCCGCAGTAGTCAATGCTATTGCGCCGATTGCCATCAAGCATGCAACAAGCGAACATAAACAGAACAAAACGGATAGCGAGTCCTCAACCAAGGCGATTCCGTTTGACGGGCATAGCTTGAACGCGAATGTTCCACAGCTGACGCAGGATATCAAGATTGACAAAGTGGCGGTTAAAGCAAACATTAACACGAACAATTATATTGAGCATCAACAAGCGGATGTAACGGTTTCCGGTAAGGATGCGGAAGGAACGGCACATGTGCTTACACTTCATCTGAACGCGGATCTGTCCGGTTATAACCAAACAACGCCGGATACAGTCGATTTGACCGGGAAACAAGTCCAAACGATGAAACAAGATTTTCGTCAGAACAAAGAGCATAAATAAATAATTGTGCGCTGCAGCGGATAAGGGGAAGTAGGCTGCTCATCCGCTGCAGCACTTATCGACAGGAAGGAGGGGACAGGATGAATGGGATCGTATCTGTTCACAGCTTAACCAAATCCTATGGCAAACAAAGAGGGATTTCGGATATCGAGCTCGAGCTTTATCCTGGTGATATTTATGGTCTTCTGGGGCCGAACGGGGCAGGGAAAACCACCCTTTTGAAGCTGATTACAGGCTTAGTTCGACCTGATCAGGGGTCTGTCCGCTTGTTCGGTCACGATATTTCCGATCAATTTGAACAAGCGATGAGGAAGGTAGGCTGCATGATCGAATCCGCCGATTTTCACGATTTCTTGACGGCAGACCAATATTTGCGGATGGTTGCCCGATTTTATCCGGACCTGAAGGAGAATCGCATAGGAGAAGTGCTCGAAATCGTAGGACTCCAGCATGCCCGCTCGCAAAAGATCAGGCAGTTCTCTACCGGCATGAAGCAGAAATTAGCCTTGGCGGCGTCGATAATAGCAGGCCCTGAGCTTGTGATTCTCGATGAACCTACGAACGGATTGGATATCGAGGGAACGGTCATGTTCCGTCAGCTGGTGATGCAATGCTCGGCTGAGCTCGGGACCACGTTTCTCATTTCGAGTCACATGATTCATGAACTGGAGCAGCTGTGCAATCGGGTCGGAATTTTATTCGGCGGCAAGCTGAGGACGGAAGGCAGCGTGTCAGGATTACTAGAGCATAATCAATCCTTGGAGCAGTTTTATATTCAGCAGCTGGCGGGAATGAAGGAGGCAATAAGGAATGCATAGCTTGAAAACGGGCCTGGTTAATGAGCTTTATATGCTGCTGTACCGCAAAAAAACGATCGTGATGCTTATAGTTTCCGCCATCCTTCCGGTAGGGCTTGCCTTATCTCTGCACAAGCTGCAGCCGTTAATGGGTCTCGTCGCAGTCAATCGAACTTTTCCTATCGATATGCTGGGATTTTATACAGCTCTCTGGATACCACTCTTTATATTCCTGATGGCCGCGGATCTATTCCCTAATGAGGTATCCTCAAGAACCTTAAAGCTGTCGCTGCTTCGGCCGATTACGCGGTTTCGGGTATTTGCTTCCAAAACTCTGGCAGTTCTGATCGCGAATGCGGCTATTTTACTGCTGCTGGGACTTGTGACCGTACTATGCAGTTTATTTCTTGGATCGTCCGGCACTTTCCATGGCTCTGAGGTCATAAAGGCCTATAGTGCGGCCTGGCTCTCTATGGCAGCTTTATCCGCGTTGTTCATCTTCCTGGCGCAATGGTTCAACAGTGCTAGCGGCTCTTTTGCATTTTCGATCGTTGTGTATGTAGTAGCCAAAGCGGCGCCGTTTTTCTCCAGCAAGGTAGCGTCCTTTTCCCCGATTTCGTATACGGATTGGCATCTGATGTGGCTGAATAGTTCGGTCATGCCATCCAAGCTTTTCACGGCTGCGATATTTTTGATTTCGAGCTGTATCTTGTTTTTATCGCTGGGATACTTTATTTTTAATCGTAAAGAAGCTTGACCGTTGGAGAGGATGACTAGTGTCCATACGTTTTAAATTATTGCTGTCTTATGCGGCAATGCTGATCATTCCGCTGATTCTCATCCTTATGACCACTCTTTTGCTTGTCATTGTATACCGGGGCGATCTACAAAATCTTCATGATGTGTATGGGTCCGAGTCGATTCCTTTCACCGGTCACCAGACGGAGCGATTGATGAAGGAGCTGCGAAGGAATACCGAGAGCAATCCGGTCGTTTTCAAAGATAGGAGTTATTTGAATGAAATGGCACAGGAGCTTGCCGCGAACGGTTCCGGTTTGGCGGTGAGGAAGGATGAGCAGTTGACTTATGTATCCGAGGAGTTTGAACATTCCGAGCTATTGAATCAGCTGCCGTCCTTTGAAAGAGCTGGCCACAGGGAAATAGTGCCGACCAAGCGGGTAGGCAATGAATTGTATTCGATTGTACAAATGGATTTTTGGTATGCCGATTCGCATCCGGGAACGGTTTTCATCCTGAGCAAGGTAAGTCCTTTCGTTAATTTTGCACGCAAATTTTTTCCTGCACTGTTCGTTTCCATGCTCGTTATATTAGTCGTTACGAATGGTTCGTTGACCTATTTCGTTTCAAAGAGCATTATTGTCCCGCTCCGGCAGCTGGAAAGAGCGGCTAAGCGAATTAAGGAAGGCGATCTGGACTTTCAGGTGCGGTTGAACGGGCGCGATGAGATAGCACAATTGGGGCTCGCATTCGAAGAAATGCGGCATCAGCTTCAGCAGTCCATTCAAACCCAGCTGCAATATGAAGAGAACCGGAAGGAACTGATCTCGAACATTTCTCATGATTTGAAAACACCATTAACGGCCATTCAAGGCTACGTCGCCGGAATTCAGGACGGGGTAGCGGATACGCCGGACAAGATGAATAAATATATTCAGACCATATCCTCCAAAGCAGGGGAAATGGGGCGTCTGATCGATGAGCTGTTCCTGTATTCCAAGCTGGATTTGAAACGGCTTCCGTTTCAATTTGAATCCGTTCATGCAGCGGCTTTTTTGCAGGATTGGGCGGAGGAGCTGCAGTTCGAGCTGGATAAAAAAGGAATACTATTCGAGACAGATCTTCAAGTATCGCCAATAACACAGGCTTCCATTGATCGGGATAAGCTCAAACGAGTGATCTCGAATATTATGGATAACTGTGTGAAATATATGGATAAACCGGAAAAAAGGATTGGATTGCGGGCTTACGAAGCAAATGCCTCCATTGTTATTGAAATATCGGATAATGGAGCGGGCGTAGCTCCGGAAGCTTTGCCACATATTTTCGACAGATTCTATCGGGCGGAACAGTCGAGGAATCAGCTTACTGGGGGAAGCGGATTGGGGCTTGCCATAGCCAAACAAATCATAGACGGACATGGCGGACATATAGAAGCTCAAAGCGTGCTGGGGCAAGGGACTCGGATCACGATGACCCTGCCCGCCAAGATCAAATAAAGATGGTGCTGAGATGAAACGTATCTTGATTATTGAAGACGAACAGTCGATAGCGGAGCTGGAGAGAGATTATTTGGAAATTAACGGCTTTAGAGCCGATATTGCCATGGATGGGGAAGAGGGCTTGAGGCTCGGGCTGCATGGAGATTATGATTTGATCATTCTTGATCTTATGCTGCCCAAAGTGAACGGCTTTGACCTATGCAAGCAGATTCGGGCGAAGCGCGACCTGCCGATGCTGATGGTCACGGCCAAGACGGACGATGTGGACATGATCCGGGGGCTGGGGCTCGGTGCGGATGATTATATTACGAAACCGTTCAAACCGCTCGAGCTGGTCGCAAGAGTCAAAGCTCATCTGGCCCGGTATGAGCGTCTTATCGGCAGTAAGAAATCTACAGACCTCATCGTGATCCGCGGATTGGAGATCGATAATGAAGCGCGCCGGGTATTTCTGAATGAACAGGAAATCTCGCTGACGAATAAAGAATTTGACCTGCTTTATTTTCTTGCCAAGCATCCGAACCGGGTTTTCAGCAAGGACCATCTGTTCGAAAGGATCTGGGGTGTAGATTCCCTCGGAGATACTCAGACGGTGACCGTTCATATCCGCAAGCTGCGGGAGAAGATAGAAATGGACACCAATAACCCTCAATACATTGAAACGGTATGGGGGGCGGGATACCGGTTTCGGGTTTGACATTCGAAGAGCTTGGGAGTACCATACCTTTAAACGAAGTTATCCTATTATCTGATGATGCATAAACAGGCAAGAGGTGAGGACATGGTCAAAAAAAGACAACCTGCTGCTAAGCCGGAAGCAAGCGATAAACCGGCAACATTGAAGGATTTGCTGAATCCGGAGATAGTGAATAAACTGAAGTCGCAGGCTGACGATATGAGAGCCAAAGAAGCTGAACAGCGGGAGAAAAACCGCAAAGAGGCGGAGGAATCGCGTAAAGCGGAGCAGAAGCGTCTTGAGAGCGACTTTGGCTACCTGCTGGAGAACAGCGGGATGGATTGGCGCAAATTTAAATCCTAACTTGCATTCGTTAACGGTTTGACGTAAAAGCTAAGATTAGGTACAATGGGATGCTGAAGAAGGGCGTAGGCCAACGCTCTTCTTTTTTTGTGTTTGGAAAGGAGAAGGGGTTATATGCAGCATGAATCTACATATAAGGGGAAAATCATTCAGTTTTTTTCGATTCTGGGTCCGATTCTGATGACGCAAATCAGCCTGAATCTGATGACTTTATTCGATACGATGATGTCAGGCAGAGCAGGCACTCATGATCTTGCAGGCGTGGCTATAGGAGCAAGCCTGTGGATGCCCGTATCCGTGGGCTTGAACGGCATTCTGCTTGCGGTGTCACCCATGGTCGCCCAGCTATATGGCAAGGGGGAGCTGCGGCAAATCTCGAAGACCGTAACCCAAGCGCTATACTTATCGCTGTTGTTGGCTGTAGTGATTGTCATTGCGGGCGGATTTGTTCTGAATCCGATCTTGACCGGCATGAATTTGGAGCCGGCCGTTCATCACATTGCCAAGCACTATTTGATAGGGCTGTCGATCGGGATTATTCCGTTATTCCTTTCGAGCGTGCTCCGATACTTTTTTGATGCGCATGGCTTAACGAGAATTTCGATGTCCATCATGCTGATCGCTGTGCCGGTGAATGTGCTTATCAATTACTTGCTGATCTTCGGAAACTGGGGCTTTCCCAAGCTGGGAGGAATCGGGGCGGGTTATGCGACAGCCATTACATATTGGCTCATTTTCTTCATCAGCATCTGGATGACGTTCAAAGTAGAGGCGATGAGAAGGTACCGGTTATTTGCAGAATGGTTCGCACCCTCCTGGAAAGCATGGAAGGAGCAGCTCAAGATCGGCGTTCCGATGGGGCTTTCCGTATTTTTTGAAGCGAGCATCTTTTCCGTCGTTACGCTGCTGATGGGCATGATGTTTAATACAGTTACCATCGCAGCTCACCAGGCTGCTATTAGCTTTACGACCCTCTTGTTCATGATTCCGTTAAGCATCTCCATGTCTTTGACGATTATTATTGCTTATGAGGTGGGGAGCGGAAGATACAAGGATGCAAAGCAGTACAGCCGTTTCGGGGTGCTGATGGCTATCGGCATTTTGGCGGTCAGCTCGATCTTTTTGTACGTGTTCCGCGAACAAATCGCATACTTTTATACCGATAATCCGGAGGTAGTGCAGCTGACCAAGCAGTTCCTTCTTTTCGCTATCGTCTACCAGCTGTCCGATGCGGCTCAAGCTTCGCTGCAGGGGGTGCTCCGCGGCTATAAGGATGTAACCTTCCCCTTTATTATCGCATTGGTTGCGTATTGGGTCATTGGTATGCCGACCGGCTATGTACTGGCTGCATACACGGATTGGGGACCGTATGGCTTTTGGCTGGGGATTACCATAGGACTTACCTTCGCCGCGTCGGGCTTTTATCTGCGTCTGCTTCGGGTTCAGAGAAAGTATAGCGGGCGTGCAGCGGGGAAATAGACTTTCGGAGAATCAGAAGAGTCGGCAAGTCTAGTATAAAAGACTTAAATAGAAAATATTGGTTACAAATACATCCTCTGCTGATATAATAATAGGAAATCTATCCTATTAGAGGAGTGTGTGCATTGAAAAATAGATTAAAAGTCCTGGCATTTGGCGCCATTCTGCTCATTTCGTCACAAAGCGCGGTTTATGCCCAGCAATCACAACAGATCGATGTTGGCTTTAATCAAATCACCGTCAAGGTCAACGGGGAAACCGTGAACAGCAATAATATTCTTTATCAGGGGACTACGTATATTCCTATTCGAGATGTAGCTGCTATGCTGGGCATTGCCGCAAACTATTATGATAAAACGAAAACAGCCTATATTGGACAAATAGGTGCAGGCGAATTTTCTCCCGGGAACTCAGATATAGCTTCATGGGATGTCGTGAAGCCCGCGACTCCAAGCCATGATCCGATCATGCCCAAGAAAAATGATAAGATAGCGGTAGATTTAAATACCGTTAAGGTAAAGGTTCATGGCAAAGAAATTGCACAAAACAACATTTTATATAATGGTACTACCTATGTTGCTATGAGGGCTGTGGCTGAGTCACTCGATATGCCGGTGGCATTCGATGAAGTAACTTCAACTGCATATATAGGGCAAAGAAAGGAAAGGGACTCCTCAGAGCTTCCTGCAGAAACTAATGTTACCGAGCCGGAGCCTCCTGCAGAAACTAATGCTCCTGAACCCCAGCCTGTCGACACTGCAACGGGAAGCGGACTTTATGCAGTTCCAGCAGAAGGTGATATGGCGGGCTGGGAAATTTTAAAAGGACATGAGTATGAAGATATAGCCAGAATTTATTTTAAAAACAATAGTAGAGGTACTATCATTTCTATCCAGGTTCAGATTGAAGATGCACGAGATTTTGATCCTGATCAAATCATCCAGTGGACCGACTCTAACGGAAAGAAATTGCAGGGAAAGCTTTCGAATGTACATAAACTATTTGCTGAATTCAATAACTCTCTTACATCGGACTATTTTGAAAAAACCTTCGGTGATGTTTACATTAGCTGGATGGAGGTCAGAGGAGTCCCTGCGGATATGCTGGTTGAGAAATACTTGAAAGAAAGCGGTAAAATTGAGAAGCCAAAGAGCAATATCACGTTGACGCCGGATTTGAAAGTACAGACTAAATAGCCTGCCGCGGTGGATGAAATCAAATAACTCATTAAGCGAGACTACGCTGGCTTCGGTATATTACCGTCGTCAGCGTAACTTTTTTTATATGGAATCAACCTTCATTCCTATTTGTAATATGTAGTGATATCAAAGGGAATCAGAAGGTTACTCAAATTTCCGATACGAGGGGGATGGGGATGAGCAGCGATCTTCATAACGGAAAGAGATGCCCTTTATGCGGCGGTGTGAATGAATGCAGCGTCGGCAGCGGCGAATGCTGGTGCTTTCATACCAAGGTTCCTCAAGCCTTGCGGGACCAAATCCCGGCAGCGTTGAGGGGCCAAGTGTGCATTTGCCGCAAATGCGTGGAGGCGTACCAAATAAATAAAACCACCTAATTATAGGCGGTTTTGAAGGTTATCAGTTGCCGTCGAGACTAGCTCTGCAGGTTTCAGGCGTAGTCCTCTCCGATTCCTCGATAAGCTGGTTGTAGGCTTCAAGCTCTTCCGGGGTATTCAACACATCGGTAGCATCAGAGATGGCCCGCACTTGTTTTCTTGCTTGCTCTTTATCCAACGAAAGAGTCCTCCTTGTTATCGCTCAAAATTGGATGCCGGATTACCGAACGCATCCATCTTCTCATCTCCAATGATGTCGACGTAGGGCTTCACACCTTCCGGAACTGATCCCGTGTCGGTGGCTTCGATTTCTTTTTCAATCAGGTCGTCTTGTCGATTGTTGTCCATAGCTTCCTCCGTTTTCATTATTGCTCCTGCTTTCTTAGAATCTGCATCGGTGCTCTTGATTATTCCGGGGCATCGAGCGATAGGCTCTGAGGGATGAGTTCAGCTAGGAGGACAAAGGACACGGCAATCTTTATTAGGGTATTGCTTTTATTTATATAGTTGCTATATAATTCGTTTAAGGAAGTTCGTATCGACCCAATTTGTAATACAAAGCCTCTTTTGCCTGAACCGTGTTGATTAATGAAGCACCATAAGACATATGAGGAATGGAAAAAATAGAATATTGGTCGATCTTCGGGGTAGGGTGAAATTCCCAACCGGCGGTGAAAGGCAAGATTATTGCCTGCAGCCCGCGACTCGTTAATCTGCTTAAATTGGCAATTAACGACTGATTTGGTGAAATTCCAAAGCCGACGGTACAGTCCGGATGGGAGAAGGTCAGAACAAGCGTGTATTTCTGGTACGTTTATTTTCGTATGAAAATTTTTCCAGATCCATGCCTGTTTAAGTACGCCCCGTTGTCACATTGCTGATAACGGGGCTGTCTTTCTTTCGAAGCTTCCTTTTATAATAACAGGAGGTTATGGGGATGGAACACACATTGACAGCATCACCGGAAAGTCCGGAACGATCTAAGCCTGGCAGCCGGAGCGGGGTATGGCTCGTAGCGCTAGGAGCCGCTTTATGGGGAGTAGACCCCTTGTTCCGAATATTGCTTCTGAAATTTTTCACATCATCGCAAATCGTATTAATGGAGCATCTCATCCTGCTTTTATATTCCGTACCGGTGTTATGGATATATCGAAGCAAAATCCATGGCTTGACACTCAAGCACATTGTCGCGCTTATATTTATCTCTTGGGGCGGTTCCGCCATTGCAACGATCATGTTTACCTCCGCTTTTGCTCATGGCAACCTGAACGGTGTCCTGCTGTTGCAGAAGCTTCAGCCGTTATTCGCAATTCTGATGGCTAGATGGATCTTGAAGGAGAAATTGCCCGCGAAGTTCTCCATCTTTATTGTGATGGCTCTTGTGGGAACCTATCTGCTAACCTTCGGTGTATCGTTTCCGTTCAATGGACTATCGGAATTCGGGGTCGTAGGAGGCCTGCTATCTATAGGAGCAGCTGCATTATGGGGCGGCTCGACCGTCATGGGACGGCTGCTGCTGGATAAGCTGCCATTCGAATCAGTAACTGCACTTCGGTTCATTCTTGCGCTGCCGCTGCTGTTCTTCACAACCTGGTTAGGCGGAGAAGCATGGCACTTCCCGACTCAGGCCGGCGATTGGGCGGGCGTATCGATTAACCTGGTGCTGCAAGCCTTCTTGCCCGGTTTGTTCAGCCTACTGCTGTATTATCGGGGGTTATCCAATACGAAGGCATCTTTTGCGACATTGGCAGAGCTGTTTTTCCCGGCTATCGGCGTTTTTGTCAACTGGCTCGTCTTTCATCAAGCCATTACAATGGCACAAATCGCAGGCTTCGTGCTCATCTGGTTCATGCTGTTTCAGCTGTCCCGGCAGCAGGATGGACTGGAATCCAACGTGCCGGTGCAGCCGAAGCTGGCGAGAGAACGATCTTAACAGGAATACTTCAACCGTATCTTACAAGGTACGGTTTTTTATTTTTTACGCAAGTCTAATGCTCACCTTTTTTTTATGAAAATGGATCTGGAATCCTTCTGGAAATCTCTTCATGAAATATTCATAGTGTCTTCATCAGATCTTCATGAAACTTACTCAGCAGAGTGTTAAGATACATTTACCAAATCAATTTTAGACATAGTTTAAATATAAACAAAGAACAGCTTAAGGAGGCGCTCTTTATGTACAAAACAGTGATAATTGGAACAGGCCCAGGGGGATTAACTTCTGCAATCTATTTGGCAAGAGCCAATCTGAACCCGTTGGTGATCGAAGGACCGGAGCCAGGCGGTCAATTAACGACGACGACAGAGGTCGAGAACTTCCCGGGATTTCCTGAAGGAATCATGGGACCGGAATTGATGGCGAATATGCGTAAGCAGGCAGAACGATTTGGCGCTCAATTCAAAACCGGCTGGGTAAACAAAGTCGATTTCTCCAAACGTCCGTTCACCCTTTGGGTGGAAGGCATGGGGGAAATTCAAGCCGAGTCGGTTATTGTATCAACCGGGGCTTCCGCCAAATATTTGGGCATTCCGGGCGAGAGAGATAATGTCGGCCGCGGTGTCAGCACCTGCGCAACCTGTGACGGCTTTTTCTTCCGCAATAAAAAAATCATCGTGGTCGGCGGCGGAGATTCCGCGATGGAAGAGGCGAACTTCCTGACCCGATTCGCATCGGAAGTGATCGTGGTTAATCGTCGGAACGAGCTGCGCGCATCGAAAATTATGCAGGACCGCGCCAAACAAAACCCTAAAATCAGCTGGAGCCTAAACCGGACCCCATTGGAAGTCGTTAGTGGAGAGCAAGGGGTAACGGGTCTGAAGGTCAGAAATAACGAGACAGGCTTAGAGGAAATTATCGAGACGAACGGGATCTTCATTGCCATCGGCCACACACCGAATACCAAGTTCCTCGATGGTCAGCTGACTATGGATGATCATGGTTATTTGCTGGTGAAGCCAGGCACAACCGAGACGAACATTCCAGGCGTATTTGCCTGCGGAGACGTACAAGACAGCCGCTACCGCCAAGCTATAAGCGCGGCAGGGACAGGATGTATGGCAGCCCTGGATTGCGAACGTTTTTTGGAGAACGCAGAGTCCGGACTTCAAGCCGTACAACATTAATCATTTAGGAGGGATATCATCATGAGTACGAACCTGAACGAGATCTTAAACCGTCAAATTGCTAACTGGACTGTGCTGCATATCAAGCTGCATAACTTTCATTGGTATGTAAAAGGCCATCAATTCTTTACGCTCCATACCAAGTTTGAGGAGCTGTATACGGAAGCTGCTCTGCATATCGATGTATTGGCTGAACGGCTGCTGTCACTCGGAGGCAGCCCGGTGGCGACGCTCCAAGGCGCATTGAAATTAGCCTCTGTCCAGGATGCCGAAGGGGGAGAGGATGCGGAACAAATGGTAGAGAAGCTTGTTCAGGACTTCCGTGTCCTGATTGAGGAGCTGAAGGCCGGTATGAAGGCTGCGTCAGAGCAGCAGGATGAAACAACAGGAGATCTGCTGTTGGGCATTCATGCCGGACTGGAGAAGCACGTATGGATGCTGAACTCCTTCCTTGGCAAGTAACTCAGCCGAAGCTTGCTTTCCAAGCAGTCAAAAGCTGCCCCGATGATAGTTATTATCGGGCAGCTTTTTTATTTTCACTAGACTTGGCAGCGTACCGAGATCATCGGATGTGAAACGGCAGCTCGGATCGCTTGAAAAATACATAGAAGATCGTTATTTTCATAGGCAAGATGTCGAATCATGGTGTAAAATAAATATATAGCGCCTTTGGCGAAAGTCAGTATCTATGCTCCTGAGGCATTAGTCCAAGAGCTGCGCTGGTCGTAATGTTTTCAATGGGAAGCGCATCCGGGTTTTCAATCTCTGTACGCGTGATAGGGGCGTGCTTGATTTCTTCAGCCTCGCCTTCCGTCAGCTTTCGGTCGAATTCATGCTCGAGCTTCTGAAGCTGCTCATTATTCACTTGTCATCCTCCTTCCTGTACCTAGAGTAGGCAAATCAGCAGCTTTTATACTTGGAGATAAGCCTTGCTGGCGAAATACAAGTGATGACCAAAATGAGATAGAATGCATAATAAGGAGTAGAGTCATGATGTTTGCCATCGTCTTATTTGTTCTTGCCGGGTTGGCCGAAATCGGAGGGGGTTACCTGGTATGGCTCTGGCTTCGCGAATCCAGGCCGCTTAGTTACGGAATCGCCGGAAGCCTGATTCTGGTTGTGTACGGAATCCTGCCGACCCTTCAAAGCTTTCCCAGCTTTGGACGTGTATATGCCGCTTACGGTGGCGTCTTTGTCGTTATGGCGGTGTTATGGGGATGGATGGTCGATAAAAAAATCCCCGATCTATACGACTGGATCGGCGCAGCCGTCTGCATCGTCGGGGTATCTATTATGCTGTGGGCTCCAAGGGGTTAATCCTCCTGCGGCTGATTGTCCGAGAAAATGTCGATGAAACGCTGGGCGGTTTTAGACAAATAGCGGTCCTTCAGCCATAATAAGCCGACATCCGATTGAAACGCCGCATCCCGGATGGTCAGAACCTTGACATTGGGAAGCGGGAAGGACGCCATGACCGATTTCGGGAATACCGTAGCTCCGATGCCTGCTTCGACAAGCGCCATAATGATGGCTACGCTGGAGCATTCGCATATGACGGTGGGCTCGAAGCCGTGACGGCGGCACTCATTCATTACTTTCTCGTGCAAGCCGGTCGTTTTATCCGTTTTGAGCGTCAGGAAGGGATAATTGGCCAGCTCAAGCATGTCCATCGAATCTTTGCCGGGGTCCGTACACCAGCTGCTTGGCAGAACCGTTACGAACGGGTCTGAAGGAAGCGGCAGGACGGAATAAGGCTGAGATTCGGAAGCGGATTCGAACGGCAAGCGGGCCACAACCAGCTCGATCTGTCTTTTTTCCAGATGGTAGCCCAGCAAATAATGATCCCCCTCCAGTATTTTGAAAGTGACCCGGGGATTTAACTGGCGAAACCTCTCGATTCGAGGGGGAATAAGCGATATGCAGGACACGACGGAGCCTATAGCCAGCATGCCGCTCATGCCTTCTTCGAGCTCTTTGACCTCTTGAATGGTTTCGTTGAATTGCTGCAGCAGGCTTTCGGCTTTGCGCTGAAGCAGCTCACCGGCATGCGTCAGACTCAGCTTATTGCCATTTCGGTCGAACAAGGTGACATTGAGCTCCTGCTCCATAAGCTTTAACTGCCGGCTTAAAGGCGGCTGCTCCATGTTCAGAGCCTTGGCGGCGCGGGTAATTTGGCCTTCGCGGGCGATAGCGAGAAAATAGCGTAATTGTCGGATATCCAATGAGCTCTTCCTTTCTTTCTCAATACCTAATAGGTATGGGAACCCCATAAAACAGATATTTTTAATATACCTAATCAAGTGATACGATTCAACTAATAAGTAAGATAATTATGGTAAGGGGATGTTATCTATGTCGAATGTTTCTATCAGAATCGAACGTACAACAACACCAAAGCAAAAGCCGGATGAGGCGAAGCTTCCTTTCGGTAAATATTTTACGGACCATATGTTCATTATGGATTATGAAGAAGGCCGCGGCTGGTACGACCCTCGCATCATTCCATATCAGCCTATTATGATGGACCCTGCTGCAAAAGTGTTTCATTACGGCCAGACCGTATTTGAAGGGCTTAAGGCATATAAAGGCTCCGACGGTAAAATTCTTTTGTTCCGTCCGGATCAAAACTTCAAAAGACTGAACCGTTCCAACGAACGCATGAGCATCCCGGCCATCGACGGCGAGGTTTGCCTCGAAGCGCTGAAGCAGCTTATCCAGGTGGACCAAGACTGGATTCCTTCTCTGGAAGGCAATTCGTTATATATTCGTCCGTTCATCATTGCCGACCAAGCTACCTTGGGGGTATCCCCGTCGTTGAACTATAAATTTATGATCATCATGTCTCCGGTTGGCGCTTACTATGCGGAAGGCATCCATCCGGTAAAAATCTATGTCGAATCCGACTATGTTCGTGCCGTAAAAGGCGGTACAGGTAATGCGAAGACTGCAGGTAACTATGCAAGCGGCTTGAGAGCGCAGGAAGAAGCTACAGCCAAAGGGTACTCCCAAGTACTATGGCTTGACGGCGTTCACAAGAAGTATATCGAAGAAGTGGGCAGTATGAACGTGTTCTTCAAAATTAACGGCACGGTCGTTACTCCGGAGCTTAGCGGCAGTATTTTGGACGGGATTACCCGGAATTCGATGATCCAGCTGCTTAAGCATTGGAATGTTCCTATCGAAGAGCGTCAAATCAGCATCGATGAAATCGTCGAAGCTCATAAGAACGGAACCTTGGAGGAAGCGTTCGGTACAGGAACGGCTGCGGTAATCTCGCCTGTCGGCGACCTGTATTACAACGGACACCAAATGATCATTAATAACGGTCAAACGGGAGAGCTGTCCCAGAAGCTGTATGATACATTGACTTCCATTCAACAAGGGAAAGTACAAGATCCGTTCGGCTGGATGCTTGAAGTGAAGCAGCAAGCACTTCAATCCTAAAGCGGAGGATCATTCCATGATTCGCGTTCTGTTCGTATGTTTAGGAAATATATGCCGTTCACCGATGGCGGAGGCTGTTTTTCGCGCTAAAGTCAAATCGGCCGGTTTGGGCCATAAGATCGAGGTGGACTCGGCCGGAACGGGAGACTGGCATGTCGGTCATCCGCCGCATCAAGGCACCCGCGGGATACTGGACCGGCATCGCATTGACTATAGCGGAATTCAGGCACGGCAAACAGGACCGGCCGATTTCGGCCGATTCGATTACATCATTGCCATGGACTCCAGCAATATGAGCAACCTCAAGGCGATGATGCCGTCCGGCTCCAAGACGGTACTGAAGAAGCTGCTGGAGTTTGTCCCTGACCGTTCGGTCGAAGATGTACCCGATCCTTACTATACGGGGAACTTTGATGAAGTATATGATATGGTTAGCGAGGGTTGCGACCGTTTGCTAAGCTATATCCAAGAGCACGAGGCGCTATAAGATGTGCCGATAGTCCATAATAAAAAAGCTTACATCACATCTGGTATTATCCCCTTCAAGTAGACACTCAAAAAAACCTTCATGTTATCATGGAGGTTCAAGTGCCACTTGGAGGGGATTTTTTTATGGCTAAAAAGGGACAAACATTCCAGACGTATACAGAAGATTTCAAATTGAAGGCAGTCATGGCTTATTTGGGAGGCTCATCGAGCTACAAGGTGGTAGCTGAACGAGAAGG